>NZ_JBHUFV010000098.1:0-192450 GCF_042681425.1 Nonomuraea mangrovi | reverse complement strand
AGCGGTCGCTGATCGCATTCGACCACTAAACGTAGCCACACCCCTTGGCATCAACCATCTAGTTCACTCCACCGCGCGCTCGTCCCGGCGAACGCGGCCCTCCGACGGACAGCTCTTCGGGACGGCGTGAGTCCGCGTGCGGGCCGGGTGCGGGCCGGGTGCGGGCCGGGTGCGGGCCGGGTGCGGGCCGGGTGCGGGCCGGGTGCGGGCCGGGTGCGGGCCGGGTGCGGGCCGGGTGCGGACGCATGCGCACGGCGTGCGGGCCAGGTGCGGACGCGTGCGCACGGCGTGCGGGCCGCGTGCGAGCCCCGGTCCATCGTTGACGGCATGCATCCCTTGAGCAGGACGAGACGCTGGGCGGCCCTGGCCAGCCTGTGCCTCGCCGTCTCGCTGATCGTGATCGACGGCACCGTGCTGCACCTGGCGATCCCAAGCCTCTCCGAAGCGCTGCGTCCCTCCAGCACCCAGGTTCTCTGGATCGCCGACGTCTACGGGTTCGTGCTCGGCGGCCTGCTGATCACGGCGGGCAACGCGGGCGACAGATTCGGCAGGAAGCGCGTGCTGCTGGCCGGCGTGACCGCCTTCGGCCTGGCCTCGCTCGCCACCGCCTACGCCCCCAGTCCCGAGCTGCTCATCGCCGCCAGGGCCGTCCTGGGCGTGGCGGGCGCGACGATCATGCCGTCCACGCTGTCCATCATCCGCAACATCTTCACCGATCCACGCGAGCGCACGACCGCGATCGGCCTGTGGAGCTCGGTCACCACGGCGGGCGCGGCGGCGGGGCCGCTGCTGGGCGGCGCGCTGCTCGACAACTTCTGGTGGGGCTCGGTCTTCCTGATCAACGTCCCTGTGATGGTGCTCGTCCTGATCGTGGCGGCCGTCACGCTGCCGGAGTCGCGCAACCCCGCCCCCGGCCCGATGGACGTGCCGAGCGTGCTGCTGTCGATCGTCGGCGTGATCGGCGTCATCTACGCCGTCAAGGAGGCCGCCCACACGGGCCTCGCCCACACAGGCGTCCTCCTTGCGGCGGTCGTGGGGGTGGCCGCGCTGGTGGCGTTCTGGCGGCGGCAGACCAGGCTCGCCCATCCCCTCATCGACGTGCGGCTGTTCAGGCGGAGGGCGTTCTCTGGCGCGGTCGGCGGCGACATGATCGCGGTGTTCGCGCTGATCGGCACGCTGTTCTTCCTCTCCCTCCACATGCAGTTCGTGCTCGGCTGGACGCCGCTGCAGGCCGGGCTCGCCCAGTTGCCCGCGATGGCCGCGTCCACGGTCGCCGCGCTGGCGGCGGGCAGGCTGGCGCGGGCCTGGAGCAGGGCCGTGGTGATCTCGCTGGGGCTCGGCCTGTCCGCGGCCGGGCTGGCGGTGCTGGTGACGCTCCCCGTCGAGTCCGGTTATCCGGTGGTCCTCGGCTCGCTGCTGTTGATCGGCGTCGGCGCGGGGCTGTCGTTCACGGTCACCGCCGACACCGTGATCGCCACGGTGCCGAAGGAGCGAGCAGGGGCGGCCTCCGCGATCGCCGAGACCGCCTACGAGCTGGGCGCGGCCCTGGGCATCGCGCTCCTCGGCAGCCTGCTCGGCGGGCTCTACCGGCAGACGCTCCGGCTGCCCGCCGGGCTGGGGAGTGAGAGCGCCGAGGCGGCGCGCGACTCCATCGCGACGGCGCTGCAGGCGGCGGCGGACCTGCCGGCGCGGCTGGCCGCGCAGGTGGTCGCGGCGGCGTCCGAGGCGTTCGTGCACGCCGTCCAGCTCACCTCGCTGATCGGCGGCGGCCTGGTCGCGGCCGTGGCGGTGCTGGCGCTGTTCACGCTGCGCGGCCTACCCACCCTCGTCGACGACGAGCGGCCTCTCGACCCGTCGACGCCACTTCACACACGACAAGGAGCTGACAGATGAGAGCGCTTCCCACCGACAGGGGCACGTGTCCGTTCGACCCGCCCGCGGGCATGGGGGACGAGCCGATCAGCAAGGTACGGCTGGCCAACGGCGATCACGTGTGGCTCGTGACCAGGCACGACCTGGTCAGGCAGGTGCTGGCCGACACGCGCTTCAGCTCGGAGATCGACGGCGGCTTCCTCGGCGTGCCGCTGCGTGCCGTGGAGCCCGAGCCGGGGATGTTCATCCAGATGGACCCGCCCAGACACACCAGGCTGCGGCGGATGATGACGGGACGGTTCACCGTCCAGCGCATGAACAGGCTGCGCCCACGCGTCGAGCAGATCGTCACCGACACGCTCGACGCGCTCGGACGACGGCCCCGACCGGCCGACCTGGTGGAGCACTTCGCCCTGCCGATCCCCTCGCTGGTGATCTGCGAGCTGCTGGGCGTGCCGTACGCGGACCGGGAGGAGTTCCAGCACGCCAGCGCCAAGATGCTGAGCCTCACCACCACGGTGGAGGAACAGGAGGCCACCGCGCTGGAGTTCGCGGGCTACCTGTCCGAGCTCATCGCCCGCAAACGCGCCGAACCCGGTGAGGGGCTGCTCGACGACCTGCTCGACACCGATCTGAGCGACGACGAGCTGATCGGCGTCGCGGTGCTGATGCTGATCGCCGGCCACGAGACCACGGCCAACATGCTCAGCCTCGGCACCCTGCTGCTCCTGCAGCACCCCGACCAGCTCGCTCTGGTACGGCAGAGCCCCGAGGCGGCCAGGACCGCGGTGGACGAACTCCTGCGCTACCTGTCGATCGTCGACGTCGGCATGTACCGCCGAGCGAACGCCGACCTGGAGCTCGACGGCCACGCGATCCCCGAAGGCGACTTCGTCACCTGCTCGCTCGCCTCCGCCAACCGCGACCCCGCCCTGCTCGAACACCCCGACGAGTTGCAGGTCACCAGGCCCAAGGCGCCCCACGTGGCGTTCGGGTTCGGACCCCACCAGTGCATCGGGCAGAACCTCGCCCGCATGGAGATGGAGATCGCCTACCCCGCGCTGTTCCGCCGCCTGCCCCACCTGCGCCTGGCCGTGCCCTTGGAGCAGGTGCCGTTCAAGAACGACATGGCGATCTACGGCGTGCACCGGCTGGAGGTGGAGTGGTGATGATCACGGTGGACCGCGAGCGATGCGCCTCCTCAGGGCAGTGCGCGCTGGCCGCGCCCGAGGTGTTCGCCCAGGATGAGGAGGACGGCCGCGTGGTTCTGCTCGACGCGACCGCCTCAGGCGATCGGGTACGGCGCGCCACCACCGGCTGCCCGACCCAGGCGATCAGGTCAGACTGACCCGACGGCGCGGGCTCGGTCAGCGCCGCCCCGCCCCGGCCGACGGCGATCTACGGCCGGACGGGTGAGCTTTCCGGCCCCCGCTGTGTCATGGCGGGGGCCGGTCGCGGATCTCATGAGGCGATGCAGAACAAGTGCCCCTCAGGGTCGGCCAGCACCACCCAGTCGCCGCCACCCGGCTGGAAGTCGGGCTTGGTGGCGCCGAGGTCGAGCAGTTCCTTCTCAGCCGCGTCCAGGTCGGCGACCTTGAGGTCGAGGTGCACCTGCTTGGTGCCGCCGGGCCAGGCGGGGGCCTGGTAGTCCTCGGTCTTGGGGAAGGCCAACTGGAAGCGGCCCGTGTCGAGGGCGGCGAAGTCGTCGTCGCTGTGGGTGATCTGACCGCCCAGCACGGTGCGGTAGAACTCGGCCATCGCGGCCGGACGCACGGAGTCGACGACGATGGTGGTGATTTCCGCGAGAGCGGCGATGTTCGTTGTCATGCGCCCAGGTTGCCCGTCTCCCCCACCCCGGGTCTTGAACATCCTTGCGCGCCATTCCGAGGCGTTCCGTTCTCTCCCAGCCCCACACCTCAGGCTCGTGCCGCCGCCCTCCGCTCACCCATCGGCCGCCTCCTGCAGTCGGCTGAACGGCTCAGCCAACCGGCTCAGCTGGTCAGCTGAACGACTCAGCTCGCCGGCTCAGCCAACCGAGCTCAGCTGGTCAGCTGAACGACTCAGCTCGCCGGCCCAGCTGGCCGGCTCAGCCAACCGGTCGGATTGCCGGCTCAGCCAACCGGTCGGATTGCCGGCTCAGCCAACCGGTCGGATTGCCGGCTCAGCCAACCGGTCGGATGGCCGGCTCGGATGGCCGGCTCGCTGGAGGCATTCGGGACCGAGTCGGCACTGGAGCGCAACAGCCGACCCGACCTCTCGCGCTCAGATCAGCCGAGGCCCGAGCCGCACCGGCCACGACCAACCGCCGGGTGGGATCGGGCCTGCTGCCGCCCGACCGCGCGCGGCCGGGCGGCCCAAGGCTCGACCGGTCTCCGGGAAATGTCGGTGGCGAAGCGTACCGTTCGCATCATGCGTTCCAACCGTCGTCTCGGCACGGGGCCGGGCTTCACCGTCGATACCGTGACCTGTGCCGACGATCATCGGGGCTGGTCGCAGATCGAGGTCAACGACGACTACCGGCTGGTGCTCGTTCGCAGCGGCCGGTTCGGGCGGATGACGGACGGCGTCGACGGGCTGGTGGATCCGACGATGGCCTATCTGGGCGTGCCAGGCGAGGAGGAGCGGTTCGCGCATCCGGCGGGCGGCGATGTGTGCACCGCGCTCAGCCTCACGCCCGCGCTGTGGCGTTCGCTGACCGGCGAACGATCGGGCAGGCTCCGTCCGACCGTCTACGTGGACGCCGGGGTCGAGCTGGCCCACCGCGCTTTCCTGCGCGCGGCCAAGGGCGGTGACGCGGGTTTCGCGCTCTCCGAGAGTCTGCTGGGGCTGCTCGGGACGGTTCTGAGACAGGCCTCCCACACCGACGAGGGGTCCGCGCCACAGGTCATGAGCGTGCCCCGTTCGTCAGAGGTCAGGGGGCGGCTCGTCTCGGCGGCGAGGGAGGCGATCCTCGCGGACCATCCTGCCGCCGAGGGGCTCATCTCGCTGGCCCAGTTGCTGGGCGCTTCGCCGTACCGGCTGAGCAGGGCCTTCACCCGGGAGATGGGCGTCTCGCTCACGCACTACCGCAACAGGGTGCGGGTCGGCCGAGCGCTCGAGCGACTGGAGGGCGGTGTGACGAGCCTGGCTGAGCTGGCCGTGGAGCTGGGCTTCGCCGACCAGGCGCACCTGACCCGCACGGTCCGGAGCCACCTCGGCCACACGCCCACGGCGCTGCGGCGCCTTCTGTCTGGAAGGTCCGCTGATGAACGTTGACGAGACCGCTGTCGTCGCCGCGCCGATCGAACGGGTGTGGCGGGCGTTCACCGACCACGCCGATCGGGCCGAGTGGTGGGACTACCTGTTCATGGAGCCCGTCGCGGGCGGCTCGCTGGAGGAGCGCTGGACCGGCGAGCACGGCGAACCGGTGGTGACGCGCGGCCTGGTGACGCGCGCCGCCGCGCCGGAGATCCTGGCCTTCAGCTGGTCCGATGACGGGCAGGCGGCGTCGACCGACGTGGAGATCGTGTTGACGGCTCGCGGTGCCGACACGGAGGTCCGCATCAGGGAGACGGGCTGGAACCGGCTGCCTGATGGGGCTGCGATGGCGGCCGACCACCGGGCCGGCTGGCGCGTCCACCTGGCCAACCTTCGCCGACATGTCGAGTCCTGACCCGAAGCCTGAACACGGCCCCACACCCCACCGGATGGATGGGTGGCGGAGGGGTGGGAGCTCGGCCGGCGAAGTGCGGTGGGGCTGCCGGGGTGGAGTGCGGGTGTGGGGTCGGCGCTCAGTTGATCGTCAGTCTGCGGGCGCGGAGAAGATGAGGCGGACCTCCGTGTTCCGGTAACCGGCGCGGGCGAACGCGGCGGCCATCGGGGCGTTCGCGGTGTCGGTGGTGGCCGTGATCAGTTCGGCGCCGTTCTCGGCGTGGATGCGGGTGATCTCGGCGAGGATGTCGTTGACGTAGCCGTGTCCTCGCAGCTCCGGGACCACACCGAGGTAGCCGACGTTCACGTTGTACGGCGTGGCGGACGGGATCGCCAGGCCCGCGACCGCTCCGTCCGTGGTGTGGGCGACCCGCCACCACTCTCGCTTGCCGGGGCGGTCGAGGTAGAACTCCATCTCTTCGCGAGCTGCCGCTTCGGCACCGAGGACGGCCACGTTTCTGCGCGTTTCGGCGTCGAGACTGCCGACGGCGATCCTGCGGAACACGTCGAGGAACTCCTCGTCCGTCGCCTCGGCGAAGCGCAGCCGTCCCGAGGAGGAGGGGACGCCGGTCTCGGGGGTCCATTCCAGGCGTAGCCGTTCCACCTCCTCGACCAGGCCGGCCGCCGTGGAGGCTGTCTTGCGCCAGGCCACGGCCGACGACACCGCGGGGTCGTCGCGCCAGCCGTTCGGAAGGGTCAGGTTGTACAGCGGCGGCTTGGCGCGGCCGAAGGCGCGGTGGCCCGCTTCGAGCAGCGCGGCCGCGACTCCCTCACGGTCCGGGACGGACGCTTGCACGTGCAGGCAGTCGAGCGCCAGTGGCTCGGGGCTGTCCTGCTGGCCCCACCACAGGGCGCGTCCTACGATCCTGCCGCCGTCGGAGACGATCCAGGTCCACTCGGGCCGGTACATGTTGTCAGCGAGTTCGGCCAGGTACCGGTCGGCGGGAATCCAGCTCACCGGCTCGTCGACCGTGAAAGCTGTGACCTGCTCGCGGTCGGCTTCCGTCGTGGGACGGATCTGCATGCTGCCTCCGGATGTCGATGGGCGCCTGATGCTACCGCTGCGGCGGTGGGCGTCTTCGTGCAGGTCGGGCGAAACACGCACACAGTGGTTTAGGCTCCGCATGTGCGAGATCACGAGGATGACCCGCGTCCCGTCCGCGGCGCGGTGAGGGAGATCTACTCGGTGGACCGGGCGGCGTCCCTGGCCTACTCCCCCGATCTGGACGGCATGGCCGATCCTGGAGAGGTCGTGTGGGCGTGGGTGCCGTACGAGGAAGATCCCGACCGGGGCAAGGACAGGCCGCTGCTGGTTGTCGGCCGCCACGGGCGCAGGCTGCTGGGGATGATGTTGTCCAGCAAGGGCGACGACGGCCCGGAGTGGCTGGAGATCGGCTCGTGGGGCAGCGACGGGCGGGTGTCCTACCTGCGTCTGGATCGTGTATTCGCCCTGGATGAGGACGACATCAGGCGGGAGGGCGCGGTGCTGCGCCCAGACAGGTTCGCCGTGGTCGCGAAGATGCTCATGCGGACGCACGGCTGGGCGGCCGACGGCTGAGCCGCGTCGCGCGGGCGGTCCAGTTTCGCCGCGGCCGCAGGACGGCCGAGCCGCATCCTCCAGGCGGTCGAGTCGCATCGTGGTCACAGGACGGCCGACCACCTGACAGCCGAGCCGCATCGTCCAGGCGGTCGAGTCGTGGTCGCGAGTGCGCGCATCGACGGGTGCGGGCGGGTTTCCCGCCTGCCTCCCGGCCGCGACTCGGCCTGCCTTGCGGGCGTGGCCCTGCGTTGAAACGCCGAGAAGCGAAGGTCCGCCCGGCCGGGCCACGCCGTGAAGAGTGCGATGTCCGCCCGGCCATGGCACGTGGTGAAGACGCGAGGGCCGCGCGGCCGGACCACACCGTGACGAGACCGGTGTCCGCCCGGTGATGGCGTGGTGAAGACGGCGAGGGCCGCGCGGCCGGACCACACCGTGACGAGACCGGCGTCCGCCCGGTGATGGCGTGGTGAAGACGCGAGGGCCGCCCGGCCGGACCACACCGTGAAGAGAGCGGCGTGCGCCCGGTCATGGCACGTGGTGCCGACAGCGAGGTCCGCAGGGCTCACATCACGTCACGTGACGACGGCAGAAGTCCGCCACGGGCCATGGGACGGCAGGACGACCTGGAAGGTCTACCGGGCGAGCCGCGCCTGGCAACCCGGGGGCCGCCAGGGTGCAGGGTGGCCGGTCAGGCCTGGCGCCATTCGGCGATGACGTCCGGGGCGTGCAGGCAGTAGTCCGGCGCTCCCTCCAGGGCCTTCTCCTCCCCGCCGGGCGTGTACGTGACGATCAGCCGCAACGGCCGCCACGTCGTGTTGAACGTCGAGTGGAACGCCCCCGCCGGAATGTGCACGGTGTCGCCCTCCCTGATCGGGAACGGCTCCCCGTCGTCCACCATCTGCATCGCCTCTCCGGAGATGACGTAGATGATCTCCTCGGCGTGGGGGTGGTTGTGGCGGGCGTGTCCCCTGCCGGGGTTGACGATGACCTCGCCCAGCGTGCTGCCCGCCCCCGGGATCGCGCCCGGCGTGACGAACCATTTGATGGACCCCCAGTCGAAGGTCATCGTCGGCACCTGGGATGGGCTCACGAGCATCTAGATCTCCAGATTCTTGAACGCGGTGACCTGCTGGGTGATGGCGGTCTCGGTGGGCAGCCGCTCGATGGACGAGGCGCCGAAGAACCCGACGACCCCCTTGGTGCGGGTTAGGACGTAGGCGGCGTCGGACGGCTCGGCGATCGGCCCGCCGTGGCACAGCACGAGGATGTCGGGTCGGACGGCCGCCGCCGCGTCGCGCATCTCCTGGACGGCGAGGACGGCCTGGTCGAGTGACATGGCGGTGCCCGCGCCGATCGAGCCCTTGGTGGTGAGCCCGACGTGCGGCACGAGTACGTCGGCGCCGGCTTCGGCCATGGCGCGGGCCTGGGCGGCGTCGAAGACGTAGGGGGCGGTGACGAGGTCACGCTCGTGTGCCAGCCGTACCATCTCGATCTCGAGGTCGAAGCCCATGCCGGTCTCTTCGAGGTTCTGCCGGAACATGCCGTCGTACAGGCCGACGGTGGGGAAGTTCTGCACCCCGGCGAAGCCCATGGCCTTGAGCGAGTCGAGGAAGCGGGGCATCACCCTGAACGGGTCGGTCCCGCACACCCCGGCCAGGACGGGCGTGTCCTTGACGACGGGCAGCACCTCGCTCGCCATGTCGACGACGATCTGGTTGGCGTCGCCGTACGGCAGCAGCCCGGCGAGGGAGCCGCGCCCTGCCATCCGGTAGCGCCCCGAGTTGTAGATGATGATCAGGTCGACGCCGCCCGCCTCGGCGCACTTGGCCGACAGGCCGGTGCCCGCGCCCGCGCCGATCACCGGCCTGCCCGCCGAGACGGTACGGCGGAGCCGTTCGAGGACGGTCTGGCGGTTCATCCCTCACCCCTGATCAGGTCGTGCAGCGTGTCGGCCATCGCGCGGCCGAACGCCGGGTCGTTGATGTGCAGGTCGAGCCGGATGACGCCCGGGTAGGCGGCCAGCGCCTCGAAGCAGGCGTCGTCCGCTTTCCGGTCGTGGAACGGCATGCCGGGCGCGTCAAGCGCGGAGACGCCGCGAAGCGGCACGAACAGGGCGGTGGGCCCGGTCGCGGCGGCCAGCTTGGCGGCGACGCGCCGGCCCAGTTCGGCCATCTCCTCGGCGGTGGTGCGCATGAGCGTGACGGTGGCGTTGTGCACGTAGAACGCGCGCCCCTCGAAGCGGGAGGGGACGCTGTCGGCGGGCCCGAAGTTGACCATGTCGAGGGCGCCCGGCGCGACCACCTGGGGCACGCCCTGCCGTCCTGCGGCGGTGAGCCTGTCGGGGCCCGCGGACAGGACGCCGCCGACGAGGTCGTCGGCCAGTTCGGTGGTGGTCAGGTCGAGGACGCCGGCCAGCAGGCCGTCGGCGGCCAGGCTCTCCATGGCCCTGCCGCCCGCTCCGGTGGCGTGGAAGACGAGCACCTCGTAGCCGAGTTCGGTGAGGCGCTCGCGGGCGGCGTCGACGGCGGGAGTGGTCACGCCGAACATGGACGCCGCGACCAGCGGCCTGTCGTCTTCGCGATCCTCGGCCGTCGCCCGGAAGGCGGCATAGGAGGACGCCATGCCCGCGATGCCGGCGGCCGCGTTGCCCAGGGTGAGGCGGGAGACCCGGTTGATTCCCGCGATGTCGACCACGCTGGACATGATCGTGACGTCTTTCGCGCCGACGTAGGGTGACACGTCTCCTGAGGCCATGGTGGACACGATCAGCTTGGGCAGCCCGATCGGCAGATCCCGGACGGCGCGCGCGGCGATGGACGAGCCGCCGCTGCCACCGACGGCGAGGACCCCGTCGAGGCGGCCCTCGGCGTAGAGCTCGGCCAGCACGACGGCGGCGCCCTCGCCCATGGCGGTGACGGCCGCTCCCCTGTCGCCCGAGGCCCGCAGGGCGGCCAGGTCGACGCCCGCGGCGGCGGCGACGCGGACGTTGGCGATGTCCTCGGCCGAGGCGGCCGCCGGAGCGCCGAACTCGCTGCTCGGCCCGACGCTCTCCCGGCCGACGCCCACGTCGACGACGATCACCTCGCTGCCGAGCTCGATCAGCCGCTCCCGCAGCCAGGCGTACTCGGGTCCCTTCGTGTCGAGTGTCCCGATCAGCACCACTGCCATTCCGCCCACCTCCGGTTCTGACCCACTCCTCGCCAACCTAACCTCTTTGAGATCATCGAGGGATGAGGATCACCGTGATCGGGAGCGGAATCGTCGGCGCCGCCGCCGCGTACCACCTGAGCACGCGCGGCGTCGCCGTCACCGTGGTCGACGAGGAGCGAGCGGGGGCGGCGACGCAGGCGGGCGCGGGCATCGTGTGCCCGTGGGTGGACCACGAGGACGACGAGGGCTGGTACCTGCTGGCTCGTGAGGGCGCCCGGCACTACGGCGGGCTGCCCCTTGAGGGGGGCGCTCACGCGAGGGTGGGCGCGCTGCTGGTGGCCGGGGAGCGGGCCGAGTTGGAGCCGGTGCGCGCGCTGCTGGCCGCCAGGCGGGCAGGGGCACCCGAGATGGGCGAGGTCACCGAGGTCGACAGGCCCGCCGAGCTGTTCCCGCCGCTGGCTCCAGCGCTGAAGGCGCTGTTCGTGCCGGGTGCCGCGCGCGTCGACGGGCGCGCGGTCCGCGACGGCCTGCTGGCGGCGGCGGTACGGCGGGGCGCGGCCGTCCTCCGCGGATCGGCGAGCCTCGCGCCCGACGGCACGGTGGTGGTCGCCTCGCCCGCCACGGAACCGGCGGCACGCGGACCGGTCGCCCAGCCGGCGGCCGACGCGGTGATCGTGGCGGCGGGCGCGTGGACGGGCGAGCTGTGCCGCCCGCTGGGGGTCGAGGTGCCGGTCTTTCCCCGGCGCGGGCAGATCGTCCACGCCGCCGTGCCGGGGGCCGACACCGCGGCCTGGCCGATCGTGCTGCCCGTGCGGGGCCCCTACCTCCTGGGCTTTCCTGGAGGGCGGGTGGTGATGGGCGCGACGGTGGAGGAGGCCGGGTTCGACCCGCGGGTCACGGTCGCGGGCATGGCCGAGGTGCTGTCTGGCGCGCTTGGCGTGGCTCCAGGCCTGGCCTGCGCCACGGTGACCGGGACGCGGGTCGGCCTGCGTCCCGTCACGGCCTCCGGCAGGCCGCTGATCGCCAGGGTCGCCGACGGGGTGGTGGCCGTGACGGGGCTGAGCGCCTACGGGCTGACCGCGGGCCCCTATGCGGGGATGCTCGCCGCCACGCTCGCGACAGGTGACAAACCTCCGCTCGACCTGGCGCAATACGGTTTATGATCAGATCTCCCCCAGTGACTCGAGGGGGATGATGTGCGCTCTGTGGCGCTCGGTGTCGTATTCTTCCTGCTCACCGAGTGCGGGGCGCCGGCCGCGGTGTCGCGGGTCGAACCGCCCCCTCCCACGCCGGAGCCCGCCGAGGTGTCGCGGGCCGGAGCACGCCCTCCCGCGCCGAAGGCCGCCTCGCCACCCCGCCTGGTCAAGGCGAAGCGGCCCGTCAAGGTGCCTGACAGGGGCAGCGGCAGGTACCGGGTGGTCGCGGGCGGCGCCGCGCCGAGGAAGGGCCGCGGCGCGGCGGTCCGCTACCAGGTGGAGGTGGAAGGCGGCCTGCCCTTCTCCCCTCAGGAGTTCGCGGCGAGCGTGCACGCGACGTTGAACGATCCGCGCAGCTGGGGCAGGTTCCGGCGGGTCGACCACGGTCCCACACGGCTGAGCGTCGCCCTGACCAGCCCGCTGACCACGGACGCGCAGTGCCTGCCGCTGCGCACCGGCGGCGAGCTGTCGTGCTGGAACGGCCGCAGGTCGGTCATCAACGCCGTGCGCTGGGCGAGGGGCGTGGAGTCGTACCGCGGCGACCTGACCGCCTACCGCCAGTACGTCATCAACCACGAGGTCGGCCACGGCCTCGGCCATCATCACGTCGGCTGTCCCGGCAGGGGCAGGCCCGCGCCCGTCATGGTGCAGCAGTCGAAGTCCCTCGAGAGCTGCCTGCCCAATCCATGGCCGTACCCGTCGGCCGGCGAAAGATGAGAGCAGGGGACCTTCGGCCCTACGCCGTCCGGGCTCCTGCTGCTCTCATGGGGACATCTGCGGAGGAGTGATCATGATCGTGGTGGGGGTCGACGGTTCACGGGCCGGTCTGGAGGCGGTCGGCTGGGCCGCGGCCGAGGCCGCGCTGCGCCGTGTGCCGCTGCGGGTGGTGCACGCCATCCATCGCTGGGCGGTCGAGACCGAGCAGGGCCGGTACGCGGGGGTCGCCCGCTGGATGCGCGAGGGCGCGCAGACCGTGCTCGCGGCCGGTGTCGACCGGGCCCTGCGCGAGCATCCGGGGTTGACGGTGGAGGCGGAGATCCTCCCCGGCGACCCGCGCGCGGCGCTGATCAGGGCCAGCGAGCGAGCCGAGCTGCTGGTGGTCGGCAACCACGGGCTGAGCGCCGTGCGCGGCCTGCTGGTCGGCTCGGTCGCCTACGGCGTGGCGGGACACACCCCGTGCGACGTGGTCGTCGTGCGGGAGACTCCCGCCGTCTCCTCCGGGGAGATCGCGGTCGGCCTGGACTCCTCGCCGTGGACCGCGCACGTGCTGACGTTCGCCTTCGCGGAGGCCGCGCTGCGCGGGGCCGCCCTGCGGGCCGTCCACGTGTGGAACAGGTACGAGACGGGCGGCGGATTCCAGGCGGTGCCCGACGACTTCTTCGAGGACGAGAGGAACGAGGTGCGCCAGCTGGAGGAGACGCTGGCGGGCTGGAGCGAGCGGTACCCGGACGTGACGGTGATCAAGGAGATCGTGCAGGGCCACCCCGTCGACGCGCTACGTGAGGCCGCGCGCGGTGCGGACCTGCTGGTGGTCGGCTCGCGCGGTCGCGGTGGCCTGAAGGGTCTGGTGCTCGGCTCGGTCAGCCACGCGATGCTGCACCACTCGCCGGTGCCGCTGGCCGTCATCCGCCGGCCGGTCTGACCGGCGGCACTCGGGGCGTCCACGAGGGGCACGACCGGTCATGGGGGATCGGCCTGCCCGGGTGGCGGCCCGGCGCGGGGACGGCGTTCGACGGCCGAAAGAACGGCGCGTTCCCGCAGCTCAGGAGCCCTTCTGCGGCGGCGGTCCGGACTTTGCGAAATATCCAACATCTGTTTTCTTCCGGCCGTCCCGCCTCGGCGTACGGTCGGTAAGCAGGGGACCTTTCAGCACGAGAACCAAGAAGCGCTCAACGTGGGGGAAGTGGTCCGCTATGGGCCAGACGGTCCTGGCCTCCGTTCCGGAGGTCTTCGCACGCCGGGTGGAACCCGCTCGCGGGCTCGCAGGAGAGGCCGAAACCGTGGCGCGCGCCTGTCATGCCATGGCGAGGCGTTTCCACGGCGGCGGAAGGCTCATCGTCTTCGGCAACGGCGAGGCGGCCACGGACGCCCAGCACATCGCGGTCGAGTTCGTCCATCCGGTGATCGTGGGCAAGCGCGCGCTTCCCTCGTTCTCGCTCACCGGCGACGTGGCCGCGATCACGGGCATCGCCGCGACGGAGGGGTTCGACGAGGTCTTCGCGCATCAGTTGCGGCATCTGGCGGTTCCCGACGACATGGCGCTGGGGGTCTCGCCGTACGGGAACTGCGTGAACGTGCTCAGGGCGCTGGAGACGGCGAAGGAGCTCGGCCTGCTGACGCTGGCGCTGGTCGGCGGTGACGGCGGGGAGATCGCGCGGAGCGCGTCGGTCGACCACGTCATGGTCGCCAGGTCGAACGACCCCCGTGTCGTCAAGGAAGTGCACGTCACGACGTACCACATCCTGTGGGAGCTGGTGCACGTCTTCTTCGAGCAGCCGGGCGTGCTGGATCCCAGGGTGGTCGCATGAGCGCCTACGAGAGCGCCTGCCACGAGGAGGTGTGCGCCACCTGCTCCGACGAGGCCGTGCCCGTGACGGTGGTCCGGCTGCTGGAGGACGGCATGGCCGAGGTGGACACCGGACAGGGCCGCGAGGAGGTGAGCGTCGCCCTGGTGGAGGCACAGGTGGGCGACACGGTCCTGGTCCACGCCAAGGAGGCCATCGCCGTCGTCGGGCAGGTCGTGCTCGGACAGGCGGTGACCGGGGAGGTGACGACGTGAGCGCGCCCGAGGAACCGATGGAGTCGCTGTACCCGTTCCTCTACTCCGGCGGCACCGACCTGGAGGCCGTGATGACCGCGGTGCGGCAGTCCACGGTCGACAAAGCCAACGAGATCGTCGCCCTGCGGCAGAGCGTGCTGGAGCGGGACGGCGAGCGGATGGCCGCCTGCGCGCAGGCCATGGCGGCCGCCTTCGAAGGGGGTGCGCGGTTGTTCGCCTTCGGCAACGGGGGCAGTTCCACCGACGCCCAGGACGTGGCCACCCTGTTCCTCAACCCGGGCGGCACGGCCAGGCCGTTGCCCGCGTTCGCCCTGACCGCGGACGTCGCGGTGGTGACGGCGCTCTCGAACGACATCGGATTCGAGGTGGTGTTCTCCCGGCAGCTCGCCGCGTCCGGCCGCGCGGGGGACATCGCGTTCGGGCTGTCGACCAGCGGCAACTCCCGCAACCTCATCGCCGGCTTCCAGGAGGCCGACAGGCGAGGCATGATCACCGTCGGGCTGGCCGGCTACGACGGCGGCCAGATGGCCGAGCTGGGCACGATCGACCACCTGTTCGTGGTGCCGTCGACCTCGGTGCACCGCATCCAGGAGGCCCAGACCACGGTCTACCACGCGCTCTGGGAGCTCACCCAGGATGCGCTCGGGCGGCGGGGCACGGTACCGCCGCCGCGTTCCAGCTGAACAGACCCAGACCCGCGAGGGTGGTGAGGCGCATGAGCGCGCCGACGGAGTCGCAGAAGACCACATCACAGACGCAGGACGAGCCGCTCGTCCATATTCTGTGGATCAACGCGGGGCTGAGCTGCGACGGCGACTCCGTCGCGCTCACCGCCGCCACCCAACCGAGCATCGAGGAGATCGCGCTCGGGGCGCTGCCGGGCCTGCCCAAGATCGCCGTGCACTGGCCGCTGATCGACTTCGAGTGCGGTCCGATGCAGGGCGCGGACGTCTTCATCGAGTGGTTCTACCGGGCAGACCGCGGCGAGCTGGACCCGTTCGTGCTGGTCGTCGAGGGGTCGATCCCCAACGAGTCGATCAAGCAGGAGGGCTACTGGTGCGGGTTCGGCAACAACCCCGAGACCGGGCAGCCCATGACCACCAGCGAGTGGCTGGACCGGCTCGCGCCCAAGGCGACCGCGATCCTCGCCGTGGGCACCTGCGCCACGTACGGTGGCATCCACGCGATGGCCGGCAACCCGACCGGCGCCATGGGCGTCGCCGACTACCTGGGCTGGGACTGGAAGTCGAAGGCGGGACTGCCGATCGTCAACGTGCCCGGGTGCCCGATCCAGCCCGACAACCTGTCGGAGACCATCCTGTACCTGCTCTACCAGGTCGCGGGTCAGGCGCCGATGATCCCGCTCGACGAGGCGCTGCGCCCCACGTGGCTGTTCGGCAGGACCGTGCACGAGGGCTGCGACAGGGCCGGCTACTACGAGCAGGGCCAGTTCGCCACCGAGTACGGCTCGCCGAAGTGCCTGGTCAAGATGGGCTGCTGGGGACCGGTCGTGAAGTGCAACGTCCCCAAGCGCGGCTGGATCAACGGCATCGGCGGCTGCCCCAACGTGGGCGGCATCTGCATCGCCTGCACGATGCCGGGGTTCCCGGACAAGTTCATGCCCTTCATGGACGAGCCGCCGGGCGCGAAGCTCTCCTCGACGGCCAGCAGCGCGTACGGCGCGGTCATCCGCACCCTGCGCCACATCACCGAGCGCACCGTCGACAAGGAACCCAAGTGGCGCAGGAAGGGCCGCGAGCTGCTCACGGGCTACAAGGCCCCTTGGTAACCAGCGAGGCTGACATGACGACCACACCACAGCAGCCCGGCGAAGAACTCGTCGAGATGGCATGGGATCCGATCACCAGGATCGTGGGAAGCCTGGGCATCTACGCCAAGGTGGACTTCAAGAACAGGTCGGTCGCCGAGTGCTACAGCACCTCGTCGATCTTCCGCGGCTACAGCATCTTCATGAAGGGCAAGGACCCGAGGGACGCGCACTTCATCACCAGCAGGATCTGCGGCATCTGCGGCGACAACCACGCGACGTGCTCGGTCTACAACCAGAACATGGCCTACGGTGTCCGGCCGCCGTTCCTCGGTGAGTGGATCATCAACCTGGGCGAGTCCGCGGAGTACATGTTCGACCACAACATCTTCCAGGAGAACCTGGTCGGGGTGGACTACTGCGAGAAGATGGTCCGCGAGACCAACCCCGGAGTCCTCCAGAAGGCCGAGCGCACCCAGGCGCCGCACGCGGGCGAGCACGGTTACAAGACCATCGCCGACATCATGCGCTCGCTGAACCCGCTGGAGGGCGAGTTCTACCGCGAGGCGCTGCAGGTGAGCCGTTCCACGCGGGAGATGTTCTGCCTGATGGAGGGCAGGCACGTGCACCCGTCCACGCTCTACCCCGGCGGGGTCGGCACCGTGGCCACGGTGCAGCTGTTCACCGACTACCTGACCAGGCTCATGCGCTACGTGGAGTTCATGAAGCGCGTGGTCCCCATGCACGACGACCTCTTCGACTTCTTCTACGACGCCATCCCCGGCTACGAGCAGGTCGGCAGGCGGCGGGTGCTGCTCGGCTGCTGGGGCAGCCTCAACGACCCGGAGTACTGCGACTTCACCTACCAGAACATGAGCGACTGGGGCCGGCGGATGTTCGTGACGCCGGGCGTGATCGTGGACGGCAAGGTCGTCACCAACGACCTCGTCGACATCAACCTCGGGATCAGGATCCTGCTGGGCAGCTCCTACTACGACGACTGGGAGGACCAGGAGCCGTTCGTCACGCACGACCCGCTGGGCAACCCGGTCGACATGCGGCACCCGTGGAACCAGCACACGATCCCGCATCCGCGCAAGCGCGACTTCACCGACCAGTACAGCTGGGTCATGTCGCCCCGCTGGTTCGACGGCAAGGACTTGCTCGCGCTCGACACCGGCGGCGGGCCCCTCGCCCGGCTGTGGTCGACCGCGCTGTCCGGTCTCGTCGACATCGGTTACGTCAAGGCGACGGGGCACAGCGTGCTCATCAACCTGCCCCGCACGGCCACCATGCCGGAGCGGACGTTCGAGTGGAAGATCCCGGAGCGTGGCGGCCAGCTGTACTCCAACACTCTCGAACGCAACAGGGCCAGGACGTACTTCCAGGCGTACGCCGCCGCGTGCGCGCTGTACTTCGTCGAGCGGGCACTGGCCGAGGTACGCGCGGGCCACACCCAGACGTGGTCGCCGTTCACGGTGCCCGAGGAGGCGATCAGCTGCGGCTTCACCGAGGCGGTGCGCGGCGTCCTGTCCCACCACATGGTGATCAGGGACGGGAAGATCGCCAACTACCACCCGTATCCGCCGACGCCCTGGAACGCGAGCGTGCGCGACTCGTACGGCACGCCGGGACCCTACGAGGACGCCGTGCAGAACACGCCGATCTTCGAGGAGAACACGCGAGAGAACTTCAAGGGCATCGACATCATGCGGACGGTCCGCAGCTTCGACCCGTGCCTGCCGTGCGGGGTCCACATGTACCTCGGAGGCGGCAAGCAACTGCAGAAGCTGCACACCCCGCACGCCTTCGGCGGGTCCTGACGGGGTCGAGGCGATGCCTGAGACCATCGACGCCAGGGCGGCAGGCGAGCGCGTGGAGAGCCTGCTCGCCGAGCTGAGCGCGCTCAGCGACCAGGTGACGCGCGACAAGGCCGAGGAGCTCGTGCGCGTGCTGGTCGAGCTGTACGGCGCGGCGCTCGAGCGCATCATGGAGATCGTCACGGACGCCGGGCAGGCCGAGACGCTGCGCAGGCTCGCCGACGACGAGCTCGTCGCCGGCCTGCTGGTCGTGCACGACCTGCACCCGCTGAGCACCGAGGAGCGCGTGCTCGCGGCGCTGGAGAGCGTCAGGCCCTATCTCGGCAGCCACGCGGGAGACGTGGAGCTCGTGGGCGTCGAGGAGACGGGCGTCGTGCGGCTGCGCCTGGCGGGCACCTGTCACGGTTGCCCCTCCTCGCGCGTCACGGTGACGACGGCGATCGAGCAGGCGATCGCCAGGGCCGCGCCGGAGGTGGCAGGGGTCGAGGTGGACGGCGTGGCCGAGCCCGACACGCCGCTGTACCAGATCGGGACCCGCCGGCCTCCGGGTCCGTGCCCTGTTCCGGAGACGGCGGCGGCGCCATGAGCACGGGACTGCGCCGCTTCCGCGAGCCCCGCCCCTCCCCCGCTCCCGTCGCGGGCGAGCGGTGCGAGATGTGCGCCGAACCGATCGACGCCCGTCACGGGCACGTGGTGAACGTCGAGAGCCGCGCCCTGCTGTGCGCGTGCAGGAGCTGCTACCTGCTGTTCACGGTGCCGGGCGCCGCCCAGGGCAGGTTCCTCGCGGTGCCCGACCGCTACCTGTACGCGCCGGACTTCATGCTGTCGGCGGCCGAGTGGGACGAGCTGCAGATCCCGGTGCGCATGGCGTTCTTCTTCCACAACTCCGCGCTGGGCCGTACGGTCGCCTTCTACCCGAGCCCCGCGGGGGCCACCGAGTCGGAGCTGCCGTTGCCGACCTGGGACAGGGTCATGGCGGCCAATCCGGGGCTCGCCGACGCGGCGCCCGACGTCGAGGCGCTGCTCGTCGACCGGCGGCCGGGCGGCTTCGTGTGCCACCTGGTGCCGATCGACGCGTGCTACGAGCTGGTCGGGCTGGTCAGGAGCAGATGGAAGGGCTTCGACGGCGGCCAGGAGGTCTGGCAGGCCATCGACGCCTTCTTCGAGGAGCTGCGGGCGCGCAGCCGCGAGGTGCGAGCCGGTCATGGTTGACCTCGGCTTCACCTGCCTCGACGCCACCGCCGACCGGTACGCGGCGGCGCCGACGCTGCGCTTCCCTCTGCGGATCACCGAGACGGGTGGAGGGTCCGTGCACGCCATCGCGCTGCGCTGCCAGATCCGCATCGAGCCGCACCGCCGCCGCTACTCCGGCGCCGAGTCCGAGCTGCTCGCCGACCTGTTCGGCGCGCCCTCCCGCTGGGGGGAGACGCTCAAGCCCCTGCAGTTCGCGATCGTCTCCACCATGGTTCCCGGATTCACGGGGGCGACGCAGATCGACCTGCCGGTGCCGGTCACCTACGACCTGGAGGTGGCGGCGGGCAAGTACTTCGCCGCCCTCGACGACGGCGAGATCCCGCTCCTGCTGCTCTTCAGCGGCACGGTGTTCGTCAGGACGCCCGCCGGTTTCTCCGTCGAGCAGGTGCCGTGGGACCGCGAGAGCGCCCATCGGCTGCCCGTGTCGGTCTGGCGGGAGCTGATGGACCGCTACTTCCCCGGAGAGGGGTGGCTGCGGCTGCGCACGGACACGCTGCGCGGCCTTCACCGGTTCAAGTCCGCCCAGGCGCTCGCCACGTGGGACGACACCATCGAGGCGCTCCTGGCCAGGGCGAGGGAGGCGGCGCCATGAGCACGTCGATGGAGATCGCCCGCAAGGTCGCCGACGCGGTGCTCTACGAGGGCTACCTGCTCTATCCGTACCGGGCCTCGGCCACCAAGAACCAGGCGCGCTGGCAGTTCGGGGTCCTGGTGCCGCCCGCCTACACCGCGACGGCCGAGCACCCCGCCTGCCAGACCGAGTGCCTGCTCGAGGCCCGCGAGGACGCTGTCCTGCGGATCGGCCTGCGGTTCCTGCAGGTCCGGGTGAGGACCGTCGAACGTGCCGAGGGTTCGGGTTACCGTCCCGTCCCCGCGCTCGAGGTCGCCGGCGAGACGTATCTGACCTTCGACGAGGCGGTCGAGCGGGAGCGCGACACGGTGGTGTCGCTGGCGGAGCTGCTGGCCGCCGAGCGGATCTACGAGGTGGGGCACGACACCACGCGCACGGTGGAGCCGCTGCCCGCCGCACCCGGCGGCGGGCCGAGCGGCCGCATCGTGCGCGAGGACCGGCGCGTCGACGCGAGGCTGGCGGTGCGGGCCGAGCGGATCGACGGGCCGTACGGGCTGGTGAAGCTGCGTGTGCGGGTGGAGAACACGACGGAGTGGGCCGATGCGGAGGCTTCGCGCGACGAGGCGCTGCGCAGCTCCCTCATCGCCGCGCACACGCTGCTCGCGGTCGAGGGAGGAGCGTTCGTGTCGCTGCTCGACCCGCCCGCGTGGGCGGCGGAGGCGGCGCGCTCGTGCAGGAACCTGCGCACCTGGCCGGTGCTGGCCGGGCAGGAGGGACGGCGCGACGTCATGCTGTCCGCGCCGATCATCCTGTACGACTACCCGTCGATCGCGCAGGAGAGTCCGGGCGAGCTGTTCGACTCGACCGAGATCGACGAGCTGCTCAGCCTGCGCACGCTCACCCTCACCGAGGCGGAGAAGCGCGAGGCCAGGGCGACCGACCCGCGGGCCGCCGAGATCATCGACAGGGTGGGCGACCTGCCGCCCGAGGTGCTCGAACAGCTCCACGGCGCCGTCCACTGCCTGCGCCCGGCCGAGCGCGAGAACCTCCCGTGGTGGGATCCGGGAGCCGACAGGGCGGTGTCCCCCGAGACCGACAGCGTCGTCGTCGGCGGGGTGACGCTGGCCAGAGGCAGCGGGGTGCGCCTGCTGCCCGGCCGCGGCACTTCGCACGCACGGCGGGCCGACGCCCACGACATGTTCCTCGCCGGGCGGAGGGCGACGGTCGAGGCGGTGTTCCTCGACGTGGACGGCGTCCGCCACCTGGCCGTGACGCTGGACGACGATCCGGGGGCCGACCTGCAGCGCGAGCAGGGCCGCTTCCTCTACTTCTCCCCCGACGAGGTCGAGCCGCTCTCGGGCGGGAAGGAGGACGGATGAGCCGCACGGTCCTGGTCGCGGGTGTCGGCAACGTCTTCCTCGGCGACGACGGCTTCGGCGTCGAGGTCGCCAGGCGGCTGCTGTCGGAAGCGGGCCTGCCTGAGGGGGTGGTCGTGGCCGACTTCGGGATCCGCGGCATCCACCTGGCCTACGAGCTGTTGACCGGCTACGACGAGGTGATCCTGATCGACGCGGTGCCCATGGACGAGCCTCCGGGGACGTTGACGGTCCTCGAGCCTGCGCTCGACGAGGCAGGGCCCGTGGACGACGTGCTCGCGAGGGGGGCGCTCACCGACGCCCACGGCATGACCCCGGACGCGATCTTCGGCCTGCTCCGCGCGTTCGGCGTCACCACCGGCCGGATCCTGCTCGTCGGCTGCCGGCCCGCCGACACCTCGCCGGGCATGGAGCTCAGCGAGGCGGTGGCACGGGCCGTCCCCCATGCCGCCGAGCTGGTTCGCGACCTGGTGCGCGACCTGGCCGTACCGGAACGACAAGGAGGGGTCCACGATGTTCAAACGCGTGCTGATCGCAATGACGGTGGCCGGGATAGGCGTCCTGGTGTGGCAGTCCCTGCCGGACATCAAGCGCTACCTCGAGATCCGGGAGATGTGAGCGGTGCATGAGTTCGGCATCGCCGCCTCGGTGCTCGACGCGGTCGAACGCCGTGCCGTGGGACGGCGGGTGGCACACGTCAAAGTCCGCGCCGGAGCGTTGCTCCGCATCACCGGGCCCGCGCTCGACCAGGCATTCTCCGTGGTCGCGCAGGGAACGGTCGCCGACGGGGCCTCGATCGACCTGGTCGTGGTGCCCATCCGGCTCACCTGCAGGACCTGCGGGCGCCAGGAGGACACGGCCGACGCGCTCGCGGTGTGCGGCGGCTGCGGCGGCGCAGACGTCGACCTGCAGGGGGGCGACACGCTGGTCCTCGAATCCATCCAGATGGCGGAGGGACATCATGTGCCTGGGAATCCCCGGCGAGATCGTGGAGATCCTGCCCGACCACGCTGACCTCGCGAAGGTCGACGTCAGCGGCGTACGGCGGGCGATCAACATCGGCCTGCTGGAGAACGAACGGCTCCAGCCCGGCGACTGGATCCTCATCCATGTCGGCTTCGCCCTGTCGAAGATCGACGAGGAGGAGGCCAGAGCCGCGCTGGACTTCCTGGAGGGCATCGGCCAGGCCTACGACGACGAGCTGGCGGCACTCCGCGAATCATCGATCGACCGGGGGTGAGGCGCGATGCGCTTCGTCGACGAGTACCGAGACGCAGAGAAGGCCCGCGCGCTCTCCGCGAAGATCGCGAGCCTGTGCGAGCCGGGCAGGGAGTACAAGTTCATGGAGGTGTGCGGCGGTCACACCCACACCATCTACAAGCACGGCCTCGAGGACTACCTGCCCGAGACCATCACGCTGGTGCACGGCCCCGGCTGCCCGGTCTGCGTGATCCCGATGGGGCGGGTCGACGACGCCATCCACATCGCCGAGCAGCCCGACGTCATCATGACCTCCTTCGGCGACATGATGCGGGTCCCAGGCGGGCGCGGCTCGTTCTTCGACTCCATGGCCCAGGGCGCGGCGATCCGCATGGTCTACTCGCCGCTGGACGCCCTCAAGGTGGCCAGGCAGAACCCGGACCGGCACGTGGTCTTCATGGCCATCGGGTTCGAGACCACGGCGCCGTCCACCGCGATGACCGTGCTGCGCGCGGCGGCCGAGGGCATCGGCAACTTCTCGATCTTCTGCAACCACGTCACCGTCATCCCCGCCATCAAGGCGATCCTTGACTCTCCCGACCTGCGGCTGGACGGGTTCGTCGGGCCCGGCCACGTGTCGACCATCATCGGCTGCCGGCCGTACGAGTTCATCGCGCGTGACTACGGCAAACCGCTCGTCGTGGCGGGATTCGAGCCGCTCGACATCCTCCAGTCGATCTACATGCTCCTGGTGCAGCTCGCCGAAGGGCGTTCGGAGGTGGAGAACCAGTACGCGCGCGTCGTGCCGTGGGCGGGCAACGTCAAGGCGCTCAGGGTCATCAGCGAGGTGATGGAGCTGCGGCCCTACTTCGAGTGGCGCGGCCTGGGCTTCATCTCGCACTCCGCGCTGCGGATGCGGGAGAAGTACGCCGCCTTCGACGCCGAGCAGATCTTCGAGATCCCTGGCGGCCGGGTGGCAGACCCAAAGGCCTGCCAGTGCGGCGAGGTGCTGAAGGGTGTGCTCAAGCCGTGGGAGTGCAAGGTGTTCGGCACGGCCTGCACGCCCGAGACGCCGATCGGCACCTGCATGGTCTCCTCCGAGGGTGCCTGCGCGGCCTACTACAACTTCGGCCGGTTCTCCCGTGAGCGGGTGAGGGAGGCGACCAGGTGACCGGCATCGAGGGGACGGGCACCGACAGGACGGGACTCGGCGGGACGGATCTCGGGGGCACCAGCATCGGCGGGACCGCCGACTGGGCCGAGGCGGCCGTGCGCGAGCACGCGGCCGAGGCCGAGGGGCCCAGCCGCGAGGAGCAGGTGCTCGAACGGATCGACAGGGCGCGCCACCGCAAGGCCAGGGTGAAGGAGGAGCACATCACCATGGCCCACGGCTCGGGAGGCAAGGCGACGCAGACCCTGGTGGAGGCCGTCTTCCTGGAGTCCTTCCGCAACCCGCTGCTCGAACCGCTCGAGGACGGGGCGGTTCTGGAGATCGGCACGACCCGGCTCGCCTTCACCACCGACTCCTACGTCGTGTCCCCGCTGTTCTTCCCCGGGGGCGACATCGGCGACCTCGCCGTCAACGGCACCGTCAACGACCTGTCGGTGTGCGGGGCCCGCCCGCTGTACCTGTCGGCGGGGTTCGTCCTCGAGGAGGGCTTCCCCGTCGAGGATCTCAGGCGCATCACCGCCTCTATGGCGGCCGCGGCGGCCGCGGCGGGCGTGCAGATCGTCACGGGCGACACCAAGGTCGTGCAGAGGGGCAAGGCCGACGGCTGCTACGTCAACACGGCGGGCGTCGGACTGCTCGACCGGCCGATCAGCCTCGGAGTCGCGGCCGCGCGTCCAGGTGACGCGGTCCTGGTGTCGGGACCGATCGGCGAGCACGGCGTCACCATCATGCTCGCCAGAGGCGAGCTGGACATCGAGGCCGACCTGACGTCCGACACCGCCCCGCTGAACGGGCTGATCTCCGCGCTGCTCGGCGCCTGCCCGCCGGGCGCGGACGGGGTGCGCTGCATGCGGGACGCCACCCGGGGCGGGGTCGCGACGATCCTCAACGAGATCGCGCGCGCCTCCGGCGTGGCCGTGGTCGTCGACGAGGACGCCATCCCGGTACGGCCTGCCGTACGGGGCGCCTGCGAGCTCCTCGGCATCGACCCGCTCTACGTCGCCTGCGAGGGCCGGATGGTCGTGGTCGTGGCCGGCGCGGCGGCCGACGGCGCCCTCGCCGCCCTGCGCGCGCATCCGCTGGGTGAGGGTGCCGCGCTGATCGGCCACGTCAAGGACGACCCTCCAGGACTCGTGCTGCTGAAGACCGCCTTCGGCGGCACCCGCATCGTCGACCTGCTGGTCGGCGACCCGCTTCCCCGCATCTGCTGAATCTGATGACGAAGGTGATGACCATGACCAAACCCAGCGGCCCGGAGGGCTGGCACGGCTTCTCTCCCGCCGTCGGACATGGGAGCGAGGAGGCCGTCCAAGCGGGCAACCGGGCCTTCCACCCGGAGGCGGCCGGCGCGCCGGGGCCCGGGCGGGAGCCGTCCGAGGAGGAGCGCTCGGGCGTATCCTCCACCGACACCGAGGCTCGCTCTCCGCTCGGCGTGGGCGAGAGCGGCGCGTCCAGGAGGGCCGAGGAGATCGCCAAGGAGGAGCAGGAAGCCGGGAGGGAGACCGTGGGCGTCAAGGGCGAGTCGGGGCGGCCTTACGGCACGTCGACCGCCGAGGACTCCACCGGTGTCGGGCCGCAGGATGCCCAGGGCGAGAGCCCGACCATGCCTTCGGGCGATCAGGGCGGCTGACCTGCCGATCTCGGCCTCGGCGTGACACGGGCGCCGGACAGTCTCAGCGCGATCCCGGCAGAGCCGGTTCAGCGGAGCAGGGTTTCAGCCGAGCAGGGTTTCAGCCGAGCCGGGTTTCAGCGGAGCCTGTCACGGGCCGCGGCGACGGCCGCCTGGCCCAGGCTGATCCCGCCGTCGTTCGGCGGCACCCGGTGGTGCGTCAGGACGCGGAATCCGCGCTGCTCCAGCAGGTCCGTGGCCCTGCCGAGCAGCAGGAGGTTCTGGAACACCCCGCCCGACAGCGCCACCGTGCCGAGCCCGTGCGCCTGCCTGAGGCGGGCGCACCCGTCGGCGACGGCGTGCGCGATCGCGTTGTGGAACCGGGCGGCGATCACCGCCCGGTCCACGCCCGATCGCAGGTCCTCGACGACCGCGCGGACCAGTTCGGCGCCGGGCACGACGAACGGTTCCTCCCCCGCCAGCCGGCACCCGTAGGCGCCGCGTTCCTCCGGGTCGGCCAGCTGCTCCAGCTCGATCGCGGCCTGCCCCTCGTAGGTGATCGCGTCGCGAGCGCCGACGATCGTGGCGACCGCGTCGAACAGCCTTCCCATGCTGGAGGTGAGGGGGGCGCTGACACCCCGGCGGGCGAGCGCGACGACGGCCTGCCAGCGCTCGGCGTTGCGCCGTACGACATCGAGGCCGGCGGGCGGGTCACCCTCGTAGGCCGCGTCGAGGTGGGCCGCGGCCATCCGCCATGGCTGCTTGATCGCCGTCACGCCGCCGGGCATCGGCACCGTCGCGAGAAGGCCCGCTCTGCGGAAGCCTGCCAGGTCCGCCACCAGGAACTCCCCGCCCCACAGCGTGTCGTCCTCGCCGTAGCCGAGACCGTCGAACGCCACGCCGATCACCGGCCCCGCGACGCCGTTGTCGGCCAGGCAGGAGGCGATGTGCGCGTGATGGTGCTGCACCCCGACCAGGTCGACGCCCTCCTGGGCGAGCGCGTGCTTGGTGGACAGGTACTCAGGGTGCAGGTCGTGCGCGACCACCTCCGGGGCGAGGTCGAACAGCCGCCTGAAGTGGTCGACCCCCTCGGTGAAGGAGCGCAGCGTCTCGTAGTTCTCCAGGTCGCCGATGTGGTGGGAGACGAAGGCGTGGGCGTCCCGTGCGAGACAGAAGGTGTGCTTCAGCTCGGCGCCGCAGCCGAGGACGGTCCGGGGGAAGGGCCAGGCCAGGGTCAGCGGGTGGGGGACGTAGCCTCTGGAGCGCCGGATCGGCAGGTCCTCGCCGCGGAAGACGCGCAGGACGGAGTCGTCGGTCCGCATGTGGATGGGCCGGTCGTGGGTGAGGAAGGCTTCGGCGATGCCCCCCAGGCGGGGGCGGGCGTCCTGGTCGGCGTACACGATCGGCTCATCGGAGACGTTGCCGCTGGTCAGCACGATCGGTGTACCGACCCCGCGGAGCAGGAGGTGGTGCAGCGGGGTGTAGGGCAGCATCAGCCCGAGCCACCGGCTGCCCGGCGCCACTAGCGGCGCGACGTCGGCGTCGGGGCGCCTGCGCAGCAGCACGATCGGCCGGGCCCGTGAGGTGAGCAGGCGCTCCTCGGCCGCGTCCACGCCGCACAGCCTGCGGGCCGCGTCCAGGTCGGCCACCATGACGGCGAACGGCTTGTCCTCCCTGTGCTTGCGTTCGCGCAGCGCGGCGACGGCGGGCGCGCAGGAGGCGACGGCGGCCAGGTGGTAGCCGCCGAGCCCCTTGATCGCCAGGACGCCGCCGTGGCGCAGCAGCCGCGCCGTTTCCTCCAGGGGATCGCCGGGCAGCTCCTGTCCTGCCCGGTCGAGCAGCCGCAGCCGGGGCCCGCAGGCGGGACAGCACACCGGCTGGGCGTGGAAGCGCCGGTCGGCCGGATCGTGGTATTCGCGGGCGCAGTCCGCGCACATGGCGAAGGCGGCCATCGTGGTGTTCGGCCTGTCGTACGGCACGCCGCCGACGATCGTGAACCGGGGACCGCAGTTGGTGCAGTTGGTGAAGGCGTAGCCGTGGCGCCGATCGGCCGGGTCGTCCATCTCCCGCAGGCAGTCGGCGCAGGTGGCCACGTCAGGGGAGACGAGCGCGCGCCGCCGCCCTCCCGTGGCGCTGTCCGCGATGACGAATCCGGCCTCGCCCGTGGCGGGTATCAGCCCCGAGCTGATCCGCTCGACCAGCGCCAGCGGGGGCGGGCGCCGCCTGAGAGTCGCCAGGAACTCCTCGACGCTGGCGTGGGCGCCTTCGACCTCGATGAACACGCCGCGCTCGTCGTTGCCGACCAGCCCGTCGAGGCCGAGCCCGGTGGCGAGGCCGTACACGAAGGGCCGGAATCCGACCCCCTGCACGATGCCCTCGACCAGCACCGTGGCGCGGACACGCCTGCTCACCTCCTCATTGTCCGCCGGGACCGGTTCCGGCGAGAAGGGGACTTGCCACGTCTTGGCAAGTTATGGTCGGGTGCCCATACGGTGTTGTTCCAGACCGAAACTCGGTTCGACCGGCGATCACCGGGATGATCAGCCTGACTCCAGGACATCCATGGACATACGCAGATACCTCCAGACCATCATGCAGCGGGGCGGCACGGGCCTCGCGGAGGAGCTCGGCCGCCATCTGGACGAGTGGTCGCGGCGTACGGGCATCAGCGTCGAGACGTGGGCGCTTCCAGCCGGGCGGGTGCCCCAGCGGGTCACGGACGCGGTCCTGGCCTGCCTGGCCGAAGCGCTGTCGAACGTCGAGAAGCACAGCGGCGCGTCGGTCGTCTCCGTCGCCGTGACCGTGGGCGCGAGCGGGCTGCGCCTGACCATCAGCGACCATGGCAGGGGCTTCCTCGGCCGGGCGAGCGGCCGGGGCGTCGTCGCGATGAGCGCGCACCTGGCCGCGGTGGGAGGGCGCTGCGCCGTCAACGGCACGCCGGGAGGCGGTACCACGGTGAGCGGGATCGTCCCGGCCGCCGCCCTCCGCGGCCCGTAGCCACGCCCGTCGGCGGGCCGCGGGGCCACCGGGGCCACCGGGGCCACCGGGGCCGCGGGTAGGTCAGGTGTGTTCGGAGACGAGGACCGCCCTGGTCGACGGTTCAAGCGCCTCGAAGACGTGCGGCAGGTCCCCCGGGTAGGAGATGTAGTCGCCGGGACGCAGTTCCACCGGCTCGTCGGCGATGCCCACCAGCGCCCGCCCCGTCGCCAGCAGGACGTGCTCGGTCACCCCCGGCATGTGTGGGTCGGAGGCGCGCGCCTTGCCCGGCTCGGCGTCGATGCGGTAGATGTCGCGCCGTGCGCCCGGCGGGGCGGCGGCCAGCAGCACGGCCTGGTAGTCGGCCTGCGCCGAGGCGACCGCCACGCCCTCGTCGGACCTGATCACCTGCACGCGCGGCCTGGGCGGGTCGATGAGCTGGGAGAACGGCACGTTCAACGCCGTCGACAGCGCCCACAGGGTCTCGATGCTGGGGTTGCCCTGGCCGGACTCCAGCTGGGAGAGCGTCGACTTGGCGATTCCGGCGCGCCGGGCCACCTCGGTGAGGGACAGGCCTGCCGCGCCGCGCTCCCGCCGCAGAGCCGCGGCGATGGACTTCATGGGGACTTCCCGCTCCATGTGTTCACCGTAACACCCATCCGTTCGATTTGACGAACACGGACATGAGCGTTCATTCTGCACTTCATGCGTTCGATTCTGCGAACACTCGACGGCGGTCGGCTGCGGGACATCGCGCTGGTCAGCCTGGCCGTCGGTGTCGTCGGCCTGTCATACGGCGCGACCGCGGTCGCGTCGGGGTTCCCGCTATGGCTGCCGGTGCTCCTCAGCGTGCTCGTCCTGGCGGCGTCCTCGGAGTTCATGTTCATCGGGATCATCGTCGCGGGCGGCAGCCCCATCGCGGCGGTGCTGGCGGGGCTGGCGGTCAACGCGCGCCACCTGCCGTTCGGGCTGGCCCTGCCCGACGTGCTCGGGCAGGGGTGGCGGCGGCTGCTCGGCACTCACCTGATGAACGACGAGACCGTCGTCTTCGCCATCGCTCAGGAAGGACGCGCCAGGCAACGCGCCGCCTACTGGGCCTGCGGTGTCGGCATCCTGATCTGCTGGCCGCTCGGCGCCCTGGCCGGCGGCCTGGCGGGAACCGTCATCGATGACACCGGCGTGCTGGGACTCGACGCGATGTTCCCCGCCGTCCTGCTCGCGCTGGTCCTGCCCGCCTTCCGCGACAGGGACAAGCGTCACGCGGCCCTGGTCGGGGCCGCGATCGCCCTGGCCACCACGCCCTTTCTGCCCGCCGGCCTGCCTGTGCTGCTCTCGCTGGCCGGGCTGGCGGCCGGCGCCGTCCGACGGGAGGCCCACCGATGAACAACCCAGTCGTGCTGGTCGCCGCGGCCCTGGTGCTGGCCGGCGGCACGTTCGCGCTCCGGCTGGCGGGTCCGCTGCTGCGCGACCGCGTCAGCTTCCCGCCCAGGGTCGAGAGGCTGATGGAGTCGGCCGCCGTCGTCCTGCTGGCGGCCCTGGTGGCCACCACCACGCTGACCGAGGGCCACGGCCTCGCGGGCGTCGCCAGAGTGGCCGGGGTGGCGGTCGCGGGGGTGCTCGCCTGGCGCAGGGTCCCGTTCCTGGTGATCGTCCTGGCCGCCGCGGGGGTCACCGCAGGGCTGCGGCTGCTCGGTGTTCCTTGACCCGGCCGGCCATGCGGCGCCTGCGCTCCGCCCTCACCAGTCGTCGTCCATGGGAAGGTCGGTGAACGCGGTCTCGCCGTAGAAGAGCACCTCACCGTTGAGGCGGATCGGCTGGCCGGCGGGCAGCGGCGGCCCGGTCAGCGCCGGGATGGGCGTGAGCGACCAGTCGATGGTCCGCGCGCCGCGGATCGCCTCACGGAGATCGACGTGCTGGGCAGGGTGGGCCGGGCGGTAGACCGACAGCCAGAACTGCTCCTCCAGGCTGGCGCCGCGCTCCCGTTCCCACGCCTGCAGGTGCTCCTCGGCGAGCTCCTTCACCTCGGTCAGGTCCGTCAGCAGCCACGCCCACCCGTTGGTGCTCCCGCTGTGGCCGACGAGGTGCGTCATCTCGAGCGTGTAGAAGCCGCTGGAGTGGTGGAGCGGGAGCCGGGCCTCAGGGTGGGCGCGCTCGCCGCCTTCCAGCGCCGACAGCCTGGCCAGGGCGGCGCTGTCGTAGGGGTCGATCCGGAGCGCGTCCCGGTACGCGGTGAGCGCGGCGCCGGTGTCGCCCGCCCATTCCAGCGCGTATCCCAGCGCGAAGGCCGCCAGCGCGTTCGCCGGGTCGAGGTCCAGCGCTCGCCTGGCATCGCGCACCACCGCGCCGGCCAGCGCGTGGCCCGCCTCGTCGCTCCTCAGCCCGGCGAAGGGGCTGCCGTAGTCCTCCTGGTGCTCCTCGTCGAGCTCGTCGCCGATGTGGGCGCGCAGCTTCCCCAGCGCCAGGAGGGTCAGTCCCGTGGCGCCGGCCACATCGCCTGGCGCGACCCGCAGGATGCGCTCGTACTGCCCGCGGATCTCCGCCTCCTCCTCGATGAGCTCGTCCATCGGCACGCCGTACTCGTTGACGTTCTCCCAGAAGAGCTGAAGGGCGTGAGCGGCCGCCTGCCTGGCCGAGTCGTCGCCGTCGGTGCGAGTCATGGCGAGCACCCTAGCCGCGCGGGTGACGCCGCGTACGCCGCAGGGCGACATCGTGGCCAACGTCCGATCTCAGCCCTTCCCCCTCGCGCCGTGGAGGATGCGCAGCAGGCCGATCTCGGAGACGTTCTTGGTCAGTTCGACGTTGAGCCAGCCCGCCACGTGTGCCAGCGTCTGGTCCTGCCCCCACAGGCCCGCGGTCCTGTCCGCGGAGTCGAGGTCGGCATCGGTGAGCCGCAGGAGGTGCGCCTGCCAGTCGTCCTTCAACCCGCGCAACCACCCGGCCGCGGCCTCGGCACCGCCAGGCCAGGTGATCTCCTCGCGCGGGGGCGCTCCGTCACCGAAGCAGTGCCCGAGCGTGGTGGTCCACCAGAAACCGATGTGCCACATCACCCAGCCGATCGACACGGCCGGCACGGGGTCCGGTTCCGGCACCTCCCAGTCGGCCACCCATCGGCCCGGACCGTCAGGGCGGACCGTCCAGCAGTTCGGCGCCGGTTGCCACAGGCAGAGCGCATCATCGATGTCCTTGAGGTGGTATTCGAACAGCGTCCATGCGATATCGAGCTGCCGGACGAGAAGATCAACGCGGGCCACGGTCATGCGCGGAGTCTGTCACCGGCCGCGACGACCATGCCAACGATTTTCGCCCCCCCGAAAAGAGCGCGTCCTGATCGAGCGCGTCCCGAACGAGCGCGTCCCGAACGAGCGCGTCCCGAACGAGCGCGTCACGCTCGGACGGCTGCCGCCTGGGCGATCAGCCGGGCGGCCTGCCGTACCTCGTGCTCGCTGCTCCAACGGCCCAGTGACAGGCGCAGCGCCGCGAGCGCCCGCTCCGCGGGCAGCCCCATGGCCAGCAGCACAGGCGAGGGGGCGTCGACCCCTTCGTGGCAGGCCGAGCCGGTGGCGGCGGCGATCTCGGGGACGGCGGCCAGCAGCACCCGGCCGCCGGTGCCGTCGATGCTCACGTTGAGGGTGCCGGGCAGGCGCTCGCTCGGATGACCGTTGAGCCGGACCCGTCCGGGCAGCGCGGCCTCCAGTTCGGCCCGCAGCAGGTCGCGCAGAGCGGCCAGCCGTTCGGCGCTGCCGGGCAGCTCACGACCCGCGATCTCGGCTGCCTGTCCCAGGGCGGCGATGAAGGCCACGTTCTCCGTGCCGGGCCGCACTCCGCCCTCCTGCCCGCCGCCGTGGATGACCGGGCGGAGCGCGGTACCGGAACGGACGTAGAGGGCGCCGACCCCCTTGGGCGCGTACATCTTGTGGCCGACCACGGTCAGCAGGTCCACTCCCAGCGCGGCCACGTCGATGGCGACCTTCCCGACGGCCTGCGCGGCGTCGGTGTGGAACAGCGCCCCGCCGGCGTGGGCGACGGCGGCCAGCTCGGCGATCGGCTGCAGGGTGCCGGTCTCGCTGTTGCCGTAGGCGATCGACACCAGCGCGGTCGGCTGTTCGCGGACGGCGGCCCGCAGGTCGTCAGGGTCGAGCCTGCCGTGCCCGTCCACCGGCAGCAGCGTGACGGCGAAGCCGTCCGCCCGCAGGCTGTCGAAGGAGCGCAGCACGGCCGGGTGTTCGGTGGCCAGCGTGATGACGTGCCGCGCTCGGGAGCCGAGGGCCGCGCCCCGGATGGCCAGGGTGTCCGCCTCGGACCCGCCGCCGGTGAAGACGATCTCCTCGGCGGCGGCGCCGAGCAGTCGCGCCAGCTGCCCGCGGGCGCGGTCGAGGGCCTCGCGGGGCGCGGCGGCGTAGCGGTGGCCGCTGGAGGGGTTGCCGAAATGCGTCGTCAGGTACGGCAGCGCCGCCTCCAGCGCCTCGGGGTCGACCGGGGTGGTGGCGTTGTAGTCCAGGTAGATGGGCCCGCCGGCGAGCGCGGGATGCGTCATGACATGCTCCTCGGGAGAGTCTCGCGATGCGGGGCACGGCCTGCGGGCAGGAACCGCCCTGAAGATCGTTCCGGTAGCCGAACGTACCAGGCCGCCCCGCCCGTCGCGCGGGGCCGGTACCAGGCCATCGCCGGCCCCGCGTGCAGGAGCGCTCCCGCCGGAGGCGGCTCAGCTCGGCGCCATGCGCCGCAGGATCCGTGTGATCCACGGAGGGCAGGCGGGATCGGCCTCGGCCTCGGCGGCCGTCGTCCAGACCAGTCCCGCGACCTCGTCGGGGGAGGCGGCCGAGGGCCTGGCTTCGTCCGGCATGGGGCCGGTGAACGCCACGTTGATCACCGGGTCGCCGTCGTCCGTCACGAAGAACGCGCTCTCGACGTAGGTCAGCCCGGCACCGTCCACATCGACGCCGATCTCCTCGGCCACCTCCCTGCGCGCGGTCTCCTCCAGCACGTCGAGCCCGGCGCCGCGGGTCTGGACGTCGATCTCGACCTTGCCGCCGACCCCGGCGAGCACACCGGGCGCGTGGGACTCCTTCTCGCCCCGCCTGATGAGCAGCCAGCGGCCCTCCCGCTCCAGGAAGACCTCGACGTTGACGACGAAGGCGAGCCGACCGGCCCTGGTGGTGTGAGGCGCGGGTGTGATCGTCATGCCCGGACACTCTACGCACTCCGCTGACCTGGTCGCCGACCGAGCTGGGCGCCTGCCACGCGCTGGTCGTGCCCCTGACGTTCGGGTCCCTCGACGGCATGCCGGCCGGGTGGCTCATCAGGGGTGCGCCCGAGGCCGAGGCGCTGTCCCTGCAGTTCAGGACGGCGTGGACACGTTTCGCCAGGACGGGCGAGCCCGGCTGGCCCGCCTACGAGCCGGTGGCGGCGACGACACACCTGTTCGACGTGGAACCGTCCGACGTCGGCGACCCCGAGGCGGCCTCGCGGGCGCTGTGGTCGGAGCGCGGCTTCCCCGTGTTCGAGCCCTAGAGGCCACGGTCGGTACCGATCCCGCGCAACAGGGTGTCGACCAGGCGGGTGGCCATCGCGTCGGGATCGCCTCCGGGCTCGGCGGCCGACTCGTGGATCAGCGCGTAGTAGACGCGCCTGGCCCACTCGAGGTCGACCTCCGGCCTGATCAGCCCCGTCGCCGCGGCCCTGGACAGCAGCCTCGCACAGGTCGCGGCGACCTCGGCGTGGATGCGGGCGACCTCGGGGTCGCCGTCCTGGGCGCGGCTCATCGCGAAGCCCCAGTCGATCTTCACGCGCAGCACGTTGGCGGTCACCTGATAGAGGGCGACCAGCGGTGGCGTGCCGTCGGGGTTGGCCGCGGCGACGGCCTCGGCGAACCGCCGCGCCGCCCACGCGGCCATGGCCTCGACCAGCGCGTCCCTGGACGAGAAGCGCCGGTGGACGGTCGTCCGCGCCACACCCGCCGCCTCCGCGATCTGCTCCATGCTCGCCGCCGGGTTCCTCGACAGGACCCGCTCAGCCGCTTCGAGGATCGTCATGACGGTGCGCTCCGCGTCGGACCGCAGTGGCTTGCCCATGCGCGAGACACTACACGATCGTTCGCATTACGACTGAACTTGCATCATCACTGTTGCAAGTTCTATGTTGATGGCATCGCTTCTGACGCAGATCTGAAGGGCACGTCATGGACATGGAACTCAAGGGCAAGACCGCCGTCGTCACCGGCGCGAGCAGGGGCATCGGGCTCGCGACCGTCTCCGCGCTCACCCGGGAGGGCGTGCGCGTCGTCGCCGCGGCGCGGACCGTGCCGCCCGCGCTGCGGGAGACGGGCGCCACGCCGATCGCCGTCGACCTGTCGACCGCCGAAGGACCCGCCGAGCTCATCGCCCGCGCGACGGACGAGCTGGGCGAGATCGACGTGCTCGTCAACAACGTCGGCGGCGGCGACACCGGAGGGCGGGTCGCCGGATTCCTCGGCTTCGACGACGCCGACTGGCTGGCCGCCCACTCACTGAACTTCCTGGCCGCGGTCCGCACCACCCGTGCCGCCATGCCCAGCCTGCTCCGGCGGGGTGGGACGATCGTGAACATCTCCTCCAACGGCGCCCGCATGCCCCACGCGGGGCCCGTCACCTACACCACCGCGAAGGCGGCGCTCACCGCGTTCGGCAAGGCCATCGCCGAGGAGTTCGGGCCGCAGGGCGTGCGGGTCAACACCGTCTCCCCCGGCCCGGTGCGCACCTCTCTCTGGGAGGACCCCGAGGGGTACGGCGCGGCGCTGGCGGCCTCGATGGACGTGACGCTGGAGCAGCTGCTGGCCGGGCTGCCGGGGGCGGCGGGGATGACCACGGGCCGCCTGATCGAGCCCGCCGAGGTGGCCGCGCTGGTGACCTACCTCGCCTCGCCGCTCGCGTCCAGCGTCAACGGCGCCGACTTCGTCATCGACGGCGGTGCCATCAAGACCGTCTGACACCTGCCACGGGAACACGGCCCCGACCACCCCACGCCTCTCCGTGTCGAGGGGCGGGGTCGATCGGGCCGGGTCGAGGCGATGGAGCAGGCTCCTGGTGAGGGTGGGGCGAGCCTCCGGCCGCCGGGTGGGGCGGGTGGTGACCAGAGCCGGGGATGGGGCGGGTCGGGGTTGAGGGGGGACGGCCGAGGGCGGTGGCTGAGGGTTGTCTCAGGTTGCGGCGCGCGGGTGAACATATCGCGATATATCGTGCTAGGCGGGAACATGTGAGCCTCCGGGCGCGGTTGTCCGGAGGGATCGACTTGGGGAGTGTGAGCGATGGCGGCGATGCGCACGGTACGGCGACTGATCGCTGGTGGGGTGGCGCTGGCGGCGGCGGGGTGGGCGTTGCGTGACGTGCCCGCGGAGCTGGGTGTGCGCCCGTTGACCTCGGGCGAGGACAGGGCGAGCAGGATCCGCCGTTCGCCGCAGTTCAGGGACGGCGTCTTCGTCAACCCCATGCCCGAGCAGACCCGGGTGGGCGCGCCCTCCCCCGCGCTGCTGCGCGAGCTGATGAAGGACCGCGAGTCGCGCAGGCCCGCCGGCCCGATCCCGTTGCGCACGCCCGCGGCCGGTGACCTGTCGCCCACCGGGTTGAACGTCGTCTGGTACGGCCACGCCTCCACCCTCGTGGAGATCGAGGGCAGGCGGGTGCTGTTCGACCCGGTGTGGAGCGGCCGGGTCTCCCCCACGCCGTTCGTGGGCCCGCTGCGGCACCACCCGGTTCCCGTGGCCATCGAGGAGGTGCCGAAGCTCGACGCCATCGTCATCTCGCACGACCACTACGACCACCTCGACCTGTCGACGGTGCGCAGGCTCACCCGCATCTCCAAGGCGCCCTTCCTGGTGCCGCTGGGCATCGGCGCGCACCTGGAGCGCTGGGGCGTGCCGCTGTACCGGATCATCGAACTGGACTGGGAGGAGGAGGCGAACGTCGCGGGCCTGCGGTTCGTTTCCACGGCCGCCCGCCACTTCTCGGGCCGCTCGCTGACGCGCAACGACACGCTGTGGGGCTCGTGGGTCGTCGCGGGGAGCCGCAGGAAGGTCTTCTACGCGGGCGACTCCGGCTTCTTCGAGGGGTACGCGAAGATCGGCGCCGACCACGGCCCGTTCGACCTGACGCTGATGCCGATCGGCGCCTACAGCCCTTCGTGGCCCGACATCCACATGAACCCGGAGGAGGCGGTGAACGCCCACGTCAATCTGGGCGGCTCGCTGCTGCTGCCGGTGCACTGGGCGACGTTCACCCTGGCCCTGCACCCGTGGTCGGAGCCGGTCGACAGGCTGTGGCGGGAGGCCAAGGCCCGCGATGTGAAGATCGTGGTGCCGCGCCCGGGCGAGCTCGTCGACACCGCCTCCGCCCCGGCGGTCGACGCCTGGTGGCAGGCCGTACAGTCGTAGACGTGAGCAACGTGGAGCCGAACCCGCAGGAGACGGTGTGCGCGGCGGGTGAGCCCGTTCGCGAGCTGGTGAAGGGGCACGAGGTCGCGCTGGGCGGGCCCCGCGCCATGACGGTGACGCGCACGCTGCCGGCGGTCGGGCGGCGGATGGTGGGCGCGTGGTGCTTCGTCGACCACTACGGTCCGGAGACGGCGCGGATGAGCGTCCCGCCGCACCCGCACACGGGTCTGCAGACCGTCACCTGGCTCGTGGCGGGCGAGGTGCTCCACCGCGACAGCGTCGGCAGCATCCAGCAGGTGCGCCCCGGCGAGCTCAACCTCATGACGGCGGGACGCGGCATCTCCCACGCGGAGGAGTCGCCGGAGACGGAGCTGCACGGCGTGCAGCTGTGGGTGGCGCTGCCGGAGGGGTCGCGCCAGGTGGCGCCGCACTTCGAGCACCACGGCGACCTTCCTGTGGTGCGCGGTCCCGGCCACGAGTCCACGGTCGTCATCGGCTCGTTCGGCGGCGCGACCTCGCCGGCGACGGCCTACACGCCGCTGGTGGGGGTTGAGGTGTCGCTCGACGGCGAGGCGGAGCTGCCGATCCGGCCGGAGTTCGAGCACGCCGCGCTGACGTTGAACGGCTCGCCGAGCGTCGACGGCGAGGAGCTGCCTGTCGGCCCGCTGCTCTACCTCGGTCTCGGCCGGTCGTCCCTGCGGGTGTCGGGCCGTGGCCGGCTCCTGCTGATCGGCGGCGTGCCGTTCGAGGAGGAGATCGTGATGTGGTGGAACTTCGTCGGCCGTACGCACGAGGAGATCGAGGCCTTCCGCAAGGAGTGGACGGAGGGCGCGCTCTTCGGCGAGGTCGCCGACTTCGACGGCGACCCGCTGCGCGCCCCCGCCCTCCCCACCGCGCGGCTCAAGCCCCGGGGCAGGGTCCGTTAGGCGTCACAGGGCCTCGAGCAGGCGGGCGACCTCGTCCTCCGTGTTGTAGTAGTGCACCGAGGCGCGCACGGCCGACTCGGGTGAGACGGTGTCGAAGCGCTGGTCGGGCTCGGTGGCGCTGACGTTGATGCCCTGCTCCCGCAGGCGCAGCATCAGCTCGCGGCTGTTCTGGCCGGCCATGGTGAACGTGACGATGCCCGAGCGCTTGGCGCCGCGGTCGTGGACGGTCACGCCCGGCTTCGCCTCCAGAGCCGAGCGCAGGCCGGCGGCCAGCTCGGACACCCTGGCCTCGATGGCGTCGACGCCGATCGACAGCGCGTAGTCGACGGCGGCACCGAGGCCGAGCTGGCCCGCGAAGTAGCGCTCCCACGTCTCGAACCTGACGGCGCTGTCGCGGATCTCGTAGGTGGAGGGCGTCGTCCAGCTGGCCGAGTGCAGGTCGAGGAAGGGCGGTTCGATCTCGTCCAGCACGCCGCGCCGTACGTAGAGGAAGCCGGTGCCGCGCGGGCCGCGCAGGAACTTGCGGCCGGTGGCGGAGAGCATGTCGCAGCCGAGCTCGTCGACGTCGAGGGCGATCTGGCCGACGGACTGGCAGGCGTCGAGGAGGTAGAGCACGCCCGCGGCCCTGCACAGCCTGCCGACCTCGGCGGCGGGGCTGACCAGGCCGTTGTGGGTGGGCACGTGGTTGATGGCGACCAGCCGGACCCCGCCCTTGGCCAGCTCCGCCTCCAGGACGCGGAGGTCGATGGTGCCGTCGGCGTCGTCGGGGATCACCTCGACGTGCACGCCGCGCGAGCGGGCGACCTGCAGGAAGGCGATGCCGTTGCTGACGTACTCGCTCGTGGTGGTCAGGATCCTGTCGCCGGGCTGGAAGGGGACGCCGTAGAAGGCCATGTCCCAGGCGCGCGTGGCGTTCTCGATGTAGGCGATCTCGTCGCGGCGCGCGCCGAGCAGGGCGGCGACGGAGTCGTAGAAGCCTTCGAGCCGCTCGGCCGCGCGGTCCTTCGCCTCGTAGCCGCCGATGGTGGATTCGAGGTCGAAGTGGTCCCTGACGGTGTCGATGACGACACGAGGGGGCAGTGCCGCGCCGGCGTTGTTGAGATGGACCACTTTCGCGCAGCCGGGTGTATCGGCGCGCGCCTTTTCGATGTCGATCACACCACAAACGGTATCAATACACCGAAATATGCGGATGGTCATAGTGATTGGCCGTGGTGCCGCCCCGGTTGGACATCATCCGCCACGAACCGGTCCTGGCGTGCCAGATCCGCTGCCGGTAGATCACATACATGATGCCCAGCCGCTGGGAGTTCTTGATCGCCCAGGCGGCGATCTCGTTGCCCCTCTGCACCTCCGCGGCCGAGGGCATCGCGCCGCCCCGGCTCAGCATGAAGTCGCAGGCCCGGCCGAGCGGATGCTCGCCGCCGTCCTGGATCGCCCGGTAACACCCGATCCCGTACGGCACGGCGAACCGCTCCGCGATGAGCTTCTTGACCAGGCGCATCCTGGGCGTGATGTTGTCGGGGCCGGAGGGGAGTTGCGGCACCCACGACCCGTCGGGCCTGCGCACGCCCGGCGTCGGGTAGAGCAGGTCGATCCTGTCCTTGATCTTCTCGATGACCTTCTCGGCGTCCTTCTTCTGGGCCTCGAGCTCCTTGATGCGCTCGCCCAGCTCGTCGGCCCGCGCCTGCGCGTCGGTCTTGGCCTTGCGATGCTGGTCGCGCACCCGGGTGAACCCTTCGAGGCGCGCGCCCTGCTCCTCGCCGATCGCCCGCAGCGTGGCCATGCCGGCCAGGTCGACCTCGCCCAGCAGCGCGGGGACGACGCCGAGCCCGCCCGACATGTACTGCTCGGTGGCCATGAGGCGGAGCTGGGCCGACTCCCTGTCGTAGTCGGCCTGGGCGACCTTCAGACGCTCGCGGGCCGACTTCTCCGCCTTCTCGACCTTCTGCAGCTCACGGCGACTGCTGTAGTACTCGGCGATGAGCTTGTCGGAGTTCTTCTGCAGCTCGGAAAGCTCCTTCTTGAGCTGCTTGGCGCTCGGCTTGGGCTTGGCCAGGACCTCCGCGGCGGGCACGGTCATGGGCATGGTCACCGCCAGGCCCGCCGCGAGCAGGATGCGGAGCGGGGCGCGCCGCCGGTCGCCGGGGGCCGCAACCGCCACGCTTCTCCTTCGTCCGAGGGGCCGGCGCCAGGAGAGCGCCGTTCTGTCCGATGGACGATAGTAGAGGATTGATTGAAAAGTGCGACATTCGGGGACGGAGCTAGGGTCCCTGCCTCCTGCCCGAAGGGGCGCCGCCGCGCGTCCGGAGGCGGCGGGCCACGACCAGCCGGCGGCCGAGAAGCAGCACGCCCGGGAGCAGCGCGCCGGGGAAGGCGGCGCCGCCCAGCAGGCTGGAGCCGACCTTGACGCCGAGGTCCGCGCCGACCAGGCCGTCGCCCTCACCGCTCAGGAGCGGGACGTTGACGGAGACCGAGACCTCCGCGGACAGGATCGGCCCCCGGCCCGCGGACGGCGCACCTGGGCCGGGATCGCCAGGCCCCGGCTCTTCCTGGCCCGGGTCGCCGGGATCCGGATCACCGGGGTCCGGATCGCCCGGATCCGGCGCGGGGGTTCCCGGGGCGGGGGGTTCGGGGGCAGGGGTGTCGGCGGGGGGCGGCGTCGCCCGGGCGCGGGTCGGTCCGGGTTCCGGGGTGCGGGTGGGAGGCAGGGCGGGGGTGGTCCTCGTGGCGCTGGGCTCAGGGCTCGGCTGGTCGGCCACGGGCGGCGGCCGGGTGAAGGCGTTCGCCGGGTTCTGACGCGGCTCGGTCAGCCGTTCCGCTTCGCCCGGCCTGGTCGGCGCCAGAGAGGTCGGCGCCGGCGAGGTCGGCTCCGCCGTCTCGGAGGGGAGGGCGGGCAGGGCGGCCGTCCTGGCCGGACCCGGCTGCCGGGAGAGCGGCTCGGTCGGCGGGTCGCGCCAGATCGCGAAGGTGGCCAGCACCGCGGCGATCGTGGCCACGGTCACAGCCGCGGTCACGGCCAGCTTGCCCACGGGCGCGAGCGCGGTCTGCGCCAGCGTGCTCGAGGTCTCGGCGGCGGGCCCGGCGAGCGGGAAGAGCGCGGTGAACGGCAGGGTCAGCACCGCCAGGCCGGTCCTGCCCCGCTGCTGCCAGTCCTCGCCGTACGCCGCGGCCGCGGCCGTCTCCAACTCGGCGATGAACGCCTCGGCCGAGGCGGGCCGGGCGGCGGGGTCCTTGGCCATGCCGTGCTCGACGAGGGCCCTGACCGGGTCGTCGACGTCCTCCAGCGGCGGGGACAGGTGCTGGTGCTGGTAGGCGAGGGCGGCCATGGTGGCGCCGTCGAAGGGGCGGCGTCCCGTGAGGCACTCGTAGAACACCACGGTCGCGGCGTAGACGTCGGTGGAGGGGCTGGCGGGGGCGTCGTCCCACTGCTCGGGCGCCATGTACGACGGGGTGCCCGCCGGCGGGCCCGGTTCGCCCGCGTGGGCGGCGACGCCGAAGTCGACGAGGCGGCTGTCGCCCTCCCCCGTGACGATCACGTTCTCCGGTTTGAAGTCGCGGTGCACGACGCCCGCGCGGTGCGCCTCGGCCAGGCCGAGCAGGGCGCCCTTCAGCACGGTCAAGGCAGCCTCGGGGCCGGTGGCGCCCTCGTGCGAGAGGAGGTGCCGCAGGGTCACGCCGTCGACCAGTTCCATGACGATGGCGGCGCCGTCCTCGCCTTCGACGTACTCCATGAGGCGGGCGATGTGCGGGCTGTCCAGGTCGGCGATCAGCGCGGCCTCGGTTCTGAAGCGCTGGATCAGGCCGGGATCCGACAGGTGTTTGATCGCGACGGGTAAGCGGTCGGCGTCACGCAGGGCCAGCACGACGCGTCCTGCGCCCCCGTGGCCGAGCTCCCTGATCTCGGTGTAGCCAGGCACCCGCATATCGGGACGTTAACCTCACACCCCACTCGATGTCGAGATCCACTGTCGAACTATTCCCTGTAGTACTCTGTGGGACATAGCTTGCCATATACCTATAGGGGGTATAGGTTCCGGTGCGAGCAACTTGAAGAAGGAGTTTGGACATGTCGGAAACGCATGGGCACCACGAGCATCACGGTGATCATGGTCAGCACAGTGATCACGGTCATCACGGTGGTCACGGCGGCGGCGTTTCGTGGAGCATGGCCGCCACGGCGACGCTGCACTGCCTCACCGGATGCGCCATCGGCGAGGTCCTGGGCATGGTGATCGGCACCGCGCTCGGCTGGTCGAACGCGCCCACCATCGCCCTGGCGATCGCCCTCGCCTTCGTGTTCGGCTACCTGCTCACCATGATTCCCGTCCGGCGGGCCGGGCTGAGCTGGGGTCAGGCGCTGAAGGTGGCGCTGGCGGCCGACACGGTCTCGATCGTGGTGATGGAGATCGTGGACAACGGCGTCATGCTGATCATCCCCGGCGCGATGGACGCGGGGCTGACGTCAGGACTGTTCTGGGGCGCGCTGGCCGTGGCGTTCCTGGTGGCCTTCCTGGTGACCACGCCGATCAACAAGTGGCTCATCGGCAAGGGCAAGGGCCACGCGGTGGTGCACGCCTACCACTGAGCCTCCGCCCGTCAGGCTGCCGCCCTGGTGGCGGCCAGCAGCCTGCGGACGTTCACGGCGGCGGTACGGCCCGCGCGGTTGGCGCCGACCGTGCTGGCCGACGGCCCGTAGCCGACCAGTTGCAGGCGTGGCTCGGCCATCGCCTGGGTGCCGTCGACCTGGATACCTCCGCCGGGTGTGCGCAGGCGGAGCGGGGCCAGATGGTCGAGCGCCGAGCGGAAGCCTGTCGCCCACACGATCGTGTCGGCCGCCTCGAACCGGCCGTCGCCCCACGCGACGCCGCCCGGCTCGATCCGGGCGAACATCGGCAGCCGGTGCAGCGTACCCTTCTCCAGCGCCTCGAGCACGACGGGGGTGTAACCGAGACCTGTGACGCTGACGACGCTCTGCGGCGGCAGGCCCTGCCGTACCCGCTCCTCGACCATGGCCACCGCGTCCCTGCGCGCCTCCTCACCGAAGTCGTCGTCGCGCCAGACCGGCGGGCGGCGGGTGACCCACAGGGTGCCCGCCGCGACGCCGCCCAGCTCGGACAGCACGTGCATCGCCGAGGCGCCGCCGCCCACCACGACCACCCTGCGCCCGGCGAACTCGGCAGGCCCCCTGTAGGCCGCGTAGTGGAGCTGCCTTCCCAGGAAGCCCGACGACCCCGGATAGTAGGGCCAGTAGGGACGCGTCCACGTGCCGGTGGCGTTGACGACCGCTCTGGCCGCCCACTCCCCCGCGTCGGAGGCGACCACGAGCCTGCCGTCGCCGCGCGTCACCGCTCTCACCTGGACGGGGCGGACGATGCGCAGCCCGGCCTCCCGCTCGTAGGCCCCGTAGTACTCGGGGACGACCAGCGCGGCGGGCGCCAGGCCGTCGGCGGAGGGCTCCCTGTGGACGCCGGGCAGGTCGAAGATGCCGTGGACCTTGTCCATGGTCAGCGAGGGCGACCTGTGCCGCCACGCCCCTCCCGGACCCTCCGCGGCGTCGAGCACCACGGGATCCAGGCCGAAGCGGTTCAGGAAGTAGGCGCTGGACAGACCCGCCTGCCCCGCCCCGATCACCACGACGTCAGTTTCGTTCACGTTCATGACCAACCACGCACGCGCCTCGGCCCTTCCCGCGTCCCCTTCTCTCCAGCAGGACGCGCATCTACGATCACGGCAGATCGTCCATGCCCCCGCCTCGGAGTAGTCATCTGGCCTGACGGAGCCGCCGCATGCCCTCCCGCTTAGCCGCCCTCACCGCCGCCGCCCTCCTGCTCCTCGGAACGGGCACCGCCGCGAGCGCGGGCCCGCAGACCGGCTGGGTCGCCAGTTGGGGCGCCTCGCCCGCCTCCGGCGTCCCGAACACCGACAACGGCTATCCGAACCACTCCATCCGCAACGTCGTCCACCTCAGCCTCGGCGGGACGGCGGTGCGCGTGCACCTGTCGAACGCCTTCGGCAGATCACCGCTCGTCATCGGCGCCGCGACGGTGGCGCTGGGACGCGGCTCGACCAGCGCCGACGCCGTCTCCGGCACGGTCAGCGAGCTGACCTTCGGCCGTGAACCCTCGATCACGATTCCCGCGGGCGCGGAGGCGGTCAGCGATCCGGTGCAGATGCGGGTGCCCGACGAGGCCGACCTGCTCGTCACGACGTTCGTCCCCACGCCTTCAGGGCCCGTGACCTACCATCCCGCGGCCCAGCAGACCTCCTTCTACGCCACCGACGGCGACCACACCGCGGAGGAGTCGGGTGCGGCCTTCTCGCTGGCGACGTCCGCGTGGCACTACGTCACGGGCGTGGACGTGCGGGCTCCGGCGGCCAGGGGTGCCGTGGTCGCGCTCGGCGACTCCATCACCGACGGCATCCACTCCACGCCCAACGCCAACCGGCGCTGGCCCGACTTCCTCGCCGACCGCATCATGGCCCAGCCCGCCGGTAGGCGGATGGGGGTGCTCAACGCGGGCATCAGCGCCAACCGGCTGCTGCTCGACGGCGGCGGCCCGCTCGGCGGCAGCGCGGTGAGCGCCGGCGTCAACGCGCTGGCCAGACTCGACCGCGACGTGCTCTCCCGGCCTGGGGCGACGACCGTGATCGTGCTCCTGGGCATCAACGACATCCAGCAGACACCCCACCGGACCGACCCCGCGCCGATCGTCGCGGCGCTCCGGCAGATCATCGAGCAGGCGCACGCGCGTGACTTCACGGTCGTCGGCGGGACGCTCACGCCCTTCAAGGGGTGGCGGGTCCACAACGAGACCCTCGAGTCGGTACGGCAGAGCGTCAACGCCTTCATCAGGAGCGGCGCCTTCGACGCGGTGGCCGACTTCGACGCCGCGCTGGCCGATCCGGCCGACCCGTTGCGGATGTGGCCGTCCTACGACAGCGGCGACCACCTGCACCCGAGCGACGCCGGCTACGAGGCGATGGCCAACGCCGTCCCCCTCGCCGCCCTCGGCCACTAGCCCGACCGGCCGCGAGCAGGGAGTCTCCGCCTCCTCGAGGCGTGCGGCCGGAGGAGGCGAGAGGGCGTGGCAGGCCGGGACGTCAGACGAGCGTGACGCGGTCCAGGTCGGGAGCGTAGGCAGCGTTGTTGAAGAACCGCAGCGTGTTCGTCCCTGCGTCGAGCGTTACCCAGGCGCCCAAGCCGTGGAAGTCGTTCACCGGCCGGGCTCCTCATCATGAACGAGCAGCCGGCCAGGGTCACCCGTCCTTCCTGAGCGCGGCGCGGCCCTCGGCGGCGCCGACGAACCGCATCTTGCCGAGAGGCACATCCGCGGGCTCGGGCGCGGCCCTCCTGCTGGTCCTGCCCGCGTCGCGGTCGGTGGGCAGCACGTAGGGCCGCCTGAGCACCTCGTCCAGGATGAACACCGTCTCGGTGGCCTTCACCGCCGGGATGTTCGCCATCCGCTCGGTCACCAACCGGTGCACCTCCGCCACGTCGGACACCCGCACCTGGATCATCGCGTCGTGCTGCCCGGTGGTGATCGCGCAGTACTCCACTTCGGGCATCCGGGCCAGCTCGGCCCTGAACTGCTTCCACATCTGCTGCCGCACGGTCACGAAGACCAGCGCGGTGATGCCGAGGCCCGCGCGCAGGTGGTCGATCTCGGCGGTGAAGCGCTTGATGGCGCCGTCGGCTCGCAGCGCCTCGAAGCGGGTGTAGGCGTTCGCCCGCGAGATGCCCACCCGTTCGGCCAACGCGGCGACCGAGATCCTGCCGTTCTCCCTCAGGACCTCGAGGATCTTCATGTGGGTGGCGTCGAGATCAAGCCCGATACCGATCCGTCCAGTCGAATCCCCAAGCCTCCCGCTATTTCCAGACATTTCACTCATCGTGTGACCAATCCCTTCAGATCTATCTCACTCACCTGACATGAGCTGGACATTCTGCCGCACAATCCTCGACCAACCCCAACCAACCGTCCAGCTTCGGAGGACACCCCATGGCGACCCGCTCTCAGACGGCAGCATTGCTGGTCGTCGGTGCTCTCGCGCTCGCCGCCTGCTCCGCCGGCGGCGTCAAGTCGTCGGCCGCCCCGCAGTCCGGCGCCAAGACCCTCGTCATCGACACGTCCTTCGACCTGAAGACCGCCGACCCCGGGCGCACCTACGAGCCGACCGGCCTGTTCGTCGGCAAGGCCGTCTACGAGACGCTCCTGACCTTCGACGGCTCCGACGTGACCAAGCCGGTGCCCGCGCTGGCCGAGTCCTACACGCTCTCCGACGACGGCAAGGTGCTGACGCTCAAGCTCAAGCAGGGCGCCACGTTCGCCGACGGCTCGCCCGTGACGGCCGACGACGTGGTCTTCTCGCTGACCAGGGTGCGCGACATGAAGGGCACCCCCTCGTTCCTGCTCGACGGGGTCGAGGTGGCCAAGACCGACGACTCGACGATCACGCTGACCTCGAAGTCGCCCAACCCCGCCCTGCCGTACATCCTGCCCAACCCCGCCCTCGGCGTGCTCAACAGCAAGGTCGCCAAGGAGCACGGGGCGACCACGGACAGCGGCGACAAGGCCGAGCAGTACCTCAACTCGGCCTCGGCGGGGTCGGGTCCGTACACGATCGAGTCGTTCAACCTGACCAGCCAGGTCGTGCTCAAGGCGAACCCGAAGTACTACGGGACCAAGCCCTCCTACGACCGGGTGGTCATCCGCAACGTCGAGGCGGCCACGCAGAAGCTGAACATCCAGCGCGGTGACAGCCAGGTGGCGCTCAACCTGTCGGGCGACCAGGTGACCGGCATGCCCTCGACGCTGCAGGTGAAGAAGACGGCCTCGGCGAACGTCATCTTCCTGCTGGCCAACCAGGACTCCGCGGTCAGTAAGGCCACGCCGAACGCCAAGTTCGTCGAGGCGCTGCGCAAGGGCGTCGACTACGCGGGGCTGCTGGAGCTGGCCGGTGAGGGCTCGACGCAGGCGCCGGGCATCATCCCCTCGCAGCTGCTCGGTGCGCTGCCCGCCGACCAGGCGGCCAAGCGCGACGTCGAGGGCGCCAAGGCGGCGCTGGCGGCCAGCGGGGTGTCGAACCCGACGGTGAAGCTCGAGTACCCGAGCGAGCTGACCGTCAACGGCCTGTCGTTCCAGCCGCTGGCCGAGCGCATCCAGGCGAACCTGAAGGAGGTCGGGATCACCGTCGACCTCGCGCCCGCGCCCGTCACGACCGCGCTGGACAACTACCGCAACGGCAAGGAGGAGCTGGGCCTGTGGTACTGGGGCCCGGACTACCCGGACCCGAGCGACTACCTGGCCTTCCTGCCCGGCAAGCTCGTCGGCCTGCGGGCCGGATGGAAGGACGGCGCGGCCAAGGACATCTCCGCCGCCGGTGACAAGGCGGCGACGGCGATCGGCGACGAGGCGCGCAAGGCCGCCTACGCCGAGGTTCAGCAGAAGCTGAACGAGGGCGGGCCTTTCATCCCGCTCATCCAGCCGAGCCAGAACATCGTGACCGCGGCGTCGGTGAGCGGCCTGGAGTACCACCCGGTCTGGACGGTCGACGTGGCCGACCTCACCGCCAAGTAGGCCCCCGAGATGACCGTCTCCGGCGCGGACGCCCCCGGAGCCGCTCCCGCCGCCGCCCCGCGCGGCGGCCGGGGGCGGGTCCGCCGGCATCCGCTGGCGCGCTTCCTCCTGCGCAGGGTGCTCATCGCGATCCTCCTGGCCTGGGGGATCACGCTGGTCACCTTCGTCCTGACCAACCTGGTACCGGGTGACCCCGCCGCCGCCAACCTGGGCCAGCGCGCCCTCGGCGATCCTGCGATCGTGGCCCAGTGGCGTCATGAGCACGGGCTGGACAAGCCGCTGCCCCAGCAGTACCTCATCCACCTGCAGGGACTGCTGCAGGGGGATCTCGGCACCAGCCAGCAGAGCCACCGCCCGGTCAGCCAGGACCTCGCCGAGACCGTGCCCGCCACCCTGGAGCTCGCGGGCGCGGCGATCCTGGTGTCGCTGGTCCTGGGTGTGGCGTTCGGCGTGGTGGCGGCGCTGCGCAGGGACCGGCTGACGGACCACGCGCTGCGGGTGCTGAGCCTGATCGGCATCTCGGTGCCGACGTTCTGGCTGGCGCTGGTGGCCTTCTACGTGTTCTTCTACCGCCTCCAGCTCACTCCGGGCAGCGGGCGCATCGACCCGGGGCTGACCGCGCCGCCGCCCGTCACGGGCCTGGCGACGGTCGACTCCGCCCTGGCGGGACAGTGGGACGTCTTCGCCAGCGCCGTCGGCCACCTCCTCACTCCCGCGCTGGTGCTCGCCCTCTACACGATCGGCCTGCTCACCCGCTTCACCAGGAGCGCGGTTCTGGAGGTGCTGGGCCAGGACTACGTCCGCGCGGCCAGGGCCAAGGGCCTGCCCGGCAGGGTCATCCTGTTCAGGTACGTGCTGCGCTCGGCGCTGGTACCGATCATCACGGTGGCCGGCCTGGCGTTCGGCAGCCTGCTGTCGGGGACCGTGCTGGTCGAGGCGATCTTCGCCTGGCCCGGCGTCGGGCAGTACGCCTACAAGAGCGCCACCACTCTCGACCTGCCCGCCGTCATGGGCGTGGGCCTCGTCGTCGGCGGCGTCTACCTGGTGATCAATCTGATCGTGGACGTGCTGTACGGCGTCATCGACCCCCGAGTGAGACTGCAGTGACACGACGACTCCCCGAAGCCTGGCGGCAGCCCCTCGCCATCGTCGGCGGGGCGGTCGCGATCGCCTGGCTGGTGATCGCGCTGGCCGCCCCGTGGCTGGCCCCGCACGACCCCCTGGCGCAGGACCTGCCCAGGCTCGCCGCTCCCGGCCCTGGCCACTGGTTCGGCACCGACCAGCTCGGCCGCGACATCCTCAGCAGGGTCCTGTACGGCGCGCGGGTCTCGATCCCGCTGACGCTGATGCTGGTGGCCCTCTCGGTCCTGGTCGGCGGCCTGCTCGGCGCCTGCGCCGGATATTTCGGCCGATGGGTGGACGAGACGATCATGCGGGTGGCCGACCTCGTGTTCGCCTTCCCCACGGTCATCCTGGCCATGGTCGTGGCCGCGGCCCTGGGCGCGAGCCTGGCGAACGCGGTACTGGCCGTCCTGGTGGTGGCCTGGCCCGCCTACGCCCGCGTCACCCGGGGCCTGGTGCTGGGGGTGCGCGAGCGGGAGTTCGTGCTGAGCGGCAGGCTGCTCGGCTTCTCGGTGTGGCGCTCGCTGCGCGTCGACGTGCTGCCCAACGTCACGGGACCTGTGCTCGTCCTGGCCACCCTCGACATCGGCACCGCGCTGCTCCTGCTGTCCGGGCTGTCGTTCCTCGGCCTGGGCGCCAAGCCGCCCTCCCCCGAGTGGGGCGCGATGGTCGCGGGCGGCGTGGAGGTCTTCGACAGCTGGTGGGTGGCCACCTTCCCCGGCCTGGCGATCCTGACCGTCGTGCTGGCCTTCAACTTCCTCGGCGACACGCTGCGCGACGCTCTCGACCCGCGTACGGCCCGCGCCATCAAGGAGCGTGCCCTCTGATGCTGGACATCACCGATCTCAGGGTCGCCATCGGCGGCAGGGACGTCCTCGGCGGCGTCGACCTGTCGCTCCAGCAGGGCCAGGTCCACGGCCTCGCGGGCGAGAGCGGCTCCGGCAAGACCATGACGGGCCTGGCCGTACTCGGGCTGCTGCCGCACGGCGCCCGCGCCACGGGCACGATCGCGCTGGAGGGCAGGGACCTGCTCGGCCTGCCGCAGAAAGAGCTGAACAAGGTGCGCGGCGGCGAGGTCGCCATGGTCTTCCAGGACCCTGCCACGAGCCTGCACCCGATGCTGACGGTCGGCAGGCAGCTGACCGAGCACATGCGCCACCACCTGAAGCTCGGCCGCGCGCAGGCGCGAGAGAAGGCCGTCGAACTGCTCGGCAAGGTGCGCATCCCCGGCCCCTCCGAGGCGTTCGGCCGCTACCCGCACCAGTTCTCCGGCGGCATGCGGCAGCGCATCGCGATCGCCATCGCGCTGGCCTGCGAGCCCAAGGTGCTGATCGCCGACGAGCCGACGACCGCGCTCGACGTGACCGTGCAGGCGGGCATCCTGCGACTGCTGCGCGGGCTCTGCGACGATCTGGGGCTCGCCGTCCTGCTGGTCACGCACGACCTCGGGGTGATGTCGTCGGTGGCCGACCAGGTGAGCGTGATGAAGGACGGGCTGGTGGTGGAGACGGGCCCGCGCGCGGAGGTTCTCCGCTCGCCCGCCCACCCCTACACCCGTTCGCTCCTCGACTCGCTGCCCGACGCGCCCGCCCCCTTCGCGGCCGAGCCCGCCGACGGCGCCGCGGAGCGCAGCCAGGAAGATCGCCGAGCCGACGGGAAGAGCGCATGACGACGCTGGACATCCGCGACCTGGTGGTGGAGCACCGCTCGCCGGGACGGCCCGTGGTGCGGGCGGTGGCGGGCGCGAGCCTGACCGTCTCCCCCGGCGAGGTCGTCGGCCTGGTGGGCGAGTCGGGCTGCGGCAAGTCGACGCTGGCCCGCGCCGTCTGCGGGCTGCATCCCGCCGCCGAGGGTGAGATCACCTTCGGCGGCCGCCAGGTGACCCCACTCGGCCTGCGCAGACGGGCGCTGACCGAGATCCAGATGGTCTTCCAGGACCCCTACGCCTCGCTGAACCCGCGCCGCCGCGTGGGCGACCAGATCGCCGACGGGCTGCGCACGGGGGGAGACACCACTTCGGCCCCGGCCGACCTGCTGGAGCGCGTCGGCCTCCCGCGCGAGTTCGCCGGCAGGCACCCGCACGAGTTCTCCGGCGGGCAGCGGCAGCGCATCGCGATCGCCAGGGCCCTCGCGGCCAGGCCGCGGCTGCTGATCGGCGACGAGCCCATCTCCGCTCTGGACGCCTCCGCCCAGGCGCAGGTGGCCAGGCTGATGCGGGACCTGGCGGTCGACTCGGGCGCGGGGCTGCTGTTCATCAGCCACGACCTGTCGGTGGTACGGCTGATCGCCGACAGGATCGCGGTGATGTACCTGGGCAAGATCGTCGAGGTGGGTCCCACCGAGGAGGTGTGGGCCGACCCGCGCCACCCGTACACCCGGGCGCTGCTGGGCGCCATCCCCCAGCCCGACGGCCTCGGCGTCCTGCCTGCCGAGCTGCCCGGCGACGTCCCCGATCCCGCGGACCCGCCGCCCGGCTGCAGGTTCCACCCGCGCTGCCCGCACGTGATGGACGTGTGCAGGGTGAAGGAGCCCGACTTCGGCCCCGCCGCCTGCTGGCTGCACGCTCCCGAGTGATGAGGGAGCAGCTCGTCAGACAGGCGATGGCCGAGGCGGGGGTGGACGCGCTCGTGCTGCGCCCCTCCCCCGACTTCCGCTTCCTGGGCGGCACCGGTGAGGGCTTCCTCGTCGTCACGCGCGGCGGTCCTCCGGTCGAGACAGGCGACCCCGTCCCGCACATCCCGCGAGGGGCGCGCAGGGTGGGCGTGGACGACGAGATGCGGGTCTCCGAGCTGTTCGGCATGAGGATCGACGCCGAGCTCATCCCTGCCTCGGCGGTGCTGCGCGACCTGCGGCTCAGGAAGTCGGCGCAGGAGGTCGAGGCCGTGGGGCGGGCCGCCGCGACGGCCGACTCGGTCATGGCGGCCGCGCGCGAGCTGGCCTGGTTCGGGGCCAGCGAACAGGAGATGGCGCGCAGGCTGCGGGTGCTGCTGATCGAGTCGGGCTGCGAGGAGGTCGTGTCGGTGCGGGTGTCCGCCGGCGAGCACACCGCGGCGAAGGAGCACCGGCCCACCGGCCGGATCATCAACCCGGGCGACGCGCTGCAGGTCGCGGTGTGCGGCAGATGGGACGGCCTGTGCGCGGAGGTGGCCAGGGCGTTCGCCGTGGCCGAGCCGCCCGAGGACTTCGAGGCGATGCTGTCGGTGGTGCTCGCCGCGCGAACCGCCGCACTCGACTCGGTACGGCCGGGCGCCCCCGCCGAACAGATAGCCGCCCGTGCCCGCCAGGTGATCGAGGACAGCGGCTACGGCGGGTTCGCCGACGTCCGCGGAAGGGGCGTCGGCTGGGGGCACGAGGAGGCACCCTCCCTGTCCGACGGCGATGCCCTGTCGGACGGGATGACGTTGTGCGTGGCACCGGCCATCTACCTGACGGGGCTGTTCGGCGCGCGGGTGGCCGACACCGTCGCCTGCGCCCCCGGCGGCGCCGTCCTGCTCAGCCCCAGCTCCCCCGCCCTCCACGTCCTGGACGCCTGAACGCCGGACCGCCCGCCGCCCGGCCGTCACCCGCCGGCGCGGCCGCCCCAGCCTGCCGGTCGCTCGCCTGCCGGTCGCTCACGTTCCGGTCCCTCACCTGGCGGTCGCTCACGTGCCGGTTCGTCAGAGGAGGGCGACCGCCGCGTCGACGGCGGAGACCACGTCGTCGTCCGGCGGGTACAGCAGCGACCTGCCCACCGCGAGACCGCGGGCGGTCGGGCACGCCAGTGCCTTGCGCCACCTGGCGAACACCGCGGCCTGGTCGGAGTGGACCTCGCCGCCGAGGATGACGACCGGCAGCGTGGTGGCCGCCATCACCCGCTCCATGTCCTCGACCACGGGCAGCTTCAGCCACGTGTAGGCCGAGGTGGAACCCAGTCCCGCGGCGATCGCGGCGGCCTTGACCACCGCGTCGGTGGTGAGCACGTTGCGCACCTTGCCGTCGACCCTGCGCGAGATGAAGGGCTCGACCATCGCCAGCAGGTCGCGCGAGGCGAGGTCGGTGACGGCCTTGGCGGTGGCCTCCAGCGTGTCGACGCTCGCCGGGTCGGCGTAGTCGATCCTGGTCAGCGTCTTGCCGCCGTCGAACCTCATCGCCTCGATCGTGGCCGCGTCGTAGCCGGTGAACCGGTCGTCCATCTCGAACACCGCGCCCGCGAGGCCGCCCCGGTTCATGGAGCCGATGACGACCTTGCCGTCGAGGGCGCCGAGCAGGAGGAGGTCCTCGAGGATGTCGGAGGTGCCGAGCACACCGTTGACGCCCGGCCTTGCCAGTGCGGTGCAGAGCCTGTCGAGCAGGTCCAGCCGGTCGGCCATGGCCAGCGGGCGGTCGCCCGCGCCGAGCGCTCCGCGGGCGGGGTGGTCGGCGGCGATGACCATGAGCTTGCCGTGCTCGCCGAGCGGGCCGGCGGGGCGGACGCGGCGGGCGGCGGCCTCGGCGATGGCGGCCGGGCGGTGCACCCTGGTCTCGACGAGCGCCGCGAGCCTGTCCTGGTTCATGAACGCTCCTCGTGGTCTGGCGACGGTTCCTGGAAGGACGGGCACGGGCCGCCCGCCCTCCGAGGGGGCGGGGTCACCGGCGCTCGGCCAGCCAGGTGAAGTTGTGCCGCTGGTCGGCGAGGGTCGCCGCCCACGTCTCGGGAGTGACGGGGGCGCTGTCCTGCTCGATGACGTACCAGCCCTGGTAGCCGTTGGCCCTGAGCTGGGCGAGGAACGGTTCGAGGGCGACGTCGCCGCGGCCGAGCGGGCAGGCGACATCGCCCCACCACTCGTCCAGCCGCACGTCGCCCCTGGCCCTGGCGGCCTCGACGACGGCGTGGCGGACGTCCTTGACGTGGACGTGGTGCACCCGGTCGGCGTACTTCTCCGCGTAGGCGGCGGGCGAGGCGCCGCCCAGCTCGAAGTGGCCGCTGTCGAGGCAGAGCGCGACGTCGGTCAGCTCCATGAGCGTGTCGATCTCGGCGGCTCGCTCGACGTAGGTGACGTAGTGGGGGTGGAAGACGGGGCGCACGCCGTACGACCTGACGACCTCGCACGCCGCGGCGACGCGGTCGGCCGCGCGATGCCAGGCGTCGGTGTCCCACCCGTCGGTCCGCCACGGGTCGGCGCGCAGCGCCTCGTCGCCTCCGTCGGCCAGGACCGCCACCACGTCGGGGTTGCCGGAGGCGGCCAGCTCCTCCAGCGTGTGCCGCATCGCGGCCAGGTCGTCGGCGGGCACCTCCTCCGGCTGCGACAGGTTGAGCGGCACGTAGGCCCCGACGACCGTCAGGCCGTTGTCGGCGAACGCCCGGGCGGTCTCGTCGGGAGAGCCGAAGAACCCCGGAGGGCCGAGCTCGCTGCCCGTGTACCCGGCGGCGGCCATGGCCTCGAGGAGCTCGACCGGCTTCATGCCGATGGCGTGCCCGCTGTGGACGCCGTAGCTGCAGGGCGCGGACGCGATGCGGTTCATACGAGGCTCCTGGCGATCTGCTGGAGTGCCGCGGTGTCGTAGGCGGCGCCGGCGGCGGTGGACAGGACGGGGGCGCCCTCGGTGACGGAGGCGTGGAAGGCGAGCAGCTCGTGCAGGAAACCGGTGCGATGGTCGGACCGCAGGTGCGTGCCGGCGCGCTCGCCGCCCTGGATGGTCTCCACCACCAGCGAGGCGCGGGCGTCGCGCAGGTAGGGGCCCGGCATGTTGAGGTAGAGGCGGCCCGCGGAGCCGAAGACGGCGATCTCCTCGCCGTAGTCCGGGTAGTCGGGCAGCCAGTTCCACGACAGCGACAACTGGGCCTCGCCGAACGTTCCGAGCGCCTGCAGCTGCGGCGGCTCCTCCAGCTTCACGCCCGGCTTGAGCCCCGCGGCCTGGGCGTGCGCGATGGAGATCGGCTGCTCGCCGAACAGGGCGCGCAGCACCGACAGCTCGTGCACGACAGAGCCCTGCAACACGTTGGCGTAGATCGACACGTACGGCTCGCCCAGGTCGCCGACCGCCTCGAAGGCCTTCTGCCGCCCGTAGTCGTCGTCGGGCACCACGGCGTCGGTGTAGCGCAGGTAGCGCTGGTGGGAGAACTGCGGGCGGTCGGCCGGGTGCAGCACGGTCACCCGCACCAGGCGGACCGCCCCGAGATTCGCCAGCTCCGCCCTGGCCCTGTCCATGATCGGGTCGTACATCTTCATGTACGCCACCTGCAGCACCAGGCCCTTGGCCGCGGCAAGCGCGTCGAGCTCGGTGCATTCGCCGACGGTGTGCGCGAACGGCTTCTCGGCGAGCACGTGCTTGCCCGCCTCCAGTGCCCTGCGGGTCAGGTCGGCGTGGGTGCCGGGGGTGAGGAGGAGGACCGCGTCGACCTCGGGGTCGGCCAGCACGTCGGCCGCGTCGGTGGAGTGCCGCACGGGCCCGCCGTGCTCGGCCGCGATCTGCGCCGCCAGCGTGGCCGACAGGTCGCAGACATGCGTCACCTGGTACTTCTCGCGCAGCGCCTGCAGGTTCTGCAAGTGAACGGCCTGGGCGATGAGGCCGAGACCGATGACGCCGAGGCGCATGAACGTGCTCCTTGGATCGGTGGGAGTCAGTTGTTTCTATCGAGTCCCGCGCCGACGTGTCAAACCTTTGTTAAGACATTAGGTGGATCTAATGTGTGGTCCCCGTGCGGCGCGGCAGGACGAGGACGGCCGCCACGCCCAGCGCCACGATGACGGCCGTCGCGACGAAGGTGTCGTGCACGGCGGCCGCGAGCGCCTGCCGTACGGGCTCGGCGCCGGGTCCGCCGAGGGCGCGGGCGGCCTCGTCCACGGAGGTGGCGCCGCCCATCCGGCCGGCGAGCGTGGTGTTGGCGACGGCGGCCAGGATCGCGGCGCCGAGCGCGCCGCCGCCGATCCTGAAGAAGACCACGCCGCCCGTGACCACCCCTCTGCGCTCCCATCCGACCACGGACTGGGCGCCCACCAGCATCGACACCGACAGCAGGCCGAGGCCGCAGCCGTTGACGAAGGCGCAAAGGCCGGCGTACACGAGCGAGGAGTCCGGGGTGAGCCCGACGAACAGGGCCGCCGACACCGCGATGAGCGCCAGCCCTGTCAGCGCGGTGTCGCGGAAGCCGTACCTGAGGTAGAGCCTGGCGGAGAAGAACACGGTCAGCGGCCAGCCGAGCGACTGCACCGCCAGTGCGAAGCCCGCGGCGACGGCGCCCGCTCCGAGCACGCCCTGGGCGTAGGTGGGCAGGTAGACCGTGGGGCCGACCAGGATCATGCCGACGACCGCGCTGCCGAGGAACGAGCCGAGCAGCACCCGGTCGCGCCACATCCACGGCGGCAGCAACGGCTCGGCGGCGCGGGTCTCCCACCAGGCGAAGACCACGAGCACGGCCACGCCCGCCGCGACCGGCCACGGCGAGCCGTTCTGCAGGCCGAGCATGACCGCGACGACGCCGGAGGTGAGCAGCGCCGTGCCGAACAGGTCGAGCCGGCGCCTGCCGCGCTCGACGTGCTCGTCGAGGAACAGGGCGATGACGGTCACCGCCACCGCGCCGACGGGCAGGTTGAGCAGGAAGATCCAGCGCCAGGTGGCGTACTCCGACAGCAGGCCGCCCAGCGCGGGCCCGACCAGGGCGGACACGCCCCACACGGAGGAGAGCAGCCCGCTGATCTTGCCGCGCTCCTCCAGCGGGTACAGGTCGCCGGCCACGACCTGGACGATCGACTGGATCGCGCCGGCGCCGACCCCCTGGACCGCCCTCGCCACGATCAGCGCCGGCATCGACCAGGCCAGACCGGCCAGCAGGGAGCCGACGAGGAAGACGCCCATCCCGGTCAGCAGCATGGGCTTCCTGCCGAACAGGTCGGCCAGCCTGCCGTAGACGGGCGTGGAGACGGCCTGGGTCAGCATGTAGCCGGCGATCACCCAGGGGAACAGCGAGAACGAGCCGAGGTCACGGACGATCGAGGGGACGGCGGTGGCGACGATGGTGCCGTCGATGGCGGCCAGCGCCATGGCCGCCATCAGCCCGGCGGAGATCGCCGCCCTCCGGCCGGTCACAGCGTCTCGGCCAGGCGCCTGGCCTCGTCGGCCCATCCGGCCAGGAACATCATCGTCTGGCCGCGCTCCCGGTAGCGGCGGGCGGCCTCGACGGGCCTGGCGCCACCGTAGTCGAGCTGCTCGCGGTCGACGGCGCGGAGCATGGCGGGAACAAGCCAGTCATACTTGATCGCCGAAGCGCAGACGGCCAGCCTGACGAGCCGCTCGTCGCCCCGCCATCCCGCCTCGCGCAGGCCGCTGCCCTTCCACAGGCAGGGCAGCCCTTCGGCGTAGACCTCGGCCTCCCTGCGCCAGTAGTTCCAGTGGCGGGGGTCGTGGGAGGACTCCCAGCCCGGCCTGCCCTCGTCCGAGCCGGTGAGCACCTTGAGTATCACCGGCCGGTCGGCGGTCAGCCGCCAGATCCCCCTGGTCACCGCGTTCAACGCGTTGTGGATCAGCGGCTCCGACGTCCATTCCGTCCAGCCGAGCACTCTCCGGATCTCGTCAGCGCTCACCCGGAGATCATAGACATCGGGCGATCGGGCGCCGCGCCCGCGGACCGGCCCGCGTCAGCCCCAGGACATCTCCCCCGTGGCCACCTTGGCGCCGAGTTCCAGGTTGACCAGGCCGCCGAGCGACGGATAGCGCCTGGTCATCGCCCTGCGCAGCGCCCTGGCCTGGTCGTCGCGGCGTCGGGCGTCGCGCAGTTCGGTCTCGAAGGCCACCAGGTAGTCGCGGGTGAAGCGGATCACCGAGGCGTCCAGCGGGCCGCCGGCGGCGGTGCGGTGGCCCGGCACGACGTACTCGGGGTCGAGCGCGCTCATCTCGTCAAGCGTCCGCCGCCAGCCCTCACGTTCCTCCGCGGCGGCGGTGTCGGCGGTCCACAGGTGGACGCCGCTGAACAGCGCGGCCCCGCCGAGGACGGCCCTGCGGTCGGCGTTCCACAGGTACTCGGTGCGCCACGCGGCGGCGGGGTCGCCCTGCCTGATCTCGAACACGTGGTCCTCGAGCTCGAGACAGCCGCCGAGCAGCGGTTCGGGGATCACGATGTCGGTGGCGAGGTTGCCGCCGAGCTGCTTCCAGATCTCCAGCTTGGACCGCCACGTCGCCTCGATGCGCTCGACGGTTCCCGGCGTCGCGAGGATCCGCACAGTCGGGAACGCCTGCCTGATCACCTGCAGGCCGAAGTAGTAGTCGGGGTCGGCGGCGCTGACGAAGACGGCCGACAGGTGCTTGCCGCTGTCGAGCACGTCCGCGAGGACGCGATGTTGCTCGGCCAGCGTGAACTGGCCGTCGATCAGCAGCGCCTGCTGCTCGCCTGCCACCAGGACGGACGTCTTTCCCAGGCCCGTCTCCCCTGCTGTGTGAACGCTGAAGCGCACGTTGGGCATGCCGGGATCTTTCCCGAGTCAGGTCAAGTGGTAAGGCGGGGTTTCGTCCAGACTTGGTGATTTCGCGGTGCCGGCTCACCCCGCCTGCGTGACGCCTTGGGGTAGGAGACGAAGCAACGCCTGTTTTTCCGGCTTCCTGCACGAATCCGCAGAGGGTCGCCGTGGCCTAGCGTCGGACGACATCCCTGCGACGAAGTGGAGACACAATGAAGATCACCGGAGTGGAGCTACGGCGGATCGCCATGCCGTTGGTCGCGCCGTTCCGCACGTCCTTCGGCACCGAGACCTCCAGGGACGTGCTCCTGGTCAGAGTGGTCACGCCGGACGCCGAGGGGTGGGGCGAGTGCGTGGCGATGTCCGAGCCCCTCTACTCCTCCGAATACGTCGACGGCGCCGCGGAGGTGATCCGGCGCTTCCTGCTGCCGGCCCTGCCCGACAACGTCGACGCCTACGGCGTGGGCAGGGCCATGGAGCCGATCAAGGGGCACCGCATGGCGAAGGCCGCGCTGGAGACGGCCGTGCTCGACGCCCAGTTGAGGGCGGCGGGCGAGTCGTTCGGCCACTTCCTCGGCGCCGCCAGGGACCGGGTGCCCTGCGGGGTGTCTGTCGGCATCATGGACTCCATCCCTGAGCTGCTCGACGCGGTGGAGGGCTACCTGGACGAGGGCTACGTCAGGATCAAGCTGAAGATCGAGCCGGGCTGGGACGTCGAGCCCGTCCGGGCGGTCAGGGAGCGGTTCGGCGACGACATGCTCCTGCAGGTGGACGCCAACGCCGCGTACACGCTCGTCGACGCTCCGCAGCTGGCCAAGCTGGACGACTTCGGGCTGCTGCTGATCGAGCAGCCGCTGGCCAACGACGACCTGGTGCAGCACGCCGAGCTCGCCACGCGGCTGCGGACGCCGATCTGCCTCGACGAGTCGATCGAGTCGGCCGAGCACGCCGCCGCCGCCATCTCGCTCAAGGCCTGCTCGATCATCAACATCAAGCCGGGCAGGATCGGCGGCTACCTCGAGGCGCGGCGCATTCACGACCTGTGCAGGGCGCACGGGATCGCGGTGTGGTGCGGCGGCATGCTGGAGACGGGTCTGGGCAGAGCCGCGAACGTCGCGCTCGCCGCCCTTCCCGGGTTCACGCTGCCCGGTGACACCTCCGCCTCGCGCCGCTACTACGCCACCGACATCACCGAGCCCTTCGAGCTGGACGGCGGCTACCTCGACGTGCCCACGGGCCCCGGCCTCGGCGTCGAACCGGTCAAGGACGTCCTCGACGAGGTGACCACCTCGACCGAGTGGATCGCTCTCGGCTGAGTTGGTTGGGCTGCCGGACGAAGAACGGCCCGGGCTTGATAGTCCAGGACGAATTCCTCCGGCAGCCCTTGGCATACCGTCACGGACATGCCGCTAGATCTCCACCGCCGCGCCCTGGTCGCGGACACGCACAACGACCTCCTGATCGCCGTCGCCGCCCGCCCCCCGCACCGCTGGGCGAGCTTCTTCCGCGATCAGTGGCTGCCGCAACTGCGCGAGGGCGGTGTCAAGCTGCAGGTGCTGCCGGTCTTCATCGACGACGCCTTCCGCCCGGAGGGCGCGCTGCGCGAGACGCTCAGGATGATCGAGTGCGCGCACGTGATCGCCGAGGGCAACGCCGACGCCGTCGCGCTCTGCACCGACGCGGCCCAGATCGACGCCGCCCTCGCCGAGGGCAGGATCGCCCTGGTCCTGGCCATGGAGAGCATGCCGGGGCTGGACGCCAGCGTCGAGCTGATCCCCACTCTCCACCGCCTCGGGGTCCGGGTCGCCTCCATCGCGCACTGGGGCCGCACCCCGCTGGCCGACGGCAGCGGTGAGGACGCCACCGGCAGCGGTCTCACCTCCCACGGCGTCGCCGCGCTGAAGGAGATGGAACGGCTCGGCATCGTCTTCGACATCTCCCATCTGGGCGCCTCGGGCGTCGCGCACGTGCTGGAGCTGGCGACCAGGCCGCTCATCGCCACCCACTCCTCGGCCCGGGCCCTGCGCGACCACCACCGCAACCTGACCGACGAGCAGCTGAGGGCGGTCGCCGCGACCGGCGGCGTCGTCTGCGTCAACTTCGTCCCCGACTTCCTGGCGGACGACCCCGCCGGCTTCACCCTCGACAGGCTCGTCGACCACATCGAGCACATCGCCGCCGTCGCGGGCGTCGACCACGTCGGCCTCGGTCCCGACTTCGTCCGCGAGGTGCTCACGGACACCACCCCGCCCTGCTGCGAGGAACTCGGCTACGGCGAGATCGACCCCCTGGCCACCCTGCCGGGGCTGGAGGGCCCGCGCGGCCTGCCGCTCGTCACCGAGGCGCTGGTCGCCAGAGGCGTGGAGGAGAAGGACATCCTCAAGATCCTCGGCGGCAACGTCCACAGGCTTCTCGGCGAGGCGCTGCGGTGACCGCGATCAGGGAGCTGCACACCCACGAGGAGTTCGACGAGGCCTTCGCGGTGTTCACCGGCATCTGGGGCTTCGACCAGGGCAACCAGCCGATCAACCCGGAGCTGATGCGTGCCCTGTCGCACGCGGGCAACTACGTCGCCGGCGCCTACGAAGGTGAGCGGATGGTCGGCGCCTCCGTGGGCTTCTTCGCCGAGGGAGGGGCGCTCCACTCCCACATCACCGGGGCGCTGATCGGCAGGGGCATCGGGTTCGAGCTCAAGCGGCACCAGCGCGAATGGGCGCTGGCCCGCGGGATCGACCGCGTCACCTGGACCTACGACCCGCTGGTCCGCCGCAACGCGCACTTCAACCTGGCCAAACTGGGCGCCAGGCCGGAGGAGTACCTGCCGAGCTTCTACGGCGTCATGGGGGACGCCGTCAACAGGGGCGACGAGTCGGACCGGCTCCTGGCGGTGTGGCGGCTGTCCGAGCCGGACGCGCCGTACACGCTGGAGGGGGCGGAGGTGGGGCTGAAGGAGGAGGACGGCAGGCCTGTCGCGGTCGACACGGACGCGAAGGTGCTGCTGGTCGCGGTGCCCGCCGATGTGGAGACGCTGCGCAGGCGGGACCCCGGGACCGCCAAGGCCTGGCGGTACGCGGTTCGCGACGTCCTGGGAGGGCTGCTGGAGGACGGCGCCCAGGTAACAGGTTTCCATGCGAAGTCCCATTACGTGGTGGAGCGGCCCTAAGGGGCGCAGTATGGACGCGTACCTCTCTTGAGGAGGACGCGATGCTACCCGAAGAACCGCGCGTGGTCGTCGGCGTCGACGACACACCCGCCTCCCGCTGGGCGCTGATCTGGGCGGTCGGGGCCGCCAGGCTGCGTTCGATGGCCCTGGTCGCCGTCCATGTCAGCAGGGCGCCCGTGCACCCGTTTCCTGAGGCGCTGCCGTACACGCACGCTGTCAGGCAGCTGGAGGAGGCCAGGAGCGTCGAGCTCATCCAGACCCTGTTCGACGACATGGCCGGCGGCGCCCCGCCGGATATCAGCACGCTCGCCATCGCCAGGCTCGGCGAGCCAGGACCTCTCCTCGTGGAGCTTGCCAGGCCGACCGACCTGCTGGTCGTCGGCAGGGGGCGCAGGGGCGCGCTGGACCGGCTGCTGTTCCCGTCCACGCGCCGCTACTGCACCAGCCACGCCCGCTGCCCGCTGGTCATCGTGCCGACCCCGCCGGGATCCGACACGATGACGGGATTCGGTTTCGCCTCCCGTCCCGCGTGGATCCGCTGGCTGTCGCCGCGCCACCCCGCCGAGTGAGGCCACCCGGCGGGGCACCCGGGTCCGGGGGAAGCGCGAGGACTCGCCGGGGCCCGGGGCGGGAACGGCTCAGGCTCGCCCTGCCCGGCCCGCTCAGGAGGCGGGCATGCGCGGCACGGCCGCCAGCAGGGCCCTGGTGTAGTCGTGTGCGGGCGCCTCCACCACCTGGTCGGTGGGGCCGTACTCGACGAGCCTGCCGTGACGCATGACCGCGATGTCGTCGGCGACGTAGCGGACCACCGCCAGGTTGTGCGAGATGAACAGCATCGACAGGCCGAGCTCGGCGCGCAGGTCGCGCACCAGGTTCAGCACGGCGCCCTGGACCGACACGTCCAGCGCCGAGGTGATCTCGTCGGCGATCAGCAGGCGCGGGGAGGCGCCGAGCGCGCGGGCGATGGCGACCCGCTGGCGCTGCCCTCCCGACAGCTCGCGAGGGTAGCGGGCGGCCGTCTGCGGGGGCAGCGAGACCAGGCCGAGCAGGCGTTCGACCTCGTGGGCGGTGGGCCTGCGCAGCCCCTCGGCCACGGACGCGCCGACCGTCATCCGCGGGTTCAGCGAGGCGTAGGGGTCCTGGAAGACCATCTGGACGCCGCCGCCGTCCTCGATCACTCCCGTGTACGGCACCAGCCCGCTGACCGCCCTGGCCACCGTCGACTTGCCGGAGCCCGACTCGCCTACGAGGCCGACGACGCGGCCCTGCGGGATGTCCAGCGTGACGTCGTCGACGGCGGTGAACGCGCCGAACCTGACCGTCAGTCCTTTGATGATCACGAAACCTCCCAGCAGGCGACGCGGTGCGCCTTGCCGTGCTCTTCCAGTGGGGGGCGCTCCTGCGTGCAGCGGCTCGTGGACAGCGGGCACCGGCCGGCGAACGCGCAGCCTTCGCCGACCTCGGCGGGGGTGGGCTGGCGGCCGGGGATGCTGGCCAGCGGCAGCGACCTGTCGGTGGCCATGTCGGGCACCGAGGAGACCAGCGCGCGGGTGTAGGGGTGGGCGGCGGCGGCCAGCTGGTCGGCGGGCAGTTCCTCGACCACGCGGCCCGCGTACATGACGACGATCCTGTCGCACAGCGAGCCGACGACGGCGATGTCGTGCGAGATGAACAGGGTCGCGGCCGCGCTCTCCTCGGTCACCTCGCGCAGCAGGCGAAGGATCTCCCCCTGCACGGTGACGTCGAGGCCGGTGGTGGGCTCGTCGGCGATGATGAGCCTGGGCGTGCCCATGAGGCCCATGGCGATGACCGCGCGCTGGCGCATGCCGCCGGAGAACTCGTGAGGGTGCTGGCCCGCGCGGCGGGCGGGGTCGCTGATCCGCACGTGGCCGAGCCGGTCGACGGCCCTGCGCCACGCGTCGGCGCGGGTGGCGCGCTGGTGCACGGTGGCGACCTCGGCCAGCTGTCCGCCGACCTTCAGCGCCGGGTTGAGCGAGGCCATCGGGTCCTGGAAGACCATGGCGAGCGAGGTGCCGAGCACCTTTCTCCGCTCGCCTTCGGGCAGGGCGTGCACGTCCTGCCCGCACAGCAGCACGGGTCCGCCGCCGACCACCCCCGGGTACGGCACGAGCCCGCCGACGGCGTAGGCCGTCAGGCTCTTGCCGCTGCCCGACTCCCCCACGACTCCGACGATCTCGCCGGGTCCGACGGTCAGCGAGACCTCGCGCACGGGGGTGACGCCGCCGGGAAAGGTGACGGTGAGGTCTCTGACCTCCAGCACCGCCTCGGTGTCGTGCGGCTCGTCGTCGCCCGTGAGGCGCGGGCGCGGGACGGACGGCTCCGCCCCGTGGACGGCAGAGCGTGACGCGGTCCTGGCCAGCGCCTCGCCCACCAGGTTGAACCCGACGCCCGCCAGCACCACCATCAGCGCGGGCCCGAGCGCCACGAGCGGGCTGACGTAGATCCGGCTGAACCCGTCGAACAGCAGCCGCCCCCAGTCGTAGCTCGGCGGTTGTACACCGAGCCCGAGGAAGGACATCCCGGCGAGCCCCAGAAGGCTGCCGCCGATCATGGTGGTCAGGTTGAGGATGAGCGGCTCGGCGATGTTCGGCAGCACGTGCCGGGTCACGATCCTCGTGCGGGATACGCCGAGGAGCCTGGCGGCGGCCACGTAGTCGGATCCGGCCACGGAGGCGGCCAGCGTCTGGGTGAGCCTGGCGAATCCCGGCGCGACGGCGACGCCGATGCCGAGAACCGCCCCGCGCGCGCCGAGTCCCGCCACGACGGCGGTGAACATGGCCAGCAGCAGCCCGGGGAAGGCCACCAGGGCGTTGACGGTGCCGCTGACGAGCCGCCCGAGCCTGCGGGGCAGGACGGAGGGCATGGCGCCGAGCACCACGCCGATCGCCGCGCCGATGGCGGCCGCCAGCACGGCGAGCAGGAGCGAGAACCTGGTGGCCACCAGCATCCTGGCCAGGATGTCGCGGCCGAGGCTGTCGGTGCCGAGAGGGTGCGCGGCCGAGGCCCCCTGCAGCGCCGCGACCGGGTCGATGAGCTCGGCCCTGTCGCCCCAGATGGGGGGTCCGATGACGGCCAGCACCAGCATGAGCGCGACGATGGCCGCTCCGGCCACCCCCGAGAGGGTCCGCATCAGCTCTCCTTGATGGTCGACTTGGGGTCGAGCACGCCGAGCACCAGGTCCACTGCCAGGTTGACGATGAGCACGATCGCGCCGTAGACGAGGATCACACCCTGCGCGACGGGGAAGTCCTTCTGCGTGATCGCCTCCGTCATCCGCATGCCGAGTCCTGGCCAGGCGAAGACGTACTCGACCAGCACACTGCCGGCGATGAGCCCGCCGAGCAGCAGGCCGCCCGTCGTCAGCGTCGCGGTCAGCGCGTTGGGCAGCACGTGCTTGAGGTGGACCATGGCATGGGGCAGCCGCTTGGCCCTGGCCAGCCTGACGTAGTCCTTGCCGAGCTCACGCGCCGTCTCCACCCTGACCAGTCGGGCGACGAGCGCCGCCGGCCCGATCGCCAGCGCGGCGACCGGCAGCACGTACGACAGCGGCCCCTCCTTGCCCGCGGGCGGGAACCAGCCCAGCGTGATGGCGAAGACGACGACCAGCGCGATCGAGTAGAGGAACTCGGGGACGGCCACGGCCGCGCCGGTGCCGGCGGTGAAGCCGATCTCGGTGCCCCTGCGGCGGCCGTTCTCCGTGCGGATCGCGACCCAGAGACCGACGGGGACCGCCACCAGCAGCGCGACGAGGGTGGCGAGGACGGCGAGCGTGAGCGTGTTCGGCAACCGGTCGGCGATGATCTGGCCGACCGGTTCCCCGGTGAGGAAGGAGGTGCCGAAGTCGCCGCTGACGACCTGCGAGACGTAGGTGACGAACTGCTCGGGAAGCGGCTTGTCCAGGCCGAGCGCGGACGTGCGCATGGCGACCAGCTCGGCGGGGGCGGCCGGGCCGAGGGCCGCCCTGACGGGGTCGCCGGGGATCAGGTGGATCATCGCGAACGTGGCGAGCATCAGGGCGGCCAGGCCCACCGCGAACCTGGCCGCGCGGCGCAGCACGAGCAATGGTCAGCCCGCCTTCGTCATGCGGATGGAGGTGGGCGCGATCTGGGTGGCGACGACCTCGACGGTGGCGCCCTTCGTCGCGATGAGCGCGGTGTTCTCCACCACCGGCACCAGGTCGCCGGCCTCGAACAGGGCCGACTCCGCGGCCAGCCAGTCGCCGCAGCTCTCCGCGCCCGGCCTGGCCGCGGCCTTGGCGACCAGCTCGTTGTAGCGGCTGTTGTTCAGGTGGGCGAAGTTGGCGCCCTTGGGGGCGTTCGGCCCGCTGAGGAACCCGATCAGCTGGGAGGGCAGCGACACGCCGATCGGCAGCCACGCCGCGTCCCAGTCCTGCGTGACGTTCAGCGACTCGGCCAGCTTGGTGTCGATGACACCCTGGAGGCGCACCTCGGCGCCGAGCTTCTTCCAGGTGGTCGCCAGGTACTCGGCGGCGGCCAGCACGCCCTGCCCTCGCGTGGTGGCGTGCAGGTAGCGGATGGTCAGCCGCTTGCCGTCCTTGACCCTGATGCCGTCGGGGCCCTGCTTCCATCCCGCGGCGTCCAGCGCGGCGGCCGCGGCCGCGGGGTCGTGGGCGGGCAGGTGCCCGCTGACGCTGTCGCCCTTGCACGGCCGCGGCTCGAGGACGAGGTTGGTGGGTTTCCTGCCGTTCCCCCCGGAGGCGATCGCGGCCAGCTCCGTCAGGTTGACGCCCTGGGTCAGCGCCTTGCGCACCACGGGGTCGGCGGTCGGATGGCCCTCGCCCTGATGGTAGAAGTACTGGCCGTTGCCGCCGCCGACGACGGTCTTCTTGACGGAGGGGTCGGCCTCCACCCGCTGCCTGTCGGGTCCCTCGACGACGGCGGCGTTCAGCCCTCCCGACGTCAGCAGGTTGACCGCGGTCTGCTCGTTGGGCACGACCTTCAGCACGAGCTTGGCCGGCAGTCCCGGCGTCCTGCCCGTCACGCCGTCCGGGCCCCAGCCGTAGTCCTTGCGGAGGGCGAAGGTGTAGTGGTCGCCCGAGACGACCTCGGTCAGCTGGAAGATGCCCGAACCCGAGGTCTGCCTCGCCAGCAGCGAGCGGTCCTTCAACCCCTTGCCGCAGACGATGTAGACGCTCGCGGCGCTCTCCAGGATGAAGGAGAACGGCTGGGGCATCGTCAGCGTCACGGTTCCGGCGGCGTCGTCGGCCTTGGCGGTCATCCCGGCGGGGATGAGCACGCCGTAGACGGGAGACTTCGTGGCGGGGTCGGCGATGTGGGTGAAGTTCTCCGCCACGACCGAAGGGGTCACAGGGGAGCCGTCGGCGCACGTGACGTTCTTGCGCAGGGTGAAGGTCACCGACTCGGGCTTGACATCCCATTTCTCGGCCAGGGTGGGGACGAGCGTCCCGTCGGCCTTCGTGGTGACCAGGGTGTCGTAGGCGTAGTTCAATGTGTTGTTGGTGACGGCCAGGATGGCCGTGGCAGGATCGAGGACGCCGGGGTCGGCGGGGATCGCGGCGGTGAAGGTGGCGTTCTCGACGACGCCACCACCGCCCGGGGTGGATGGCGACGCGCCGCAGGCGGCGGCGAGCAGTCCTGTGACGGCGACCACGGTCACCGCGGTGGTTCTGTTCATGCGAAGCTCCCGGCTGGGTGGGTTGCCTCACCCTCCTCTTTGCCCTGGCGGGAATCTTCGTGCGCCGCGACGAAAGGAGCCGGTCGTCTAGTGCCGTCGTCCGAAGATGCGCATCATGAGCATGGCGGCCAGCCGCGCCTCGGGGTCGGCGAGGTCGAGGCCGCTGATCTCGGTCAGGCGGCGCAGCCGGTACCTGAAGGTGTTGGAGTGCACGTGCACGGCGGCCGCGGCGGCGTTGACGTCTCCGAAGCTGTCGAGGTAGGCCCCCAGCGTGGCGGCCAGCTCGGTGCCGTGCTCGGCGTCGTAGTGCAGCAGCCGATGGTAGGGCCCGGTCGGCATCTGCGCCTCCGCCGCGGCCAGGTCGCCCAGTTGCAGCAGCAGCGACTCGAAGTGCACGTCGCTGTAGCCCGCGACCTGACCTGAGCCGCCTCTTGAGCGCAGCACCCGGAGCGACCTGTCGGCGTCGGCCCGCGACCTGGCCACCTCGCCCAGGTCGGCGGCCAGCCTGCCCACCCCGATGTTGGCGCTGTGGCGCGGGCCCACTCTGGACAGGAAACTCTGCGCCACCCGCGCGGCCCGCGCCTCCTCCTCGCCGCTGGCGTGCAGCGGCAGGAGGGCGTAGGCCACCGATCCGACGAGGGCGGCGGCGGCCTTGGGGTGGATGGCGCCGACGTGGAGGGCGAGCGCGTCGCAGAAGCGCTGCCTGTCCGACTCCGACTGGGCGGCGTCGGCGTGCGTCCCGGTGAGCTGCGCGGCCAGCACGCACAATCGCTCGCTGGCCACGCCGAGGCGGCCCGCCGCCTCGGCGGCGTCCCTGCCGCCCTCCAGGATGGTGGACAGCAGGTCGGCCTGCAGCCGCCTGCGCGTGTCGCTGCCCACGCGCTGGCGCAGCAGATGCAGCGCGACGATCTTGGCGGCGTCGATGAGCGCCCACTCGCGCTGCTCGCTGAGCGGCTCCCGTACGGCGGCCCAGATGGAGCCGAGGATCTCGTCGCCCGACCGGACTGCGATCGCCACGCGCGGCAGCGTGTCGAACAGGGCCAGGTAGACAGGGCCGGGGCTCTGGTAGATCTTGCGGAACCAGCCCTGCTCGTCGAGCATGCGCCGGTACACCTCGGGTACCTGGCGGCCGAGCACGGTGGCGATCCTGCCGGGGTCGGCCTCGTCCTGGCGGCCGGAGTAGGCCAGTACCCGCGAGGAGCGATCCTCGATCGTGACCGGCGCGTCCAGCAGCGCGCACAGCGCGTTGGCCAGGGAGAACAGGTCGTCGGGCGGCTCCTGGCCGGGCTCCGTCAGGTCGTCTTCCGCCAGCACGGAGCGCAGCAGCGCCGCCACCTGGGCCCAGGAGGCGGCGCGGGTGAGGCCGAGGACGGCCACGCCCGTCTCCAGGACCTTGGTCCGCACCCGCTCGTCGGCCGCGACAGGCTGCTTGACCACGATGCCGGAGCCCGCTCTGGCGGCCTCCAGCAGGTCGCAGATGCTCTCCGCGCCCTCGACCCCCACGGCGAGCAGCAGCCCGCCCGCGGGCAGCAGCAACTCGTCGAGGGGGTCGTAGATGTGGACGCCTGTGACCTCGGCGTCGAGATCGCCTGGCGAGGCGGCAACGTCGAGCACCGTGCTGCCCAGGTCGTCGAGGATCCGGCGCAGACTGGCCCGCGGACGGGTCGTCATCTCCTCACGATAGTGGACGAAGACCGACATCAGCCGCGTAGCTCGTCGACCGCCTCGCGGGCCGCCGCGCCGATGACGGCGTCCGCCCTGGGCAGGCGGTAGCCGAGGGAACGCGGCCTGAGGTAGACCGCGACGGCGTAGCGTTTCCCGTCGGGATACTCCACGACGCCCGCCTCGTTGCGGATGCCGAAGATCGTGCCGGTCTTGCCGGAGACGCGCACGTCGTCGCCGAAGCCGGACGACAGCCGGTGCGGCCAGACCTGCCGTCCCATGATCTCCCTGACCTCCGCGCACGCCTGCGCGGGCCCCGCCTCGTCGCGCCAGATCTTGGCCAACAGGGTGGTGGTCTCGCGCGGGGTGGAGGCGGAGGTCCTGGCGGGGTCGAGCACCGACAGCGTGCGCAGCCGCTCAGGAGCCGTGCCCTCCAGGTCCTCCCACGAGCTCGCGCCGAGCTCGGTCAGGACGGTGGCCAGCAGGACCCTGCAGTCGCCGATCAGGTGCGTGGAGGTGAGCCCGAGCTCGGCGAGGGTGGCGTTGACGCGGTCCACCCCCACCTTCTCCAGCAGCACGTCGGTGGCGGCGTTGTCGCTCATCGACATCATGAAGTACGCCAGGTCGCGCAGCGACAGCTCGACCTCGTCGGCGCAGCCCGAGGTGCCGATGCCGCCGTCGCGGTGCTCCTTGGTCACGGGCAGCCGCTCGGTCCTGGAGATCAGGCCCGCCTCCGCCTGCCTGGCGTACTCCAGGACGATCGGAATCTTGAAGACGGAGGCGAGCACCACGGGGTCGTCGGCCCCGTGGCACACCTCGAGGTCGCCGTCGATCTCCCGCGCGTGCAGGAATCCCTCGACGTCCGCGGCCTCGAACAGCTCACGCACGTGCCACCGCCCTGCCGCCCCCGTGAAGGTAGAGGCGCCCGTTCCGCTCCAGGAAGGTGATCGTCCCCTTGCCCTCCAGGTCGATGAAGGACCGGTCCGAGTGGTGGACGTACTTCTCGGTCGTGCGCTCCACGCCGGCGTTGCGCATGAACTCGCCGGGAATGGTCGTCAGCTCCAGTCCGCCGTCGACCGCCGCCACCTCCTGCACCGCGGCGGGCCCGGTGTAGGTTCCCGCGAACTCGGAGGCGTCGACGCTCTCCGGCCGCTCAGGGACGGTCGGCAGCGGGGTGGGCGTCACCCCTGACAGCTCGCTGATCACGGGGAAGGCGAGATCCTTGATGAGCCCGGCCACGTCGCCGCCGTTGCAGCTCATCGCGATCGAGAAGTCGGCCCTGGGCACGATCCGCCAGAACGTGCTCTGCCCGACGGTGCCGCCGTCGTGCCCGTAGACGGGGGCTCCCCAGTCGAACAGCTCGAAGCCGAGCCCCCACCGGTCGGCGAGCAGCCCTCGCACGCCCGGCACGTCCACCTGGGCGGTGGTCATCGCCGTGACGGTCTCCTCCTCCAGCACCCTCGTGCCGTCCTCGGCCATGCCGCCGTTGAGGAACATCCGCCCGAAGCGGACCAGCTCGCGCGGAGCCAGGCACAGGGTGGAGCCGGCCGGCGCGTTCGAGCGCGGCATCTGCCAGTTCGGATTGACCACGTTCTCCGGTCCGAGGTGCCCCACCGAGGCGCGGAACACGATGGCCTCCTCGGCGAACAGGCCCGCGTGGGTGACGCCGAGCGGACCCATCAGCCGCTCCCGGACGGCCTGCTCCCAGGTCCCTCCGGTGAGCCTGGCGGCCAGCGCGCCGAGCACGACGAAGCCCGAGTTGCAGTAGGAGAACATCGCGCCGGGCTCGAAGACCTGGGCCGCGCCGTGCAGGTAGCCCACGAACCGGTCGAGGCAGTCGTCACCACGCCCGGTGTCCTCGAACAGGTCGCCTTCGAAGCCGCCGGTGTGGGTCAGCAGGTGCCTGACGGTGACCGTCTCCGAGGCGGCCGCGTCGGCCAGGCCGAACTCCGGCAGGTACTTGCGCACGGGCGCGTCGAGGTCGACGACGCCGTGCTCGACCAGACGCATGACCAGGGCGGACGTCCAGATCTTGGTGGTGGAGCCGACCTGGAACAGGCTGTCGGGTGTGGTCTCCACGCCCGTGTCCCTGTTGACGACGCCGGTGGCGGCCTCGATCAGCTCGCCCCCCGCCCAGACGGCGATGGCGGCGCCGGGCACCTTGTGGTCGCGGGCGACCTCGTCGAGGCGGTTCTGCAGGTCCATGCGTGCTCCTCAGGCGATCTTGGGGGTGGCGCGGACGCCCAGGTGGACGTAGGGGGAGCCGTCGGCCAGCTCGTAGAACACCGCCGACAGCCACTGCGGGTCGCCGGGGCGGCGGCCGACGTAGGTGACCTCGTCCACGGGGGTAAGGTCGAACGCGACCGGCTCATCGAGCTCGGACAGGGCTCCGGTCGACTCCATCAGCAGCTTCAGGCCGCCGTCACCTTCGGAGATCGTGAACCGCGCGCCGACCCGCTCGTACACACCCGCGAACCGGCTCCCGTCCACCTGCACGGGCTGCGCGGGCGGCCCCAGCACCGGCGGTACGGCCACGCCGTCCGTCTCGCGGAACAGCTCGGTGGCCAGATGATGGAAGAAGGCGGCGGTGTGCCCGCCGTTGGCCACGGCGCAGGCGATGGTTCCGGTGTCGGGCAGCATCCACAGCATCGACGACTGGCCGATGGTGTTGCCGCCGTGCGAGACCACGCGGTGCCCGTCCCACTCGTCGAGGATCCAGCCGATTCCCCAGTGCGAGCCCAGCGTGTGCGGGTTGGGGATGGCCACCTGCGGCTCCCACATCGCCCGCGGGTCCTTGAGCAGGCCGCCCTCCAGGTGGGCGCGGGCGAAGGCGACGACGTCCGCGGGCCTGGCGGTGATCAGGCCCGCGGGGCCGCACGAGCGCATGAGGCCCCAGGCCGGAGCTACCTCGCCGTCGACGTGGCCGACGGCGGCGCCGAAGCGCAGCACGTCCTCGGGAAGGGTCCAGGTGTGGGTGAGGCCGAGCGGTTCGATGATCTGTTCGCGCAGCGCCTGGTCCCACACCTTGCCCGTCAGGTGCTCGACGAGCCTGCCCGCGATGATGAAACCCGAGTTGCAGTAGGACTGGGAGGCGCCGAGGGGGTGGTTCTGCGCCAGGTCGGCGCAGGCGGCGACGTAGCGCTCGACGCAGTCGTCGCCCCGGCCCGTGTCGAGGAAGAGGTCGCCGTCGATGCCTGAGGTGTGGGTGAGCAGGTGTCGGACCGTGACCTTGGCGGTCACCTCGGGGTCGGCGACCTTGAAGTCCGGCAGCAGCTCGGCGACGGGCGTGTCGAGGGTGAGCACACCCTGCTCGGCCAGGAGCATGAGCTGGGTGGCCGTCCACACCTTGGTGACCGAGCCGATCTGGAAGAGCGAGTCCGGTGTCACCTCCGTGCCCGTGCTCCGGTTCAGGACGCCTGCCGCGCTCTCGTGCACCTCACCTTGGTGGAGGTAGGCGAGAGCGGCTCCTGGCACGTCGTATTCGGCGATCAGCTCTCGGAGCCGATCACCCATTGCTCCAGCCACGCGACGATCCTTTCGTTGTAGTCGATCCTGTGGGACGGGCGTCCGTTGAGGATGAACAGGTGTGAGCCGCCCGGGTAGCGCACGAGGCGGGCGGGCACGCCGCGCTCGCGCAGCGCGGCGAACCACTGCTCGGCCTGGCCGACGGGGCAGCGGTCGTCGCGCTCGCCGTGCAGCACGAGGGTGGGGGCCGTCACGCCGGCGACGTGCGTGAGCGGGGACTGCGCGGCCAGATCGCCGCAGCACTCGAACATCTTCAGGAAGTACCCGGCGTCCGAGGTGCCCGACATGCTGGTCAGGTCGCTGACGCAGCCGCCGGGGATCGCGGCCTTGAACCTGTCGGTGGTGGCCGACAGCCAGCAGGTCATGTAGCCGCCGTAGCTGTAGCCGGTGACGGCCAGGCGATCGGGGTCGGCGACGCCCTCCCTGACGAGGTCGTCGAGCGGGCTCAGGAAGTCGTCGGCGTCCTTCAGGCCCCACGCGCCGATCGCGGCGGTGTAGAAGGCCTCGCCGTACCCGTCGCTGCCGCGCGGGTTGAGCGTGAGCACGCTCCAGCCGCGGGCGGCCAGGACCTGGTGGTAGAGGTGGACGCCGTCGAAGACGGGCGCCCACGCGTTGTGCGGCCCGCCGTGCACGTCGAGCAGGAGCGGTCCCGGCTCCTTCAGGGCGGGGTCGCGCAGGAGGAAGCCCTCGACGGCGGTGCCGTCCGGCGCGGTGAACACCCGGCGTTCGAGCGGGAACAGCTCCACGTCGGGCAGCGCGTGGTCGGTGAGCCGCCGGTCGTCGAGGTAGACGTCGCCCGGGCTGCCCGGAGTCGCGGCCACGTAGGCGAGATGGCCGCCCGCGGCGCTCACGCCCATGACGCTGTTCTCGCCCCCCACCCTGGTACGGCCTGGCGCGGCGAACAGGTGGGTCAGGCCGCCGTCGCGGGCGCAGAACAGCAGCTCGCCGCCCAGGACGACGGGCGAAGCACCCGGGTAGCCCGGGGCGCCCACCATGACGTTGCGGTCCAGGCCCGTCTCGATCTCGGTGAGCCCCGTGGCGTCGAGCTCGAACAGGCGGGTGTGCCCGATCGGGTCGCCCTTGAAGCCCGCCACGACCACGCGCTCGCCGAGCCACCACACGCCCATGCAGATCACGCCGGGGTCGGTCAGCCGCTTCGGCTCCCCTTCGTCGAGACCGACGACGTAGACGGCGCCGTCGGGGGTCAGATCCCTGTCGGGCTCCATGCTGGAGACGAAGGCGAGCTGCTGCCCGTCGGGCGACCAGGCGGGTTCCCCCGCGTGGAAGTCGCCGCCGGTGAGCCTGCGCCACTCGCCCGAGTCCACGTCCACCACGACCAGGTGGGCACGCAGGTCGCGCAGCAGGCCGGCACCGTCCGCCTTGTACTCCAGTGTGTCGGCGACGACGGGCGCGTGCGGCTCCGCCTCCCCGTGCGGGGCGGTGAAGGCCAGGCGGCGGCCGTCGGGCGACCACACCGGTGTGCCCGCCCCCTCGGTGGTGACCACGCGCGGCTCGCCGCCGTCCATCGGCAGCAGGTGGATCTGCGGCTTGCCGTCCACGGGGCGCAGAAAGGCGAGCGTGCGCCCGTCCGGTGACCAGCGGGGCGCCTGGTCGCTGGGGCCGCTGGTCAGGCGGCGAGGTTCGCGGCCCGGCTCGGCCAGCCACAGCTCGCAACGATTCTCGTCGGCGTCTCTGTCCGCGGTGGTCACCGTGTAGGCGACCGCGCCGCCGTCGGGGCGCACCTGCGGATCACCTGGTACGGCGATGCGGAAGAGGTCGTTCGGGGAGAGGCGGGACATGATCGAACGGTAGGCCAGGTCCTTTCCCGCTTCTTCGGTCGCGCGGACGAAGCGGGGACCGTTCATTGTGCTGGAGGACGAGGATCTCCCGCTGGAGGGTGACGAGCGAGCGGGGGACGGTGCCTGCCCCGCCACGGCGAGGCGGCCGGATCCCGGGTGGGATCCGGCCGCCGTCGTGTGCCCTGCCGGGCCTCGCTAGTCGAGGACGGTCAGCACGGTGCCCGCGCCGACCGTGACCCCGCCCTCGCGGATCGCGAAGCCCAGGCCGGGCTCGAGGGCCACCGCGCCGCCCAGCTCGACGACGGCCTCCACCGTGTCGCCTGGCCCGGCCGGCGCGTCCAGGACGATCTGGCCTGGCACGTCGGTCGTCCGGAGGTAGAACTGCGGACGGTAACCGCTGGCGATGGGCTTGCGCCGCCCGCCCTCGTCCTCCGTGAGCAGGTAGATCCTGGCGGTCAGGCGCCGGTGGGCGCTCTGCGTGCCGGGCGCGGCCAGCACCTGCCCGCGGCGTACCTGCTCACGTCGCACGCCCCGCAGGAGCACCGCGGCGTTGTCGCCGGACTCGCCCCGCTCCATGGTCTTGCCGAAGGTCTCGACCCCGGTCACGACCGCGGTGAAGCCGTCCCCGAACCCGACCACCTCGACGGTGTCGCCGATCTTGACGACGCCCCGCTCGATCGCGCCGGTGACGACCGTGCCGCGACCGGTGACGGTGAGCACGTTCTCCACCGGCATGAGGAACGGCGCGTCGACGTAGCGGACGGGCACCGGGATGTGGTCGTCGACCGCCTGCAGCAGTGCCTCGACGGACGCCGTCCACTCGGGGTCGCCCTCCAGGGCCCGCAGCCCGGAGACCCGGACCATGGGCACGTCGCCGTACCCGTGCTCGGCCAGCAGTTCCGACAGCTCCAGCTCGACCAGGTCGGCCAGCTCGGGGTCGGCGCCGTCGGCCTTGTTCAGGGCGACGACCAGGTGCTCGACCCCGACCCGCCTGGCGAGCAGCACGTGCTCGCGGGTCTGCGGCATGATGCCGTCCTGCGCGGACACGACCAGGATCGCCCCGTCGAGCTGCGCCGCCCCCGTGATCATGTTCTTCACGTAGTCGGCGTGCCCCGGCATGTCCACGTGCGCGTAGTGCCTGGTGGCCGTCTCGTACTCGACGTGCGAGATGTTGATCGTGATGCCCCGCTGCGCCTCCTCGGGCGTGCGGTCGATCCTCTCGAACGGCGTGTACGTCGCGCCGCCCCGCTCGGCGAGCACCTTGGTGATCGCGGCGGTCAGCGTGGTCTTGCCGTGGTCGACGTGACCCATCGTGCCGATGTTGAGGTGCGGCTTGTTGCGCACGTAGGCCTGCTTGGCCATGGTTCCTTCCCTTGACGCCTGAGATTTCTCGTGACCCGTGCGGGCCGGCCAACCTCCCCCCGCCGGGTCACTTCAGGACTTACGGGAAGAGGTCAGCGCTCCAGGCCGTCGAAGGCACGCTCGAACGCGCCCGCGGCTGCGGGCGTCGTCAGGAGAGCGTGGCGGAACATGAACGTCATGGTGTCGCCTGACAGCAGCGAACCGCAACGGATTATTCCGTCGCCCGGTGTCGCGACGGATCGGCCGCGAGGCGAGTGGGCGCGCGGCGGCGTGCCGGCGTGTTCGGCGTCGCCGGCGCCCGCGGCCGATGCCCTTGGCCATCCGGGTGCTGTGGACTCTGGCGAGCCCACAGCGCTGGAGGCTACGACCGCGTCGGCGACGCCGGCGGGCTCGTCGGCGGAGCCGGCGCCGGGCTCTCAGGCGGCTTCGTCGTCGGTGGCTTGGACGGGGACGGCCGCTGGCAACTGTGGAAGCCGGAGTTGTAGCCGTCGCGGAAGCCGCGGTAGAAGGCACCGCTTCCTGAGATGTTGAGGTCGTAGGGCCTTCCGCTCTTGCAGTCGGCCCGTCCGTCGGCGAATCCGGCGTTGCGGCCCTTGCGGTACTGCTTGGGCTTCGGCTCCAGACCGGTGTTCGCCATCGCCGGACCCGCCGGAGCGCTCACGACCATGGTGGCGCCGACGCCGCCCGGAGACTCCGCGGACGCGTGAGCGGCCATGGCCGGGCCGCATACCAAGGCAGTGAGGAGCGCTGGGCCGACTAGCACACGTCGAGTGCGAGGCATTCCTGTCTCCGTCCTCTCTTGCCGGGGTCACCGTGGCGATCATCTGTGCGCCCGGCTCGGCCCCGGCGTTCACTGTCATCGTGTGCAACCGCGTGTCACGCCGCCGCGATGACCGCGTGACGTGCGCGTGACGGGCGCGTCACCCGCCGGCCGGCTGCAGTCCCGCGAGGAGCGCGCTCAGGCGCGACGTCGGTTTGAGGCCGAGTTCGGCCTGGAGCCGCTGCTGGTAACGCCTGAAGTGGTGCAGCGCCTCGGCCTGGTTGCCTTCGGCGAGGTGGGCCTTGACCAGTGCGGCGCAGGCGCTTTCGCGCAGCGGCTCCGCGTGGACGGCCACGCCGGCGGCGGCCACGGCCTCCGCGTGGCGCCCGGCCGTGACGAGGTCGGCCGCCAGCGCCTCCAGGGCGTGCAGGCGTTGCTGGTGCCATTCCTCCGCGATGAGCAGGACCCAGTCGTCGTACCAGCCGGGCAGCAGGCCGGCTGACAGCACGGACACGGCCTCCGAGGTGAGATCCTCGTCCCGGGTCGGTTCGGCACGGTCGAGGATGCGCAGCGCCAGGGACCGGGCGTGACGGAAGTCGACCTCGGCGTCGGGCGACAGCCGGATCTCGCTGGCACCGACCTCCATGATCCGCCGCCCGGCGTCGTTCAGGCGGGCGAGCGCCGATCGCAGGTTCGCGTAGGCGCGCCGCTCCGACACGTCGGGCCAGAGGCTTCCCGCGATGAGATTCCTGGGAACGCTTCCCTTGCTCAGGGCGACGAACGCCACGAGGCGTTCGGAGCCGCCGGACAGCGGGACATGCTCGTCGCCGGCCTGTAGCCGGAACCCGCCGAGAAGAGCCACCCGTGGCGGAGGCCGGTCGCTGCTCTCCATAATCCTCCCGCCCCCGAACCATCCGGGAACAGCGTCACCTGGTGGGCAGCCCTTCCGTCATCCCTGTTCATTGTCCGATACGGGCCTGCCGGATGTCGAGCAGAAGGTTGCACGCACAACCACTGTTCAGGGCGAAGCCGTCGACCTTCCAGCGCCGCCCGGTCGTCCGGCGTCAGAGCTTGCCTCTCAACCAGTCGGGCAGGTAGGTGCGCAGTCCGGCGGCGTCATGCGGTACCACGGATGTCATTTGGAAATGTCGAGCGTCACGCCGGCGGCCGGGCGAGTTTGGCAGCCACGGCGTCGAGGACCCAGTCCAGCCCGGTCGCGAAGGACGCCTCGGCGTCCACCTCCGTGCCGTCGTACACGGCCTTGGCCAGCGCCGGGAAGCGGCCCGTGGCCAGCATCCTCCTCACATGCGGGCCGTAGGCGCGCTGCCAGTCGCGCTTGGACAGGCCCGTGGCGCGCTCGGCCCGTAGATTCGCGATCTCGTGCCTGATCGCGCCGGTGAGGTAGGCACTGACAGTCTCCACGGCGCGCATGACGGTGTCGAGGTCGGCGAGGCCGTCGAGGGCGGCCAGCGTGGCCTCAGTCACGGCGAGGGCGTTCGGCCCCAGGGTCGGACGGCCGCCGAGCAGGTCGGCCAGCCATTCGTGACGGAGGGTGGCCTGCCTGGTGCGGTGGGCGCGGATGCGCAGCACCTCCCGCCAGTCGCCGGGCTGCTCCTCGGGGAGGATCTCGGCGTGGACCTCGTCCACCATGAGGTCGAACAGCTCCTCCTTGGTGGAGATGTATCCGTACAGCCGCATCGGGCCGGCGTCCAGCCGGGCGGCGACCTTGCGCAAGGACACCGCCTCCAGCCCGCCCTCGTCGGCCAGCGCGATGGCGGCGGCGACGATTCGCTCCCGGTCGAGCGGCACGGGGCGAGTCGGCGGCTCCGGCCGGTCCCACACAGTCATGGTTACATCGTACTGTTGCGATACATCGTATTTGCTAAATACAGTGTATCGACATGAGACATCGTATCGCCGTGATCGGTGGCGGCCCCGCCGGCCTCACCTTCGCCCGCGTCCTGCACCGCCACGGTCACCCCGTCACCATCCTCGAACGCGATTCCACCCCCGACGCCCGTCCCCCGGGTGGCGTGCTCGACCTGCACGAAAGGATGGGCCAGCTCGCGCTGGGCAAGGCGGGGCTGCTGGCGGAGTTCCAGGCGCTGTCCCGTCCCGAGGGGCAGGCCATGCGCATCCTGGACGTGGACGGGACCGTCCTCCGCGACTGGCGACCCCGTCCGGGTGACCGGGCCAATCCCGAGATCGACCGGGGGCAACTCCGCGGCCTGCTGCTCGGCCCCCTCGACGTTCAGTGGGGGCGGGGCGTGACGGAGGTGGTACCGAGGACCGGGGACGGCGTGCTGGTCCGTTTCGCGGACGGGCGACAGGAGACGTTCGACCTCGTGGTCGGCGCGGACGGCGCCTGGTCCCGGGTTCGCCCGGCAGTCTCGTCCGCGACGCCGCACTACACCGGCATCACCTTGGTCGAGACCTCCCTGGACGACGTCGACACCCGCCACCCCGACCTCGCCCGGCTGATCGGCGACGGTTCCATGGCTGTGTACGGCGTGAACCGCGGCCTCGTCGCCCAGCGCAACAGCGGCGGCCACGTCAAGGTGTACGCCCAGTTCCGCGCGCCGCTGGACTGGCACACGAGCCTGGACCGGCATATGGGCCTGAACCGGCGCGCGGGCATGAACGCGGGCATGGACACGGGCCTGGACACGGGCCTGGACCTGGCCGACGCCGAGGCCATGCGATCAAGCCTGCTGGCTCTGTTCGACGGCTGGGCCGCTCCCGTCCTCAACCTCCTCCGCCACGGCACCGCTTTCGTCCACCGCCCCCTCTACGTCCTGCCCGTGTCCCACACCTGGGCCCACGTTGCCGGGGTGACGCTACTGGGCGACGCCGCCCACCTGATGCCGCCGTTGGGGGTCGGCGCGAACCTCGCGATGCTGGAAGGCGCCGAACTCGCCGAGTCCGTCGCCGCCGCGCCTGGCCCTGCCGATCTGGACGAGGCCGTCCGCGCCTTCGAGGAACAGATGTGGGCACGGGCCGGCGGATGGGCGAAGATCACGATGGCCGGTCTGGAACGCCTTGTGAGCCCGGACCCCACCGAGGCCCTCGCCCTCTTCGACGAAGTTCAGCCATCCTGACTGCCGAGCGCGAGAGGCCCGTTCCCGCCTGGCGCCAGGTGGGGACGGGGCGCGCCGTCGATCGTCTACACCGCGGAGAAGCGGAAGCCGAACCGCGCCTCCGCCGCTCGCAGCTCGTACGGCGCAAGCACGCCGGGCCCGCAGGCCGCGGTGCCGACGCCGTGCTGGGCGTGGTCGAGGTGGACGTGCACGCGACTGCCCGGCCTCAGGTCCGTCAGGTGGGCGGCGCGCTCCAGCTCCGCGGTGCTCCACCTGCGCATGGTCAGGCCGAAGGCGGGATCGCCCGTCACCCGCACCCCCCTGCCCTCGTCGTCGACCAGCATGGCCCAGCGCACGTCGGCGCGCTGTCCGTTCTCCTGCGGATACACGTACGGCGTCTGCAGCTCCTCGATCGTGGCTTCGAAGCCGCCGGTCACGGCCGCCATGCCCGTGTCGGGGTAGGCCTCGCCCGGTCCCCTGCCGAACCAGATGACCTTCGCGATGCCCTGCGGCAGCGTCATGGCGACCCCGAGCCTGGGCAGCGGCAGCGTCCACTCCCCTTCGGGCACCGCGTGCACGTCGAGGGAGAGTCCTGTCGCGTCGGCCGTCCAGCGGTAGGTGACGCGGACCCCGAGGTCGGCGGCCGCGGGGGCCACCCGCGAGCGGACGGTCAGGGCTCCGTCGTCGTGGGAGACGGACTCGACCCGATGGGTGAGACGGTGCAGGCCGAGGTGGCGCCAGTTCCAGTCGAGGCCGCCGAAGCGCTCGTTGTCGACGGGCGCCCGCCACAGGTCGAGCCGCGGGCCCTCGACGTCGAGCCCGAACAGGGTGGTGAGCCGCCCCGTCCTGGCGTCGAACACCGCTGCGCCCAGCTCGACCGTCTCCCCGCGCACCACGGGAGCCGGCCCTCGCTCGGGCGAGGGATGGGCGCGCCCCTCGTCCACCTTCAGCTCGCCCCACGCGATCTCGTGTCCCGCCGGCGCCCACGGCAGGTCGTGCGCGAGGACCGCCCGCACGGCGAGCCACACCTCGCCGGGCTCGCCCACCTCGGGCAGGTCGGGCAGCTTCACCTCAGCCCGTTCCCCGTCGGGCACCTCGAGGACGCCCTCGGCGACCAGCGCGCCACCCGCCGTCAGCGCCCACGGGAACTCCAACGGGTACGGCACCGCCCTGGTCACCGTCACCGCCCCGTCCGAGAAGGTGATCTTCACGGGTTCGAACACCTTCTTCAGGTCCAGCAGCCCCGGCGAGGGCGTGCGGTCGGGGAAGACCAAGCCGTCCACGACGAAGTTGGAGTCGTGCAGCGGCTCGCCGTAGTCGCCGCCGTAGGCGTAGCCGTACTTCTCGTGGGTCAGCCCGTGGTCGATCCACTCCCAGACGAACCCGCCCGCGAGCCTGGGATAGGTGTCGAACAGCTCCTGGTACTCCGCGAGCCCTCCGGGGCCGTTGCCCATCGCGTGCGCGTACTCGCACTGCATGAACGGCATCGCCCTGCGCCGCGCGTCCAGGGCGGGATCGTCGAGCGGGTCCTCCGTACCGCGGCCGATCGCCTCGACCTCGGCGTGGGAGGCGTACATCCTGCTGTAGACGTCGACGTCGGCGCACGACAGGTCGCCCTCGTAGTGGATGGGCCTGGACGGGTCGCGCTCGCGGGTCCAGCCGGCCATGACCGCCAGATTGGCGCCGACGCCCGCCTCGTTGCCCAGCGACCACATCACCACGCTCGGGTGGTTCTTGTCGCGTTCGACGGTGCGCTTCATCCGGTCGAGCAGCGCCTCGCTCCAGCGCGGGTCGTCGGTCGGGTTGCGGCGCCAGCCGACCTGCCCGAACCCGTGTGTCTCCAGGTCGCACTCGTCGACCACCCACAGGCCGTATTCGTCGCACAGGTCGAGGAAGGCGGGATGCGGGGGGTAGTGGCTGGTCCGGACCGCGTTGACGTTGTGCCGCTTCATGAGCAGCACGTCCTCGACCATCGTCTCGTACGGCACCGCCCGCCCGTGGTCGGGGTGGAACTCGTGCCTGTTGACGCCCTTGAAGACCAGAGGGACGCCGTTGGCCTTCAGCACGCCGTCCTCGATGGTGATCGTGCGGAAGCCGATGCGCAGCCGTACCGTCTCCTCGCCGGTGGTGAACGTGGCCTCGTACAGGCGAGGCGTCTCGGCCGACCAAGGCTCCGCGGCGACGCGCACCTGCGTGCCCGGCGCCAGGTCGCTCACGCCCAGCTCGGGGACGGACAGCAGCCCGTCACCCTCGAAGCTGAGGGTGCCGTCGGCGGCGGCGTGCACGAACACGTCGGCGGTGGAGCGGGTGAGCGTCACCTCCCTGAAGATGCCGGGCAGCCACCACATGTCCTGGTCCTCCAGGTAGCTGGCGGCCGACCACTGGTGCACACGTACCGCGAGCACGTTGCGTCCAGGCGTGAGGTACGGCCCCGCGTCGAACTCCGCGACGAGCCTGCTGCCCGTCGTGAACCCCAGTTCGTGACCGTTCAGCCAGACCCTGGCGCAGGAGTCGACGCCCTCGAACCGGACCCGGCCGCCTTCCCAGCCCTCGGGCAGGTCGAACGCGCGCCGGTAGTCGCCGGTGGGGTTCTCGTCGGGCACGTGCGGCGGGTCGACGGGGAAGGGGTAGGAGACGTTGGTGTAGGCGGGCTCGCCGTAGCCGTGCAGCGGCCAGTGGGAGGGGACGGGCAACGTGTCCCATGCGGCGTCGTCGAAGTCGGGGGCGGCGAAGTCGTCAGGCGCGTCGGCGGTGGCCGACAGGCGGAAGCGCCAGTCGCCGCCGAGGTCGATCGAAGGGGCGTCGGAGTGGAGCGCGGCGCGGGGGTCGAGTCGGCCCGCTCCCGGAGCGAAATCGGCGAAGTACACAAAAACCGATGTTTTCCCAATTAATCACACATGTCTAGACGGTTTCCCTCCCCACGGACGGATGGTCGCCTGGCGATCCACCTCCGGAGTCGCGGGCCTGCGGCCGGTCACCACCAGGGACCGGCCGACGCCGCCGGCCCGCGGCAGGCGCCCGTCGGGCGTGCCGTACGGGAGGGGAGTCTCAGCGCGGACGCAGCTCGCCCGAGCCCCGGGGGATCAGCCGGGTCGCCACCAGCGTCTTGGCCACGCGCGAGCGGTCGCCGTCCAGGCGGGACAGCACCAGCGACGCCGCCGCGGCCCCGATCCCCGCCGGGTCCTGGGCCACCACGGTCAGGGGCGGGTCGAGGACCTCAGCCAGCGGCAGGTCGTCGTACCCGACCAGGGCCACGTCCTTGCGCCCCGCCTTGGCCAGGCCGACCACCACGCCCGTCGCGGCGAAGTTGTTGGCCGCGAACAGCGCGGTCGGCGGGTCGGGCAGCGCCAGCAGCCGCCCGGCCGCCGCGGCGGCCGCCTCGGCGGAGTGGCCGGTCTCCACCAGCGTCTTGTCGAACGGCAGGCCTGCCTGCGCCAGCGCGTCCCTGTAGCCCTGGAAGCGCTCGCGCCTGGTGTAGAGCGTCGCGGGCAGGTCGCCGATGAAGCCGATCCTGCGATGGCCGTGCGCGATGAGGTGCGCGGTGCCCTCGCGCGCCCCCGCCCGGTTGGAGCTGACCACGCAGTCGGCCGCCAGCCCGATCGCGGGCCGGTCGAGGAAGACGATGGGCAGCCCCGCATCGCGTTCGGCGCGCAGGTAGCGATGATCGCCGCTCGCCGACGGCACCACGAGCAGCGCGCTCACCCTGCGCGCGAGGAACGTGGCCACCAGAGAGCGTTCGAGCTCCTTCGTCTCGCTGGAGGAGCCCACGATCACCGTCAGGCCGCGCTCGCGCACCGCGCTCTCGATGCCGCCGGCGACGGTGCCGAAGAACGGGTTGCCCATGTCCGGGATGACCAGGCCGATCGCCGCGTCCCTGGCGCCGACCCGCATGTTGCGGGCCATCAGGTTGGGCCGGTAGCCGAGCCTGTGCACGACCTCCATGACCCGCGCCCTGGTCTCGGGGGCGACGGGGCCCTCCTCGTTGAGGACCCTGGAGACGGTCTTCGCGGTGACACCGACCTCACGGGCGACGTCGGTCATCGTCGGGCGCCGCGCGCTCGCCATCGAACCTCCCCGTGTCGTGAACAGGGTAGCGGGATCAGGACAGGCCGATCGCCTCCGCGGCGTCCTGGTCGGCGATGACCGCCTTGCCGTCGGTCACGTCCATGGCGCCCGTCATGATCGCCACCACCTCGGCCATGTTGTGGTCGCCCGGCTTGAGCTGCGCGACCCTGCGGCCCAGCCGCTGGACGTGGATCCGGTCGGCGATCTCGAAGACGTGCGGCATGTTGTGGCTGATGAGCACCACGGGCAGGCCGCTGTCGCGGACCCTGCGGATCAGGTCGAGCACCTGCCCCGACTCCTTCACCCCGAGCGCCGCCGTGGGCTCGTCCATCACGACGACGTGGGAGGCCCACGCCACCGCCCTGGCGACGGCCACACCCTGCCGCTGACCGCCCGACAGCGCCTCCACGGGTACGGCGAGCGAGCGCAGCCCGATCTTGAGCGCGGCCATGTGCTCGGCCGACTGCGCCCGCATGCGCGGCTTGTCCAGCATCCTGAACACCTTGCCGAGCAGTCCGGGCTTGCGCAGCTCCCTGCCGAGGAACATGTTGGTGGCGATGTCGAGCGAGGCGGCGATCGCCAGGTCCTGGTAGACGGTCTCGATCCCGGCCCTGCGCGCCTCCAGCGGGTCGCCGAAGCGCACGCGCTTCCCGTCGAGCAGGATCTCGCCCGAGTCGGGCTGGATGGCGCCGGTCAGCGCCTTGATCAGGGTGGTCTTGCCCGCCCCGTTGTCGCCGATGACCGCGAGCACCTCGCCGGGCAGCAGGTCGAAGTCGGCGCCGTCCAGGGCGGTGACGTGTCCGTAGCGCTTGACCAGGCCGCGCGCCTGGAGAACGGGTGTGGTCATCGGGTCCTCCTGCGGGAGAGCTGGTCGACGCTGACCGCGAGGATCACCAGGATGCCGGTGATGAGCGTCTGGTAGATCGACGGGACTCCCATGAGCTGCAGCCCGTTGCGGAACACGCCCACGATGAGCGCGCCGATGAGGGTGCCCATGACCAGGCCGCGCCCGCCGAACAGGCTCGTGCCGCCGAGCACGACGGCGGTGATGCTGTCGAGGTTGTCGGTCTGCCCCGCCTGAGGGTCGCCCACGCCGGTGCGGGAGACCAGCAGGAGGGCGGCGATGCCGTACACCAGGCCGGCCAGGGCGTAGACGCCGACGAGCAGCCGCGAGGTGCGGATGCCGGTGAGCCTCGCGACCTCGGGGCTGTTGCCGAGGGCGTAGACGTGCCTGCCCCACGCGGTCTGGCCGAGCAGGTAGGCGAACAGCAGGAAGAGCGCGATCGTGAGCACGGAGCCGTAGGTGACGCGGGTGTCGCCGATCTGGAAGGTCTGGCCGAGGAACGTCAGCTCATCCGGCAGTCCGGTGATCGTCTGGTCCTGGGAGTAGATGTGGGTGAGCGCGAAGACCACGTTCAGCATCCCGAGAGTGACGATGAACGGCGGCAGCGAGATCCGCGTCACCAGCAGCCCGTTGACCAGGCCGAACCCCGCGCAGACCGCCAGCCCTGCGGCGATCGCCAGGAGCGGCGGCATGGACAGGGCCAGCTTGGCCATCACGATGCCGCCGAAGGCCATGATCGCGCCGTTCGACAGGTCGATGCCGCCCGTGAGGATGATCAGCGTCTGGCCGATGGCGAGAGTGCCGACGACCATGACCTGCTGGATGATGAGCGAGAAGTTGCCGCCGGTGAGGAACTGCTCGCTGTTCAGCGAGAAGAACGCGCAGGCGAGCACCAACGCCGCCAGCGGGCCGGCCGTCGGCGTGGTGAGGATCCTGCGCGGCAGGGTCGCTTCGATGACCGCCATGTCAGCCCCAGCAGTTGGCCAGGCCGAAGGCGGTGTCCTTGGCGTCCACGCCCGCGACGGGCTTGTCGGTGATGAGCGTGACCCCGGTGTCGGTGTAGCCGGTGGCCTTCTTGCCGGTCTTGGCGAAGTCGGTGACGGCCTTGACGCCGCTCTCGGCCATCTTCAGCGGGTACTGCTGGGAGGTCGCGGCGATCTGGCCGCTCTGCACGGCCCTGGTCCCGGTGCAGCCGCCGTCGACGGAGACCACGAGCACGTCCTTGTCGATGCCCTTGGCCTTCAGCGCGGTGTGCGCGCCGAGGGCGGCGGGCTCGTTGATGGTGTAGACGAGGTTGATGTCGGGTGCCTTCTGCAGGCAGTTCTCCATGGCCGTCTGGCCCTTGCTCTGGTCGCCCTGCGTGTCCTGCGAGCACACGATCGACGGGTCGCCCTCGGCGACGCCGAAGCCCTTGAGGAAGCCGTCGTGGCGCAGCTTGCCGACCGTGATGCCGGGCGCCAGGTCCAGCGTGGCGATCTTGGCGGGCTTGCCGGCCATCGCCGCCTTGGCGTACTGGCCGATCAGCTCGCCGGCCTTGAAGTTGTCGGTGGCGAACAGGGCGTCGGTGGCCTCCTGCGGTTCGGTCGGGGTGTCCAGGGCGATCACCAGCACACCCGCGTCCCTGGCCTTCTTGATGGCGGGCACGATGGCCTTGGTGTCACTGGGTGTGATCAGGATGCCCTTCACCCCCGCGGCGACCATGTTCTCGATGGCGGTGATCTGGCTGGCGTTGTCGCCGTCGAACTTGCCCGCGGCGCTCATGAGCTCGGCGCCCTGCGCCTTGGCGGCGGCCGACGCTCCCTCCTTCATCTTCACGAAGAACGGGTTGGTCTCGGTCTTGGTGATGAGCCCGACCTTGACGGTGTCCGAACCTGAGCCGGACGAGGGGCCGCCGCCGCATCCGGCGGCCATGAGAGCTGCGGCCATGAGGCCTGCGATGAGTCGTTTCATGGCGGGTGTTCCTCACATGAGCTGGACAGACTCGGTGTCATCGTTGACATATGTCAACGTTGACATCCGCTGTGCTGCGATGATGAACTCCGTTTCGGGAAACGTCAATGCCCTCGGCCTGTAACGAAACCGCAACAGCGGAAAAAGGGAGGCAGATGATCGCCGTCCTTGGCGAGTGCGTCGCCGACGCCTTCGCCGACAGACTCCCGGGCGAGCTGGCACTGCGGGTGCTGCCCGGTGGCGGGCCCAGCAACACCGCGGTCGCGCTGGCCCGCCTCGGAACCCCCTGCAGATTCCTCGGCCGGCTGTCCGACGACGTCTTCGGCGCGCTGTTCCGCGAGCGCATGGCCGCCTCCGGGGTCGACCTGTCGGCCTGCGTGACGGCCCGCGAGCCGAGCACGCTGGCCGTCGCCACGCTGGACGCCGAGGGCCAGGCGCGCTACTCCTTCCACGCCGAAGGCACCGCCGACTGGGGGTGGAGCGCGGCCGAGCTGTCGGATGACCGGCTCGGCGGCGCGTCCTGCCTGCACACGGGGTCGCTGGCGCTGGTCAGGGAGCCTGGAGCGAGCACCGTGGCCGCGTTCGCAGGGCGGGCCGCGGCGACGGTCTCCATCGATCCCAACGTGCGGCCGAGCCTGGCCTCGCGCGAGGACTACCTGTCGCGGTTGCCGCAGTGGTGCGCGCTGACCGACATCCTCAAGCTCAGCGCCGACGACCTGGCGTTCCTGATGCCGGACGTCCCGACGGCCCTGGCGTGCGAGCACCTGCACGCGGCGGGGGCCCGGCTGGTCGTGGTGACATCGGGGGCCGCCGGGGCGCTGGTCTCGCTGGACGGGGCCATGGCGACGGTTCCTGCGGTGCCGGTGAAGGTGGTGGACACGGTCGGCGCGGGAGACTCCTTCACGGCGGGGTTGCTGCACCGGCTCGAGTCCAGGGGGCTGCTGGGCGGGCGGCTGGACGGGCTGGACCTCGCCTCGGCCGCCGACGCCGCCGCCTTCGGGGCCGAGGTCGCGGCGCTGACCTGCGCCGTGGCGGGAGCCGACCCGCCCTGGGCGGACCAGCTCACCCCCGCTCCCCACGATGACACGGAGGCGCCCGCCTCCCGGTAGGGAGACGGGCGCCCCGAGGTGCAGGTCAGGCGGCGGCCCTGGTCGCGGTGGCGACCGTGGCCTCCTTCTTGACCCCGTTCACCGTCACCGCGACCAGCACCTGCCCGCGCCGCAACGCGGTCAGCGTCCCCGTCGCGGGGTCGAGGGCGGCCACGTGCCACGGCTTGGCCTTCGACAGCGGCCCGACGTGCAGATTCGGCGATCCGGACCACTCGGCCGACACCGGGTAGGCCACGGGAACCGTCCTGTCACCCTGGGTCAGCGACGCCTTCACCATCGCGGGCGAGCCCACGGACACCGCCGCGGGAGCCGTCAGCGTCAACGTGTCCACGTGCGGACGCACCTGAGTGCCGATCCAGGCGGGCGCGTCGACGAACCAGTTGCGCCTGACATGCTCGGCCTCCTGCGGCGTCACCGGGTCGACGCCCCATAGCGACCAGCCGGTGAACCCGCCGTCGTCCGCGGCCGTGGCCGGGTTCTTGCCCGAGTTGCCGTTGATGAAGTACGGCACCGCGTCCACGTGGGAGGCGTTGAAGGTGCCGACGTGCGCCCCCACGTAGGCGGCGCCCTTGCCCGTCGTCCGCTGGAAGTCGGCCAGCCACCCTTCGACGAGCGCGGCCTCCTTCCTGTCTCCGAGCTGGCTGCCCTTGCCTGGCGTCGGGTCGCGCGGCGGCACGTGGAAGAGCACGACGACCGAGCCCACGGAGTCGTCGCCGGCCGCGGCGGTGAGCTGGTCGCGCAGGAGCGCGATCTGGTCGAAGCCGCCGCCACGCAGGTTCAGCCTGGAGGTGTCGAGCGTGATGAACCTGGTCCCCTTGTGGTCGAAGACCTGGTAGGTGTCGCCGAACACCGCCTTGAAGTTGTCGATCTTGCCGCCCATGACCTCGTGGTTGCCCGGCACGTAGTGGTAGGGCAGGGCGCCGCCGAGTTCCTCGTCCAGGATCCGCTTGGCCAGCGCGAAGTCCTCGGGCGAGGCCTCGTCCACCAGGTCACCGTTGATCAGCAGGAAGTCGGGCTTGGCGGCCTTCAGCTCGCGCAGCGTCCTGCGCGCGTTCTTGACGATGTCGCTGTCGGGCTGCCTGGCGACGAACTGGGCGTCGGACATCACCGCGAACCGCCACGGCATGCCGTCCACGGACGCCTTCACCACCGGGTCGCTCACCTTGGCGGCCGGCGGCGCCTGCACGGACGGAGGCACCCTGGCCACCAGGCCGTCGATGGCGATCTCGTTGGTGTACTTGGCGTCGGCCCTGGTCTCGGCCACGTAGAAGCGGCGCAGCCTGAGCGGGTAGCTGACGCCCGGCGGCACCGCGAACTCGACGTACTTCCAGCCGCTCCAGGTGAGGTAAGGCCCGCGCAGGATCTGCGACTGCCCCTGGGCGTCGTAGAACTCCAGGCTGGGCCACTCCCCCTTGCCGGTGGAGTTGATCCACAGCCCGAACGCCTGCGGCTGGCCGGGGATCACGAGCTGTTGCGGCGGCGAGGCGTAGGCGGCGCGGGTGGCGGTCGACTGGGTGAAGTCGTAGGTGAGCTTGAGCCCGCCGCCGCTCTGCCCCTGGCCGGCGCCGAGCGAGCCGGTGGCCCTGGCCGCGGCGAACGTCCACGAGGCGGCGTTCTCGAAGTCGGCGACCGCGACGTCCTCGAACCCGACGGTCACGGGCACGGCGGTCGTCGATGCGCCGACGCGCGCGGTGATCAGGCCGGACCCGGTCGCCTTGAGCGCCTTGACGGTGAAGAGGCCGTGCTGGCTGGGCCGTACCTCCAGCAGCGACGTGTCGTAGTCGAGCTTCAGGTCGTCAGGCTCGATGGGCGCGGAGTTGCCGTTGCGGTCGTAGCCGACGACGCCGAAGGAGCCCGTGGCGTCGGCCGCCGCCAGGCCGACCCTGTCAGTGGTCGCGCCGATGCGGACGAGCGGCTGCAGCACGGTCAGGTCGATGCTGCCCTTGGCCGCGCCGCGCGAGGCCCTGACCGTGGTCTGACCGGGGACCCAGGCGTGGAAGACGCCTTCCTTGTTGACGCGACCGTGCACCGAGGTCGAGGTGTTCCACGACGGCACGCCCTCGGCAGGGCCGTACGTCTCGTCGTACCCGGCGGCGGTCAGCCGCCTGGTGAGCCCGGGGAAGACGCGGTCGGGGCGGCCACCGGCGACCGGTCCCACACCCGGCGCCTTGGCGGGGTCGCCGGCTGTCTCGAGCCAGAAGCCCTTCAGCTTGCCGCTGCCCTGCGGGGCGTAGAGGGCCAGGCCGTTGGGGACGTGGCGCTCCCCGCCGTCGGAGGGGCTGTTCTCGACCTGGACGTCGGCGCTGCCGGGCTCCCGGGCGAGCAGGGTGGAGGAGCCGCCGCCGTCGAGCTCGAGCGCGTTGTGGGCGCCGAGTTCGACCATGAGCGCGGCCATCTCGCCGAGCGTGAGGCCGCGGCTGTCGGCCTGGCGTCCGTCGACGGTGAGCAGGTACATCTTCCTGCCGTCGGCGGAGAAGCCGACGGAGGTGCGCGGGTGGCTGTCGGTGTCGGTGAAGGGCTGCGCCTTGCCGTCCTTGACCAGGACGTTCCTGCCGCCGACCGCGGTCCGCACGGCGCCGCCGTCCGAAGGCTTGGGCTGGTACTTCACCTCGACACGGTCGCCGGCCTTGAGCGAGGCCAGGGCGTCGGCGCCCGCCTCCCTGCCGACGAGGATCGTGGTCCCTGCCGGGATGGGGCCCTGGCCCGCGGAGGTTCTGACCTCGGTGACGGCCCCGTTCACGAGCACCACTTCGGTGACCTTCGCGGCGTCCGAGCGCCGGTAGGAGCCCCACAGCGGGGTGAACAGGCCGACTCCGCCTGACTGGACGTTCTGGTTGAACTGGGTGAGGGTGATCGGCGTGCCGCCCTCGGGGGTGGCGGTGCCCTCGAAGTGCATCTGGAGGACGCGGCCGACGCCTTCGTTGAGCGCGACCGCGTTGTTCCAGCCCTGGACGGGCGACTGGATGAGGTCGCCGTCCTTCACACCGATGCCGAGGGCGGCGCCCGAGCGGTTGATGTCGAAGTAGTCGCCGTTGACGGCGGCCACGGCGCGCGCCCGCTTGGCGGGCCCGGACAGCGCCTCGGTCTTCGACACCTCACCGGAGTTGAGATAGCCGGCCGTGACACCGCCCGACAGGTCGGCCGAGAGCGCGTCGGCGCGCAGCCAGCCCGCCGCGTCGAAGCGGTCGAAGGAGGTGAGCGTGATGCCCGGCGCCACGGGCCGGGTCTTCTTGGCCGTCTCCAGCGACCGTCCCGCCGGAGCGTTGAGCAGGAGGGTGGAGTCGGAGCTGTAGGACGACGCGGGGGGCGCGTCCTCTGCGGGAGCGGGTGGATCCGCGTGCGCCGGGGCGGCGACGAAGGTTAAGGCGAGCGCGGCGGATGCCATGTAGCGGAGGGTCTGCACGACCGAACTCAATCGCGCAATGGTGACAAGTTTCAATACTTCGCAATGAACTAAAAGAAAATTTCAGATCTTGTCCGCCCTCCACCGGGCTTGGACGATGGCACGCGTGGACCCCTACGCGTTCTACCGTGACCCGTACCTCGTCTACACCATCGCCAGGCGGACGCCTGGCCTGGCCTTCGTCCGCGATCTCGACGCCTGGCTCGTCGCCCGGCACGCCGACGTGCGCGAGGTGCTCGGCAGGCCGGACGTCTTCTCCTCCGCGGGCGCGCTGCGCCCCGACCAGGTGCCTGGGCAGGAGGCGATCGCCGAGCTGGCCAAGGGCTTCCAGCAGACGCGGACGGTGCTCACCACCGACGGCGAGGCCCACCAGCGCTACCGCAGGCCGATCACGCGCGGGCTGTCGCCCGGCAGGGTCGGCGCGGCCGTGCCGTACATCGCCGAGAGGGTCGACGCGCTGATGGACGCCCTGCCCGGCGAAGGTCCGGTGGACTGGATGGCGGCCTACGCCAGGCCGCTGCCCGCCGAGGTCTTCGGCCACCTGCTCGGCCTCGACCCCGCCGACGTGCACCCCGCCGTCGAGGCGGGCAGGCGCGCCGAGGAGCTGCTGTTCCGGCCGCTCTCCCCCGCCGAGCAGGCCGACGCGGCCCGCGCGGCCGTCGGCCTCCAGCACCTGCTCCACGGGTACGCCCTCCGCGAGCCCGGCGAGGACCTCATCGGCGAGATGGTCAGAGGACTGACCCCGAACGATCCCCACGAGCTGGTCTCCAACCTGCAGAACCTGCTGCTGGCAGGACACCTCACCACCAGCGCCCTGCTCGGCACGCTGCTGCTCAACCTGCTGCGCCACCGCGAGCAGTGGGAGCTGTTGTGCGAGCGGCCCTCCCTCATCCCCGCCGCGATCGAGGAGGGCGCCAGGTTCGACGCCCCCGTCCAGGGCTTCCGCCGTACGGTCACCGCGCCCTACACGCTGGCCGGCCACGAGCTGCGGGAAGGCGATCAGGTGTTCGTCTCGTACGGCTCGGCGGGCCGCGACGAGGCCGTCTTCGAGCGCGCCGACGCCTTCGACATCACCCGGGACCCGGTCAGGCACCTGTCGTTCGGCCACGGCGCGCACGGCTGCCCCGGCTCGCAACTGGCCCGCGAGCAGGTCCGCCTCACGCTGGAGCGGCTCACCGCCCGCCGGCCCGGCCTCCGGCTCGTCTCCGGCCGCGTCACCATGGAACCGAGCCTCATCCACCGCTCGCCCGAGACCCTTCACCTCACCTGGTGACGCCGGCCGAGCACACCCCGGCAGACGTCCGATCTGTGAGGGCCGGGCCTTAACCACTGGCTTTCGGGTAGACGTGAACGCAGACTGAAAGGGCAGATCAGCGCAGAACGCGTGGAGCAGCCGTGGACACTCTGTACGATCACATGCCGATCCTGTCGCGAGGCAGGCACCGCAACCCGCGCAAGGGCGCCTGCTTCATGGAGCTGGCCTCCTATCTGGCGGGCGAACGGTGGAGCGACCATCCCGCGTGCACACACCCGCTGCTCGCGGGCCTGGCCCGCCTGGTCAACGACCACACCACCGACGAGGGCAGGAGCAGGCTCGTCCCGCTCGTCCCCTCCATCATCGGGCTAGTCGGTGACGACCTTCGGATCGACGCCAGGCTGGCCCTGCGCGCCGCGACCACCGCGCTGCCGATCGCCGCCGCCGAGCGGCAGCTCGCGCTGGCCGTCTCCGTTCTGGCCGCCGAGGAGATGCTCGCCAGGCTGGACGGCCGTCCGGCGGAGCTGGAGGCGCGCAGCAGATGGGCGTTCGCCCAGGCGCCGCACGCCGCCGACTCGGCCAGGCGCTTCAGCCGGGCCGCGAAGATCACCGACAAGGGATTCCGCAGGTACGCGGCGCCGAACGCGGTGCAGCTGTCCGTCGTGGGCATCGCGCAGGCCTGTGTGGCCGATCCCGACGCGATCCTTCGCGAGCTCCTGGTCGGCGCGATCGCCGAATGCGACGCGATGATCCCCCGAGCTCATCCCCGGGCGAACACCACGACGGCCAGCAGCAGCACCAGCGCGAGCGCCAGCGCGGCGGGCGGGCCCAGGTGAAAGTGGAGCAGGCCGCCGCACAGCGCGCCCGCGCACATCCCGAACACTGACACGAGCCGGCGTCTGCCGGCGGCTCCAGGGGGGTCGCCGGCCAGCCCCGTTATGGCGATCGTGAGGACCGTGGTCGTCATGTCGGGGACGGCCAGCTTGCGGACCACCGCGTTCTGCATCCCCATGCCGCAGGCGAGCAGCGAGATGAGCGCGATCTGCGCGCCGATGTTCCGATGGCCGAAGATCGACGCGATCACCAGCGCCGTCGCGACGAGCGTCGCGTGGACGGCCGTGACGGGGGTGAAGGCCCTTTCCACGTCCGAGCGCGCGATCAGCCGCGCCGCCGTCCACGCGCCGACCATGAACGTGGAGATGGCCAGCAGCGACGACCACAGCGACAGTTCCCGATCTCCCGCCAGCGCGAAGCCGACGAAGACCACGTTGCCCGTCATGTTGGCGACGAAGACCCTGTTCAACCCCAGAAAGCTGACGGCGTCGACGAGGCCGGTGACCAACGTCAGCGGGATGAGCAGCGCCGGCAGGTGCCTGTGCTTGTTGGTGTCCCCCGGCAGGAGCCATCCCGCGACGCGCGTGAGCACGGGAGCCTACGGCCTGCTCGAGGCGGCCAGCCGCACACCGAGGACGATCAGCGCCGCGCCGGTGAGCCCGTCGATCGTCCTGCGCACCGCCGACCTGGCGAAGAGCCTGCGCAGCGCGCCCACCAGGTTGGCCACCGCCACGAACCACACGGCGGTACCCACCAACGCGATCGCCGACAGCAGCATCGTTTCGGAGAGCGCGGCTCCTGCGGAGACGAACTGGGGCACCAGCGCCACGAAGAACAGCGCGGCCTTGGGGTTGAGCGCGTTGGTCAGCAGCCCTTCGCTGAAGGCCGCCCACGCGCTCCGCCTGCCGGGGTCGGGCACATCGAGCCGGAGCGAGCCGCCCTTGACCGCCGAGCGCAGCGCCTTCGCCCCGAGGTAGAACAGGTAGGCGGCGCCGACGACCTTCACCACCGTGAACGCCATCGCCGACGCCGCCAGCAGCGCCGCGACACCGGTGGCGGCGGCCACCACCCAGGCGAAGATGCCCACCGCGATGCCCGCCGCGGACGCCATGCCGTACCCGCGGCCCGAGACCGCCGACCTGCGCACCACGACCGCGAAGTCCGGGCCCGGCGACATCGCGCCCAGCATGACGACGCCGCCGAAGGCCACGACCTGCGTGAGGGAGGTCAACGCCGCGCCTTCCGCCGGTGCCTGACGATGGACCTGATCGTGAGCAGCAGCACGACGGCCACGATCTGGCCGCCGATCACGATGCGGTTCACGTCGACCGCGGGCCGCCAGGTGACCTCGCCGTTCTTGATGACGTACACGCCTGCGGGCGTGGCGCCCAGGCCGTAACCGCCGCCCGAGCCCTGGCTCGGGCGCTCGCCCTCCTGCTTGCCCCCGCCGCCTCCGCCGCCCTGGGCGATCCTCGCCACCGGAATGACGGTCACGTCGCCTCGCGTCACCGGTTCGCCGAAGACGCGTTGGACGCTGGCGCCGTCCTTGGTCTTCTCCATCAGGCTCATGATGTCCATGGGATCATCTATATCCCGAGACGGCGCAGCACCACCATTTCGCTGCGGTAGTCACTTCCCTCCGTAGACCAGGTGGGCAGGGCCAGGCCGTGCGACATGAGCGTCTGCCCGTGCCGGCGCTCGCCCGCGGCGTCCTCGTAGACGGCCTCGGGGTCGAGCCCCGCGAGCCGTACCCTGCGAGGAGGGTGCTTGGACAGCGCGAACGGGTTGTAGGCGAGCACGACCACGGTGTCCTCATGGACGTACTGCACGGCCGAGGCCGTCACGCCCGGCGTCCCCGCCAGGCGGTGCTGGCGGCCGTGCTGGATGGCGGGCCGTACCGCCTTGTAGGCGGCGATCAACTCGCGCGCCTGCTCGAGCTCGGCGGGCGACCACCTGGTGAGATCGCCGCCGACGCCGAGCGCTCCCGCCATGGCCACGTGGAAACGGTAGGCCAGCGGCACCTCGCGCCTGGTGTGCGGGTTGGGGCTGTCGGTGACCCACGCCGACATCGCGCTCGCCGGGTAGAGGTAGGAGTAGCCGTCCTGGATGGCCTGGCGGTCGCGGGCGTCGGTGTTGTCGGAGGTCCACACCTCGTCCGTGCGGCGCAGGATGCCGAAGTCGATCCGGCCGCCGCCGCCCGAGCACGACTCGATGCGCAGCCGGGGGTGGCGCTCGCGCAGGGTGTCCATGACCGCGTAGACGCCGCGGGTGTGCTCGATCCACAGCAGGTCGGCCCGCTCCCCCGCCTCGGCCCAGCCTGCCTGGGTGAAGCTGCGGTTCATGTCCCACTTGAAGTAGTCGAGCCCGTAGTCCGACACCAGCCCCGACAGCCAGCCGATCGCCCACTCGCGCACATCGGCCCTGCCGTAGTTGAGCACGAGCTGGTTACGAAGGGTGTCGCGGCGGCGGCCTGGATAGTGCAGCACCCAGTCCGGATGCTCACGGTAGAGGTCACTGTCGGGGTTGACCATCTCGGGCTCGACCCACAGGCCGGCCCGCATGCCGAGCTCGCGAACGGTGTCGAAGAGCTTGGACAGGCCCTGCGGGAAGCGGTCGGGGTTGGGCCACCAGTCGCCGAGGCCGCGCCTGTCGTCGGTGCGGGAGCCGAACCAGCCGTCGTCGACCACGAACAGCTCCACACCCAGCTCCGCGGCCCTGCGGGCGAGGTCGATCTGCCCCTCCTCGTTCACGTCGAACCAGGTGGCCTCCCAGGAGTTGTAGAGGACCGGCCGCTCCTCGAACGGCGTCGGCAGGACGTGGTGGCGCGCGTAGTCGTGCCACGCCCTGCTGGCAGCGCCGAACCCGCCGTCGCTGTACAGGCCCAGCGCCGACGGCGTGACCAGCGTCTCTCCTGGGTCCAGGGGCCACGAGGGGCCGTCGTGGCCGAATCCGGCGGTGACGGCGACGTCGCCCTCGGGACGGCGCTGCGCGGTCAGCCGCCACGAGCCGCTCCACGCCAGCGCCACCGTCCACACCTCGCCCCGCTCCTCGGTCGCGTCGCCGGCGTCGATCATGATCCACGGGTTGGCGCGGTGCGAGGTCGTGCCCGTCCTGCTGGTGAACGTGGTCTCGCCGACGGCCAGCTCGGCCCTGTGCAGCTGCGTCTCCTGTGCCCAGGCGCCGGCCACGCCGGTGTAGCGGTAGCCCGCCTGCTCGGGGATCGCCCAGCTGCCCGAGTCGAGCCTGCCGAGCCGTACGGCGTGCGGGCCCTCGTTGGCGACGCTGACCCACCGCTCGACGACCTCGGACACCACCTTCACGTGCACGCCGACCCGCAGCCCCAGCGGGTCGCGCAGCACCAGTTCGATCTCCGTGTCCGACAGTACGGCCTCGACGAACGACAGCTCCACCGAGCGGACCCCACCGGCGTAGGCGGCCTGCAGCGACGGAACCCCCCAACGCCGGCCGCCCTCGACGGGCAGCAGCTCGTCCACGTCGCGGGGGTCGTGGAAGCCGGAGCCGGTCCGCCGCGGCACCTGCCCGACGACCTCGGCCAGCGCCGCCTCCGGCAGCCTCGGCCCCCAGTACCACTGCACGACGCGGGTGTCCTCGCCCGCAGCCTCGACGCCGAAGACGAAAGCCGAGGTCTTCGTGACGGCCGCCCAGGCCCTGTCGCCCACCGAGAGTATATTCACACTAGACACAAACCCAATGACAGCAGATCGTATCCTTCATCGCCAGAGGGGAAGTTTGTTCACTCCATGAATCTCTCTCCCGCGGCGCGGGCGGTCTTCGTCGAACTGCTCCTGCACGGGCCGCTGTCCAGGGCGGAGGTGGCCAGACGGCTCGAGCTGTCCCCCTCGGTGCTGACCAAGCTCACCAGGCCGCTGCTTCAATCGGGGTACCTGGTGGAGGAGCCGGGCCCCTCGGGCGTGCCCGGCCGGCCTTCCGTGCCGCTGCGGGTCGATCACGGGCGCCGCGCCTACGCCGGGATCAAGCTCACCGGCACCGAGCTGTTCGCGGTGCGCACCGACCTCGGCGCCGCGGTCACCGCCGAGGTGCGCCTGCCGCTCGACGGGCACGACGTGGCGTACGTGGTCGACCGGATCGCCGCCGCCGTCGCCGCCGTGTCCGCCGGCGATCCGCCCGCCGCCGTGGGCGTCAGCCTGGCCGGTACGGCGTCGCGGACGGACGCGGTCGTCCACCGCTCCCCCTTCCTGGGCTGGCACGGCGTCCCGCTGGCCTCCCTCGTCAGCGAGGCGACGGGGCTGCCGGCCGTACTGGAGAACGACGTGCGGGCGCTGACGGCCGCCGTCCACTGGTTCGGCGCGGCCGCGGGCCACCGGACGTTCGCGCTGGTCACCGTGGGCGAAGGGCTCGGCTGCGGGATCGTCGTCGACGACCGGCTGGTGGCGGGGACGGCGGGGGTCAGCGGGCAGATCGGCCACCTGAGCATCGACGGCAGCGGACCCATCTGCGAGCGAGGGCACCGCGGGTGCGCCCGCGCGTACGTCGCCGCCCCGTCCATCAGGCGGTCGGCGAGGGCGGCGCTCGACCGTCCGCTGCTGACCTTCGACCAGGCTCTCGGCCTGGCCCGGTCGGGCGACCTGGTGGCGCGGCGGATCTTCGACGAGGCCGGGCTGGCGCTCGGGCGGATCGTGGCGACGATCGCCAACCTGATCGGGCCCGAGGTGGTGGTGCTGTCCGGCGAGACGGTGCACATGCACGAGGTGTGCGCGCCGGCGTTCGAGGCGGCGCTGGGCGAGCACACCCACTGGACGAGCGAACCGGTCGAGGTGCGCGTGCAACCGTTCGCGTTCACCGAGTGGGCTCGGGGAGCGGCGGTCGTGGCACTCCGCCACGACCTCGGCGTTCCGTGACCGCGGGACCTTTCCTGCCTTCTGCCCCAGGTCAAAGGGCTCTTCGCGGCGGGCCGGCGGGCAAGCCGGCGCCCTCCTTCACGGGAGGGCAGAACGGCCGAGGTCGTCAGCGCAGGAACGCCGCGACGGTCGCCGCGAACCGGTCGGCGTCGTCGAGCCAGGGGTAGTGCCCGCCGCCCGCCTGGACGACGAGCTCGGCGTCGGGGAAGAGCCCGGCGTACGCGGCCGCGGGACGCGGGCCGAGGGCCCAGTCGAGTGCACCGGACAGCAGCAGCACCGGCGCGGCGAACATGGCGAGCGCCGCACGGATGGCGTCGGGATCGAACGCGCCCTCGGCGGCGAACGCCGCGGCCGCGACCTCGTTCCGCTGGCCACCTTCAGCCGCCTGGTGGGCCCTGGCGGTCGCATCCCACCGGCCGTAGAAGAAGGGGGCGACGGCCTGCCAGTCGTCCTGGGTGTCCGCGCCGGCGACGATCGCCTCGAAGGCCGCGAGCCCTGCCGTGAACCACGGCTCGGACCTGCGGAGCCGTGCGATCTCGCGGTGGTCCTCTGAGGTGATCGCGATGCCGACGGCCTTGATGCTCGGGGTGATCAGGGCGAGCCGGTCGACGCCCAACGCCGGACACGCGACACCGCGCCCACCGGCACCGTCGAGACGCCGTAGGCGCGGGTTCTCTCCCCACGGGCAGGCGGCCGCACCGCGTGGTGAGAACCGGCACCCATCGCCGCGTGCGGTGATCCAGGTCAGGATCTCGGCCAGGAGCGGTCTCCCGCGTGATTCCGGACTCTGCTGCGGCGAGAGCCTGAGGCAGGAGGGGCCGGTGTTGTCCTGGGGCAGAAGGGGTATGCTGCGGGCATGTCTGTTGCCGCCCGTCTCGGCCCTGGTTGCCGCCCTCGTGGCTGCCGGGCGCCTGCGCGGCGGGTGCGTGGCCGACGGGTCCGGTTTGTGATCGGCTCCGATCCTGGTCAGGTCAACGGGATGCGATGGCTTCGCGCGCCGCGCATGGCGCAGGGCCGCTGAGGGAGATCACTTCTCCTCCGCCCCGCCTCTTCCCCTGACCGGCTTGTTCTCTCACCTGCCGTTTCCTGGGTCATCTCCTGCTCGGCCTCCGGGTGCTGCACCCGGTCTCGTGCCGTTCGTCGAGCGCGTCGGGAGTCGCCCTGGCTCGCTGGTGCCGGCCGGCCGCAGGTCTGGCGGAAGGGGCTGGGCGGCGCTCGCCCATCTGCGCGGAGACGCGATCCGTGATCACCGTTAGCCAGATATCCGGGGCGTCCGCCCCGGCGTAGGAGCTGTCGCATGTCCAGCGAATCGTTCATCCCGGCCCCTGAGGGCCGCGCCCCTGACGCTGAGGGCTATTTCGGCGCGTTCGGCGGCACGTTCATCCCGGAGGCGCTCGTCGCCGCGGTGGATGAGGTCGCCGTCGAGTATGAGAAGGCGAAGACGGATCCGGAATTCGTCGCCGAGTTCGGGGCTCTGCTCGTCGACTACACCGGGCGGCCGAGTGCTCTGACCGAGGTGCCGCGGTTCGCCGAGCACGCCGGCGGCGCCCGGGTGTTCCTCAAGCGGGAGGATCTGAACCACACGGGCTCTCACAAGGTCAACAACGTGCTCGGGCAGGCCCTGCTCGCCAGGCGGATGGGTAAGCCGCGGGTGATCGCGGAGACCGGTGCCGGGTCGCACGGTGTCGCGACGGCCACCGCCTGCGCGCTGTTCGGCCTCGAATGCGTCATCTACATGGGCGAGATCGACATGCGGCGCCAGGCGCTGAACGTCGCCCGGATGCGCATGCTCGGCGCGACCGTCGTCCCGGTCACGTCGGGGTCTCGCACACTCAAGGACGCCATCAACGAGGCGTTCCGGGACTGGGTCGCCAACGTCGGGTCCACCCACTACCTGTTCGGCACCGCGGCCGGCCCGCACCCGTTCCCGGCCATGGTCCGCGACTTCCAGCGCGTCATCGGCGTCGAGGCCCGCCGCCAGATCCTGGACCGCACCGGCCGCCTGCCTGACGCGGCGATCGCGTGCGTCGGCGGCGGGTCCAACGCCCTCGGCCTGTTCCACGGATTCCTCTCCGACAGCAGTGTGCGCCTGGTCGGCTGCGAGGCCGCCGGGCATGGCGTCGAGACCGGGAAGCACGCGGCGACGCTGTCGGCGGGCGAGCCCGGCATCCTGCACGGCTCCCGCTCCTACGTGCTGCAGGACGAGGAGGGCCAGATCACCGAGCCGCACTCGATCTCCGCCGGGCTGGACTACCCGGGCATCGGCCCCGAGCACGCCTACCTCAACGACCTCGGCCGTGCCGAATACGTCCCGGTCACCGATGACCAGGCGATGCAGGCGTTCCTGCTCCTGTCGCGCACCGAGGGGATCATCCCGGCGATCGAGAGCGCCCACGCCCTCGCCGGAGCCCTCGACGTCGGCAGGGAGCTCGGCGAGGACGGACTGATCCTGGTCAACCTGTCCGGCCGCGGCGACAAGGACATGGACACCGCCGCCCGCCACTTCGGGCTGTACGAGACCGACGGGGAGTCGAAGTGAGTGGCAACATCCAGCTGTTGACCGACACCTTCGCCCGGACCAGGGCCGAGGGCCGAGCCGCGCTCATCGCCTACCTCCCGGCCGGTTTCCCGACTGTCGACGGCGGCATCGCGGCGGTCAAGACGGTCCTTGAGTCCGGCGCCGACATCGTCGAGGTCGGACTGCCGCACAGCGACCCGGTCCTGGACGGCCCGGTCATCCAGACCGCCGACGACATCGCTCTGCGCGGCGGCCTGAAAATCGCCGACGTCATCCGCACCGTCCAGCAGGCGCACGCCGCCACGGGCAAGCCCGTCCTGGTCATGTCGTACTGGAATCCGATCGCCCGCTACGGCATCGAACGCTTCACCACCGAACTCGCCGACGCCGGCGGCGCCGGCTGCATCCTGCTCGACCTCCCCGTCCAGGAATCCGCGGCATGGCGCGAACACGCCGACGAGCAGGGCCTGGCCACCATCTTCGTCGTCGCGCCCAGCACCAAGGACGAACGACTGAAGCAGATCACCGCAGCCGGATCCGGATTCGTGTACGCCGCCTCCCGCATGGGCGTCACCGGCGCCCGCGACACCGTCGGCACCGCCGCCGACGACCTCGTACGGCGCACCAGAGCCACGACCGACCTCCCGGTCTGCGTCGGCATCGGTGTGTCCGCCTCCGAGCACGCTGCCGAGATCGCCGGTTTCGCCGACGGGGTGATCGCCGGCTCCGCCTTCGTCACGGCACTCCTCGAGGCCCCCGACCAGGCTGCCGGACTGGCGGCCATCCGTGCCCTCACCGCCGAACTCGCCCAGGGCGTCCGCGGGGAAAGGTAGCAGCGGGCCGGCGAGAACGAGCCGACAGCGCACCCTGTGCGCGCCGGGTGAACGTGGACGACACCGGTCTTCCACGTTCATCTCGGTCAACGAGGTCCGCCGCTTCCCCGAACCGGGGAAGGCGTGGCAGCCGTGCGCGAGAGCACGCTCGCCGACGGTTCGGGCCGCGCGTCAGCTGTGGTTAGCTGCCTGCGGGCGAACGGGCTTGAGTCTCCTGTAGGAGGAGACGCGAGGGTGAGGGCATGGACGGCGACACGCTCTATTCGATCGGCGACCTGGCCCGGCGTACCGGGCTGACGGTCAAGGCCATTCGGTTCTACTCCGACACCGGGATCGTGCCGCCGACCGACCGCAGCCCCGCCGGCTACCGCCTGTACGGCATCGACGCCGTCGCACGCCTGGACCTCGTACGGACGCTGCGCGACCTCGGGCTGGACCTTCCCACGATCAGGAAGGTCGTGGACCGGGAGGTCCCGCTCACCGAGGTCGCCGCAGCGCACGCCGATGCCCTGGCGGTGCAGATCCGCACGCTGCGCCTGCGGCGCGCGGTGCTGACCGCGGTGGCCAAGCGCGGGTCCACCCCTGAGGAGATGGATCTCATGCACAAGCTGGCCAAGCTATCCGAGGACGAGCGCCGACGTCTGATCGGCGATTTCCTCGACTCCGCCTTCGGCGGCCTGGACGCGCAAGCCCCCTTCGCGGGGATCAGGCGCTCGCTGACTCCCGAACTGCCCGACAACCCGAGGGCCGAGCAGGTCGAGGCGTGGGTGGAACTGGCCGAACTGTCCCAGGACCCGGATTTTCGCGCCGGCGTCCGGCGCATGGCCGAGCAGCTCGCGGCCGAGCTCGCCCAGGGCGACACCGCGGTCCTGCGCCGCGACTCCGCCGCGATGGTCCGCGAGCAGGCCGGCCCTGCCCTGGCCGCCGGTATCGACCCCGTCTCGCCCCAGGCCGACCCGGTCGTCACAGCGGTCACGGCGCAGTACGCGCGCGTCTACGACTGCCCTGACGACCTCGACCTGCGGCGAAGGCTGCTGACCCGGCTGGAGAGCGCCGACGACCCTCGCAGGGAGCGGTACCTGCACCTGCTCGCAGTGATCAACGGGTGGTCCGCCCCTGAGAGCCTGGCGCCGGTGCTCGACTGGTTCATCCGGGCCCTGCGCGCCCGCATCCCGGGATAGTCATCTGCCCGCGTGGCCGGTGCCGCTCGTTCACGTGTCCCGCGTGCCCGGGCGGCGCCAGGCCACCCAGTCGCCGGTGTGGTTGCGGTTGCCGGTGATCGGCCACCATCCGGAGGGCGCCGCGGGCCAGGTGCGCCGGATGTCCATGCCCTTCGGCCAGGGAAGCACGACGAGGCTCACGTCCGGCGGAAGCCATGCGGGATGGTCCGGGTCGATCGGGACGAGCTTGGTCCGCACCTGGTACGCCTGCGAGACCCAGATCCGCCAGTGCAGACCCGCGTAATGGACGCCCACCCGGTCGTCGGCGCGCAGCCCGGCGGGCGCCAGATCGGTGGCGAACGTCAGGATACGTCCCCACGGCGCCGTGACCTTGGACACGGTCACCCCGGCGATCACCAGCTCCGCGACGACGCAGGCCGAGACGAGAACGGCGAACCCGCCCCTGCGGCTCATGACGGTCGTCACCAGCGTCGCGGCGGCCAGCGCGGACACGGCCGCCAACGTGGCCGATACCAGGCTCAGGGAGTCCCAGTTCCAGGTGATGAAGCAGATCTCCGGAAAGTCGAACATGCCGAAGAAGTCACGGGTCAGGCGCTCCCCGGCGTGCAACCGTACGATCGCAGTCGCGAGCAGGGTCAGTCCCACGGTCGCGAGGACGGCCCTGGTCGCCCGCGCGCGGCGGACGCGGGTCAGCACCACCAGGCCCGCCATGAGGAGCACCGGGGTCAGGCAGGCGAGATATCTGCCGTAGGCGAGGTTGGCGACGGTGCCCTCGCTCGGCAGCGCGGCCGACGTGGCCAGGGCGATTCCGGCGACGGCCGCCAGCGCCGCACCCGCCACGAGTCGGTCGGGCGTCGGGGTGACCCTGCGCAGCGTGATCGCCACCAGCGCGACCAGTCCGAGACCCGCCAGTCCGAAGGTGGCGACGACCGCGTGCCAGATCTGGCCCGTCGACACGGCCAGCGTCCACGTCAGGCCGTCCAGGCTGCTCAGCCGGGTGGTGAACCACTCGCCGAGCGGCGCGACACCGCCGGGGTAGATCTGTTCCCGCACCCAGGCGTTCATCGCCCACCCGGCGCCCGCCGCGCCTGCCGTGACGGCGCCCGGCAGCCAGACGCCTCGCCCTGTCGTACGGCGGTGCCGTACGGCGACGAAGGCGAGCAGGCACCCGTGCACGGCGAGGAGGACGAGGCCGCGGGCGTGCGTGCTGGAGGCGAAGGCGACGGTGGCTCCCGCGGCCACGCCGTACCATCGGCCGCCGCCGGTGAGCCAGGTGTGCAGCAGGAGCAGCCAGCCAAGGACGACCACCGGCAGGACGGCGTCGGTGAGCGCGAACTGCGAGTAATAGACCGCTGAGGGGATGAGCGCGGTCGCGTGGGCGAGGACGTACGCCCTGCCCCTCGGCACGCGCAGGCGGCGGAACGCGAGGTAGGCCAGGGGCACGAGCCCGGCGCCGATCGCCGCGTTGACGACCACCACGAGGCGGTAGACCGTCTCCGGGTCGTCGCTGATCCAGTACGCGGGAGCGAGGAGCAGCGCGTAGCCGCCCTGGTAGAACGTCCGCCAGGACAGGTCACTCGCAGCCCCGCCCGACAGGAGCCGCGCGGCCAGGAGGTAGCCGGACTCGTCGGGGATGAGCAGCGGCCTGGCGTGCTGGAAACCGAGTACGACGCGGAGAACGGCCTGGGCCGCCCAGCCTGCCACGATCGCCCACACCCAGGACCGGTGACGCGTGGCCGGCCTTTTCGTGCGCGGAATGACATGGGCCGGCCGAACGGTGGCGGATATTGGTCCCACGATCGCCCCTGAAACGACACGAATAACGCTGATAGGGCCACACCATATCGGGGAGCGTTTGTCCGTCAGGAGCGAAGAACGCCACCGACGCCTATGCGTCGCGCATCCACGTGGTAATGAATGCGCGGGCGCCGCGCCCGGAATTCCGGCGCGGCGCCCGTCATGACGCGGTCGTATCCTGATTCACCGTCAGTTGTTCGGCGGCGTGTTGTTCACGAAGGGCCCGCAGTTACCCGGCCACGTGTACATTCCCGTGACGACACAGGCCGACTGGAACACCTGTCCGTCCGAGGTGAGGATGGAGATGTGGACATCGTTGCTGGGCGGCTCGCCCTGGTCGACGATGGTCGCGGCGATCACCGTCTCGCCGGCGGGAACGATCGGCGTGAGGTTCTGCCACGTGGGCGACTTGCTCGAGTCGCGGACGAACAGTCCTCCGGTGGCGGGCACGAGCAGGGTGAAGTACTTGTCACTCCGCTGGGCGCTGTCGATGCTCACGCTCGGCCCCGCCGGGCCCGACATCCCTGTCGCGCCTCTGGGGCCCGTGGGACCTGTGGGGCCGGTCGCACCCGAGGCCCCCGACGCGCCGGATGCCCCCGTCGCGCCCGTCGGACCTGTCGGACCTGTGGGGCCGCTCTCGCCGGAGGCACCCGTCGCCCCTTGTGGTCCGGTGGGACCGGTGGGACCGGAGACGCCCGTCGCGCCTCTCGGTCCCGCGGGCCCGGTCGCGCCTGTCGCCCCTCTCGGTCCCGTGGGCCCGGTGGCGCCCACCGGTCCGCCACTGGGGCCTGTCGGACCGGTCGAACCCGTGGCTCCCTTCGGACCTCTCGGCCCGGCAGGACCTCGCGGGCCCTTCGGCCCTGGCGGGCATGTGCACCTGCCGCGGCCACAGTCGCAGGGGGCGCACCGCCCGGCCGTGCACGGCTCCCTGAGCGACAGGGCCGATCGCCCGGCGTATTCTCCGGGGCCGGACGTCACGCCTGCCCGATCGAATCGCACTGTGTCGCCATGCGCATTTCCCACCTGGATCGACATGGTGAGAACGATCGTCGCCGTGGCGGCCCACGCCAATGCCCGACCGCCAAAACGCGGGCCTTCGGCCCGCCTCATACCACTAAAGGGCATCTGACTTCCCAGTGACTTGGGGGTTCTCACAACCCTCGTTTCGACCGCGCTGCGACAGCGACGGCACGCACCGGGATACCCCTGGGAGTCTGTCGATCACACTATCGCCAAGCAAAAAGATCACATGTGTGAAAGACCTTGGACGTACCGCCATATCGATAGCGGCAGTAATTCCTTTTCACCCCTTTTGGCCCCCAGTGCGGATCAACCAGACAGGCCCGGCGACGACCGTCCCGGGACCCGGCGAGGTGGGCGGGTTGCGCAGAATATGAAGACCGGTCTATTTTGTGCTTATGGGACAGAAGGGCGCCGAGACGCGGACACGGCTGCTGGACGCGACCCAGGAGCTGATCGAGGGCGGCGGGTACTTCGGCGCCGGGCTCAACCAGGTGATCGCGGCCAGCGGGGCCCCCAGGGGCTCTCTTTACTTCCACTTCCCTGGCGGCAAGGAGCAACTGGTCGGCGAGTCGGTACGCCGGGCGGGGCAGGAGATCGGCGCCGCCATGGCAGAGCTGGCCGGCGCCGGCTCATCCGCCGAGGAGTTCGTCGCGGGGGTCCTGGACTGGCTGGGCGAGCGGCTGGAGGAGTCGGGCTGGCGCAAGGGGTGTCCGGTGGCCACGGTGGCACTGGAGATGGCCGCCACCAGCGACCCTCTGCAGGAGGTGTGCTCGGAGGTCTACACCGGCTGGGAGGCGGCGCTGCGCGAACTGCTCGGCGACCGCCCTGACGCCGACGACCTCGCGGTCACGATCCTGGCCCTGGTCGAGGGAGCCCTGTTGCTGGCCAGGGCGCATCGCGACAGGGAGCCGCTGCGCCGCGTCCGACGCCGGATCGCCGTGCTGCTGCGCTGAACGGGCTGTCGCGCACAGGCCCGCCTCGAGAAGGAGGCGGGCCTCTTTCGGGGCAAGAAAATATGTAGACCGATCTATTAGGGAGTTCTATGGACGCCATCGTCTTCGGGGCGACCGGCTTCATCGGCCGCTCACTCGTCGCCGAACTGCTCAACGACAACCAGCACGTCGCGGCGGCCGTCCGCGACGACACCCTCACCCCGTGGCTGACCAGGCGAGGGATCGACACCGGCCGCCTGACCGTCGTCCACGCCGACATCACCCGCCCCCTCGCCGGGCTGCCCGACGCGCGCGACGTCTACAACGCCGCCGCCCGCTTCGCGTTCGGACTCGGCGTGGACGAGGCGCGGGCGACCAACGTCACAGGGGCGCTCAACGTGCTCGAATGGGCCGCCACGCTGCCCGGCCTGCGGCGGCTCGTGCACGTCAGCGGCTACCGGGTGAGCGCGTCCGACGGGCGCCCCGACTACCGCAGGCTGGGCGCCTACGAGGCGTCGAAGCTCGAGGGCGACCTCGCCGTCCGCGCCAGGGCCGGCGAGCTGGGTCTCCCGCTGTCCATCGCCAACCCCAGCACCGTGATCGGCCCCGGGCAGTACATCGGCCTGGCCACGTTCGTCGAGGACCTGTGGAAGGGACGGCTGCCCGCGCTTCCCGGCGGGCCCGACGTCTTCCTGCCGGTCGTCACGATCGACTATTTCGCCCGTTTCCTGGCGAGGCTGCCGACGGCGGAGGCGGGCCAGTACTGGGTGCTCGACGACGCCACCCCCCTCCTGCCCGAGCTGATCAGCACGATCGCCGAGCACACGGGCGTCAGGGCGCCGCGCCGTACCGTCCCCGTGGGTCTGGTGCGGCGGCTGCCACGCGCGCTGACCGGCGCCGACCCCGAGACGCTGTCCTTCCTGTCGGCCGACCGCTACCCGACGGACTCCGCCCACGCCTTCGCCGCCTCCGCGGGGCTGGAGATGCCGCCGGTCGCCGACGCCCTGCGCCGGTGGGCCGACGACCTGGTGGCCGCCCGTTTCGGCGCCTGGGAGCCGTGGCTCCAGCCGTACGGCTTCCACCCGGTGGCGGGGAGCCGCACCTGGGTGAACGGCGAACGCCACGACCCGGCCCACGTCCTCCTGCACGGGCTGCCCATGAACGCCGACCTCTGGGCTCCCCTCGCCGCGCGGCTTCCCGGGAAGGTCCTGGCCCCCGACCTGCCCGGCCTGGGCCGTTCCTCCCCCATCCCCGCGAACGAGACGCCGGTCACATGGCTGGACGACCTGATGGGCCCCGTCCGCACCCGGCCGGTGCTGGTCGCGCACTCGCTGGCTTGCGGTCCCGCGCTCCGCTTCGCCGTCCGGCATCCGGAACGGATCAGCGGGCTCGTGCTGGTCTCCCCTGCGTTCGCGCAGGCACCGGGCCCGCGGCTCACCCGGTCGGCGGCGGCCGTCCCGATGCTGCGCCGGATGTCCGCCGCCCGGTTGGCCGGGACGCTGGGCCTGCCCGAGGGGCCCGCCGTGGCGAGCGCCGCGGCCGACCTGCGCAGGCCCGGCGTGGCGGGCCGGGTCATCGCCGCTCTTCGTACGGCCGTCGCCGAACGCGAGGAGTCGCGCCGCCTGCTCGCCAGGGTCACGGTCCCCGTGGAGATCGTCGTGGGATCCGACGATCCGCTGGTGTCCGCCGTCGGCCGTCCCGTGACGGAGATCGCGGGAGCGGGCCACTATCCGCAGCTCACCCACCCGGCCGAGGTCGCGCGCCGCCTGCTCGCGCCGTCGCCCGCCTGACCTTCCGAACGGCGGGCTCAGCCCCTCCGCCATCTGGCAGGGTCGCCTCCGCGGGCGGTGCAGCGCATCAGGGTCCCGGCCTCGCTCCTGCCGAACGCTCCCTGCGGCGAGCAGAAGGAGCCGGGACGAACACCGATCCGGAGCGCGGGGTGCGCCGGTCGCGCGGTCCTCGTGGCCTTCGGGCGCGGCGACGGGATGCGGGCCTTCTTGGCCGGCCTGGGCGAGACGGTGCTCCCGTCCCTGGCCGGCCGCTTGCCGAGCGGCCTTCCCGTCCCGGGCGTCGGGGTCAGGAACGGCGCCGGCGTGGGCGTCGCCGCGGCCGGCTCACCGGCGGGTCGCGCCGCGCCGGTGGCGGCTCCACAGCCGCTCAGGAGCAGGACGGCGATGAGCGGCGCGACTGCGCGTCGGATCGGGGGCATGCGGGTGGCCTCTCGTCGGGGGTCGCACGGAGCCCATCCCACCACAATCTCGTCACTCAATGGCGCTGAACGGTGACTTTGCGCTACGAGCCGTCCTCGGTCAGGCCCGGCGAGCCCGGCCATTCGCCGAGGCGGCAGACTTTCCCGGGTGAAGCGAATCCTCATCATCGGCATCGGCGCCGGCGACCCCGACCATCTCACCCTCCAGGCCGTCAAGGCCATCGGCAGGACCGACGCCTTCTTCATCCTCGACAAGGGCGAGGCCAAGCACGACCTGGTCGGGCTCCGCCAGGACATGATCAAGGAGCACGCCCGCGAGCCGTACCGGCTGGTGGAGGCCCGGGACCCCGAGCGGGACAGGACCACTCCCGCCTACGCCGCCGCCGTCGAGGAGTGGCGCTCGCGTCGGGCCGACCTGTACGAGGCGTTCATCCGGGACGAGCTCGGCGACGACGAGACCGGCGCGATCCTCGTCTGGGGCGACCCTGGGCTCTACGACAGCACGCTGGCCGGGATCGAGGAGGTCGTCGAGCGGGGAGGGGTCGCGTTCGAGTACGAGGTCGTCGCGGGCATCACCAGTGTGTCCGCGCTGACGGCCCGGCATCGCACCAGCCTGACGAGGGTGGCCAGGCCCGTGCACATCACGACGGGCCGCCGCCTGGCCCAGGAGGGCCCCGTCGCGGCCGACGACGTCGTCGTCATGCTCGACGCGCGCTGCGCCTTCGCCGACCTGGGTGCGGAGTACCACATCTACTGGGGTGCCTACCTCGGCACGCCGGACGAGATCCTCGTGTCGGGGCCGGTGCCCGAGGTCGCCGACCGCATCCGGGAGCTGCGGGCGCAGGCCCGCGAGCGCAAGGGCTGGATCATGGACACCTATCTGCTGCGGCGCGTCCTCCCGTCGTGACGATCGGCGGGGCGGCGTGGCTCATCAGGATCCTCCGCCCCTGCGCATGGTCAGCGCCCACTGCTCGCGGCGCGTGATCTGATCGAGCAGGACGCAGTCCCCGCACATGCCGCCGCCGGGCACCCGGTAGTAGAGGCAGCAGCTGCGCCGGACGAAGAACGGCCGGTCGGGAGCGGGCTCGACCAGCTCCCCGCTCCCGCGCAGCACGCCGAGCGCGAGCAACTCGCGACCGAGCGCGATGGCGCGTCCCGCGAGCTCGGGGCGCCCGCGGGTGAGGGTCTGGACGGCGCCTGCGAGGGCGGAGGCCGCGTTGCCCCACAGCAGCCCCGGCGCGATCTTCACGATCTCCTGGACGGCCTGGGCGAGCGGCTCCAGCAGCCCGGGCACCACGGCGCGGTACAGGGGCTCGGCGAGGGAGGTGCCCACGACCCGCCGTCCGGTCAGGCGCTGAGCTCGCAGCGGCAGCGGACCGGAGGGGGTCGGGTACCAGTGCACCTGGGACGGATCGACGTCGACGAGCAGGCCGTGCGCCACCGCCACGCCGACAACGGGCGACCACAGGCGGGCGGCCAGTCCCTGGAACAGCAGGGAGGCCGCCACCCTGGTCTCGCCGGTTCCCAGGCGTACGGCGGCGTCGTCGATCCGGTGTCTCACGGGCAGATCGGCGAGCGGCCGCCACCCCGGCCCGATCGGCCCGACTCCCATCTCGAAGAAGCCGCCGATCGTGGACACGTCGGCGACCGCTCCGGCGATCACCGCCGGCGGCACAGGCAGCCGGTACGGCACGCCGACCACCTCCCTCTCCCGCGGAGATCCGCCCCGATCCGCTGAGGAGGCGACCGCGCGAGTCTCCTGGCTCCCGGCTCGACGCTCGTCCCCGCCTTCCCACCCGACTCGGGCAGTGGCCTGCTGGGATCCGCTCACCGATCACAGTGGCGGGACCGCGCCGGACTCTCACCGGCTTCCTCGATCCGCCGTCGCCTACGCCGACCATGCTCGCACACCTGCGATCACCGGCTCGACCGGGACTCTGACAAACCGTCCCATAGCTCAGTGAAGATCGTGTTATGGTCCTGCGCCTGTGCATCCGAACAGGAAGGCGCTCGAACCATGTGGATCGCGCTCGGGGTGGTAGCCGCGGTGGTCGTCGGAGTCGCGCTGTGGTGGCGCTTCCGCGACCCGCTCAGAGGGGAGAGCTTCGACCAGTTCGAGGTCAACCGCCTTTGGGGGTGGGAACTGCGGCTCAGCGAGGAGGAAGAGATCGCGTTCATGGCGGGGCTCAGGGCCTACGACAACGAGGTGGGCTCGTTCTTCATCCACGGCGAGCACGGGGTGCTGAGCCTTTATCACCCGCCGATGCTGATCTCCATGCACCTCATGGCCGACCGCTTCAAGGCGATGGGACCCGCCGCGATGAGCGATCCTGCGGGCGCCGTACGCCACCTGTTCGGCCAGGCCGCCGCCCGCGAGAGCGTCGGGGTGCTCCACCTGCGGGAGAACTGGCTGCCCTGCGAGATCGACGGCATGGACAAGTACGGCTTCCGCGACGCCATGAGCGACGCCCTGTCGGCGCCCGGCGTGGACGGCGTCGAAGGCGGGTACGGCGAGGAGGACAGCGGCTACGGCATGGTCGTGGTGCTCGCGGGCGACACGCCGGAGTCCGTCCAGGCCATGTACGACCAGGCGAGCGACCTTTCCACGAGCGAGCCGATCCGCGATCGCCTCGACGTCGTGAAGGCGGTCCTCGAGGAGCCCGAGCCCGAGTACGTCGAGGCGCTCAACCGGGCCGACGGCGAGAAGAGCCGCTACACGAACACGCTGCTCGTCGACTACGCCAGGGTGCTCGACCGCTACGCCGCCACCCGGACGCAGATGCAGGGCGCCAAGCCCTCGGACGTGCTCGGCGCCGCCCTGAGCCGGATGCTGGCCGAGCAGGCCCCGGGCACGACCTGGACGAGGCAGCCCTCGCAGGAGGAGCAGGAGTTCGCCATGCAGATCATCGCCACTCGCGTCAGGTACTGACGTCACCCGCGGACAGGCTCAGCGGACGAAGAGGCCCCGGTCAGCGCACGAGTGCCGCCAGCTCCGCGATGGCCGCCGACTCCGCCTGGTAGATCGCGCCCACCCGCGTGCCGAGTTCGGCGAAGAGACCGGCCAGATCACCGGCGGGGGCGGACCGATCGGCCTGCGCCCTGAGCCTCCACAGCTCCTCGCCCGCCGCTGCCGCCTGGGCGCCACCGGCGCTTCCCTCGGCCAGGACGCTCTCCCTGATCGCCGCGGTCAGCTCGCGCGCCCTGGCGAACTCGGGCACCGACGCGGGAAGCGCGGCCTCCGCGAGGTCGTGCCACATCGCGTGGATCTCCCTGAACCGTCCCGCCAGCCCGGAAAGGCGCGGCTCGCCCACCAGATCCGCGGCCTCGTCCAGCGAGCCGGCGAACAGGTCGCGCAGGTTCCCGCCGTCCATGCCGACCGGCTCGACGCCTTCCCACACCGACAGCAGCGCCCCCGCCAGGCCGCGACCGTCGGCGAAGACCTTCGGCCACGCCTTGGCGTTCCTGGTGTCGGTCAGCAACCGCGCCCACTTGCGCCACGCGGGCAGCGAGAACGAGTCGGAGGCCGCGGACAGGTGGCCGGCGCAGTCTCGCAGCCCTTCTCGTGCGGCGCTCGCCAGCGCCGCCTCGTCCAAGACGGTGTCGCCGAGGACGTGCGTCACGTTCTTGTACGAACCGACCCTGGCACGCGCGGCGTCGACGCGGTCCCGCGGCACGAGCAGCGTCGCCTGGCCCCTGTCGTCGATGTACACCCCGTTCTCGTCCCGCCGGTAGGCGACCACGGGATGCCCGCCGTGCCCGTCCAGCGCGGCGGGCAGCCGCCAGTACCCGATGTGATAGCGGTCGGGAAGGATCACGCACGGCCGCCCGGCGTCCAGTTCCTCGGCGAGCCTGTCACTGGCCCCGCGGGCGCCGCCGGTGGTGTGCTCCTCGTACGGCACGCCGAGACGGGTGAGCGTCTTGTCCATCCAGCGGTTGTAGTACTGCCACTGATTGCGAAAGCCCAGGGTCACGTGCCGGGTCTGGTCGTGCTGGAACTCCCACAGGATGTAACCGGCGCCGATGCCGCCACCCGCGAGGAACACCAGCGGCTCGCTGATGGCGACGCCCTGGTTGGCGAGGATCGCGGTGATCGCCGCGCTGGAGGGGTGGTGCCCGCCGACGAACCGCCAGCCGCCGTCGGCGTGCGTCTCGGCCTTGCCGAGCAGGTGCGTGCGGGCCGTGGTGTAACTCTCGCCGGTCTTGGCCATCCGCTCACGGATGCGAGCCTTGAGCTGCTTCTTGCTGGTCATGACGACTCTCCGCGCGGCCATCGCCAGGGCCCGGCCCACGCCCGCAGCCCTTGGCGGCCGCGAAGTGTCGCGAAGCCGGTCAGACTGCCGCTCCCGAGGCTCCTGCGTCCCCTTTGCCTCCGCGGCCGGCGGGTCGCGTGGGGATCCGCTCAGGAGGTTGGGCGGGAGAGAACCGCCACGACAGCGCACTATAACCCACCCGCGCTCCGCGGACCATGCCGCTAACCGAGTATCGATCGCACGGCCTGCTCGGTCCGCCCGACCACGGCCGACCCGTCGTCGGCCGTGATGATCGGCCGCTGGATCAGCGTCGGGTTCTCGGCCAGTGCCCTGATCCACCGGTCACGGCTGCGGGAGTCGCGCGGCCAGTCGTGCAGGCCGAGGTCGGCGGCTCGCGCCTCGCCCGTCCTGGTGATGTCCCACGGTTCGAGGCCGAGCTTGACCAGCACGTCGCGGATCTCGTGCTCCTTCGGCGGATCCTCCAGGTAGCGGCGCACGGTGTAGCCGACCGCCGCGGCGTCCAGGACGGAGAGCGCGGACCGGCACTTGGAGCAGTCGGGGTTGATCCAGATTTCCATGATCTCAATGCCTTCTCTTTCAGCGACCTGCCCGGTATAGCAAGCCCCCGGGCTCCTGCGCCACACCACCGGCCTCGACACTCCTCGAGCTCCCGGTCGCCAGGGCCGGGGCGGGCCGCGCGGCCGGGCGGCGCGACATCGCCTCTTCCCAATGATCGTCGGTGAATCTAGCGTCGCAACAAGAGCCCCGTGATTCCCACCGGCAGAAAGGGGCATCGGATGTCCGATGCGGCGATCAACACCGAGTTATCCGACGAGGGCCTGGCCCGCGACGACTACGCGCTCCAGCGGGTGCCCGTCTCCGCCCGTTACGGCTGGCTGACGGTCGCGGTCCAGCGGTTCGGCATGCTGAGCGCGCTCTCGCAGTTCCTGCTCGGCGCGACGCTCGGCATGGGGATGGGCTTCTGGGACGCGGTCCTGGCGATCACGCTCGGCGCCGTCATCCTCGAGGTCGTCGCGATCGCCGTCGGCGTCGCGGGCATGCGGGAGGGCCTGTCGACGACCGTGCTCGCCAGGTGGGCCGGGTTCGGCCGCTACGGCGCGGGCGTGGTCGGCATGGTCATCGCGATCTGCCTGCTCGGCTGGTTCGGCGTCCAGTCGGCCGTTCTCGCGCAGGGCCTCGCCGCGATCCTGGGCGGCCCGCCCGTGTGGGTCTGGTCCATCCTGGCCGGGCTGGCGGTCACCGCGATCGTCGTGCACGGCTTCGCGGGGATGGCCTGGACCGCGTGGATCACCGTCCCCGCCTTCCTCGCCCTGGCAGGGTGGGCGATCGCGGTCGAGCTGTCGAAGCAGTCGCTCGGCACGCTGGCCGCCTCGGCGCCGCCCGGGCCCGTCCTGAGCCTGGCCGAGGGCGCCACCATCGTGGCGGGCGGGTTCATCGTCGGCGCGGTCATCTCCCCCGACATGTGCCGGTGGAACCGCAGCGCCGCCGACGTGGTGAAGCAGACCGTGCTCGGCATCACGCTCGGCGAGTACGTGGTGGCCCTGGTCGGCGTGCTGCTCGCGCACGCGCTGCGCACCGGCGACGTGATCGCCATCGTCACCACCACCTCCGGAGTGGTCGGCACGGTCATCCTGGTCACCGCCACCCTCAAGATCAACGACTGGAACCTGTACGCCGCCTCCCTCGGCATGACCAACACCCTGCACGTCGCCTTCGGCCGACACGCCAACAGGGCCGCCGTCACCGTCGCGCTCGGCGTCATCGGCACCGGCCTGGCCGCCGCGGGCATCCTCGACCACCTCATCGACTTCTTCGTCCTGCTCGGCGTCGCCATCCCGCCCGTCGCCGGCATCATGGTCGCCGAGTACTACGTCGTCCGCCGATGGCGGCCCGCCCTCGACGCCTCACGCGCCTCCGGCACGCTCCCGGAGTCGGCGCCGGGCTGGGCGCCCGCCGCGCTGGTCATCTGGCTCGGCTCCGCGCTGGTCGGCAAGTACGTCGCGTGGGGCATCCCCGCGCTGAACGCCCTCGTGGTCGCCTTCGCCGTCTACGCGGTCGCGGGCAGGCTCGGCCTCACCGGCGCCCCGCGCGACGAGAGCGCCCGCCTGGCGTGAGCAGCGCCTGGCACCGCCCTCCCGCCGAGCCGTTCCCCCCGCCCTCTTCGACCTCCCCGCACCCTTCTGCCTTCCCGCCCCCTTCGACCTCCCCGCATCCGTCAACCTCCCAGCACCCCTCCACCTCCCAGCACCCTTTGACGCAGACAGGAGCAGCATCCGTGCGTGTCGGGATCGACGTGGGCGGCACCCACACCGACGCCGTCCTGATGGCGGACACCACCGTCCTGGCCGAGATCAAAACCGCCACCACCCTCGACGTGACCAGCGGCGTCGTCACCGCGCTGGAGCGGCTCCTCGCCTCCTCCGGCGTCGACAGGGCGCGCGTCACCGCGGTCATGATCGGGACGACCCACTTCACCAACGCGCTGGTGACCGGCCGCCGACTGGCCCGCACCGCCGTCGTACGGCTGGCGCTCCCCGCGACCGCGGCGCTGCCGCCCCTGGTCGACTGGCCGGAGCGGCTGGTGAAGGCGATCGACCCCAGCGTCCACCTGTGCGACGGAGGACACGAGTTCGACGGCCGCCCGATCTCCCCGCTGGACCCCGACCAGCTCAAACGCGTCGCGGCCGAGCTGAGCGTCCGGGACATCAACACCGTGGCCGTCACCAGCGTCTTCTCCCCCGTCAACGCCGACGTGGAGGAGCAGGCCGCCGGCATCCTGCTGGCCGAGCTGCCGCATCTGCGGGTGAGCCTGTCCCACCAGATCGGCAGGGTGGGGCTGCTGGAGCGGGAGAACGCCACCGTCGTCAACGCCTGCCTGCGCGACCTGGCCGACGAGATCGTGGACGCCTTCACCGCGGCACTGGTGGCGGTCGGCATCCACGCGCCGCTCTACCTGTCGCAGAACGACGGCACGTTGATGGACGCCGAGCACACCCGCCGCTACCCCGTGCGCACGTTCGCCTCAGGGCCGACCAACTCCATGCGGGGCGCGGCGTTCCTCGCCGACGTGGGTGACTGCGCGGTGGTCGACATCGGCGGCACCACCACCGACGTCGGCGTGCTGAGCGGCGGCTACCCCCGCCAGGCCACCGGCGAGGTCGACATCGGAGGGGTGCGCACCAACTTCCGCATGCCCGACGTGCTGTCGATCGGCCTCGGCGGCGGCAGCCGCGTCACCACCGGCCCGCCGCTGGAGGTCGGGCCCGACAGCGTCGGATACGAGCTGACCAGCCGGGCGCTGGTGTTCGGTGGCCAGGTCCTCACCGCGACCGACCTCGCCGTCGCGGCCGGCATGGCCGACATCGGCGACCCGTCCCTCGTCCGGCACCTCGGCAGGGACCTCGTCAGGAGCGGCGTCGCCTGGATGGCCACCAGGGTCAGCGAGCTCGTCGACCGGATGCGCGTCTCCGCCCTGCCGTTGCCGGCCGTGGTGGTGGGCGGTGGCAGCGTGCTGCTGCCCGATCGCCTGCCGGGCGTCCCCGCCGTCCTCCGGCCCGACCACCACGCCGTCGCCAACGCCATCGGCGCCGCGACCGGCCAGATCGGCGGTGACGTCGACCGGCTGTTCGCCATCACCGGCGCCCGCACCCGCGAAGACGTCCTCGACCAGGCTCGCGCCGAGGCCGTCGAGCGGGCGATCTCAGCGGGAGCCGATCCCGGCACCGTCGAGGTGGTCGACATCGACGAAGTGCACGTGGCCTACCTGCCCGGCAACGCCGTCCGCGTCCGGGTCAAGGCCGTCGGCGACCTCCGGCTCGGTGGCGGCATCGCGACGAGCGAGGAGCAGGCGTGACCGGCGAGGAGGAGCAGCGGGCATGACGGGCGAAAGGGAACAGGCGTGACCGGCGAGGAGGAGCGGGCGTGACGAGCGAGGAGGAGCAGGCGTGACGGGCGTGGACCTGAGCGTGGAAGCGCTGCGCGACCTGGCCGAGGGCGCGGCCGTCCTCGGAACGGGAGGCGGCGGCGACCCCTACATCGGCAGGCTGCTGGTCGAACGGCAGCTGCGCGAGGGCCGCCGGGTGACGATCATCCCGGTCGACGAGCTGCCCGACGACGCGCTGGTCCTGCCGTCGGCGATGATGGGCGCCCCCACGGTCTTCGTCGAACGGCCGCCCTCCGGCCAGGGCAACGTCGCCGCGCTGCGTGCCCTGGAGAAGCATCTGGGACGCACCGCCGCCGCCACCATGCCCATCGAGTGCGGCGGTCTCAACAGCATGATGCCGCTGTTGCTCGGCGCCCAGCTCGATCTGCCGGTCATCGACGCCGACGGCATGGGCAGGGCCTTTCCCGAGCTGCAGATGGAGACCTTCGCCGTGTACGGCGTGCCAGGCTCGCCCATGTCGATCGCCTCCGACCACGGCGACGTCGCCATCATCGAGGCCGGCGACAACGTGCGCATGGAGCGGCTGGCCCGCGTCATGACCGTCGAGATGGGCGGCGCCGCCTACATCTGCGACTATCCGATGGACGCCGCGACCGTGCGCCGCACCGCCGTACCGGGCACGCTGACCCTCGGCATGCGGATAGGCGCCGCGCTCCGGCGGGCGCGCGAGCAGCACGACGACCCGTTCGACGCGCTCACCGCGGCGCTGTCCGGCACCATCTACACCCACGGCCTGGTCCTGTTCAGCGGCAAGGTCATCGACATCGACCGCAAGACGGTCGCCGGGTTCGCCCGCGGCCAGGTGACGCTGGCCGCGCTCGACGACCCCGCCGACCGGCTGACGATCACCTTCCAGAACGAGCATCTCGTCGCCCGCCGCGACGGCGAGGTGGTGGCGATCGTGCCCGACCTGATCTGCACGCTCAACGCCGACACCGGAGCGCCGGTGACGACCGAGGCGCTCGCGTACGGCCAGCGGCTGACGGTCTACGCCATCTCCACGCCCGAGATCATGCGTACCCCCGCCGCACTGGACTGCTTCGGGCCTTCGGCGTTCGGCCTCTCCGACCCCTACACCCCCGTCGAACGGCTCGCCTCCAGGGAACAGGCCGACACCTGACCTCCTGGACACCGTCAGTCATGGAGATCGCCCTCACCGATCGGCGATGACCCCGCCGCCGGAGCCACCCTGTCCGGCTCCGGCGGCGGGGATCGCCGTCGTGGCGTCCATGTCGCGCCACGCCCCGACCGAGCGCGGCCCCGTCCCCCTGATCGAAGCACCGGCCGTGCCCCACCGATCAAGGTGACCGAACGTCATAGACGGAGTGATCAGCCTGGTGCAGTCTCGATGCGAAGGACCGCACCGTCATGCACGCCGGCTTCCTCCAGCAGCTGGTCGCGATCGAGAATGTGATCGTCGGACCCGTCGCGAGACGTGTCCGTCAGGACGACTCTGGCGTCGACCGCGCGCCGCTCCGACAGAATCACGGGTGGAATGTCGCCAACCGATGTCGTGCTGGGCACGCCCGTCAGCTCGTAGGACCTTGGCTCTGGTGTGATCAGCCGACCACGCATGGCTTTGCGCAGCCCTCCGCACCGGCTCGCGGGAACGCCTGAGCCTGCGCGAACGCATCGCTCTTCACGCCGGAAGCGTGCGCCCTGTTCGCCAGCCATACGGCGCTGGACCGGGTGGGCCGAGCCGAGGACGTGGCCGACGTGGGGTTTCCTCGCATCGGACGAGGCCCGGTGGGTGACCGGCCAGGTGGTGGACGCCAGCGGCGGCGTGCACCTGGGTCCCCGTCTCTGACAGAACCAGGGCGCTGTCGGCTCGGAGGCGTGGTTTTCGTGCCTCCTGACGGGGCAGGTGCATGAGTACCTGCCCCGGGGTGGTCCCCGAAGATTCGCCTCCGGGGCAGGTCATCTCGGCCGCGCGCACGCGCGGGGTGTCCCGAAACCCCGACGACACCGTGAGGCCGCCGCGCTCGGCCTCTCCGGCCCCCGCACCCCCGTCGAACGGCTCGCCGCCGGACGCCGATGACCTCGCCGTTCGCCGACCCACGCCGATCGTGACGAAACGGATGATCGAAAAGTCCGGACCGTCCTGAGATGATCAGCGGATGGATCAGGTGGTCATTGCAGTCCAGTCGGAGGATTCGGCGGCGGACCTGCGGTCGCTGCTGGCATGGCTGTCCCGCGAGGACGAGCTCCGCGGCCGGGTGCGGCTCCGGCAGGAGCAGGTCGCCGAACGCATGGGCGGAGCGACCGACGCGGTCGTCATCGCGCTGACCAGCGGGGGGACGCTCACGGTCGTGGCCAGGGCCGTCCAGACCTGGCTGGTACAGCGCAAGGCGGACATCACCGTCAAGACCGACGGCACGATCGAGGGCAAGCGGATCAGCGCGAAGGACATGGCCGAGCTGATCCAGTTGGTCAGGCCGGCCGGTCCACCGGACGATGAGCCTTCCTGACCGCGCGGGGTGGCGGGTGGTGCTGGTCGGCACCGCCACGTACGCGCATCTGGACGATCTGCCGGCCGTCCACGGCAACCTGTCGGACCTGGAGGCGCTGCTCACCGACGGCGACGTGGGCGCGGTCCCGCAGGGGCAGTGCGCGGTCGTGGAGGACCCCGCCACGCCGCAGGAGGTCTACCAGGCGGTCAAACAGGCCGCCGAACTGGCCGACGACGTGCTGCTGGTGTACTTCTCCGGGCATGGCCTGCTGGATCCCGACACCATGGACACCCTCTACCTCGCCCTCACCGGCGCCGACCCTGACGACCTGACCTACACCGCGCTGCCCGTCGACCATCTGCTGCGTGCCGTCCGCAGGAGTCCCGCCAGGACCAGGGTGGTCGTCCTGGACTGCTGCTACAGCGGCCGGGCGCTCGCGGACACGATGAGCGCGTCGCCGGTGGAGCACCTGGACATCTCCGGCAGCTGCCTCATCACCGCGACTCCCGCCAACCGGCAGGCGTACGCCCCCGCGGGCGCATCGCACACCGCGTTCACGGGCGTGCTGATCGAGGTGCTGCGCCACGGCGTGCCCGGATGCCCGCAGGTGCTGACCCTGGGCGATGTCTACCGCAGGACGAAACAGCTGTGCGCGGGCCGGGCGCTGCCCGACCCGCAGTCGTACGCGATCAACACCGCCGAGCGGCTCCCCCTCGCGCTGAACCGGGCGGGCCTGGCCCCCGCCCGCCCTCAGGTGCGGGCCGCGCCCCTGGTCATCAAGGGACGTCACGCCCTCGAATGGCCCGGCTGGATGCGGCTTCCCGCCAACCTCTCGCTCCTCTATGTGGGCGCGAGCACGTTCGCGTACACGCAACTGAAGATCGTGGCCGGCTGGGCGGTGACCGGCGCGCTGCTCGCCCTCTTGTACGTCATCTACCTCATGACCGTGCCGCGGTGGGGGTCCTACACGATCCAGGTCGACCGGTGGGGCCTGGCGATGCGGTACGGGCTGCGCCGTCCGTTCCAGCTGGGGTGGGACGAGATCGCGCGGGTCGAACTGTCCGACGGCGAGTTGCGCGCCGGTCTCGTCCCCGAGGCGAGGCCGCCGCGACGCGGGTTCCGCTGGTCGCTCCATCGGGTCGACGGCGACAGCGTGGTCCTCGCGGCGCTCGACGAGGTCGACCGCAGGCCGCGAGAGATCGCCGAGTCGTTCGAAGCTCACGCCGGACAGGCATGGGACCCCGCGAGCTTCGACACCGCGGCCGAGGCGGCGGTGCTGCCGACTGACCGCGTCAGGATCGCCCTCGGCGTGCTCGCCGTCCTGGCGATCGGCCTGCCGCTCGGGCTGATCATGACGGGCGCGGCAGGCCTGTCCGCGGCGGCCGCCTACGCGATCCTGGCCGTCGCCGCCGTGCTGGTCCTGTGGCACGTACGCCGCTGGCTGCTCCGCCCGGGACACCTGACCCTCGACGCGCAGGGGCTGGCCGTCTCCCTGGGCGGCCGCTCGCTCGCCCTCGGCTGGGCGCAGGTGGAGTGGGTGGCGCTGACGGATGTGCCGGGCAGGCTGGGGGCGCGGCTGGTGACCGTACGTCCCAAGCCGCACGCGAGGCTGCCGCGCCTACCCCGCTACGGCCTGGCCGGGCCGTGGCGTACCCGCGACGGGACCCTGGTGCTCTGCCCTTCGTGGGCCGTGGCCGGGCGCGGGGAGGACCTCGAGGAGAGCCTCGCCACGTTCGGCGGAGCCCGCTGGCGGGCGGGCTTCCAGCCGTGGGACCGCGTCAGGGAGACGATGGCGGAGACCCGGATTCCGTTCCGGCTCACGTGGCCGAGGGTCGTGCTCCTGTCCGGCGCGGCGGTCGTCGTCGGCGCGCTCCCTCTGGAGGGCGTGCCCTTCGCCGTCGTGCTGTGCGCGCTCGTCCTGATGGCCGCGGCGTGCTACGTCACCGGCGATCCGGGCGAGCTGCGGGTGGACGGGTGGGGTGTCAGGGGCCGGTTCCTCGGCCTCGAGCTGGTCAGCGTGCCGTGGACCGCGATCGCCGCCGCCGAGGTGTCGGGCGAGGAGGAGCCGGCGCTGCTCCTTCGCGTCAAGGGCAGGCCGCGGGCGCTGTGGCCGCTGGCTCGCGGGGAACTGCGCGGCGTCCGCGTCCTCGCCGTCTCGGGCAGGCACGGCCACCTCGGCGCCACGGCGGAGGAACTGGAGCGCGCGCTCGACCGCTACCGGCCGTAGACCGGACGCTCCGCGACGGTGGCGGGCTCCGGTCGTCCTCGGTCGCGGCAGGCGGCTGTTCGCCGGCGCGACCGAGGTGCCGGGGCTGCGGCTGGTGGAGAGCCGGGCGTTCGCCTCGGGCATCGTCCTGCTGCGCTACCGAACCGCCTGAGGTCAGCTCTGGACTCTCCTCAGCTCCAGGAACGACACTCCCGGCATCGGCAGCTCGAAGACGACCTGGACCGGCGGCTCGACGACGCGGGCAGGCTCGTAGTCCTGCAGGACGTTCGCTTCGCGCAGCTCGGCCCACTGGTCCTGCCCTGGCCAGTCGGCGCCGCCCATCGCCCGCCAGACGGCGCCGATGTTGCTGTGCTCCTCGTCGATGCGCAGGTGCCGCAGCTCGTACGGCCCTTCGGCCAGCCCCGCGAGGGTGAGCACCACCGTTCTGGACAGTTCGGCGGCGCCGCCCGCCTGGCCGTGGTTGAGCGTGCCGTTCCACACCAGCACGCCGACGGTGCCGTCCTCGTGCCTGGCCGCCCACGCCTCGACCCCCGCCGCGTCCCCTCCGACGTCTGCCGCGAGCTCCTCCTGGCCGAGCCGTTCGGCCAGCGCAAGGGCGTAGAACCTGGGCTTGCGCAGGTTGCCGACGGTCAGCAGGCCGAAGCCGCCGTGGAGCAGCCGCGGCGGGCGGCCGAGTTCCTCGAAGTGGTCGGAGGCAACCCAGTGCGCGAGCGCGTCGACCCTGCCGGCCGCCGACTTCATGCCGTGCAGCAGGAACGTCGCCCCGAAAGGACCGTCGCCGATGCCGTGGAAGTGGGTGGGGGTCGGCCCCCATTCGGTCCACCAGATCGGGGTGCCCTCGCGGCCGTGCCCGGCAAGCGCGGGGCGCCAGTCCAGGGGCGCGTTGCCGTAGGTGTGGGTCGAGACGAAGTCGAGCGCGGCGCCCGAGACGTCGACATGGTCGAGCAGTTCCTCCACCCAGCCGTTGGCCGCCGAGGCCGGGCCGCCGACCCGCAGTCCGGGGTGGACGGACTTGACGGCGGCGGCGGTGACGTCGTACAGGCGGAAGAACTCCTCGGGGGTGCCGGACCAGAAGACCTCCAGGTTGGCCTCGTTCCACACCTCGAACGCCCAGTGGTCGACGACCTCCCGCTCGCCGTACCGCTCGACCAGGTGCGCCGTCAGCGCCCTGACCAGGTCGGCCCACCGCTCGTAGTCCTTGGGCGGAGAGATGATCGCCTGGTAGCCGAAGACCGTCTTCGACGGGTCGGCGGCCAGCTCGCGCGGCATGAACGACAGCTCGACGACCGGCCGCAGGCCCATGCCGGTGATCGTGTCGTACACCTCGTCGACCCTGGTGAAGTCGTGCACGGGCGCGCCGTTCACCTCACGATAGACGCCGAGGTCGTCGCACAGGATCGCGTGCGCGCGCACCGCCCGCACGCCGAGCTCCTCACGGGAGATCCGCAGTGCCTCCGTGAGCTCGGCGCCGATGGGCCTGCCGCCCGTGCGCTCGGTGCTGAGCAGGTGGGACAGGTGCTCGGAGCCGATCATCGGCCGCCACGGCCTGGGCAGCGGCCGCGTGACCGTCTCCGTGTCGACGTCCACGCTCACCCGGGCCTCGCCGGTCTCCAGCGGCTTGGCGTGGACCGCGGCCGACAGCGGCCCCGTGGCCTCCATCGCGGAGACGGCGGCCACCGCGTACGCGGCGCCCGGCCGCCCGGTGTCCACGTACCGGCAGGCGGGCACCGCGGCGACGTCGACGTCGGGCTGCGTCACCGGAGCGCCGTCCCTGTGCACCAGGTACCCGATCGCGCCGGGAACCGGGTCCCAGGTCAGCGTCACGTGCCCGGCGCCGGGGGTCGCCCGCAGCGCCGTGGGAGCCGCGAGCTCGATCCTCGCTCCCTGCGCGACCTCGCCCGAGGCCTGGTAGACGCGCTCCCGCCAGTCGCGGCGCGCGGCCTCAGCCTTGCTCATCCAGTCATCCCCGATCTGTGGTGGTGTCGACGACGTCCCACTCCTCCAGCTCCATCACGGGGCGGAGCCTGGCCTCGACCTCGGCGCCGCCGAAGTAGCGCCGCAGGTTGTCGCGGGCCAGGACGTTGCCCAGGGCGGCCATCACCATGCCCTGGTCCAACGCGAGGTGGTAGGTGGACACGACTCCCGAGCGGACGGCGACGGCGTCGTAGAAGCCGCCCCTGCCGTAGGAGTCGAAGTTCCTCTTCAGCGCGGCCAGGTTGTCCAGCGCCCTGCGTCCCGCGTACGGCAGCGCCAGGAAGGCGGCGTGCGGGGTGACCACACCGTCGCCGTAGGAGGCGGGCTCGGGCTGGGCGGGCCTGCAGCCCTCGTAGCCTGGGTCGGTGCCGGTCCGTTCCTTGTCGGAGGTGTAGCCCGCCGCGTCCATGCCGAGCGGGTCGACGCCGTACTCCCGGTAGCCGCCGTGCGGGTCGTTGGACGGCGAGAAGCCCCAGTACCCGTACTTCGCCTCGGCCAGGCCGTGCTCGATCTGCGCGCGCACGAAGACCGGGTGGTTGCGGCCCCAGCTCTTCGGCGCCCATGCCGCCTCCGGCACGACCAGGTCGGGCATCAGCTCCTCGAACATCGAACCGCCCCAGTTCGGGACATAGCGCATGCCGCGGTAGCCGTAGGTTCCCTGCCAGACGTTGACGCCCAGGTACCGCTTCCACGAGCCGACGGGCTTCTGCTCCTGCCATGCCCAGTCGCAGCCGCTGTCGGGGAAGGTGCGGTAGATCCCGAAGTAGTGCTCGCGCGGGAGCTGGCCCAGGGCGATGCCGACGTAGGTGGCGATGCGGGTCTCGGCGGGAGCGCCGTAGGTGTGGCAGGTGGAGTAGACCTTCACGCCGGTACCCGCGTAGTCGGTCTCGATCGAGCAGCCGTCGGGCCTGTCCGGCCAGAAGCCGCCGCGCAGCAGGCCGGTCCCCGCGTCGGGGCGGGCGGCGGCGTCGTAGTAGGCGGCGAAGTTCATGCTCCGCGCCAGCCGGTCGGCCCTGGCCGCGTGGGCGGGCGTGGCCTCGCGGAGCATCATGAGCGCCGCGGCGAGCCAGGCGTTGTCGACGCTGGAGGCGAACGGTTTGACCTGGTCGCCGTTGTCGGGCCAGACGCGCACCAGCTCCAGGGTGGCAGGGTCGTACCAGTTGTAGTACTGCCCTGTGGGAGTGTCGCGCGTCATCTTCTCCAGCGCCGTGAGCACCCTGCCGATCCGCAGGACGGCCTCGGACCCGCCGATGAGGTGAAGGTCGCGGGCGACGAGCGTGCTCCAGACGTAGGCGGCGATGTTGGTGGGCGAGGTGACGCGGGCGCGGGTCCGCAGGTCGCCGGTGACCTTGTCGGCGGGAACGCCGGTGCGGGGGTCGACCATCGCCCGCATCGAACGCCATGTGTCGGCCGCGTACCGGCGCATGGTGGCCAGGTCGGCCGCCGAGAACCGGCCGTCGTGCCGCTGCGGCGCGTCGGCGTGGGCGTGGGCCGCCGGGGTCGCGACCAGAGCGGTGGAGAGCACGCAGGAGAGGACCGCCTTGCGCATGGGGGCTCCTTGTAGCTACTTGATGCCGGTGGTGGCGATGCCTTGGACGAAGAAGCGCTGCAGGAAGACGAACAGGAGCAGGATCGGCGCGATGACCACGACCGAGCCGGCGACCAGCAGGTTGTAGTGGGTTCCCTCGTGGCCGTTGAGGATGTTCAGCGCCACGGGCAGGGTGTACATCTCCTGCGACTGGGCCACCACGGCCGGCCACAGGAAGTTGTTCCACGCGCCGAGGAAGGTGATCAGCCCGAGCGTGGCCAGCGGCGGCCCGCACAGCGGGAGGATCATCCTGAGGAAGATGCGGATCTCCCTCGCGCCGTCCACCCTGGCCGCGTCGATCAGCTCGTCGGGCAGGTCGGCGATGAACTGCCGCATCATGAACACGCCCAGCGGGGTGACCATCGTGGGCAGGATGATCCCGATGAAGGTGTTGACCATGCCCAGCTTCGCGATGAGCACGAACTGCGGGATCATCAGCACGATCCCTGGAATGGCGAGCTGCACCAGCACCAGCGCGAACACCACGTTCTTGCCGGGGAAGCGCAGCTTGGCCAGCGCGTAGCCGAGCATCGAGCAGAACAGCAGGTTGGCCGCCACCAGTACGAGGGCCACCAGCATGCTGTTGAAGAAGGCCCGGCCCATGTCCACCCGGTCGAACAGCTCGGCGTAGTTGCCGAGCGTGAACGTCTCGGGCCAGAACGTCGGCGGGTCGCGCCGGATCTCCGCCTCGGGCTTGACCGAACTGAGCGCTGTCCACAGGAACGGCCCTGCCACCAGGAGCAGGCCGGCGCCCAGCCCGGCCAGGATCACCGCGTGCCGGCCTCTGGTGCGCTTCATCGTCTCCTCCCCAACCGCAACTGCAGGACGGCCAGCGCCACGATGACGGTGAACAGGGCGGTCGAGGCCGCTCCCGCGTAGCCGTAGTTGCCCACGCCGAACTGCTTGAAGATCGCGAGGGACGCGGACAGCGTCGAGTCGAGCGGCCCGCCCTGGGTCATGATCAGCGGCTCCTCCATGAACTGCATGAAGCCGACGGAGCTGTAGACCGAGCAGAAGATCAGCACGGGCCGCAGCGCCGGGACCGTCACGGATCGGAACTTCGCCCACCGACCCGCGCCGTCCGTCTCCGCCGCCTCGTACAGCTCTCGGGGGATGGCCTGCAGCGCGGCCAGCAGGACGACCATGTCGAAGCCGAAGCTGCGCCACGCCGTCATCACGATGATCGACGGCAGGGCCGTGGACTCGTTCTCCAGCCACGCGGGGCCGTGCGCTCCGACGAGCTCCAGCAGCCGGTTGACCAGCCCCGCGTCGGGTTCGAGGAGGAACTTCCACGCGACGGCGACCCCGATGATGCTGGTGATGTTGGGCAGGTAGTAACCGAGCCTGAAGAACACCGCGGGCAGCCGCCCGATGCCGGAGTTGAGCGCCACCGCCGCCGCGAGTCCGAGCCCGATGGTCAGCGGCAGCGCGGTGACCACGAAGACCACGGTGTTGACCGCCGCCTTCCGCATCGCCTCGTCGCCGGCCAGCCGCAGGTAGTTGTCCACGCCGACGACGTCGACGCCCAGCGGGTCGGTCACGTCCGTGCTGCGCATGTCGGTGAAGCTCATGCCCACGCCGACCAGGAGCGGCCCCAGGTAGAAGACCGCGAACAGCACGACGAACGGCGCCGCGAAGATCCAGCCGACGCCCGCCTGGCGGAGCGGGCTCCTGATCCTGACGGGGGCGGGCGCCGCGGCCGCCTCCCGGTCCCTGGTGAGGATGGCCATGGCTTACAGGCCGGTGCCGATGGTGTCGGCCTGCGACTGGATGGCCTTGGCGGTCTCCTCGGCGGTGGACCTGCCGAGAGCCAGCTTCTCCAGCTCGGTCTCGATCACCCTGGCGACCTGCTCCCACGTCGGGAACGGCGGAGGGGTCTTGGCGTCCTTGAGCTGCTCGCCGAAGACGGCCAGTTGCGGGTCGGCGGTCAGTGCAGGCTCCTGCCAGGCCGACCGCACGCTGGGCAGCGCCTTGACCTTGGTGTACCAGGTCGCCTGGACCTTGGGGTCGGTCAGCCACCGCAGGAACGTCCACGCCGCGTCGCGGTTCTTGGCCTTCTTGAACACCACCATGTCGGCGCCGCCGACGAAGCTGGTGCCCGTGACCGGGCCCTTGGGGTAGAGGGCGAGGCCGAACTTGTCCTTGAATCCGTCGCCGCCGTCGTTGGCGAGCACGCCGGCCATCCACGGCCCGGAGTAGAAGGCGCCGACCTCGCCCTTGATGAAGGTCTGCGGGAAGGCGCCGACGGGCAGGTCGTTGGGGGCGAGCTTCTGCTCGAACAGCGAGGCGTAGTGCTTGAGCGCGGTGACCGCCTCGGGAGTGTCGAAGGTGTAGGCGCCGTCCTTGACGATGTCGCCGCCCGCCTGCCAGATCAGCGGCAGCAGTTCCTGCCACGAGCCCGCGCGGTAGCCCTGGTTGAAGCCCTTGTCCGCGCCGCCCTTCTCCTTCATGGCCTTGACGAAGGCGGTGAAGTCGGCCCAGGTGGCCGGGGCCTTCACCGCCGCCTTCTCGGCCACGTCCTTGCGGTAGTACAGGACGCGGGTCTCCACGTACCAGGGCACGCCGTACGCGGTCCCGTTGACGTTCACGGTCTCCCACGCGCCGGGGAAGAAGGCCGCCTGGTCGAAGAGGTCGGCGGGGGTGGGGTCGAGGGCTCCGGTCTTCGACAGCTCGCCGGACCAGGTGGAGCCGATCATGGTGACGTCCGGGGTGGCGCCGCCGGCGATCGCGGAGGTGATCTTGTCGTGCGCGACGTCCCAGCCCATGGGAGTGACAGTGATCTTCACCCCGGGGTTGGCCTTCTCGAAGTCGTCGGCGAAGGCGTCCAGGGCCTTGCCCTCCTCGCCGATCGCCCAGACGGTCACCTCGCCGGCGATCTTGCCGGTCGTGACGTCCCTCGCCTGCTCGGGGGCCTTGCTCGCCTCGCGGCCGCAGCCGGCCAGCACGAGCGCGACGGCGAGCAGGCCGGCCGCGGAACGCCGGGGGTAGGTGTTCATGGGGATTCCTCCAGGGGGTGTACGCCGCAGCTGGATCGCACGACCAGCTCGGTGGAGAGAACGTGGTGGGTCGAGGCGGCGGCCCGGCCGCCGGTGATCAGCTCGTCCAGCGTCCTGGCGGCCCTGGCGCCCAGCTCGCGCATGGGCTGGCGGATGGTGGTCAGCGCGGGGCGGGCGTGGCGGGCGGCCATGATGTCGTCCCAGCCGGTCACCGCCAGGTCATCGGGTACGGCCAGGCCCAGTTCCTCGGCGGCCAGCAGCGCGCCGAGCGCCACCTCGTCGTCCGAGCAGATGAGGGCGCGCGGCCTGTGCCGGGACCGCAGCAGCTCCAGCGCGGCCGCGTAGCCGCTCTCGACGGTGTACTCGGTCGTCAGCACCGGCTCGATCGCCGAGCCCAGCACGGCAGAGACGCCCGCCCAGCGCTCGGAGACGTCGTCGCCGACCGCGTAGGGGGCGCCGAGGAAGGCGTAGGAGTCATAGCCGTGGCCGCGCAGGTGCTCGGCCAGGCGCGTCGCGGCGGCCGTGTTCTCGCTGCGCAGCGTGGCCGCGCCGGGGACGGGGTCGCGGGACAGGAAGACGAGCGGCAGTTCGGCGGCGATCAGCTCGGCCACCAGGTCCTCGGGGACGGTCTGGCCGAAGACGACCATGCCGTCCACCCGGCCGGCCAGGTCCTTCACCAGGTCACGGACCTGGCTGCGGCCTTTCGTGGACAGGATGAGGACCGACCGGCCCAGCTCGGAGGCGACCTCCTCGTAGCCCAGCAGCACCTCGGTGTAGTACGGACCCGCGAGGTTGGGGAAGACGATGCCGTTGGCGGCGTGCCTGCCCTCGGCCAGGCTCACGCCCAGCCTGCTGGGGGTGAAGCTCAGCTCCTCGACCGCCTTCAGCACCTTCTGGCGGGTCTTGTCCGCCACGGGACCCGTCCCGCGCAGCGTGCGCGACACGGTGGCGATCGACACGCCCGCCCGCTGGGCGACCTCGTAGATGGTCACTTCCATTGCCCGGCTCCTCCTTCTGTAAGCGCTTACACCCCTGCGGGTGTAAGCGCTTACAGAATCGGCAGTGTTACAGACGGATGGCCGGACGTAAAGAGTCGCTCACCTTCGGGACAGCCGGAAAGTGGTCAGCCACCGGACCGTCTCACCAGATGAACGGCCTCACCGGGACCCGGTCGAACGACTTCACCCGATCTCGGGGGCCGTCAGGCTCCTGGCGCGGCGACGGCTTCGGCGGGGAGGCGGCGGGACAGGCGCAGCACGGCGAGGCAGGCGCATCCGAGCGACACTCCGAGCGTCGTCCACAGCAGCGGCGGCGCCGTGCCGAGCAGTGCCGAGAAGCCCGCGGGCGCGACGACGGCCGCCACCGCCCAGGTCTGCTGATGGATCGCCAGGTAGCGGCCTCTGAGCGCGGCGGGCGCCGTCGCCGCGGCGATCGCCCACGAGGGGGTGGTGTGCAGGAGCTCGCCGAGGGTGAACACGAGCGTGGCGGCCACCAGCCCCCACACGCGCGGCGGGCCCGGAGGCAGCAGCGCCGCCACGCCGTACAGGCCGCACGCGACGATCAGCACCGCCCCGCCCAGCGCCATGGCATGGGTACGGCGGGCACCGCGCTGCCACCGCCGCACCGGGAGCTGACCGGCCGCCACCAGAACGGTGTTGAGCGTGTACAGCACGCCCAGCAGCCAGGCGGGGGCGCCGAGGACCGCGACCGCGTACACCGGCAACGCGACGGGAAGGATCATGTGCGCGAGCGTGAACGCCTGCTCGGCCGCCACCAGGCCGACGAACGGGCGGTCGGCCAGGACCCGCCGGTACCCCTCCCGCCGCGGCTCGGCGGGAGGGGCTCCCGCGTGCCGTCCCGAGAGGACAAGGCACCCGGTGGCGACCACGAAGCTGGCCGCGTTGACCAGGGCGATGAGCACGAACCCTGTCGCCCCCGCGAGCGACATCGCCCCCGCCGACAGCAGCCCGCCGAGCCCGAAGGCGACGTTCCTGGCGGTGGCCATGAGCGCGTACAGCCGGTCGCGAGCCGCGCCGTGGGCCAGCACCGACAGGTAGCTGCCGGAGGCGGGGTAGTAGGCGCGGTCGCCGACCGCGACCACGGCGGCGACGGCGACGAGCGCGGCGAAGCCGTCCACGAGCGGGTAGGCGGCGAAGCCCAGAGCACGGAGCACGTAGGTGCCGATGAGCACGCCGCGCGCGTCGAACCTGTCGATCAGCGCGCCCGCCACCGGGTTGGCGGCCAGTCCCACCAGGGCCGCCATGGTCACCCCCAGGCCGACGGTGGTCATGGGCAGGCCGGTCACCTCCCGGATGAACAGCAGGGTGAGCGGGACGTAGAGCCCGTTGCCCAGCGCGTCGACGAACATCCCGGCGAGGAACGGCCGCGCGCCAGGGACGCGCGTGGTGGTGGGGGCGGTCGGCATGACGACGAGTATCGGCACGCGCGGGTGCCGGGCGGATCAGCCGATGGTCCCGGACTCGTCTCCGCCCATGGTCCTAGGCGCGACCCGCCGTGCAACGCCCCTGACCAGGTCATGGACCCGCCGGTGTCTCACCGTCGGGTCCTTGACCGGTGCTGCCGGCGTCGGTGGCAGGGCCGTCGTTTCAGGGGATGAGGATGATCTTTCCCCGCGTCAGCCCCGCCTCGCTTCTGCGATGGACGGAGGCCAGCTCGGACAGGGGAAGGGATTCGGCGACGTCGACGGTCAGGTCTCCGGCGTCGACGAGTGCCACGATCTGCGCGAGCTGCGCGGGGTCGTTGCGGGTCACGAAATGCGTGGCGGCGGGCGAGGGAAGGGGCGTGGCGATGGAGACCGCGACCCCGCCCGGCCGTACGAGCGAGGCCAATTCGGCGGCCTTGCCCTCGTCGACGCCCACCAGGTTGATCACCGCGTCGACCCCGCCGGGCAGTGGCTCGGCCGTGTAGTCGACGATCCGGTCGGCGCCCTGGGAGCGGACCACCCCGGCGCTGCGGGGGCCGGCCGTGGCGATCACCGTCGCGCCCGCCCGTTTGGCCAGCTGGACGGCGAAGCCGCCGACCCCGCCGCCCGCGCCGTTGATGAGCACGCGCGTGCCCGCGCTCACCTCCGCGTGCTCGAACACGGCCTGCCACGCGGTGAGCGCGGCGACCGGGATCGCGGCGGCGTCGGCCGGCGGGATCGCGCGTGGCGCGGCGGCCAGCGCCGCGGCGGGGGCGGCGACGTACTCGGCCGCGGCCCCTCCCCCGTCCAGCCGGCCGATGACCCGATCTCCCCGGCTCCACCTGGTCACTCCCGCGCCGACGGCCACGACCGTGCCCGAGACGTCCCACCCCAGCGTGTACGGCAGCACGGCCTGAAGCAGGCCCGCCCGCAGGCCCGTCTCCGACGGGTTGAACGACGTCGCGGCCACGCGGACGAGCACCTCGCCAGGGCCCGGCGCCGGAAGCGGCGCCTCCTCGTGGCGGATGACCTCGGCGCTGCCGTACTCGTGGATGCGGGCGGCACGCGCGCCGGCGCGGAAGGCGTGCGCGTGCTCGTCGGCCCAGGACCTGAACGTACGCGGCGCGCCCGCGGTGACCTCCGCCACGGCGGCGGTGACCGGCGCGGCATCGGCGGTCATCTCGGCCTGGGCGCGCAGGATGCCGTCCACGACCCCGGCCGGCCAGCCGCGGGCCAGCATCTCGCGCCTGGCCTCGCGCGGGTCGGTCTCCTCCCATCGCACCGGCCTTCCGATGGCCTCCCCGATGATCCGCGCCTGCTCGGCCTGGGTGAGCGAACGTGGGCCCGTCAGCTCGTGGACGGCGCCCGCGTGCCCGTCCTCGGTCAGGGCCCGCACCGCGACAGCGGCGATGTCGTCCTCGTGGACGAGCGACATGGCGGCCTGGCCGTACGGCCCGCGCACGACGTCGCCCGCGCGGACCTGCCCGGCCCAGCGGAGCGTGTTGGCCGCGAAGGCGTGCGGGCGCAGGATCGTCCACTCCATCCCCGACCGTTCGATCAGCGACTCGGCCTGCCGTTCGTGCTCCCGTACCGCCGCCGACGACAGGTAGACGATCCTGCGGGCGTGCGCGGCCATCACCTTCAGCACCGCCTCGAGCCCGTCGGCCGAGGCGAACGGCCAGACCAGGAACACCGCCTCGACCCCGTCGACGGCGTCGTGCAGCGAGCCGGGCTCCGACAGATCACCGAGTGCGCGCTCGGCTCCGAGCGGGAGATCCGCCGGCGTCCGGGTGAGCGCGCGGACGCCCGCGCCCGCTCTCAGCAGGTGCGCCATCACCCGGCCTCCGACGGTCCCCGTCGCCCCGATGACCAGAATGCTTCGTCCCATCCGAATCCCCTCCGTGAAGGTTGTTCCTGGTGGTCAACCGTAGGAGGCGGCAATGAGACGACCAATGCTCAAGAGTGCGCGATTCATACGCGATCGTCTCGTGCTAGCGTCAGTCTGTGGATGTGCTCAGTGATGTGATCGCGCTCATGCGTTCGGGGCGGCCCCGCTCGGCGCGGGTCGCCTGGCACGGCCCATGGGCGCAGCGCTTCCCCTCGGTTCCGGGATCCGCGGGCTTCCAGGTGATCCTGAGGGGTTCGTGCTGGCTCATCCCACCCTCCGGCGATCCCGTGGCGCTCGGCGTCGGCGACGTGGTGTTCTTCCCCCACGGCCACGGGTACGTCCTGGCCGACAGCCCTTCCGCGACTCCGGCCGAGCCCGTCTGCGACCCGCTGGAGGACGCCGAGCTGTTCGTCTCCGACTTCGTGGGCGGCCACGGCCCGGTCACGGTGACGCTGTGCGGCGGCTACCGGCTCGACCCCCGTCACTCCCACCCGCTGCTCCGCGACCTGCCCGAGGCCATCCACCTGCCCGCCAGGTTCGGCCACCACCCCGAGCTCCGCGCCGCCGTCGACCTGCTCGGCAACGAGATCGGCAACCCCAGGCCCGGGGCGGACATCATCGTGCTCGCCCTGCTCGACATGCTCCTGCTGTACATCCTGCGCGCATGGTTCGACGAGCCGCCCGAGCGGGCCAGGGCGACGGGCTGGGCGGCGGCCCTCGCCGATCCTCCGGTCAGCGCGGCCCTCCACGCCGTCCATCGCGACCCGGCCCACCCGTGGACCGTCCAGACGCTGGCCGCCGAGGCCGGGCTGTCCAGGGCGGCCTTCTCGCGCCGCTTCACCGCCCTGGTGGGGCAGCCGCCGCTGACCTATCTGACGTGGTGGCGGCTGACCAGCGCGGCAGGACTTCTTCGAGCCTCCGACGCCCCGCTCGGCGAGGTGGCGGGGCGCGTCGGCTACACCTCAGAGTTCGCGTTCGCCAACGCCTTCAAGCGGGAGTACGGCATCGCGCCCGGCAGGTACCGCCGCGAGGCCGTCATCGGCGGCGCCGACGGACCCGCGGCTCCCGCGGCACGCCGTACGAACCGGTGAGGCCTGGGCGGCGGACTCGCCCGGTCAGGCCCACGCGCCGCATATCGCCGGCGAGGCCGGCATGTCCCGGGCCGCCTTCGCCCGCAGGTTCACCGAACTCGTCGGCAGGCCGCCGCTGGGATACCTCACCGACTGGCGGATGACGCCGGCCGCCGATCTGCTGCGGGAGCCGAACACCGCGATCGCCTCCGTGGCCCGCCGGGTCGGCTACCGGGACCCGTTCACCTTCAGCGCCGCCTTCAAGCGCGTCCGCGGCACCGCCCCGAGCAACCTGCGCCGAGGCCCCTTCAGGTGATCACGGTCACCGCGCCACCACGGTGAGGTCCGCGGCGAAGTCGCGGTCGAGGGGGAAGACCGGCCGCAGCAGCCGCTCGTACGGCAGCCGCCGCAGGTCCTGGTCGACGCCGCCCGGCGTCAGCGCCAGCAGCCAGTCGCCCGCCGCCTCGAACAGCTCGGGCTCGAGGTAGCCGATCTTCACGACCACGAGGTCCACCGTGCCCGCCTCGACGCCCAGACGCCTGTAGGAGGCCAGCTCGCGGTACTGCATCCGGCGCGAGGTGACGAAGACGCTGAGCCCGCCGACCCTCAGGCTCACGCACCGCCCGCCGTCGGGGTCGTCGGCGACGGCCTCCAGGACGCCCTCGATCGGAAGGGGGCCGGGCTCGCGCGGGTCGATGCGGCCGCCGACGCGCACGCTGACCGGTGAGCCCGGCGGCAGGTCCGCGACCCGCGCCACGGCGTCGGGGTCGACCAGCGAGGCGTACACCGCCCTGACCGAGCCGTCGGCGATCTCGGGCCGGGTCAGCATCCGCTCGAGGGCGAAGGTCACGTCGTCGGCGCCGCCGGCACCCGGGTTGTCGCCTGAGTCGCTGATGAAGAACGGGCGCCGGGCGGGATCCTTGACGGCCACCAGGGCCTCGTCGAGGCACTCGTCCATGGTGCCGGTGGGCGCGACGAACGTGAAGTCGTCGCGCGCCTCCCAGAAGTGCCGGCCCAGCTCGCGGGCCGCCGCGGCCGTGGCGGCCGCGTCGGTGCCCGTGGCGACGACCGCGCCGCTGCAGCGGGGCTCGTCGGCCCAGGCGAAGCCGATCCAGATCGCGACGTCGATGACTCCGTCCCTGGCCTCGATCTCGGGGACGCGGGCGTACAGTGCCTTGGCCGGGTCGAGCCGCGTGCTGGTCATCTCGCCGGGCAGCAGGATCGGCACGTGGACGAGGGCCTTGTGCGGGCGCCGCCCCCGGCGGAGCGCGTCGACCAGGTTGCGCGCCGCGCGCTCGCGGGTCTCCCACACGTCGACGTGGGGCGCGGTGCGGTAGCACGTCAGCAGGTCGCACCCGTCGAACAGCGCGTGAGAGACGTTGCCGTGCAGGTCCATGGCCGCGGAGACGAACGGCTCCGGACCGACGAGCGACCGGATGGCGGTGACGAGCCCGCCCTCGGCGTCGTCGCGCCCGACGACGCTCATCGCGCCGTGGATGTCGAGCAGGATCCCGTCCAAGGGGCCGGCGGCGGCCAGTCCGTCGAGGATCTCGGCGTGCCAGGCGTCGTACGTCTCGGGGGTGACCGCGCCGCCGGGCAGGGCCCGTGCGTGCACGAGAGGCACCCATTCGACGTCGGCGGCCCACGGTTCGGCGGGCGAGAGCCAGCCGTACCTGGCCAGAAGCGCGTCTCCGCGGGTGACCTCGAAGTCACCGGCGGTGCTCAGGTGCGGCGAGAACGTGCTGGACTCGATGTGCACGCCGCCGATGGCGACGCGGAGGGGACGGGACACGGGCGGGGCTCCTCAGGAGGGTCGGACGTCGGCCGACGCGCGCACCAGATGCCCGAGGCCGAACAGGGCCGCATCCGGGCCCGCGACGCTGGCCTCGATGGACAGGGACTGGGTCATGGAGGGCAGGCAGCGCTCGTAGAGCATGCTCCTGGCCGCGGCGACGTAGACGTCGAGGCTGGACAGCGCTCCGCCGATGACGACGGCGTCGGGATTGAGGAAGTTGACCAGGCCGGACAGGGCGACCCCGAGCAGGCCGCCGGCGTGGCGCACCATCGTCACCACGGACGGCTCGGCGTTGACGCTTGCGGCGATGACGTCCCTGGTCGTCGTCACCGGCAGGCCCCGCTCCTCGAGCTGGCGGGCCAGGGCGGCGCCGCTGGCCACGGTCTCCAGGCACCCTCGGCTGCCGCAGGAGCACTCGCGCTCGCCGCTGTCGGCCACGCGGACGTGGGTGACGTCGCCGCTGAGCCCGCGGCCGCCGCGGTAGATCTGGCCGCCGCTGACGAGGCAGCCGCCGATGCCGGTGCCGGCCTTGACGTAGATCATGTCGCCGGTGTCCCTGCCGCGGACGATGTGCTCGCCCATCGCGGCCGCCTTGGCGTCGTTGTCGACGACCACGGGCACGCCGAAGCGTTCCCTGAGGTGGGCGTGAGCGTCGAAGCCGCTCCAGCCGGGCATGCGGGCGGGGCCGATCAGCCGTCCGAGCGGGAACTCGACGGGACCGGGCAGCGCCATGCCGATCCCGAGCATCGCCTGTCCCGGTGCTGCCGCCGACCTGAGCCGCCCGAACGCCTGCGCGACCGCGTCGAAGACCTCCGCGGGGCCTGAGGCGATGTCGATGGCCTCTTCCTCGGCCGCGAGCAGCCGCCCGTCGGGCGAGCACAGGCCGATGCGGGCGTGCCTGGCGCCCAGTTCGGACACGGCGAAGACGCCACCCATGTCGCGCAGGCGCAGGATGCGGGGCCGTCGCCCGCCCGTGGACCTGCCCACCCCCTCCTCCAGGATGGCGCCCTCCTCCAGCAGCCGGCGCACCACGCTGGAGACGGTCGAGGGCGCGACCTGCAGCGTCTCGACGAGGTCGGCACGGGACGTGGCCTCGCCACTCGCCAACAGGCTCAGCGCCTGCTCGCGCAAGTTGGCGGGACTCGATGGGTCCGACATGCCGCTCCTCCCTGTGGCCGGTTGCCCGGCGCCGTCGCACAGAGCCCCATCATGGACCACGCGCCACTTCGACTCTAGCCCGAAAGAAGTATGCGAAACAAAGTCATTTAGTTCCGTTGACTTCATACATTGCCGTCTATACATTCTCCGGATTGAGCGCACCTAGGCCCCGAAAGCGCAGGGCACGTGCACGTCAATCGAGGAGATCCCATGGGGAGCAGATTCCACAGGCGCGGACTCCGCGGCAGCGCCGCCTTAGCGTCCGTGATGGCCATCGGGCTGGGCCTGGCCGCGTGCAGCGGCTCCGGAGGCGGTACGCCGAAGGGCGCCCAGAGCGGGAGCCAGGGCAAGGACAGCGTGACCGTCGCCCTGAGGACCCCGAACTGGATCCTGCCCATCTCGGCGCCCGGCTTCACTCAGGGCGAGAACGCCATCTTCGGCGCCGCGCAGTACCGCCACCTGTACGAATACCGTCTGGACGGCTCGGCGAAGTACAACATCGACCCTGAGCGCTCGATGGCCGAGCCGCCGGAGGTGAGCGACGGCGGCAAGACCCTGACGATCACGCTGAAGGACAACACGTGGTCGGACGGCAAGCCCGTCACCACCCGCGACGTCCAGTTCTGGTACAACCTCGTCTCGGCGAACAAGGACAAGTGGGCGTCCTACCGGGCCGGGGGCTTCCCCGACAACATCGCCGACTTCTCGGTCAAGGACGCGAAGACCTTCTCCCTGACGACGAAGAAGGTCTACAACACCGCGTGGTTCGTCGGGAACCAGCTCAACCGCATCGTGCCCCTGCCCCAGCACGCCTGGGACAAGGACGCGGCCACGGCGAAGGTGAGCGACCTCGACACCACTCCCGACGGCGCCAAGAAGGTCTTCGACTTCCTCCTCGCCGCGTCGAAGGACCCCAAGACCTACGCGACCAACGAGCTGTGGCAGGTCAACAGCGGCGCGTGGAAGCTGGAGAAGTACGTGCCGAACGGCGAGGTCGTCCTCACCGCGCGCGAGAACTACTCCGGCGCCGACAAGCCGAAGCTGTCGAAGGTGGTGCTGAGGCCGTTCACCGGTGACGACGCGGAGTTCAACGTGCTGCGCGCCGGGGAGATCGACTACGGCTACCTCCCGCCCGCCAACCTCTCCCAGCAGAAGTACCTCGAGTCCAAGGGGTACAAGGTCTCCCCCTGGTACGGCTGGTCCATCACCTACCTGCAGCTGAACTACAACAACCCGAAGTCGGGGCCCCTGTTCAAGCAGCTGTATCTGCGCCAGGCGATGCAGATGCTCATCGACCAGCCCACGATCAGCAAGGTCATCTGGTCCGGCATGGCCGCGCCGACGTGCGGCCCCGTCCCGCTCAAGCCGGGCACCAACGGCTCGAGCGACGGGTGCGCCTACTCCTTCGACCCCGCCAAGGCCAGGCAGCTGCTCGAGGCCCACGGCTGGCAGGTGACCCCGGACGGGCAGACGACCTGCCAGAAGCCGGGCACGGGACCGGACCAGTGCGGCGAGGGCATCGCCTCCGGCACGCCGCTGGCCTTCACCGTCACCAGCCAGACCGGCTTCGCCGCGACGACGAAGATGTTCGCCGAGATCAAGTCGCAGATGGCCAAGGTGGGCGTCGAGCTGACCATCAAGGAGGTGCCCGACTCCGTCGCGGTCACCCCGGCCTGCAAGCCGTCCGAGGCGAGCTGCTCCTGGGACATGTCCTTCTTCGGCTCCCAGGGAAGCTGGTACTACCCCGCCTTCGCCAGCGGCGAACGGCTCTTCGCGACCGGCGCGCCGGTGAACCTGGGCGGCTACAGCGACCCGGAGGCCGACAGGCTCATCGAGGCGACGCAGTTCTCCGCCGACGAGGCCACGCTCAAGGCCTACAACGACCACCTGGCCAAGGACCTGCCGGTGCTGTGGATGCCGAACCCCGTCTACCAGATCTCGGCGTTCAGGTCCGATCTGCAGGGTGTCGACCCCCAGGACCCGATGAACGGCATGTTCTTCCAGGACTGGTCCTGGACGAGCTGAGACGAGGACCGTCCCCGACTCCGGTGGCCCGAGACAGGGCCACCGGAGTCCCCGGAACAAGGAGGGGCCTCCGTGGCCCGGTATCTGATCACGCGCCTGGGCCAGGCCCTGGTCATCGTCGTGCTCGTCACGATGATCACATTCGTCATCCTGCACCTCCTGCCGGGAGGCGTGGCACGCGCCACCCTGGGCAAGGAGGCGACGCTGGAGCAACTGGCGGCGTTCAACCGCGACATGGGCTACGACCGGCCCTGGGTCCAGCAGTACGTCATGTACGTCGAGCGCCTGCTGCGCGGTGACCTCGGCTACTCCTTCCAGCTCAACCAGTCGGTCACCGAGGCCATCGGCCAGCGGCTGCCCAAGACCATGGTGCTGTCGCTGCTGTCGACCCTGCTGGCCGTCGTCGTGGCCGTCCCGCTCGGCGTCGTCCAGGCGGTGCGCCGCAACCGATGGCCCGACTACGCCATCACCGCGCTCTCGCTGCTGGCCTACGCCACTCCCATCTTCTTCATGGGTCTCATGATGATCATTGTTTTCTCGCAGGTCTGGCCGATCCTGCCACCGGAGGCCCCCCAGGGCTTCACCCTGGGCGAGGTGCTCGCCGACCCCGCGGGACTCGTCCTGCCCACCGTCACGCTCGCCATCGTGACCATCGCGGTGTACTCGCGCTACGTCCGCTCCTCGATGGTCGACAACCTCAACGAGAACTACGTGCGCACCGCCCGGGCCAAGGGGCTGCCGGAGGGCAGGGTGGTCGGCCGGCACACCCTGCGCAACGGGCTGTTTCCCGTCATCACGCTGCTCGGGATGTACCTGCCCGCGCTCTTCAGCGGCGCCCTCGTCGTGGAGTCGCTGTTCAACTTCCCCGGCATGGGCCAGCTGTTCTGGCAGGCGGCGCTGAAGCGTGACTTCCCCATCCTGTTCGGCGTCACCCTGATCATCGCGGTGGCGACCGTGCTCGGCGCGCTGCTGGCCGACCTGCTGTACGCCGCCGTCGACCCCAGGGTGCGGCTCAGGGCGGGCCGAGCATGACCACCTCGACCGGGACGACCGTCGAGCGGAGCGAACCCCTCGACGACGAGGCGCCCGTGCGCGGACTGTGGCGCCAGGGCGTCGAGGTGTTCGGCGAGAACCGCCTGGCCCTGGTGGGCCTGGCGCTGTTCGTCCTGCTGGGCGCGGTCTGCTTCCTCGGGCCGCTCTTCTACCACACCGACCAGGTGCACACCGATCTCGCGGCGGTACACCTGCCTCCCGGTACGGCCGGGCACCCGCTGGGCACCGACGGCGTCGGCTACGACCAGCTCGGCCGCCTCATGCTCGGCGGCCAGACCTCCATCGTCGTCGGGCTCGCCGCGGGCGTCCTCGCCACCCTCATGGGCACGGTCTGGGGGGCCATCGCGGGGTTCGCAGGCGGATGGGTGGACGCGGCCATGATGCGCGTCGTGGACGCGATGATGTCGATCCCCTCGCTGTTCCTGTTCATGCTCATGGCGACCATCGTCACGCCGAGCGTGCCGATGCTCATCCTCATCATCGGGGCCTTCGCGTGGCTGGGCCCGGCCCGGCTCGTGCGCGGCGAGGCCCTCAGCCTGCGCTCCCGCGAATACGTCCAGGCCATGCGGTCGATGGGCGGAACCGGCGGCCGGGCCGTACGGCGGCACATCATCCCCAACGCCATCGGGACGGTGATCGTCAACGCCACCTTCCAGGTCGCCGACGCCATCCTCTACGTCGCCTACCTGTCGTTCCTCGGCCTCGGCGTGCCGCCTCCCGCCGCCAACTGGGGCGGGATGCTCTCCGACGGCCTCGCCGACACCTACAGCGGCCACTGGTGGCTGCTCTACCCGCCGGGAATCGCCATCATCCTCATCGTCCTCGCCTTCAACTTCATGGGCGACGGGCTGAGGGACGTCTTCGAGGTCCGCCTCCGGCGGCGCTAGCAGGAGCACGAACATGAGCGCACCGACCGATCCGACCGAACCCCTGCTGCGGCTGCGTCACGTCAGCACCGACATCGCGCTGCGCAGGGGCGTCGTCCACGCCCTCGACGACGTCAACCTGGAGGTACGGCAAGGCGAGACCCTCGGCGTCGTGGGCGAGTCGGGCAGCGGCAAGACCATGACCGCGCTGTCGGTCATGGGCCTGCTGCCGCCCGGCGGCGACGTCGTCGGAGGGGAGATCCTCTTCGAGGGCCGCGACCTGCGGTCCCTGCCGCCGGCGGAGGTGCGCAGGATCCGCGGCGTCCGGATGGGCATGGTGTTCCAGGACCCGCTCACCTCGCTCAACCCGACCATGCGCATCGGTACCCAGGTCGCCGAGCCGCTGCGGGTGCACCAGGGGGTCGGCAAGGCGGAGGCGCGGGAACGGGCCGTCGAGATCCTGCGCAGGGTCGGGATGCCGCGCGCCGACAAGATCGTCGACGCCTACCCGCACCAGCTCTCAGGCGGGATGCGCCAGCGGGTCGTCATCGCCATGGCACTCGTCTGCTCGCCCCGCCTGCTCATCGCCGACGAGCCGACGACGGCGCTCGACGTGACCACGCAACGCCAGATCCTCGAGCTGATCGACGACCTGCGTGAAGAGTTCGCCATGGCGGTCGTCCTCGTCACCCACGACCTGGGCGTGATCGCCAGCCGGGCCGACAGGGTCGCGGTCATGTACGCGGGCAGGGTGGTGGAGTCCGCGACGACCGCGGAGCTGTTCCGCTCGCCGCGGCACCGTTACACCGAGGCCCTCATGGAGGCGCTCCCGGGTTCGGCGTCGAGAGAGAACGGCTCGCGCGGGCGGCTCTACAGCATTCCCGGCCTGCCGCCCGACCTGTCCAGGCCCATGACCGGGTGCCGGTTCGCGCCCCGCTGCCGGTTCGCCACGGAGGCGTGCCGTACCACTGACGTGGCCCTGTCGGCGGGCGAGCACGGGCACGCGTGCCTGCATCCGGTCGAGCCGGTCCAGGCGTCCTCGGCCAGGGTCACGCTCGTCCCGCCGGAGGAGCCGCCGTCCGAGCCTGCGGCGGAGGCCATCCTGTCGGTCCGCGAGCTGGTCAAGGACTACGAGGCCACGGGCGGTGGACTGCGAAGGGCGTCGGGCAGGGTGAGCGCCGTGGCCGGGGTGTCGTTCGACGTCCACCCCGGCGAGACGTTCGGGCTCGTGGGCGAGTCCGGGTGCGGCAAGTCCACGGTGGGCCGCCTGGTCGTCGGGCTGGAGGAGCCGAGCGGCGGGCGGATCGTCGTCGACGGCGCCGACATCGCCACGCTCGACCGGCGCGAGCGCCGCCGGATGCATCGGCAGGTCCAGCTGATGTTCCAGGACAGCTACGCGGCGATGAACCCGCGGATGCGGATAGACGCCATCCTCACAGAGCCGCTGGAGATCCAGCGGGTGGACGATCCCGCCACGCGCCGCAGGCGCGTCGCGACGCTGCTGGACCAGGTGGGTCTGTCGCGACGGGTCCTCGAGCGCTATCCGCACGAGTTCTCCGGCGGCCAGCTGCAGCGCATCGGACTGGCCCGGTCGCTGGCGCTGCGTCCGCGGCTGATCGTCGGTGACGAGCCGGTGAGCGCGCTCGACGTGTCGATCCAGGCGCAGGTGCTCAACCTCATGCGCGACCTGCAGCGCGAGCTGGGCCTGTCGTACGTGTTCATCAGCCACGACCTGTCGGTCGTGGACTACATGTCGGACCGGATCGGCGTCATGTACCTGGGCAAGCTCGTCGAGGTCGGTCCCGCACACGACGTGGTCAGGGCCGCCCGGCACCCCTATACCCAGGCGCTGATCGACGCCGTCCCCTCCGCCGACCCCGGCTTGGCGCCGCGCGAGAGCATCGCGATCCGCGGCGAGCTGCCCAGCGCGGTCAACCCGCCGACGGGCTGCCGGTTCAGGACGCGGTGCCCGCTGGCCGAGGAGATCTGTGAGAGCGAGCCGCCGCTGACGGGCGGCGCGCACCAGGTGGCCTGCCACTTCCCCCTGCGGAGCTGATCACGGCCCGCCGTTGATCGACCAGCTTCTAGGATGTCGGCCATGCGAGCGATCTGGCGGGTTCTACTGGTGTCGGCCGCGATCGGTGGGATCGTCTGCGCGGTGATCGCGCTCAGGAATCCATGGGTCACCTTCACCGTGCAGAGCAACATCGTGCTCGCGCTCTACTACCTGTGGCGCCTGCTCGGCCGGGAGACCTCGGCCACGGTCAAGGGGGCGGTGACGCTCCACCTCGTGATCACCGGGGTCGTGGCGTTCTTCGCCCTGCCGCTGCCCGACCTCGGCGGCGGCCCCCGGCACTGGGGCAACCTCCTGCTGCACTGCGTCACGCCGGTGATGGCGTTCGTCGACTGGATGGCCTTCGACCGGGCGCGGCGGCCCGGGTGGGCGGATCCGCTGAAGTGGCTGGCCTTCCCGCTCGCCTACGGGGCGCTGGTGCTGGTGGCCGCGCCCGCGTTGCCGCGCCGTATGGCCGCAAGGTACCTCCATGACGACGTCCTGGTCTGGACGGACTACGCGCTGGCGGCGCTCGCCTTCTCCGCGCTCTTCGTGGTGGCGGGCTATGCGCTGATCGCCCTCCACCGGCTGACCGCCCGCGGCCTGGCCGGCTGATCGTCCATCCGACCTGTGCAGCGAACGATCACATGAGGGCGCCTGATCTCCCAGAGCGACGCCATCAGGGCCGGGCGTCGCCGGGACAGGGCGCCCTCCCGCCCCACGTGAAAGCGGCACGGGCTGCGGTGTGACCTATATCGCGGAGTTTGTCCGGAAATTTCGGCCAATATTCCACTTGGTAGATTTTCCGACGTCATGTTGTCCAGCACGGTGCGGGACCAGTCGCCCGCGCTGCCTTAGCGTCGGTAGCCCCCAGCCGAGGAGGCGACACCGGTGAACTGGCACATTCATGACTATCGCGAAGACGACCTCGCGGCCGTCGTCCATTTGATCGACACGACCGCGGGCCTCGGCCAGGAGTCGGTGTTCTCGCTCGCCGAGTGCCTCGGGGCGCTGACCTCACGCCAGCCCGCCGTCGTGGCCGTCCACCAGGGCGTCCCCATCGGTGCGGCGCTTTCCCACGTGGCGGGCGAGCGGGCCTGGGTGATGCGGATCGCGATCGCGTCCGCCTGGCGCGGGCGCGGGCTGGCCAGCGCCCTGCTCAGAGAGCTGGAGCGGCGGCTGATCGACGCGCGGGTGCGGCGCATCGCCTACGTGCTGCCGGAGGAGGAGCTGATCGGCGAGGGACTGGTGAACGCCGGCTACGCCAGGCGGCCGGCGGTGGCCTACTTCGAGAAGGCCGAGCCCGCCGTCGGTCCAGGTGCCAACCTGCTGGCGGAGCTCGGCGGCCGGCTGCTGCCGGGCGACCTATGGGACAAGGTGGCAGGGATGGAGGTGGAGAAGGACCTGATCGACAGGCGCATCGTGCTGCCGCTGGCCGAGCCCGAGCGGGCCGCCAGGCATGGCGTACGGCCGCCCCGGGCCATCGCCCTGTTCGGCCCGCCCGGCACCGGCAAGACCACGTTCGCGCGGGCGATCGCCTCCAGGCTCGGCTGGCCGTTCGTGGAGCTGCTGCCCTCGAGGCTGGCAGGAGACGGCAACCTGGCGGAGGCGCTGCGCACCGCGTTCGCGCGGATCGCCGAGCTCGAGCGGGTTCTGGTCTTCATCGACGAGGTCGAGGAGATCGCCGCAGTACGCGCCGAACGCCCTGAGACAGGCACCCACGGCATCACCAACGAGCTGCTCAAGCTGATCCCCGGCTTCCGGGAGCGGGACGAGCGGCTCCTGGTCTGCGCGACCAACTCCATCCGCTCGCTGGACCCGGCGTTCCTGCGGCCGGGACGGTTCGACTATCTGGTGCCCATCGGCACCCCCGACGCGGCCGCCCGCTCGGCGATCTGGTCGCGCTATTCCGGCGCGCGGCCCGATGTGGACCTGGAGACGCTGGTCGCGGCGAGCGAGTTGTTCACGCCCGCCGACATCGAGCACGCCGCCAGGTCCGCGGCGCAGACCGCGTTCGAACGCGACCTCTTCGGCGCCGGCCGGTCCGCCGAACTGCCCGCGGGCGCCGGTACGGCCGACTATCTGGCCGCGATCGGCCAGTGCAGGCCGACCGTCACCGCCGCGATGATCGACGAGTTCACCGCCGACATCACCTCGCACGCCCGCCTCTGAGCGAACGCGGCCGTGCTCCCCGCGCCGTCGGGGAGCACGGCACCCCCGGATCAGGACCCACGCCGCCCCGCATGTACGTTCGGCCCCACGGAACGATCTTGGGGCCGATGCGCCCCTTCACAGAAGAGAGGCCGAGCCATGCGGTTGATCACTGCGGCGACCACGACAGGCGGGATCCGCGGCGTCCTCGACGACGGCGTCGCGGCGTTCAAGGGCATCCCCTACGCGAAGAGCCCGTTCGGAGCGCTGCGCATGGCGGCGCCGGTGCCGATGGACCCGTGGGACGGCATCCGTGACGCGACCCGTTTCGGGCCGCGTCCGCCCCAGCCGGCGATACTGCTCGGCGCGCCGGCGTGGAGCCCGGCGGACGGGCTCGACTGCCTGACGGTCAACGTCTGGTCGCCCGACCCCGGCGGCTCAGGGCTGCCGGTGATGGTGTGGATCTACGGCGGCGCGTACATCACGGGCTCGGCCGACCTTCCCGAGTACGACGGGGCGCGCCTGGCCCGCGAGGGCGTGGTGGTGGTCACCTTCAACCACAGGATCGGCATGGAGGGATTCGGGCAGGTCGAGGGCGCTCCGGCCAACAGGGGCCTGCTCGACCAGCTCGCCGCGCTGCGCTGGGTGCAGGAGAACGCCTCGGCCTTCGGCGGCGATCCGGCCAACGTCACCGTCTTCGGCGAGTCGGCCGGCGCGGGCTCGATCGCCTGCCTGCTGGCGATGCCCGCGGCGGCCGGGCTGTTCGGGCGCGCCATCGCGCAGAGCGTGCCCGGCGTGTTCTTCTCGCCCGGCGTCGCCTCGGGCATCACCGCCTCGATCGTGGACAGGCTCGGGGGCGCCTCGCCGTACGACAGCGGGCCCGAGGAACTGGTCGCCGCGGCCGGCGCGGTCATGGCCGAGGAGGGGCGCGACGACCCTGACCGGTGGGGGCCGATGGCGTTCTCGCGCATGCCGTTCGCTCCGGTGGTCGACGGCGAGGTGCTGTCCGACATCCCGTGGAGGGCGGCGGGCGGGGCGGGGCGCGACATCGAGCTCGTCGTCGGTTTCACCAGGGACGAGTACCGGCTCTTCCACGCGCTCGGCGAGGGGATGACCGGTGACCTCGCCGCGGCCATGGAGACGCTCGCGCCGGCCGGCGCGGACGCCGCCTACCGGGCCGCCCATCCCGACGCGACGACTGAGGAGCTGTTCGTGCTGCTGATGTCGGACTGGCTGTTCAGGATGCCCACCGCGCTGCTGGCCGACGCGCATCCCGGGCCGACCTACGCCTATGAGCTGACCTGGGCGCCCACCGCGTTGGGGGCCTGCCACGGGCTCGACGTGCCGCTGGCCTTCGGCACCCTCGACACCCCGCTCGCGGGCATGCTGATGGGCGGCTCCGCCGAGGCGGAAGGGCTGTCCCGCCAGTTCCGCACGGCGTGGACCCGCTTCGCGGCCACCGGCGATCCGGGATGGCCCGTCTACGAGCCCGCGAAGGCCGTCACCCACCTGTTCGACGTCGACCCCTCTGACGTCGCCGATCCCGAGGCGCCCTCGCGCGCGATCTGGTCGGAGCGCGGCATCTCGATCATCTGACGACCGGGCAGGTATGGCTACCGCCGTACCTCCATTGGCCGGATCGCCCGAGCGGCGAAGATGTCAAGACCGGCCGTCTACCTGCACTTCAGCGGGAAGGAGGACGTCTTCAGAGCGGTGGCGCGGCGGTTCGCCCATGACATCGTCGCCCGCGCGGCGACGGCGCGGCTTTCCGGGCGCCCGGTCGCGGAACGGCTCCACGACGTGCTCGCGATCAAGATCGGGTTCTTCACCGGGGCGATCGAGGCGGAGTTCCGGGCGGAGATGTTCGCCGAGGCCGGCATCGCCCAGGAGAGGGCGGAGCCGGCCGTCCTGCGCACTCGCGTGCGACAGCTCGTGGAGCCGGCGGTCAGAGGCCTCACCGGCAGACCCGCACCCACCGGCTGACGACCGAGGCCGGGCCTGGGCCGGCCCCCCGGACGTCACTCGTGGACGAGCCGTCCTCCCTGCGACCTCACGAAGTCCTGAGCCCGTCGAAGACCACCCGCAGCGTCCCGGTGCGCAGGGTGTCGTCCCAGCCGTGATGCTGGGCCGCCAGGCACGTGGCGCTGAGCAGGGCCAGGAGCTCGGGCATGCCGACGTCCCGCCGCACCGCCCCCGAGCGCTGGGCCCGGAGCAGAAGGGCCTCGATGGGCGCGCAGGTCGGGGGCTCCGGCCTTGGCGTCGATGCCGGCACTGGTCAGCGCGTCGACGAAGACCTTCTTGGTCGTCGCGTGCTCCACGAACCTGGTGAAGAACTCGAAGAACGCCTCCCCCGGGTCGTCGGCCGCCCGCCAGCTCCTGGGCCCTGGCGGCCAGGCGGCCCACCCTGTCCACCACGATGGCCTGATAGAGGGCCTCCTTGGTGGGGAACTGGCGGTAGATCGTGCCGGAGCCTCGGACCGCCGCCAGGGGGAGGGTCTGATCGCCGCCGTCGCGGCGGGTGCGAGACGGTGCGCGTCGATGCGACCGCCCGCGGCGACGCCGACCGGAGGGTCCACTCCGTGTGGAAATGTTGTGTCACGAGGCTTTGATGCGGGATTGAACATTGTGCCCTGGGTGGATAACGTCCGGGAGGATTCACCTAGCCGTTCGGAGTCGTTCATGCGCGATGTGGGCGGGTTAGTTGGGCGTGACGCCGCATTTCAGGTGCTTCTGGAATCCATGACGCACCCACCGTCGGTCGCCCTGGTGGAGGGGGAGCCGGGCATCGGCAAGACGACGCTGGTGCACGCCGCGGCGCAGGCCGTACAGGCGGAGCGGACCATCCTGCTCGGTCACTGCCACCAGCTGCGCGAGCCGTTCCCCTACGGCCCCGTCTTCGAGGCGCTGCGCGACCTCATGGACCGGCTGCCGGGGCCTGGGCGGCTCAACCCGGTGACCGGCGCGCTGCGCGGCCACCTGCCCGAGCTGACCGACGTGCTGCCCGCCGCCCCCGCGCCGCTGACGGATCCGGGTGCCGAACGCCACCGGCTGTTCCGCGCGGTCCACGAACTCCTCGCCGCGGCCGGTTCCACCGTGCTCGTGGTCGAGGACCTGCACTGGGCCGACGACGGCACCCAGGACCTGCTGCGGTTCCTGCGCCGCAGGCCGCCCGAAGGGCTGTCCCTGGTCCTGACCTACAGGAGGCAGGACCTGCCCGCCACGGGGCTGCCGCTCGGCTCCTCCTACCGCCACTCCCCCGTGGCCACCAGCGTGGTGATCTCCCTCGAACCGCTCGACGCGCACGACGTCGGCACGCTGGCGGCCACGCTGCTCGGCAGGCCGGGCCTGCCGCCCGCGTTCGTGGCGCGGCTGCACGAGCGCACGTCGGGCATCCCCTTCCTCGTGGAGGAGGTGGTCCGGTCGCTGGGCGACGACCGGCGGCCCGAGGCGCTGGAGCGCGCCGGTGTGCCGCGGCTGCTGCGCGAGTGGATGACCGAGCGGCTGGCGGGTCTCTCCCCCGCGGCGCTCGCCACCGTGCGCGCGGCCGCCGTGCTGCGTCTGCCGGTAGGCGAGCCGCAGCTCGCGGCGGTGGCGGGCGACGCGGGCGGGCTGGTCGAGGCGCTGCGGTTCGGCGTGCTCCACGAGTACCCGGCCGGCAGGTACGGTTTCCGTCACGCCCTGGCCCAGGAGGCCGTCTACGACACGATCCCCGGCCCCGACCGCAGGCTCGCCCACGAGCGCGCCGTCGCGACGCTGGCGGCGGCCGACCCTCCCCCGCTGGTCCAGCTCACCTTCCACGCGCGCAGATCGGGCGACACGGCCGCCTGGCTGAGGTACGGCGCGGCGGCGGCGGCCCGCGCCGCGGCGATGGGCGACACACCGCTCGCCGTCGAGGTGCTGGAGGAGATGCTCGCCGACCCCGAGCTGCCCGGTTCGGAACAGGTGGCGCTGGTGCTCACGCTGGGCCGCCTGGCACTGGCCGGGCTGTCGTATCCGCGGGTGATCAGGCTCCTCAGGCATCTGCTCTCCGATGACCGGCTCCCCCGCGACCTGCGCGGTGAGGCGCGGCTGTCGCTCGGCCTGATGCTCTTCGGACAGGGCGGCGACGTGGTCGCGGGGCGCACGGCGATCCTCGCGGCGGTGGAGGAGCTGGGCGATCGCCCGCTGGCGGCGAGGGGCCTGGCCGCCCTGGCCATGCCGGGGTGGGGCGCGGAGTCCCTGCCCACGCGCGAGAAGTGGATGGCGAGGGCGGAGGAGCTGGTCGCCACAGCCGATGACGCCGAGCTCGAAGCGGCGGTGCGGGGCAACAGGGCGGCGCTGGCGATGTCCGTCGGCTCGCCCGAGGCAGCCGGTCTGGCGGCGACGCTGCCCGCCACGGACCCGTCGGCCGCCGTGCGCAGACAGGTGGCCCGCGCCTACTGCAACCTGTACGACCTGACGGCCATGCTCGGCCGCTACGCGGAGGCCGAGGAGTACGGCAGGCTGGTTCGCACGCTGGCGGAGGAGACGGGCGCGTTCTTCCCTGCACACCTGGCCCACGGGGTGACGTTGCGGATCGAGCTGATGACCGGCCGGTGGGACGGCCTGGCGGCCAGGGCCACCGCGGCGATCGAGGCCATGGAGGAGTCACCGGTGGCCGCCATGGAGGCGCATTTCGTGCTCGGCCGGCTGGCGATGGCCTCCGGTGAGTGGGCCGAGGCGGCGGCGCGCCTGCGCGCGGCGGGACTCGACGACCCTGACGCGCGCTACCTGCCGCTGGTGCTGGCCGCGTGGGGCGGCTTCATCGAGCTGCTGCTCGCCCGCGGCGAGCCGGCGCGGGCGGTGGCGGAGACAGGGCGGGCGGTGGCCAGGCTCAGCGCGACGGGGTTGTGGGTGTGGGGCGACCAGGTGGTGCCGCCGGCCGTCAGCGCCCTGCTCCAGGCCGGGCGGGTCGCCGAGGCGACCGAGCTGGTGTCGCGGTTCGCCGAGGGGACGCGCGGCGAGACGGCGCCGTCCGCCGCGGCCGCGGTCGAACTCGCGCGTGGAACGATCGAGACGGCCGCGGTCAGACACGAGGCGGCCGCGGCGCACTTCGCGCTGGCCAGGGTCAAGTACGCCGCGATGCCCCAGCCGTACGCGGCGGCTCGCGCGGGCGAGGCGGAGGCGGGCGCGAGGCTCGCCATGGGCGACCGTGCGGCCGCCGCCGCGGCGCTGGCCGAGGCGGCGGAGCGCTTCGCCGCGCTGGGCGCCACCCGCGACGCGGCCCGCTGCCGGCACGAGCTGCGCGGTTTCGGCGTGGCGACCCCCGCGGTCCGTCGCCGGGCCGCGGGGGTGCTGTCCCCGCGCGAGCGGGAGGTGGCCAGGCTGGTCGCGCTCGGCCGGACGAACAAGGAGATAGCGGAGGTGCTGTTCCTGTCGCGCCGTACGGTCGAGACCCACGTGGCCGCTCTTCTGCGGAAGCTCGGTGTGCGGTCGCGCACCGAGATCGTGGTCCCGGCCGAGGATCCGGCCGGGACCACGGGTCACTAGACGGTGATGCTCCAGGAATCCAGGATTCCGGTGTCAAGGAAGTAGACGTCCTCGATCTCCAGCACCCAGGTGCCGGCCGCCGGCTGGGTCACCGGCACCGAGAAGTTCCTCGTGCCGAAGACCGAGCAGGAGACGCCGCCGGCCGACCTGAGCCTGTACCACGAGCCGTTGGGGCCGCGCAGCCAGATCTCCAGGTCCTCGATGCAGGTGTGCGTGCTGGTGATCGAGATCTTCACCGGCGAGACGGCGCTGCCGCTCGCGTTGGAGGTGATGGGGCTCTGGATGGTGGTGAAGTCGTTGATGCGGTAGTCGGTGTCGTTGCGGAACGTGCGGCCTGGCTGGGTGGTCTGCACGGTCAGCGTGAACACCGTGTTGTGAGCGCCGGTCTCGCCGGTGCCGACGATCGTCACCTGGTGGCTGCCCGCCGGGGTCGACGCGGTGGTGTTGATCGTCAGCGTGGAGCTGGCGCCGGAGGTCACCGACGACGGGTTGAAGGTCGCCGTCGCGCCCGCGGGCAGGCCGGTGGCGGTCAGGTTGACCGTCTGCGCGGTGCCCGCGGTGGTCTGGGTGGCGACCGTCGTGGTGATCGCCTGTCCGGCCTGGACGGTGCCCGACGAGGGGTTCACCGCGATGGAGAAGTCACGGGAGGAGGGGGTGCCCACCGCGAGCTTCCAGATGGCGTACGCCGCGGCGTCGGCGGCACGATCCAGGATCGTGTCGTTGATGTTGGAGGTGGTGTCGCAGGAGGCGTGGTAGCAGGAGTCGTAGGCCTGACCCGCCGTGCCTCCCCACTTGGCCGCCTGCGCCGAGGTCTTGGTGTTGCTGGCGCCCGCCGCCACACCTGACGTCGCGATGCCCGCGTTGCGGAACGAGGCGTCGTCGGAGCGGTTGGCACCCTCGGTGTTCTCCTCGGGCTGCAGGTTCAGCGCGGTGTAGAACGCCCTGAGGTGGGTGGCCGCGGTGGTGTTGATGTTGTTGATGAAGTAGCCGCCGTTGCGCGAGCCCACCATGTCGTAGTTGTGGTAGACCTGGATCTTGGCGCGCTCGGTCGAGTTGAGCGAGGCGACGTAGCCCTCGGAGCCGTTGAGCCCCTGCTCCTCGTCGCTCCACCAGCCGAACCTGACGTGCTTGGCCATCGTCGGGTTCTTGGCGGCCAGGGTCAGCGCGACCTCGAGCAGCGAGCCGGAGCCCGAACCGTTGTCGTTGATGCCCGGTCCCGCGGAAACGCTGTCGAGGTGGGCACCCGCCATGATCACCTGGTTGGCGTCACCGCCTGGCCAGTCCGCGATCAGGTTGGGTCCCGCACCGGAACTGCAGGTCGAGCCGCAGTTCTGGCGCACGACCGTGTAACCGGCCGCGGTGAGCTTCTGCTCCAGGTAGGAGACCGAGGCGGTGTATCCGGGGCCGGTCGACCTGCGGTTGCCGCCGTTGTTGGTGGCGATCGTCTGCAGCTGCGCCAGGTGCGCCTTGACGTTGGTCAGGCTGACGTCGGGCGGATCGGTCGGGTTCGGCCCGCCGCCGACGGTCAGGCTGTAGGTGGCGGTGTGCGTGGCCGTCTGCCCGGTGCCCGTGACGGTGACCGTGTAGCTGCCCTGCGGCGTCGAACCGCTGGTGGCGAGCGTCAGCGTGGCGGAGTTCCCGCTGGTGACCGAGGTGGGGTTGAACGTGGCCGTGGCGCCGGAGGGCAGGCCTGAGGCGGAGAGGTTCACCGTCTGCGCGGCGCCCGCGGTGGTCTGGGTGCCGACCGTGGTCGTCACGGACTGACCTGGCTGGACGGTGCCGGAGGCCGGGTTCGTGCCGATGGAGAAGTCCTGGCTCTGCGCGGTGCAGTTGGGCTCGCCGGTCTGCACGGGCACGCTCACGGCGTTCCACGCCGCCTTGGTGGTGGCGCACTCGGGGCTGCCGGCCCCGTACAGTTCCACGGCCGCGGCCAGCGAGGCGGAGCGGACGTTCGCGTACCGCCACGACGAGGTCTTGCGGGCCAGGGCGCCCATGAAGATCTTTCCGGCCTTCTGGATGCCGATGCCGGTGACCGACGAGGGGCCGCCGGAGCAGATCGGGCTCGGCGGCTTGCCGCCGCCCGGCGCCGACCCCTCGGCCAGCAGGTAGAACCAGTGGTTGAGCGGACCGGCCGCCGCGTGCACCTCGGTGCCGGGAATCGCGGTGGACCAGCAGTTCGGGTCGCCGACGCGCGAGGGGTTGTACATGTACCTGATCGGCCCGTCGCCGACCAGGTCGACCTCCTCGCCCACCTCGTAGTCCGGCGCGTCGTTGGCGTTGTTGGCGAAGTGCTCGGTCAGCGCGCCGAAGATGTCACCGGTGGCCTCGTTGATGCCGCCGTTCTCGTTGCCGGAACCGGCGCCGCCCGGCGTGGTCTGGAAGATGGCGTGGCCGAACTCGTGGCCGACCACGTCGATCGGGGTGGCCTGGCGCTGGTTGTCCTGGGAGTGGCCGAAGTTGGTGTAGCTGCCGTTCCAGTAGGCGTTGACGTCCGAGAGGCCGACCCTGGCGGGGAAGCCGCGGCCCTGGCCGTCGATGCCGTTGCGGCCGAGCCAGTCACGGAGCATGTCCCATTCGCGCTGCACGCTGTAGAGCGCGTCGACGCAGGCCGTCTCCAGGTTGGTGCCGGAGTTGTTGCCCCAGACGTCGTCGGGCCCGGTGTACGGCTGACCGTTCTGCCCTCCGCACTGGATGCCGGGCCGCGAGGTGTCGACCATCCGGTACGTGCCGCTGGACTGGCTGGTGTCGACGGTCACGTTCGGGTAGTAGTTGCCGTTGCCGGTGCCCGCCCGCACCTCGTCGTAGGAGTCGGCGAACCTGCCCGTGCGGGCGTCGACGAAGACGTGCTGCTTGCTGGGCTTGCCGTCGGCCACGCCGGAGACCACTGTCTCCCATGCCAGCCTGGGCCGCTCGCCCCAGGCCAGCACGACCAGGCGAGGCGCCTCGCTGTCGTCGACGCGCGACAGGCGGGCCCTCGACACCTTGGTCGCCCGCTCGGCGCTGACCCGCGGCTCGACGGCGAGATTCTGGGGGCCGGGGCCGGACGCGGCGGTGGTGTCGCGCACCCGCCCCTCGGAGTCGGTGACGACGACCGCGTCGCCGCCGACGACCGGCAGGCCCTTGTAGGTGCGCTCGTAGGAGACGTAGAACATGCCACTGGCGCCGGCCGTCACGGCTCGGCGCCAGTAGGTCTCGTCGGGTCCCTTGCGTAACTCGTCCAGCCCGCTGGAGACGGCCTGGTCGGCGGCCGCCGCGGCGCGGCTCTCCGGGTCGTTGGCGGAGGTCAGGTTCTGAGGGGGTCGCACGCCGGGCGGTGCCGCCCCGGCCGCGGCCGGGTTGATCACCAGGGCTGTCGTGGTGGCCAGCCCGGCGACTGCCGCGAGAACGGATCTGCGTCTCACTCGCCAGTTCCTTTCATGCGTCCTCCAGACGGGCCCGCCGGGTGGGCGGGACGGTGTGGAGGTGGGGGGTGTGGCGGCTTGACAATAGATCCGGACTGGCAGCTAAGACATCCGTATAGATATCGGTATAGGTACGGATATAAGGAGGAAATAAGCTTCCCGAGTCATTCCTCGCTCAGGCGCGCGCCTCGTCGACCAGGAAGCGCGCCGCCATGTTCCAGCGGGCGTAGCAGGGCATCCCGAAGTATCGGCGCACGCCCGAGGCGTGACGCTCACGCCGGGCTCATTTCAGCCGGAGAAAGGGACGACCCGCAAAAGCGTCACGGGCGAATGGGTGGTCGCGTTCGACGGTCGGGGATCGCGTCAGGCCCGCCCGCCATCACCGGAAAGCGACGCGACCCTGGCCTCGATCGCGGCGATCAGGGCCTCCACGCGGACGTCGTAGATCGCATCGTTGCTGACCTCCGCCAGTTCCGTGCCGAGACGGGTGATCGTGGGGAAGCGTTCGGGGTCGACCATCCGGTACTCCCGCCTCCATGACGACTCGTCGCCCGCCCTGATCTCGGGGGCGAAGAGCACGTACGCGGCGGCCTGGCCCACGAATGCCAGGAGGGCGTCGGCCACGACCCGGTAGTACAGCGCCGCGTCCGCGCCGTCGAGCCCCGCCTCGGTGACCGCGCCGAGGATGAGTTCGACGATCCTGAACTCGTTGGCCCGCCTGGTCGTACGGCTCGCGGTGATGGAGGCCACCGCCGGATACTTGAGCGCGACCCGCAGCGACCCCGCCGCCAGCGCCCGCAGCCGGTCCTTCCAGGCGAGCCCGCCGGGAATGCCCTCCAGGATCTCACCGTAGGCCCGGTCCGCCACCGACAGCAGCAGCTCGTCCTTGTCGCGGAAGTGCCGGTAGATCGCCGTGGGGTCGGCTCCGAGCTCCTCGCCCAGCCGGCGCACGGTGAACGCGTCCTCGCTGCCCCTGGCGGCGATGCGCAGGCTGGCCTCGATGATGGCCTCGGGGCTGAGCTGGCTGCCCGAGCGCCTGGTCCTCACAGGTGTCTTCGCCATGATCGCACCAGTGTATCGGTTCGGTCTCCACGTAGCGCAACACTGTTGACATCTATGTTGTGCTGGCGTTCACTCCTCCCCAACACAGCGTGAGCGGAAGGTGCCGTCATGGTGGAAACGATCTTCGTTGGCGGGCGGGTGTTCACCGGCACGGCCGACGCCCCAGTCGACGCGGCGGTCGCGGTCGGGGGCGGGCGCATCCTGCTGGTCGGCGACCAGGAGGCGGTACGAGCCTCGGCGGGCGAGCACACCGAGGTGGTCGACCTCGCCGGCGGCCTGCTGATGGCCGGTTTTCAGGACGCCCACGTCCACCCGGCCTTCGGCGGTGGCCAGATGCTCCGGTGCGACCTGTCGGCGGAGCACAGCGTCGAGGGCTACCTCGCGGTGATCGCCGCCTACGCCGAGGCCCATCCCGGCAAGGCATGGATCCACGGTGGCGGCTGGTCGATGGACGTCTTCCCCGGCGGCACGCCGACCAGGCAGATGCTCGACAAGGTGGTTCCCGACCGGCCCGCGCTGCTGACCAACCGCGACGGGCACGGCGCCTGGGCCAACAGCCTGGCCCTGCGCCTGGCCGGTCTCGACCGTGACACTCCCGATCCCGTCGACGGCCGCATCGAGCGGGAGCCGGACGGCACCCCGCAGGGCACCCTGCACGAGGGGGCCATGACGCTGGTGAGCGAGCACGTGCCTGTGGCGGACGCCGAGGAGGCCTACGCCGGCCTGCTCGCCGGCCAGGCCCACCTGTTCTCGATGGGTGTCACCGCCTGGCAGGACGCCATGATCGGCGCGTTCCCCGGCAACCCCGACAACTACGAGGTCTACCTCAGGGCCGCCGCCGAGGGGACGCTGCGCGCCCGCGTGGTGGGCGCCCTCTGGTGGGACCGCGAGCGCGGCCTGGAGCAGATCCCCGAGCTCGTGGAACGACGCCGCACCGGGCAGGTCGGCCGGTTCAACGCCACCAGCGTCAAGATCATGCAGGACGGCGTCGCGGAGAACTTCACCGCGGCGATGCTGGAGCCGTACCTCGACGGCTGCGGGTGCGCGACCGCCAACAGCGGTATCAGTTTCGTGGACCCCGGCCTGCTGCGCGAGGCGGTCAGGGAGCTGGACGCCCTCGGCTTCCAGATCCACTTCCACGCGCTCGGCGACCGCGCGGTCAGGGAGGCGCTCGACGCCCTGGCGGGGGCGCGCGCCGCCAACGGCGCCAACGACAACCGCCACCACCTCGCGCACCTGCAGGTCGTGGACCCCGCCGACATCGCCAGGTTCGCGCAGGTGGGCGCCGCCGCCAACCTCCAGCCGCTGTGGGCGGCGCACGAACCCCAGATGGACGAGCTGACCATCCCGTTCCTCGGGTCCGAGCGCGCGGCCCGGCAGTACCCCTTCGGCGACCTGCTCCGCGCGGGCGCCCGTCTGGTCGCGGGCAGCGACTGGTCGGTGAGCAGCCCCAACCCGCTGTGGGGCGTGCACGTCGCGGTGAACAGGACGGTGCCCGAGGGCGAGCCCGGCGAGCCCTTCCTGCCCGAGCAGGCGCTCACCCTGGCGCAGGCGCTCACCGCCTACACGGCGGGCAGCGCCTGGATCAACCACCTGGAGGACGTCACCGGCACTGTCGAGGCGGGCAAGGACGCGGACCTGGTGGTGCTGGACCGTGACCCCTTCGCCGGTCCCGCCGAGGAGATCGGCGCCACCAGGGTCGTCAGGACCTATGTCGAGGGCCGGCTCGTCCACCAGGCCTGATGTTCGCGAACTCCCGAAAGGCGTGACTAATGAGCAGACGACTGTGGACGGCGCTCGCCGTACTCTCACTGACCGTGGCCGTGACCGCGTGCGGCGGGAGTGGCGGCGGCGGCGCGGCCCCCGCGCCCAGCAAGGGCCTGAGCTCCGACACACCCAAGCCCAAGGGTGACATCGACTCCTTCACCTGGGCCTCCTACGCCGAACCCCCGACCCTCGACTACGTGCACGCCTTCGACTATCCGCAGAACATGGTGCTGTCCAACGTCTGCGAGAGCCTGATGCGCTGGACGCCGGAGCTGAAGGAGGAACCGGGCCTGGCCGAGAAGGCCGTCCAGCGCGACCCCAAGACCCTCGTCTACACCATCCGCGCGGGCGTGCGCTTCCACAGCGGCGCCGAGATGACCGCCGACGACGTGGTGGCCAGCCTCAACCGGCATCTCGACGAGAAGGTCGGCTCCTACTGGATCTCCAGCTTCCGCAACGTCGAGTCGATCAGCAAGACCGGCCCGATGGAGGTGACCGTCAAGTTCAAGCAGCCCGACGCGCTGTTCAATCTGGAGATGGGCGCCTCGCCCGGCACGGTGGTCAGCGCCGCCTCGCTGAAGGCGAAGGGCAGGGCGTTCGGCACCGCCGACGGCGGACTGGACTGCACCGGGCCGTTCAAGCTCGGCACCTGGACCAAGGGCCAGTCGATCCAGCTGGACCGCTTCGACGGTTACTGGGGGAACAAGGCCAGGTCGGGCAAGGTCACCTTCACCTTCGTGGCGGACCCCGCGGCCAGGACCAACGCCATGGTGACCGGCGAGGCCGACGGCGGCTACATGATCCCCGCCGGCTCCATCGCCCGGCTGCGCGCCTCGGGCGCGGGCACCGTCTACGGCGGCCCCAACCTGACCACCGCGAACCTGATCGTCTCCGACCTCGCCAACGGCCCGCTGGCCGACGTCAGGGTACGACAGGCGCTCTCCCTGGCCATCGACAGGCAGGGGCTGGTCAAGGCGGCGCTCGGCGAGTACAGCGCGCCCACGCTCGTGCCCGGTCCCGTCCAGTCCTGGCGCAACGCCGTGGACGCCAGACCCGCCGCTCCGGCCGTCAAGCGTGACGTCGAGGCGGCCAAGAAGCTGATCGCCGAGGCGGGGGCGCAGGGCAAGAAGATCGTGATCGCCACGTCCGGCGTGGCGTCCGAGTTCCCGGTGATCTCCAACACCGTGCAGGCGGCGGCCAAGGAGATCGGGCTCGCGGCCGAGGTGCGGACCGTCGCCCCCGACGCCTACACCGCGCTGTTCTCCGACCCGGAGGCGCGCAAGGGCATCGACCTGTTCCCGACGTTCTGGTACCTGTCGGCCACCGACCCGCTGGAGCTCTACGGGCTGTTCGAGACGGGACAGTTCGAGAACTACGGCGGATTCTCCGACCCCGCCTACGACAAGCTCGTCCAGGCGGCCGAGGTCGAGTTCGACCGGGTCAAGCGGGCGCGGCTGACGGCCAAGCTGCAGGAGACGGTGGCCACCCAGCTGCCCTGGATCCCGCTGGCCGACCTCGACAACGTGATGTTCCTCGGCAAGCGCATCACCGGGGCGCCTACCAGCATCTCCTACCTCTACTACCCGTGGGCCGCGGACATCGGCGCGGCGGGCTGATGGGCCGCTTCCTGCTGAGGCGGCTGGCCGGGATGGCCGCGATCCTGGGGGTGTCCTCGTTCCTCGTGTTCGGCGCCCTCCAGCTCGCCCCTGGCGATCCCGCCAGCTTCCTGCTCAGCGGGCGCTCGGCCACGCCCGAGGCGATCGCCGCCATCCGCGCCCAGTACCGGCTCGACGACCCGTTCCCGGTGCAGTACCTGCACTGGATCGGCGGCGTGCTCACCGGCGACTTCGGCCGTTCTGTGCAGTTCCGCACGGACGTCGGCGGGTTGATCGCCTCCCGCGTGCCCGTCACGCTCACCCTCATCGCCATGGCCTTCGCGCTCACCATGATCCTCGGCCTGGCGCTGGGCGTATGGAGTGCGACCAGGCCGGGCACGATCGACAAGGCCGTGCTCGTGGGCAGCTCGGTCGCGGTCGCCACCCCCTCCTTCGTGCTGGGGTTCGTGCTCATCGTGGTCTTCTCGGTGAACCTCGGCTGGTTCCCCTCCATCGGCGCGGGTGAGGGCCTGGCCGACCGGCTGCACCACCTCACGCTGCCCGCCGTGGCGCTCGCGCTGACGTTCGCGGGAGTGCTGGCCCGGGTGTCGCGCACGGCGATGATCGACCAGCTCGGCCTGGAGTACGTCACAGTCGCTCGCGGCCGCGGCGTGCCCGAGCGGGCCATCATCCGCAGGCACGTGCTGCGCGGCGCCATGACGGTGACGCTCACCTACGGCGGCCTGCTGGTGCCCGGCCTGCTGGTCTCCACCGTGCTGGTGGAGACCACGTTCGGGGTCAACGGCCTGGGCCAGCTGCTGCAGTACTCGGTGACGGTCAAGGACTTCCCCGTCGTGCAGGCGCTGGTCCTGCTGACCGTGGCGGTGTTCGTGGTCGCCAACCTCGTGGTCGACCTGCTCGCGCCACTGGCCGATCCGCGCGTACGACTGGGGGCGCAGAACTGATGGAGACATTCGTCGTCAGACCCGGCCTGCGTCGTCTCGGCGGCAGGGTCAAGGGCGGCGGCCTGCTCACGGCCGCGCTCGTCGCGATCGCGCTGCTGGTCCTGGCCGCCGTCCTCGCTCCGTTCATCGCCCCGGCCGACCCCGACGCGGTCGACCTGTCGGCCGCCCTGGCCGGACCCGGCGGCGATCACCTGCTCGGCGCCGACGCCTCAGGCCGCGACCTGCTGTCCCGGGTCATCTACGGTGCCAGGTCCGGCCTGCTCGGCCCGCTGGGCGTCGTGGCCATCTCCACGGTGCTCGGCGTCCTGGTCGGGCTGACCGCCGCCTGGCACGGCGGCTGGGTGGACGCCGCGCTCTCGCGGTCGATGGAGCTGGTCTTCGCCTTCCCCGGCCTGCTGCTGGCGATCCTGGTGGTCGCGATGTACGGCCCAGGCCAGACCGGACCCATGATCACGCTGGCCGTCGCCTACACGCCCTTCGTCGGCCGCTTGGTCCGCGGCGTGGCCAGAGGGGAGATGGGCCGCCCCTACATCGCCGCCTACCGGGCGCTGGGCTTCGGCGGCCTGGCCATCTGCCTGCGCCACCTGCTGCCGAACATCGCGCCGGTGATCCTGGCCCAGTCCACGATCAACTTCGGCTACGCCCTGCTCGACCTGGCCGGGCTCGCCTTCCTCGGCCTGGGCGTGCAACCGCCGGCCGCCGACTGGGGGGCCATGATCAACGAGGGCCAGACCGCCGTCCTGCAGGGCGCGCTCGGCCCGATCCTCGTCCCCGGTCTGGCCATCGTGCTGAGCGTGATCGCCTTCAACATCGTCGGCGAGAACCTCGCCGACCGCGTCTCCAGGAGGTGACCATGCTGGAGATCGACGACCTCTCCGTACGGCTGCCGCACACCGCCCGCCCCGCGATCGACGACGTCTCGCTGACCGTGGCCGAGAACGAGACCGTCGGCCTGGTCGGCGAGTCGGGCTCCGGCAAGTCCCTGACCGCGCGCGCCGTCCTCGGACTGCTGCCGAAGGGCTCGCGGACCTCGGGCGAGATCCGGATGGACGGCGCCGACGTGCTGTCGATGTCCCCCGCGGGGTTGCGCCGCCACCGCGCCCACTCGGCCGCGATGATCTACCAGGATCCGCGCGCGGCGATCAGCCCCTTCCGGCGGATCGGCGACTTCCTCACCGAGATCATCCGCGAGGAGCTCGGCGCGAAGGCGGCCCGAGCCAGGGCCGTCGAGCTGCTGGGCATGGTCGGCCTGCCGGAGCCGGAGCGGCACGTTCGCCAGTACCCCCACGAGTTGTCCGGCGGCATGCTCCAGCGCGTGGTGATCGCGGCGGCCCTGGCCGGAGAGCCGCGGCTGATGCTGGCCGACGAGCCGACCACCGCGCTCGACGTGACCACCCAGGCCGAGATCGTCCGGCTGCTCCGCGACCTGCGCGCCAGGACGCGGACCGGGATGCTCTTCATCACCCACGACCTGGAACTGGCCTCGATGATCTGCGACCGCGTCTACGTCATGTACGCGGGGCGGATCATGGAGACGGGGCCGACGCGGCGGCTGTTCGCCAGACCACGCCACCCCTACACCTCCGGCCTGCTCGCCGCCACCCCGCGCGTCTCCGATCTGGGCACGCTGCCGCCCGCGATCCCCGGGCGACCGCCGGACCTGCTGTCGGCGCCTCCTGGCTGCCGGTTCGCTCCTCGCTGCGAGCACGTCATGGACTCCTGTACGGCCGCCGTTCCGCCGCTGGTGGACGGGGTCGCCTGTGTGAAGGCGGAACTGTGAACATCGACCTGGAGGTCCGGGGCCTGCGCAAGCGTTACGGCACGTTCACCGCGGTGGACGATGTCTCCTTCGACCTGGCGGCGGGCGGATCGCTCGGCCTGGTCGGAGAGTCGGGCTCGGGCAAGACGACCACGGCCAGGCTGTTGCTCGGCCTGGAACGGGCCGACGCGGGCACGGTGCTGGTGGCGGGCAGGCCGCTGGCGGCGCTCGACCGCAAGGCCAGGGCGAGGCTGATCCAGATCGTCTTCCAGGATCCGTTCGGCTCGCTCGACCCGCGCCTCACCGTACGGGACTGCCTGACCGAGGTTCTGCGGCTGCACTTTCCCGGCGAGCCGTACGCGCCGAGGGTGGCCGAGCTGCTCGACCAGGTCGGCCTCGGGCCGCGCGAGGCGGGGGCGCTGCCCAGGGAACTGTCCGGCGGGCAGCGCCAGCGCGTCGCCATCGCCAGGGCGCTCGCGGTCCGGCCCAAGGTGCTGGTGCTGGACGAGGCGGTCGCGGCGCTGGACGTCTCTGTCCAGGCGCAGATCCTCGGCCTTCTGGCCGACATCCGCGCGGCCGGCGCCGTCTCCTACCTGTTCATCACGCACGACCTGGCCGTGGTCGGCTGCGTCGCCGACCATGTGGCGGTCATGCGGCGTGGCCGGATCGTCGAGTCGGGACCGACGGCGCGGGTGCTGAGCGCGCCGGAGCACGAGTACACGCGACTCCTGCTGGATTCCGTGCCCCAGAACGCCTTTTAAGAGGAGATCTCCCGGAAATGCTGTGTTACCTCTCGGCCACTGAGGCCCACGCCCTCATGTCCCGTCGCGAGCTGTCACCCGTGGAGTTGCTGACCGCCGTGATCGACCGTGCCGAGGTGATGGAGCCGCGGATCAACGCGTTCACCGAGCGCCTGTACGAGTCGGCGATGGAGCAGGCGAAGGCGGCCGAGGCCGCCTACCTGAACGGCAGCGCCAGACCCCTCGAGGGCATCCCCGTGGCGGTCAAGGAGGAGCAGCCGATCGAGGGCCGCACCCATGAGGAGGGATCGCTCCTGCTCAAGGGTGTCGTCGCGGACGTGACCCACCCGGTGGTCACCCGGATCACGCAGGCCGGTGGCATCGTCCACGCCCGCACCACCACACCCGAGTTCAGCTGCGCCGCGTTCACCCACAGCAGGTTGTGGGGCGTGACGCGCAACCCGTGGAACCTCGACCGCTCGCCCGGCGGCTCCTCGGGCGGCTCCGGCGCGTCGCTGGCCGCCGGCACCTCGCTCCTGGCCACCGGCTCCGACATCGGCGGCTCGATCCGTATACCCGCGTCGTTCTGCGGCGTGGTCGGGTTCAAGCCGCCCTTCGGCCGGGTGCCCGCGCTGCCGCCGTTCAACCTCGACCAGTACTGCCACGACGGCCCCATGGCCCGCACCGTCGCCGACGCCGCCCTGCTGCAGAACGTGATCGCCGGTCCGCATCCGTGGGACGTCGTCTCCGTCCGGCCCAAGCTGGAGCTGCCGCCGCTCACCGGCGACGTGCGCGGGCTGCGTATCGCGCTGTCGGTGACGCTCGGCGACTACGAGGTGGAACCGGACATCGTCGCGAACACGCTCGCCGCAGCCGAGGCGCTGCGCGCGGCAGGGGCGATCGTGGAGGAGGTCGACCTGCCCTGGACCAGGAAGCAGATCATGGCCGCGGCCGACGCCCACTTCGCCGGGATCTTCGGGGCCGGGATCGGCGAGCTGGCGGAGGAGCACGCGGACCTGCTGTCGGACTACACACGCGCGTTCGCGAAGAACGGCTCGGAGCTCACCTTCTACCAGGGGCTCGAGCTCGAAGGAGAGATCTACCGGCCGCTCGGCGAGCTGCTCGAGCGCCACGACGCGCTGCTCTGCCCGACCACGGCAAGGTCCTCCTTCCCCGCCGACCACGACGGCGGCCCGTTGCCGATCAACGGCGAGCCGGGCCACTACATGCTCGGGGTGATGACGATCCCCTTCAACATCGCCAGCCGCTGCCCCGTCCTTTCTGTCCCCTCGGGGCTGGCCGCCGACGGCGTCCCGACCGGCGTGCAGCTCGTGGGCCGCACCTACGACGACGTGACGGTCTTCCAGATCGCCTCCTGCCTGGAAGCCGCGCTGCCCGGCATCGGCCGGCCCGCCGTACCGGGCCGGTGAGGGACACGCATCCGCAGAGGAGCGCGTCGCGCCCGGCCGATCCGACACCCGCCGGCGGCGTGGCATGGCGCCGGGCACGTCCGGCGCACGCGGGGGTCGCCCGCATGGCGTGCGCCCGGTCTCAATCCGCCTCGGGCAGCCGGAGACCTTCCTGGGGCGGGGTTCCTGGGCCACCGGCCTGCCTGGCCGCCGCCTCGATCGCGTCGGCCAGGCGCGCGACGGCCTCGGGGATGGTGCTGTCGGCGAGGTTGCCGTAGCCGAGGATCACGGTCGAGTCGCCGGTCTCCGCGTCGGAGGCGTACCCGGCGACGGCGTCGACGCGGACACCGGCGCGGGCCGCGGCGGCGACCACCCTGGTTGCCTGGACGCCGTCGAGGTGGAGTAACAGGTGGAGTCCCGCCGCCGCGCCGGAGACGCGGGCCTGCGGCAGCCGCCGGGCCAGCTCGGCCAGAAGGGCGTCGCGCCGGGCCCGGTAGCGCCGCCGGCCGGCGCGCAGGTGTCGGTCGTAGCCGCCGCTGTCCAGGAAGTGGGCGAAGGCGAGCTGGTCGAGCACCGGAGGCGGGACGGCGAGCGGATTGGCGGCGGCGACGGCCGGCGTCCAGCGCGGCGGGGTCACGAACCAGCCGATGCGCAGCGCCGGCGACAGCGTCTTGCTGACCGAGCCGAGCAGGGCCGTCCGTGAGGGCGCCATGCCCTGGATGGCGGCGACGGGGCGGCGGTCGTAGCGGTAGTCGGCGTCCTTGTCCTCTTCGAGGACGATGCCGTCGACGTCGTGGGCCCACCTGATCAGCTCAGCGCGGCGTGCCGGCGCCAGGACGACGCCGGTGGGGAACTGGTGGGCGGGAGCCACGATGGCCGCCCGGATCTCGGGCCGGGCACGCAGGAGATCGACGCGAAGCCCGTCCCTGTCGACGCCGATCGGGACAGGAAGCAGCCCGGCGTCGGCGATCGCCTCGCGCGTCCAGGTCCAGCCGGGGTCCTCCACGGCCAGATGGGTGAACCCTCGCTCGCGCAGACCCCGAGCGATTCTGGCCAGGCCGTCGGTCGTTCCCCCGCAGATCGTCACGTCCTCGGCCGAGGTGGCGGTGCCGCGCGAGCGGTTCAGATAGCCGGCGAGCGTCCTCCGCAGCCGTGGGTGGCCGGCGGGGGCCAGATAGCTGAGATCGGTGAAGGGCACCTGCAGGCCGGCCTCGCGTATGGCATCCGACCAGCGCTTGCGCGGGAATGCGCGCAGGTCGGGCAGTCCGGGGGCGAAGTCGAAGCGGGGAGGGACCGGCGGCGGCTTCGGCGGGGTCGGCCGCGTGGCGGCGGCCGCGACGCCGTGCCGTACCCGCGTGGCCGAGCCGCTTCGCGCCTCGAGATATCCCTCGGCCGCCAGCTGCGCGTAGGCCTCGGTGACCACCCACCGCGAGCATGCCAGATCGACCGCCAGCGTACGGCTCGGCGGCAGCGCGCTGCCGGGGGCGATCCGGCCGTCGACGATCGCCGAGCGCAGTGCCCTGCGCAGGCGGTCGTGCAGCGGCCCCGCCGGCTGCTCCTCGAGGTCCAGCAGCGTTTCCCACGCCGAATCGGTCTGCTTCTTCGCCATCTGATTGGCCAGGGTATCCATTCCGCTCTGCCTCATGGTTGAGGTGACCAAGAGACGAAGGAGAACGGGCATGGCAAGACGCGCGGACCGGGAAGGCGTTCCCTCCTGGCTGCTGATGGCGGGCCTGGCGGGGCGGCCGGGGACGCCCACCGGGATGCTGGCAGGACGGCCCGGCGCGCCGGGCGGGATGCGGAGACGGCGGCGTCGCGCGGACGCCCTCACCCGGTGGGCCAGAGCCCTCACCACCCGGTCACGGGAGCCGCGGCCCCCACGAGCGGCCGGCCCGCCTGCCCACGGGGAGGCGGGCCGCGGCTGACGAACGGAGCGCCCGCGCCTCCCGCCTCCGCCGGGTTCGCGTCCTCGCCGGCCATGGCGTCGGCCTCGCCGCCGACCGGAGTCGGGCGGGGACGTTCCTGGTGGTCACGCCGGTGCCCAGCGGGCCGCTCCGTCGTGCGGTGTCCAGCCGGTGGCGGCGGCCCACGGTTCGGCGATCGTGATGACGAGATCGACGACGGGGTCCTTGACGTCGGAGTAGACACCCGTGTCGCTGACGGTCCCGGCCAGGACGCTCTTGAAGCGCGCGTAGGCGGGCACCGCCTCGGGGTGGGCCCTGAACCAGTCGCGGAACAGCAGCGCGAGTCGCTCGTTGGGCGAGCCGAGGAGGCGGACGTGCAGGTGGACGTCCACGTCCGGCCCGCCGCGCCGTGACCACAGCCTCTTCGCCCAGAGCTCCGCGTCGTCGTCGCGTCCTGCCGGAACGTGGTCGTGCCGGTGGAGGGACCGCAGGAAGCCCAGGTCCGCCAGCGGCCGGTCGAACGCCTGCTCGGCCTCGCCCAGATCCAGGACGCTGACCTGCAGGTCGAACACCCGCTTGGCGGCCATGCCGGGGATCGCCGTGCTGCCGATGTGCTCCACGTGGAGCGCCGGCGGCCCGAGCGCGGCACGCATGTCGCTCGCGAGGGCGGCCCCCTGCGCCTGCCAGGCGGAGTCGTGCTCGACCACGACGGGGCCGGGTGTTGTGTCGTCGGGCATTCGATCAAGTGTAGGGAAGGGCGCGACCTCGCGGGTGGTGGGATGTCTCGCGTGTCAAGTCAGATCGCTTGACAGGCCGGGTGGGGGGTGATCCCATCTATCGCAAGTTAGGAAATATTCCTAACTAATCCCCCCATCAAGGAGGATCCATGCGACCTCTGACCCGGGCGCGCTCCCTAGCCGGCGCGCTCGTGGCCGCGTTACTGGCGAGCACGGTGGCGGCGGCGCCCGCGCAAGCGGCTCCGACCAGGTACGAGGCCGAGAACGCGACCATCTCCCAGGGCGTGGTGGAGTCCAACCACGCGGGTTACTCCGGCGCCGGATTCGTCAACGGCGACAACGCGGCGGGCAGCTACGTGGAGTTCACAGTCAACGCCGCGACGGCCGGGCAGGCCACGATCGGCATCCGCTACGCCAACGGCACCACCGTGAACCGGCCATCCGACGTCTCGGTCAACGGCGCCGTCGTCTCCGCGGGCCGGCCCTTCCAGGGCACCGGTGCGTGGACCACATGGGTCACCTCCACGCTCACCGCGCCGGTCACCACCGGGGCCAACAGGATCCGCCTCACCGCCACGACGGCCAACGGCAACCCCAACCTCGACTTCGTCGACGTCGAGGTGGCCGCGCCCAGCAGCGACCTGCAGGCGGAGAACGCGACGATCTCCCAGGGCGTCGTGGAGTCCAACCACGCGGGATTCACCGGAACCGGCTTCGTCAACTACGACAACGTGGCGGGCTCCTTCGTCGAGTTCACCGTCAACGCGGCCACCGCGGGCAACTACGAGGTGAAGTTCCGCTTCGCCAACGGCACCACCGTCGACCGTCCGATGGACGTCACCGTCAACGGAGCGGCGGCCACCAGCGTGGGCTTCCCCGGCACCGGCGCCTGGACCACCTGGGTGGAGAAGGCGGTCACTGCCCCGCTGATCGCGGGCGCCAACAAGATCCGCGCCACCGCGAGCACCGCGAACGGCGGGCCGAACCTGGACCGGATCAGCACCACCGTGCCGTCGGACCCCGAGCCCCCGACCCCACCGGGCAACCCGCGCGTGGTCGGCGAGGTCCGCCCCACCGCCGTGGACCTGGCCTGGGACGCCTCCACCGACAACGTGGGCGTCTCCAGCTACGTCGTCTACAACGGCGGCAACGTGCTCAAGACGGTCGGCGGCAACCAGACGACGGCCACGATCACCGGCCTGACGCCCAACACCGGTTACGTGCTGAGCGTCCTGGCCTACGACGCCGCGGGCAACGCCTCGCAGGGCAGCGCCAACGTGCCGATCACCACTCCGCCGAGCGACGACCACGAGGCGCCGAGCGTGCCGTCCAACCTGCGCTCGACCAACGTCAGCGCCACCAGCGTCACGCTGGCCTGGGCCGCCTCGACCGACAACGTCGAGGTGAGCGGCTACAACGTCTACCGCGACGGCGCCAGGTTCGCCACGGTCCCCGACCTGACCGCGACGGCTGACGGTCTGGCGCCCAACACGGAGTACTCCTTCCAGGTCGAGGCCTTCGACGCCAACGCCAACACCTCGGCCAGGAGCCCCGAACTGAAGGTCAGGACCACCAGCACGGCCACCGGGGGCGACCCCGTCTATGACCGTGACATCGCCAAGCTCGACCTGCCCTGGGGCGTGGCCTTCCTGCCCGACGGCGGCGCGCTGGTCGCCGAGCGCGACCGCTTCGAGATCGTCCGGGTCAGCGCGACCGGCCAGAAGACCACGGTCGGCAAGATCACCGAGGCGGTCACCACCACCGGCGAGGGGGGGCTGCTGGGCCTCGCGCTGTCGCCGAACTTCGCCACCGACCACTACGTCTACGCCATGCACACCTCGGCCTCCGACAACAGGGTCGTGCGCTTCAAGTTCGAGAACAACGCGATCGGCCCGCGCGAAGCGCTGGTCACCGGCATCGTGAAGAACAAGTTTCACAACGGCGGCCGGATCGCGTTCGGACCCGACGGCATGCTCTACATCACCACCGGCGACGGCCAGGTCTCCAGCAGGGCCCAGGACCTCAACTCGCTCAACGGCAAGATCCTGCGGGTGACGCCGACCGGAGCCGGCGCTCCCGGCAACCCGTTCCCGAACGCTCCGCGCGTCTACAGCCTCGGCCACCGCAACCCGCAGGGCCTGGCGTGGGACTCCCAGGGCCGGTTGTGGGAGTCGGAGTTCGGCGACGGCACGTGGGACGAGCTGAACATCATCCAGGCGGGCAAGAACTACGGCTGGCCGACCTGCGAGGGCCGCTGCAGCGACACCCGCTACGTCAACCCCGTCCAGCAGTGGGACGTCGCCGCCGCCTCGCCGAGCGGCATCGAGATCGTCAACGACTGGATCTACATGGCGGCCGTCCGTGGCGCCCGCCTGTGGGTCATGAAGATCAACGGCAACACCACCGACACGCCTCGTGCCTTCTTCAACGGCCGGTGGGGCCGCCTGCGCACGATCGTCAAGACACCCGACGGCGGCCTCTGGCTGACCTCCACCAACAACGACAAGAACGGCGGCACGCCGTCCACCATCGACAACGACGTCGTCCGCCTCAAGTTCGCGGGACCGCCGTTCGGGCTCACGAGCACGGCCTTCGCCAACAACGGCACCATCCCCACGAAGTACACCTGCGCCCAGGACGGGGTCTCGGGCAACGACATCTCACCGCCGCTGGCCTGGTCCGGCGGGCCCTCCGGCACGCAGAGCTACGCCATCACCTTCATCGACACGGCCAACAGCGGCAAGCACTGGGCTGTCTGGGACATCCCCTCCGGCAGGCTGTCGCTGCCCGAAGGGCTCGGGCTCGGCTTCAACGTGCCGAACCAGTCGCCTGCCAAGCAGAAGGCGATGAGCTCGGGCAACAAGTCGCTGCAGTACTTCGGGCCGTGCCCCGGCGGCTCGACCCACAAGTACGAGTTCACGCTGTACGCGGTGGACACGGCGACACTGCCCGGCCTGAGCTCGAGCTCGACGGTCGCCCAGGTCGAGACCGCGATCCTGGCTCATGACCTGGCCTCCGCCAAGCTGGCGGGCAACTCCGCCGCCTCCACCGGCTGACCGCCCGAATCGGGGGCCGGCACCCCGGCCCCCGATTCATCGGATGGAGAGGACACCTTCCCGCCCGCGCGGATCCCACCTCTGGCGCCATGTCCGGCGGGCCCTCCGTCAGGGCACCAGCACCAGGCGGCCGCGCAGACCGCCCTCGGCGAGCCGCGCGTGCGCCTGCACCGCCGCGTCCAGCGGGTACGCCCGGGCCACGCGCGGCGTCAGCCGTCCCTCGTCGACCAGCTCGGCCAGCTCGGCGAGGCGCTTTCCGTCCGGGCTCACCTCGATGGCGCCGGTACGGATGCTCCGCACCCCCGCGGGCTGCGCGCCGGGGATCACCCCTGCGTAGCCGCCTCCGTCGCGCACGAACTCCAGCGCGGGGGCGCCGATGACGGCCGCGTCCAGCACGCCGTCCACCCGTGCGGGCGTCGCCGTACGGGTGACGAAGTCGTGCGCGCCCAGCGAGCGGACGAGGTCCTCGTCGGCCGCGCCCGCCAGCGCGGCGACCTTCAGGCCCCTGTGGTGGGCGAGCTGGACGGCGTAGCCACCGAGCGCGCCTGCGGCGCCGGTGATCAGCACACTGTTGCCCGGCTCGAGCGCGAGCAGGTCCAGGGCCTGGGCCGCGGCCAGGGCGTTGAGCGGCAGCGTCGCGGCGTGCGCGGCGTCGGCGGTGCGCGGGGCGGCGGCCACGGCGCTCGCGTCGATCACGACGTGGTCGGCATGGGTTCCCAGGGGCTTGCGGTGACCGTAGGCGAGCCCGACGACCTCGTCACCCGCCGCCAGGTCCGCCACTCCCCCGCCGACCGCGTCGATCGTCCCCGCCACGTCCCACCCGAGGCCGATCGGCGTGCCGTCCCCGCCGAAGACGCCGGCGCGCATGCCCGCGTCCACGGGGTTGAGCGCGGCGGCCACCACCTTGATCCGCACCTGGCCGGGTCCTGGCTCGGGCAGCGGGATGTCGGCGATCTCGACGACGTCGGGTCCGCCGAAGGTTCTCACGATCGCGGCGCGCATGGTCAACAGAGCTCCTTCTTCAACGATGTTTTTCCGCACTGCTACGAACCTAAGGAGTGCTACTCTCTCCTGGGAAGTACGCACTCCAGAGTGCGTACCCGACCCGGAGGTGAGGAGCCATGGCTACCCGGACCGCCGACGAGCGCCGAACGGAAGAGCGTCTCGCGTACGACGCGTTCGTCAAGGACTGCCCGACCAGCCGGCTCCTCGCGCGGATCAGCGACAAATGGGTGAGCCTGATCGTGAGCGCGCTGGGCGAGCGGAGTCCGATGCGCTACAGCGACCTGAACCGCCGCATCCCGGGCGTGAGCGAGAAGATGCTCACCCAGACGCTGCGCTCCCTCGAAAGGGACGGCATCGTGGCCCGCACGGTGACGGCGTCCGTGCCCGTGCGCGTGGACTACGAGCTCACGGACCTCGGACGCAGCCTCAGCTGCCTGCTCTCGGCGGTGAAGGACTGGGCCGAGACCCACATCGAGGAGGTCGACGCGGCCCGCGAGCGCTACGACAAGGCGGGCTGATGCGGGTTCGGTGGATCTCACGTCGGGCCTCGCCCGGCTCCTCGCCGACTCCTGTCCTGATGTGGCCGTTGACCGCCGGCTCGGGGTTTCGTACGTTCCGCGTGGGCCGCCTTGCAGGCTCCAGGACCGGAAGGGGTTGCGATGACCGCCGAGCGGGATTCGAACGGGTCGTGGCCGGACATGGTGCCGGGCCCCCTGGGGACGCCACCGCCGGAGTTCGCCCGCAGACGCGAGTCCGGCCCGCTGGAGCCGGCGACCATGCCCAGCGGCGACCGGGTTCCGGTGGCCGTGCGGTACGAGGACGTCCGGGCGCTGCTGGCCTCGCCTACCTGCAGCCGCAACCTGCGCCTGCCGGGGTTACCTCGGCTGGTGAGCGGCATCGGCATCGACGACGATCCGGACGCGCTGATCAACCAGGACCCGCCGGAGCACACCCGCTACCGCCGGATCATGCAGGGCACGTTCACCCCTCGCCAGATCGAGCCGTGGCGCCCCCGCATCGCGAAGATCGCCGAAGATCTCCTGGACGGCCTGGGCGACCGCTTCGACCTGGTCCAGGGATACGCGCTGCAGCTGCCAGGCCACGTCATCTGCGAGATGCTCGGCGTGCCGATGGACCGCTACGAGCAGTTCTGCCGATGGACGGACATGTTCCTGACCACCTCCACGGCCACCGAGCAGGCCCGATATGAGGGCTACACCGAGTTCATGGCCTATGCCGCCGAACTGGTCGCCCAGCATCGCTCTGAACCCGGCGCGGATCTCATCGACCTGCTGATCCAGGCCAGGGACGCCGACGACCGGCTGTCGGAGGGCGAGCTGGTCAACACTGTGTTCTCCCTCATCACGGCCGGCCACGAGACCACGGCCTCGATGATCGCCCGCGGTGTCTTCCGCCTGATGCTGCACCCAGGGCAGTGGGCCGAGCTGGTCGCGGACCCCACTCTGACGGCCACCGCCGTCGAGGAGATCCTGCGCTTCGACGGGCCGCCCGCCAGCGCCTTCATGCGCCGGATCACGAAGGACACCGACTTCCCCAGCGGCTCGCTCAGCGCGGGGACGGTCGTCATGCCCAACCTGAACGCCGCCAACCACGACCCGCGGGCCTTCCCCGACCCCGGCAGGTTCGACATCCACCGCTTCACCGAGCATCCTCCCCATCCGCACGTGGCGTTCGGGTACGGCCCGCACCGCTGCCTGGCCGCCAGCCTTGCCAGGGTCGAGCTCACCGAGGCGTTGCGGGCCCTGGTCGCGCGTCGGCCGGCGCTGCGCCTGACCGAGCCGGCCGAATCGGTGACATGGACCGACGGCCTGGTCTACCGGCCGGTCGCCATGTGGGTCACCTCCCGCACGTGACGTCAGCGCACGATGGTGAAGCGTGCCGCGGGCGCGCCGCGCAGCCTGCCCCGCGGCAGCTTCCTGCCGCAGATCGCCAGCAGCAGGTCCTGGGCCGAGCCGTGCACCGGCGTGCCCGAGCCGAAGGTCCAGTCGAGGTCGTCGGCGCGAAACTCGACGCCGTCCAGGTCGGCGCCGAAGAACGCGACGCTTCTGTCCGACGGATCGTCCGGCAGGGCAGGACGCAGCCGATCCTCGGGGACCTTCCGATCCAGCCCCAGGGGGACGGTGATGTCCAGGCCGTGGATCACGTCGTGGGCCAGCGCGCCCTCGTGGCCACCGCCCGGCGGCTTCCACGGGTGGTTCGCGTTCTGACCCAACGAGGCGGTGAGCTGCGCGGGGGTCATCCTGCCCGCGTCGCGCCTGGCGAACCTGTCGGCGGCCCTGTTGAAGTCGCCGCGCGCCATGAGCAGGCCGAGCGCGACCTTCGGCAGCGAGTACCGGAAGGCCATGGTCATGTGGGCCACGACCTCCCGCACGCGCCATCCGTCGCACAGGGTCGGCTCGTCCCACTGCTCGGGTGACAGGCCGGCCAGCACGGCGGCCAGGTCGCGGCGTTCGGCGGCGATGGCCGCTCTGATGTCGTTCATCGGTGTTCCCTTGTGTCGGAGGTCTTCCGCCTCGACGACGAACGGGAACCGTCCTGGACGACACTGCGCGGCCGGCCGTTCGGGAGAGCGACGAGGGCCCCTTCGTCAGGCACCTGGGAGAGCCCGCCGCCCCGTCAGCCGGTGGGCGGCCGGTGCCACATCGTCAGCCGCATCAACCGGAGGTAGCCCATCGCCTCGTACACCGGCCGGCCCTCGTCACTCGCGATGAGCATGGCCGGCGCGCCCGGCTCGACGAGCGTGGCCGCCCAGGTGAGGGCCGTGCCGATGCCCCGGCCCCGATATTCGGGCAGGGTGGACACCCACTCCACATCGACGATGCCCTGCCCGAGCCTGGCCCCTGAGGTGGCGACGGGACGACCGTCGACGTAGCCCACGAACAGTCTCACCGGCCCCCGCAGGACCGCCGTGTCGCCGAAGATCGCGCCCTTCGCCTCCGGCATCGGGTACGCCTCGACGAGCGTGCCGACGAAGTCGTCGAGTGTGCGCCGATCCTCGACTGGCACGATCCGCAGCGTGTCAGGCAGGGGCGGCGGCGTGCCGCCCGGCGGGCGCAGCATGAGCGGAGGATGACCCATCAGCTCCAGACCCGCCGAGGTGAGGTCGGGCGTCGGCCATACCGACAGGAACACGAAGTGGCGTTCGGGCGGGTAGAAGGCGAGGAGCCGCCGCAGCGTGTCCGGCAGATGGATGTACGGCGGCGGCCGCAGCAGTACCGCGGCGTTGTCGAACAGGACAGGGGATGCGGGATCGGCCGCCGCGAGATCGTCCCAGCGTCCGCAGCGCCCGCCCGCGCAGGCCGCGACGAAGGCGTTCCGCTCGGCGTTGGCCACGACGAACCTGCGCAACAGGGAGTCGCCCGCGTCGAGGTCAGGCTCCCAGCCATGGGTCAGATGCACATCGGACACCAGCCACACCCGCCCTCTCGTCCGGTGACGAGGATCGGTCCCAGCCGAGTCTATCCCCGGACCTGTTCCGCCCATCGGACCTGCCGGTGGGGCGCGTGTCCGCCGCCCGGTCGACAGGCCCGGTCGCCGACCGGGGCGAAAGGCCCCCGATCCGGCCATCTTGGTCTGCCTGTCGCAAAGGCTCGGCAAGGGCACGGTCCTCGAACCATGAATCGCGCGGATTCGCCCTTCCCCGCGCAAGACGATCGTGTCTGGGCCGGGGGCTACCCGAGCCGGCATGGTCATGCTCGGTGAACGGACGGGTGAACGCATGGGTGATGTGGGGATCGGGCGGCCGGCGGCGTACGTCGCAGAAGGCCGGAGGGAGCGGTGATGAGCTCGGCAACCGCCGCCCGGACGAGGACGGCGTTCCGGCCCGAGCTCGCGCCGGACGGCACCCAGCAGCCCGTCGTCGATGTCGTCATCCCGGTGCTGAACGAGGAGCTGGCGCTCCCCGGCTGCATCAAGACGCTCCATGCCTTCCTGTCGGACTCCTTCCCCCTCCCCTGGCGTATCACGATCGCCGACAACGGCAGCACGGACCGGACCTGGGCCATCGCGCAGGAGCTCTGCGAGAGCCACGAGCACGTGTTCGCGCGCCGCCTGGACATCAGGGGCCGGGGGGCGGCGCTGAAGCAGACCTGGCGCGAGAGCCCTGCGGCCATCGTCGCCTACATGGACGTCGACCTCTCCACCGACCTGGACGCGTTCCTTCCGCTGGTGGCTCCGCTGATCAGCGGCCATTCCGAGGTCGCCATCGGGACGCGGCTCGCGCGGTCGGCCCGGGTGCATCGCGGCGCCAAGCGGGAGATCGTCTCACGCCTCTACAACCTGATCATCCGGGTCGGCTTCGGGGCCGGCTTCAGCGACGCGCAGTGCGGCTTCAAGGCCGTCCGCGCCGAGGTGGTCCGGCCGATCCTGGACAAGATTTCCGATGACAAGTGGTTCTTCGACACGGAGCTGCTGCTGCTCGCCGAGTACAACGGGCTGCGCATCCACGAGACGCCTGTCGACTGGTACGAGGACGTGGACACCCGGGTCAAGGTCTGCCGCACCGCGTGGGACGACCTCCGCGGCCTGTGGCGCATGGCCTGGGCGATGTCCACGGGAGCCGCGCGGGTGCCCGTGACCCGGCGGTCCGAGCTCGCCCCGCTCCATCCGCAGGCCACGATCGCCGAGCCGCGCAACCCGCTGCTGGCCAAGCTCCTGTCGTTCGCGATGGTCGGAGTGGTCAGCACGGTGCTGCACACGCTCCTCTACCTTCTGCTGCGCGCGGCCTGGTCACCGGCGATGGCCAACCTGGCCGCTCTCTGCGTCGCCACGCTGTTCAACACCGAGGCCAACCGGCGATGGACCTTCCGCCGCCACGGCGGCCCGCCCTTGCGGGCCCACTTCAGGGCGGGCCTGCTGTTCGCCCTGAACTATCTGGTGACCACGGTCGTCGTGACGGCGGTCGTCCAGGCTCTGCCCGAACACGGGCGGGCCATGGAGGTCACCACTCTCATCGCCGCCTACCTGGCGGTGACGATCTTCCGTTTCGTCGCCCTCGACCGGTGGGTGTTCCGGTCCGCGGAGCGGACCGTCAGCCCGTAGGCGGCAGTACACAACAGGGGATGACGCGATGACGGCAGCGATCGCCGCAGGCCCGGGGACAACGGCAGGCGCGGAAGGCACCGGCGGGCCGTACCGGCACCGGGCGGCACGGCGGTGGCTCGGGGCGGCCCCCGGCGTGGTCGCCGTGGTGGTGACCGCGCAGACGCTCGTGGCCAACGGCACGCCGCCGAAGGACATCGCGCTCTTCGCCGCCTACGTCGCGCTCGTCCTCACCCTGCCGGGAACCCTGCTCTGGCGCGCGCTGACCAGGCTGTCGCTGCCCACTGCCGTCGACCTGGCGGCGGGGACGGCCCTGGGTTACGCGCTGGAGATCTTCACCTACATGGCGGCCAGAGCCGCGGGCCTGCCGCGGCTGGCCGTGCTCGGCGCCGTTCCGGTCGTCGTGGCCTTCCTCGCGGTCCCGCGCCTGCGCCGGCACTGGCGATCGCGCGGAGCGCCCCGCGTCCCCTTCCTGTACGGCTGCGCGATGAGCGCGGTGTACTGCTACCTGGTCGTGTCCAGCGGGCTCGCCTTCTTCCGGCGCCACGGACTGAGCTGGCCGGGCGACGCCGTCCCCTACGTCGACATGCCCTTCCACATCTCGCTCGTCGGCGAGCTGCGCAACCACATGCCGCCGACCGTGCCTCAGGTCGCGGGCGAGCCGCTGTCCTACCACTGGTTCGTCTACGCGGACATGGCCGCCACGAGCTGGGCGACCGGAATCGAGGCGCAGACACTCCTGTATCGGCTGTCCATGCTGCCGATGCTGGCGATCTTCGTCGTGCTCGTCCCCGCCACGGCGTTCATGATCACGCGCTCCTGGCTCGCCGGAGTGCTGGCCCTCGCCGCGGCCCATCTGCTCACACCACCGAATCCCTACGCGTGGCTGATCGGCAGCACCTTCGGGTTCGGTCCGCTGAACGCGTGGGCGTGGCTGAGCCCGACGCAGGTCTTCGGCGCCGCCCTCTTCGGAGCCCTCGGCCTGCTGGTGATCAGCCTGTTGCGTGGCGAGGGCCGGAACAAGGTGATCTTCGTTCCGGTGACCGTGCTGCTCGTCGCGCTGTCCGGGGCGAAGGCGACGTACCTGCCCCTGCTGCTCGCGGGCATCTGCCTGCTCGTCGCCGTGGACTGGGTGCGCTCGCGGCGGGTGGAGCGCGATCTGCTGCTGCTCGGCGCCATCACGCTGGCGACACTGGCGTTCGCCCAGTTCGTCGTCTTCGGCGGGGCGTCGCAGGGGATGCGGCTGTGGCCGTTCTCCACGGCGGTCAGGCAGGTGGGAACCTGGCCGACGAAGAGCCTCATCGACGAGCTCCCCCTCTCCCCTGCCGTCGTCTCGGCGACGCTCCTGCTGGCGTGGGCCGCGCTCTGGGTGGGGGTGTTCGGGCCCAGGCGCGATCCGGGGTCCGGCCCTGACCGCGCGCTGACGCTGTTCCTCGGGCTCGGCCTCGGCTCCCTCGGCGCGGTGCTGTTCCTCGGACATCCGGGGATGAGCCAGCTGTACTTCCTCACGGCGGCCAAGCCGTACCTGTGGATCGTCGCCGTCGCCGGTGTGCTGGCCGCGCTGGACCCCGTCTCCCGGCGGCTGCGCCCGCCGCTCGTCGTCGCGGCCATCGCCGCAGGAGCGGCCGTCCTGCACCTGTTCAGAACGGCCGGCGACACGTCGGCGCCCCAGCTCGCCGTGCTCGGCGACACGGGGCTCAGCAAGGCCTTCGTCCTGCCGTACGGCGTGCTGGCCCTGCTCGTGATCGTCGTGGCCCTGGCGCTCTGGCGCGTCCCGTGGCGGCGCGCGGCGGTGCTGCTGCTGGTCACGGGGTTCTCCGCGCCCTCGGCGATCATGTCGGTGACAGGGGCGCTGACACCGGCGGACGTCCCAGCGGTACCGGAGATCCCCTGGGAGGGCATCGAGGCCGCGCGCTGGGTGCGCGACCACTCCGATCCCGGCGACGTCCTGGCGACCAACGCGCACTGCCGCTCCAACGCCAGGAAGTGCGACAGCAGGCACTTCTGGATCTCGGCGTACGCGGAGCGGCGTGTCCTGATCGAAGGCTGGGGCTACACGGCCAAGAACCTGGCCGCACTGGAGGATGTCAACCGGCAGTCCATGGCCACCCGCCCGTTCTGGGACCTCTCCCTGCTGGCGGCCAACGACGCCGTCTTCACCGCGCCCACGGAGCAGGCGGTCCGCTCGCTCAAGGAGCGCTACGGCGTGCGGTGGCTGGTGGCCGACCGCGGGCGGAAGATCCCGGTCGCCCCCGAACTCGACGACTTCGCCACGCTCCGCTACGCGAAGGGCACGATCGCCGTCTACGAGATCACCGGTTGAGCCCGTTGATTTAAATGGCTTGCCATGTATTATCCATGGCAAGCCATATAAATCGGAGGACGCCATGAAGGCGAAACAGATCCGCACGATTCAGCGCGCCGTCCACCTCGCCACCGGGCTGGCGATCGTGGCCTACATCTACCTCGCGCCGCCCGCGGACTCCCCCGCGCACACGGCGATACGCTGGTTCGTCGTGCCCGTCCTCGTGGTGTCCGGCGTGGCCATGTGGCAGTGGCCGCGCGTCCGCCGCCTGATCCGCGCGAAGGACCGCGTGTGACCTCACTGCCCCGCCGGTCGTCCCTCGGCTACCAGGTCAACCACCTCGCCAGGCTGCTCGCCAACGGGCTGCGGGCCAACATCTCCGGCACGGGCGTGACGCCGGGGCAATTCGCCCAGCTCCTGGCCCTCTACGAGGAGGACGGCCTCACCCAGCAGGAGCTGTGCGACCGGGTCAGGATCGACCAGTCCACGATGGCCCACACGCTCAACCGCATGCAGCGCGACGGGCTGATCGTGCGCACCACCGATCCCGAGGACCGCAGGCGCTCCCGCTATACGCTCACCGAGCGGGCCCGCCAGATCCAGGACGCCCTCGCCGAGGGCGCGCGGGCGGCCAACGCCCAGGCGCTGGACGGGATCGACCAGGAGGAGATCGACGCCTTCATGCGAACCCTGGGCCGCATGATCGCCAACCTCGAGTCCGATCAACCGTAGCCGCGAGCCCCCGATGGGCGTCGCCGGGTGCGCACCGCCCACCTGTGCCACGTCGGCCCTCGCCCCAGGCCCGCGCCGGCGCTCCTCCACCACTCGCCGCCGTCCTTCACGGGGCGGACCAGGCGTCGCGCTCTCGCGCCGCCGAAGCCGAGCGGTGAGGCTCAGGTCGAGGCGACAGGCTCAGGGTGGGGCTGCCTGACCGGCGTCAGCGTTCCGGCCAGGGCGATCGCAAGGATGGCGACGCCGACGGCGAGCGCGATCTCCGGCGCGCCGTAGCGGGAGGCGGCCAGCGTGAGCAGGGCCGCGCCGATCGGGCCGAGCGCGAAGTGGATCGTCCAGAAGGCCGAGGTGACCCGGCCGAGCAGGTGGTCGGGGGTGATCTCCTGGCGCAGGGACTGCGAGCAGATGCCGCCGATGGCGGAGCCGAACAGGAAGCCTGCCATGATCGCCGCGATGCCCGGGACCTCGGGGGCCAGGCCCGCGCACGCGACAGCCGTACCCGACAAGGCGATGCCGGCGATCCAGGTCGGGCCGAACCCGAGCCGCCCCCTGATCTTGGCCACCACCGCGGCCCCCGCGAGCGAGCCGACCGCGGCGCAGGCGAGGACGACACCGACGGCGTCGTCGTTCTGGCCGAGGTCGTGCTTGAGGTAGTAGATGATGATGTCGTCCAGCCCGGCCGTGAGGAAGATGAAGAACGTCAGCAGGACCGTCAGTGAGCGCAGCACCGGGTGGCGCCAGAGGAACCGGGCGCCGTCGAGGAAGCCGCCGCGCTCGGCGGCCGGCGCCTCGGCGGGGCGCAGCCGTACGAGACTGAGGCCCAGCGCCGAGATGGCGAAACTCACCGCGTCGATGCCGAGCGCGACCGTCGGACCGAACCGCTGGGAGGCCAGGCCGGCGAGTGCGGGACCGCCGACGCTCGCGGCGGCGTAGACCGCGTACAGGCGGCCGTTGGCCTGGGTGATCTGGTCCTTGCCGACCAGGCGCGGGACCACGGTGACGTAGGTGACCTGGAAGACCATGCCCAGAGCCGCACCCAGCGGGACGATCACGTACAGCAGCCAGATCTGGGGCGCGAAGATCCACACCAGGGGAACCAGCGCGTAGAGCACGGCCCTGGCGATGTCACAGGCGATCAGCAGCCGTCGCCGGTCCAGCCGGTCCGCGGCCAGCCCGGCGAACGCGCCCGCCACCAGCGAGGCCACGCCGGACAGTCCGGTCATCAGGCCCATCTGCACGACCGAGCCGGTCTCGCGCAGCACCAGCAGGGGGATGGCGATCATGGAGAAGGAGTCGCCGGCGACCGACATCGCCTGGATCACCAGAAAGAGGGAGAAGTTCTTGTTGCGCCACAGCGACACGCGGCCGGCCCTTCGAACGAATCGAAAACGTCAACCCAAGGTTGTCGACTCTACCGGCCGGAGTCCAACCATTTTGCGCCGCTCGCCGGGATGGCAGACAGGCGCCGGGGTAGGCGGACATCGCCGATACGATCATCGGTCGCATGGCCGGGACATCGCGAGAAGGCCGAGAGCGCGAGAGACGGCGGAAGGCTCCGGGAGTCCCCGGAGCCTTCCGGCGTGGATCGGGCATGGGCCCGTCCGCGAAGGGTGCTCCTGCCCAGCCGAGCCGCACGCACGGCCGGGCGAGCACCCGGGGCTCGCGGGAGCCCGACCGGGACTCGCCCGAGGCCGTCGAGGCTTGCCATGGCAAGCTCCCGCTCGGCGTTCATGCCCACCCACCTGCGCCGCAAAACGAGGCGCGACCAGGGACGTCCTCCTCGAGCCGCTCCATCGTGCGATCCCTTCGGCCGGACGGCGACCCCGCGCACGGAACCGCGTTCGCGGCGGTACGGCAACCGTCCCGCACGACCATGCCCGCTCCGGCATCGCGCATTCCGCGGAACCCCCGCCGTTCACGAAGCGCCAGGTCAGCCCTTATGCCGTGACTCGCAACACGATAAGGTGGGCGAAGCCTCGATTGTCTTGATACCTAGCGTGGTGAGGCTGGTGCAGCACGACGGGGGGCTCAGGGGTTACGTCGCGCAGGGCCTGTCCGTTCTTGTCGTGGCAGGCGTCTATCTCGCAGCCGCTGAGCTGGGGCTTCTACAGGAGCTGGTACGGGGGCAGGTCACGCCGTTGTGGCCGCCCACGGGCATCGCCCTTGCCTGCCTTCTCCTCATGGGTGTGCGGGCCTGGCCGGGGATCACCCTGGGCGCCTTCCTCGTCAACGCGACGCTCGGGCCGTCGATGCTCGCGGTCTTGGCGATCTCCGTGGGGAACACGATCGGTCCGCTGTGCTCCTACTTCCTGCTCGCCAGCGTGGGCTTCCGCAGCTCGCTGAATCGGCTGAGGGACGCGCTCGCCCTGGTGTTCCTCGGCGCCCTCGCCGGAATGCTGGTCAGCGCCACGCTGGGCAGCGGCGTGCTGGTGCTCTCCGGCGCGCTGCAACCGGCCGAGTTCTGGCCGACGTGGTCGGTGTGGTGGACGGGCGACGCGATGGGCGTGCTGGTCATCACGCCACTCCTGCTCGTGCTGCACAAGGGGCTTCGGTTGCCGCGAGAGGTGCATGCGAGCTGGCGGACGCAGGCGCTGTCACTGCGCGAGAGTCTCCGGCTGCCGCGCCGGGCGCTTGTGGGGCGGTGGGCGGAGGCCGCGGCGTTGGTGGTGCTCACATTCCTGGTGACGCTGGCGGCCACGACGACCTCGACCAACATGCTCTTTCTCGTCTTCCCCCTGCTGATCTGGGCGGCCCTGCGCTTCCAGTTGCCGGGGGCCACGGCATGCGTGCTGATCGTCTCGACGGTGGCGATCGTCAACGCCGCGCGCGGCATCGGCCCCTTCGCCCACCATGACCTGTTCGTCAACATGGTCATTCTGCAGGCCTTCAACGGCTCGGCGGCGCTGACCGCGCTGCTGCTCGCGGCGATCATCGCCGAGCGAAACCACGCGCATCACAATCTCGAGCAGATCTGCGCGCGGCTCGTCGAGATGGCGGTCAGGCTCGAGCGAGGCCAGGGCGTGAAACCGTGGCCCTCCGCGCCGTCCGAAGACCTGCCGCCGGCGCGACACGAGGACAGCGAGCTGTGGCGTTGAGCCCTTGAACGACCCGTCCTTCCCGACCCTGCTTCGAGTGGATGGCCAGCGCCCGCACCTCCCGGTCGGCCGGCCCGATGAGGGTGTCTCCCCGCCCTGGAGGGTGGAGCACGTGCGCGGCTGTGCCGCCGGTCAGCGGCGACCGCTTCCACCAGGCGAACCACCCCGGACATGACCGGGAAAGGAAGTCCGGGCAAATGGCAATGCGAATGCCCCCGCCATTAAGCCCTTGATCATACTCGTCCGCCGACGACGGCGGCGAACCGGGGTCACCCGTATGCGAATCAGGCCTCACAGTGACTGGACAGTGACTCATCCCCGTGATGCCCCGATCACTATTCATAACCTATTCGACAGCGTCGACAAACCAGCGAAAACACAGGTCATACACCTTGCGGACGGGAAGATTTTTCCTTTTCGCAAGGCGTGTGTATCGTCGTACCCGGCGTCGGCGCACAAGCACCGGCAAGCCAATGTGATTGAGCAAGGAGAAGTTTAAGGTTGCAGTAGAAGAGTTATCAGCACTTCGCAACTCAGCGGCCTCGTAGAGTCATTCTCAAGGAGGGCATCTGATCGCGATGGGATACTTTATTTCCTGTTATCCGACAGGCATTTTCCGCGCGCCGCGCCAAGCAGCCGCGCGAGCCCTTCCGACGTCGCAGGCCATGATCCGCGACCAGGGCAGGAGAAGCGGCTGAGCCGCATCGGGCGTACCCGCCCCCTCGCATCCACCTATTGACAGCGAGGCGCCGTCCGCGCGGTGCGCGTACGGCGTCCTCCCGCGTGCTCGCACGCCGTGACGACAGGAGATCACATGAGCAGGTCCACGCCGACGACGACGGGCGGTGTCCAGCAGTGGTGACCACCATGAGCGAAACGCTCCCCCGCACCTCCGTCGTTCCCGCCACGCTGGACGTCCCGTTGACCGTTCCGACGTTCATGAAGCTCGCCGGGAGCCTGGCCGGGTTCCCGTTCGTGAAGGTCGTGGTGGACCTCGAGAAGGCGGAGTTCCACTTCATCGACAGCACCGGCAACCCGCTGCACGTGCGGTACATCGCCGAGCACATCCTCGGCGAGCCGGTGGAGGTCCTGCTGCGCGACATCGACACCTTCAACCACAACGTCTACGTCCGCCCCGACCGGCGCTTCCTGCTGGGGCTGCTCGCGATGCACCGGCGTGGGCGGGACGACGGCGACGAGGAGGAGCGCGTCTTCCTGTCGCTGGAGACGGTGGAGGCCGACACCATGTCGGCGGACATGCTGCTGTCCTTCTACCGGCACGTGCGCGCGCACCTCGACCCGTCGGTGCCGCTGTTCCTCAAGCCGGCCAACCACCTGCAGGAATCCCACGTCGCCCGCATCCCGCAGGAGGAGTTACCGCGGCTCCTCGCCCACGAGCTGCTGTCTCAGGCGCCGTTCGTGCCGCTCAACCCCGGCACGACGTACGGCAGGCTCCGGCTGTTCACGTCGACGGCCGACTACCGCGCCGCCGCCGGCACCGTGGAATGGCACGACATCGTGGTCATGCCGCGCGTACCCGACGACATCCCCCGGGTTTCCGGGCTGGTCAACACCGAGCACACCACCCCGCTGTCCCACACCAACGTGCTGGCCACCGGGTGGGGCATCCCCAACGCCATCCAGACCGACCTCCTCGACCGTCCCGGCCTGGCCGGGCTCGACGGCACCTGGGTGCGGTACGAGGTGGACCCCGCCGCCCCGCGGATCCTCGTCGAGGCGGCCGAACCGCCCGACACCCTCGACTCCGGGCCGCCGTGGACCGCCGAACGCGTCACGCTGGAACGGCCGGAGACGGACGCCACCGAGATCACCCCGCTGTCGCACCTGCGGATGGGCGACCACTACCGTTTCGGCACCAAGGCCGCCAACCTCGGCGAGCTGTGCCATGTGCTCGTCCACGGCTCCCGCCGCTGGCTGGGCTTCTACCAGATCCCCCGGCCGCCGCGGCCCGACCTCCTCGGCTACCTGGCCGGGCAGCTCGGGGTCACCGGCCCCGCCGACGAGGCCGCCCTGACGGCCGCCGCCGAGCGCCTGCTCAGACAGCACGTCGAGGTACCGCGCGGCATCGCGCTGCCGTTCTCCCTGCAGCAGGAGTTCCTGGAGTCCTCGCCGCGGATCCAGCAGACCATCGGCCGCGTGAAGATGGCTCTGGAGGCCGGCACCGACCACGTCGAGAGCCTCTGCGCCGAACTCCAGCGGATGATCGTCGAGACCCGGCTGCCCGACGACATCCTGCGGCGGATCGACGACGCCATCGTCACCCACCTGTCCGGTGTCGGCCGGTTCGTGGTGCGCAGCTCGTCCAACGCGGAGGACCTGGCGGGCTTCTCCGCGGCGGGCGTCTACGAGTCGGTCCTGCACGCGCGCACCCTCGACTCGATCGCCGACGGCATCAAGGAGGTGTGGGCCTCGCTGGTGTCCGCGCGCAGCGTACGGCTGCGCGAGCAGGCCGGCATCCAGCTGGAGGACTGCTACATGGGAGTGATCGTCCAGGAGTGGGTCGACGTCCCCCTCGGCGGCGTCCTGGTCACCTGCAACCCGGCCGACCCCCGCGACTTCAGGAACGTCTACGTCAACATCTCCACCGGCTCGGTCACCGACGTCGTCTCCGGTACCCGCGACCCCCTGCAGCATCTCTACAACACCGTCGAGGGCGGCGGCCGGACGATCTCCCTCGGGTCCGCCCCTTCCGACCTGGACACCGCCACGAAGGACTCCCTCGCCCGACTGGCACTGATCGGCCGCCTGCTGCAGTCCCACTTCTCCCCCGACTACCTCTACGGGGTCCCCGTCGACATCGAGTGGGCCATGGACGGTGACCGGATCACACTGCTGCAGATCCGGCCCTACCGGTCAGCGCCATGACGGCGGGCGTCACACCGGCCGCCCGGCGGGTCATCAGGACCCTCAACGGCTTCAAGCTGTTCACCGGCCTGCTGTGGTGGCTGCCGATCTACTACGTCTACCAGCGCGACCACGGGCTGTCGGACGGAGAGATCTTCGGCATCCAGAGCATCTACTACCTGGCGTTCTGCCTGCTGGAGATCCCGACCGGCGCGCTGGCCGACCGCTTCGACTACCGCAGGTTCCTGCGGGCCGGCGCGGTCGTGCTGACGGCGGCCAACCTCGTCCCGGTCGCCTGGACGTCCTACGGGGGATTCCTCACCCACTTCCTGCTCGTCGCGCTCGGCAACTCGCTGGTGTCCGGCGCGGGCAGCGCCTACCTGTTCGAGTACCTGCAACGCACCGGCTCCGTCGCCGCCTACCAGCAGGCCGAAGGCAGCGGCCGCGCCTACACGCTGACCGGCCGCATCGCAGGACTGCCCGCGGCGGGGGTGCTCATGCAGTGGTACGCGCCCTCGCCGTACTGGCTGTCAGCCGCCTGCTGCGCCGTCGCCGTCCTGCTCGCGATCCGGCTGCCGGCCCTGCCTCCGGGAGGTGAGGGGCACGGCGGACGGCATACGTCGGTGCGCGATCAGCTCCTCGTGGGCAGGGTGCTACGGCACTCGCCCCTCCTGATGCTGCTCATCGCGCAGGGGGTGGCCGTCTTCACGCTGGTGCGCATCGGCCAGGCCAACCTCTTCCAGCCGATCCTCACCGTCAAGGAGCTGCCGCTCGCGGCGTTCGGCGTGATCATGGCGGTGACCACGGTCTTCGAGCTGGCGGGTGCGGCCCGCTCCACCTGGCTGCGGCGCTTCGGCGACGTCCCGGTGGTGTTCGCGCTCACCACGGTCATGGCGGCCACGCTGGCGCTGGTGGTCGTCACCGGAGCGACCGGCACGGTGATCCTCCTGTGCGTCTTCTCGCTGGCCTCGGGCCTGGTCTTCCCCGTCCAGCGGCGGCTGGTCAACACCGCCATCACCGACTCGCGGCACCGCGCCACGCTGCTGTCGCTGGAGTCCCTCATCGACCGCTCCGTCTGCGCCGTCGTCGTGCTCGCGCTCAGCGGCTACCTGTCCGAAGGCGCGATGGACCTGTTCCTGACCCATGTCGCCGTCGGCACCGTCGTGCTCATGGCGGCGCTGGCCGTACTGCTGCGCCGGAGCCGGCAGCGGCGGCACGCCACCGCGCAGGCGCCCACGGCAACGAAGGAGAACGTCACGTGAACACGATCCTGTACGTCTACGCCAAGGGCGGCGCGCCGCTCGAACACGCCTTCCCGCGCATCGCCCGCTGCGGCGAGCTGCATGTGCTGGCGCTCATGCCGCTGCCGGTCGCCGGGGCTGAGCGGTGGCGACCGCACTGCGCGAGCATCACCGAGGCCGGCGCGGACGGCGTCCGCGGCCAGGCCGCCGTCGACGAGATCGTACGGCACGCCAAGGCCATCGGCGCCGACGCCGTCATGACGCTGTCGGAGTTCGCGGTCCTGGCGGTGGCGCACGCCGCCGACCGGCTCGGCCTGGCAGGGGCGGGCGCCGCCGCCGCCGAGAAGGCCCGCGACAAGCGGCTCATGAGGGAGAGCTGGGCGGCCGCCGGCGTGCCCATCCCCGGCTTCCGCCGGGTCCGCGCCGAGGCCGACCTGCGGACCGCGCTGACCGAGCTGACCCCGCCGGTACTGCTGAAGCCGGCGTGGGGCGCGGGCTCCATCGCCCAGTTGGTCCTCCACTCGCCGGACGACGCGCCGGCCGCGTGGACGCAGGTCGCCGCCGCCCTGGACAAGGGCAACCAGGCCGGGATGAGCGAGCTGTACGAGACGGAGGCCGACCGGCACCTGCTCGTGGAGGAGATCGTCACCGGCTCGGTCGACGGCTGGTACGACGTGCCCGGCTACGCCGACTACGTGAGCGTCGAGGGGATCGTCGCCGACGGCGTCTACCACCCGCTGTGCATCACGGCCCGGCTGCCGCCGATCCCGCCGTTCAACGAGGTGGCGAGCCTCATGCCGTGCGTGCTGCCGGAGCCGTTGCAGCGCACGATCGAGGAGGTCTCCCGGCAGGCCGTGGACGCGCTCGGGCTCGGCACGTGCGGCACGCACACGGAGCTGAAGCTTCGCGCCGACGGCGTGCCCGCCGTCATCGAGACCGGCGCGAGGTTCGGCGGCGTCATGATCACCAGGCAGATCGAGGAGGTGTTCGGGCTCGACCCGATCGCCATGCTCACCCGGCAGCTGCTCGGCGAACGCGTCGGCTACCCCGAGCGGATGCTCGTCGAAGGGGACGGCGCGGCCGCCTCCGTCGTCGCCGTCCCCGCCGACGCCGCGGGGAACCCGTGGCGTAGCACGCCGCCCTGGTCGCCGCGGGCCGTGAACTGGCCGGCGATCCTGTCGCCGGGCAGCGCCGTCGAGCCCGTGGCGGCCTTCGACCTGCCGGCCGGGCGGCCCGTCCCCGCCTACGACCCGGCCGCAGGCGTCGCGAACTGGCTGGGTGTCCTCCTGCTCACCGCCGCCGACGCCGGAACGCTGCTGCGGGACTGCAACGCCGTGCTCGACGGTCTCGAGGACGGGCTCGGCCAGGCTGCCGCCTCATAGGGGGTGCCACGGCGCCGGCCGTCAGGCGACTGGCCTGGCCTGGGCGAACAGCGCGGTCAGGGCCCCGCGTACCGCGTCGCAGCGGTCGGCGGGGATGATCACGCGGACGCGGGTGTCCACGCGCTCCTGGTAGAGCCGGAGCTCGACCCGGCCGAGGCCGACCTCGACGCTCAGGTAGTCCGGGGTGAGGGGGTCGGAGTCGATCGACACCACGAACTGGTGCGGGGCGTCGTCCGCGAGGCCCAGCAGGTAGGCGAGCCGGGTGACGTTCTCACGGTCCAGCGGGAACGTCTTCGCGTTGATGCCGACCGCGACCACGTCGGCGCCGTTCACGACCATCGGCCAGAAGGACAGCGTGTCGGTGTCGCGCAGCTGCGGGCGGATCGACTCGTACGAGGAGCCGGGGGTGCCCGCCAGGGCGAGCTGGTGCAGCGACGGGACTGCGTGCGTGTGGTCCCCGGGGAAGGTGAAGGACACTTCGGTCATGTCGCACCATATCCGGCAGTGGACCGCTGATCGAACACGATCACCGCCGGTCCCGCCGTTCGCGACGGCGGGACCGGCCGGGTCGCCCGGCGAGCCGGCCAAGGCCACGGTATGGGCGGCGACCGACCCCCGTTGCGCCGACCAGGCGTTCGACATCAACAACGGCGACCTGTTCCGCTGGGATGACATGTGGCCGAAGATCGCCCGGTTCTTCGACCTCGGGGTTGCCGCCCCGGTGGGCAGGCCCGGAGGGGGCGGGCGCAGGCCACGCCTGCGCCCTGCCGGGCGCGCTACGGCGCCTGCTGACGGTTCAGCTCGGAATGCCGGTAGCCGTAGGCGAAGTAGATGATCAAGCCGATCGCGAACCAGATCGCGAACCGCAGCCAGGTGACCGGGTTCAGGAAGGTGATCAGCCACAGCGAGAAGAGGACGCCGATGGCCGGGACCACCGGCATGCCCGGCGTGCGGAAGGTCCGCGGCAGGTCGGGCCGCCGGTACCGCAGGACGATGACGGCGACGCACACCACGACGAAGGCCAGCAGGATGCCGATGTTCGTCAGCTCGGCCGCCTCCCGGATCGGCAGGAACCCGGCGATGATCGCGGAGACCACCCCGACGATCCAGGTGATACGGCTCGGCACCCGGCGCACCGGGTGGAGCTTGGCGAACCAGTGCGGCAGCAGCCCGTCCCGGCTCATCGAGAACCACACGCGGGTGACACCGAGCATGAAGGTGAACATGACGGTGAGGATGCCGACGATCGCGCCGGCCGCGATGACCCCGGCCAGCTTGGACAGGCCGACCGCGGCGAACGCCGAGGAGAAGCCGCTCTCCGGGTCGATGTCCCGGTAGTTCTGCATGCCGGTGAGAACCAGCGTGGCCAGGACGTACAGCACCATCGAGACGGCGAGTGAATAGATGATCGCCTTGGGCATGTGACGCTGGGCGTCCTTGGACTCCTCGGCGGCCGTGCTCATGGCGTCGTAGCCGAAAACGGCGAAGAACACCGTGGCCGCTCCGGTGATCGCGCCGGCGACGCCGAACGGGAAGAACGGGGTGTAGTTGGCCGGGTTGATGAAGAAGAAGCCGACCACGATCACGACCAGGACGACCGCCACCTTCACCGCCACGACGAAGGTCTCGAACCGCGCGGCGGCCTTGATGCCCAGGTTGAGCAGGTACGCGATGAACAGGCACAGCAGCGCCGCGAACAGGTCCATCACCCGCCCGGGCGCGGTGCCAGGGGCGCCCAGCATCCATTCGGGCAGGTGCAGGCCCAGGTTGCCGACGAGGAACCCGAAGTAGCCGGAGATGCCGATCCCCACGACCGCGACGATGGCGGTGTACTCCAGCAGCAGGTCCCAGCCGATCAACCACCCGACCAGCTCCCCCAGTACGGCGTAGCCGTACGTGTAGGCGGATCCGGCCTTCGGGATGAGCCCGGCGAACTCCGCGTAGGAGAACGCCGCGGCCGCGCTGGCCACACCGGCCAGCAGGAAGGAGATGAGCACGGCGGGCCCGGCCGTCTGGTTGGCCACCGCGCCGGCCAGCGCGAAGATCCCCGCGCCGATGATGCCGCCGATGCCGATCGCGGTGAGCTGCCACAGGCCGAGCTCCCGTTTGAGTTCGCCTTCGTGCTCGCTGGCGATCTGCTCCACCGGCTTGCGCCGGAACACTCCCGAGCCGCCTCCGAACGATTGCCGAGCCGTCATGGTCTCGCCTCCCTCGTCACGACACTTGTCAGCTGTGAGGGGAATGATCCGAACGTACCCGCTTCGGAGGTGATGAGTCCGAGCCGGGGTGGCTCGACAGGGGCCGGGCCGCGCGGGCGCGGTCAGCGGCATCGGCCTCGACGACGCCGACGCGCGGCTCGCCGGGACGCTTCAGCACCTGCTGTACCGGCCGGCCCGCGACCGCTTTGTGACCAGAGGGGCGGGTCCGCCTGGTGGCGCTGGTGAGGCACGGCGCCTATCGGCTCGCCCCCTCCGGGGCGAGCACGTACCAGCCGCTTCTCGTCATGCCCGACACCCGGGCGCCGCAGGCCAGGGCGGTCGCGAACGCCGCACGTACCTCGTACCGCCACTGCCGGGCGAGTCCGGGCGCCCGGCGGCGCAGGGCGTCGATGTCGTCGGGCACCGCGCACAGCATGGTCTCCGCGGCCTGTGGGGCCCGTCGCCGCGGCCGGCCGTCCGGATCGGTGTCCAGGAGCACGGCTCCGCCCACGTCGAGCACGTCCGCCGGCCGTCCGGCGGCGGCCGCGGCAACGTGGGGCGCGCGCAGGGGCCAGCGCACCAGCAGCCGGTCGCTGCCATGGCCCGCGTTGGGCCCGTCCGGCATCTCGCCGTAGAAGTCGACCAGGTACGACGCCACGCGGGCGCCGAGTTTGGCGAGGTTGAAGTAGGCGTTGCGGCGGACCAGCGGGTCGAAGGTCCAGACGACCGTGTCGATCCCGCGTTCGAGCGCCCAGGCCCGCTGGTGCAGCTTCAGCGCGAAGCCGACCCGCCTGCCCTGGACGCGCGGGAGGACGCCGGTGATATGCGAGTGCAGCTCGATGGCGGAACCTGGACGGCCGCCGAGGAAGCCCGCGGTGACGCCGACCATGTCGCGGCCGAGGTACGCGCCCGCGACGTAGGCGCCCGCGTGCGACAGCGCGCGCATCAGGTCGCCTGACACCGGGGGGCTGCCCTGGCCCATGCGCCAGACGAGCGCCAGCAGCCGCTCCGCCTCCCGATGTTCGACCGGCCCTGTCAGCTCTCGGACGGCGAGGCCGCCGGCTCGCGACGCCTCATCGGCCGCCGCCCGCGCCTCGCCGAGCTCGGGGTGGGACAGCGCGGTCATACGGATCCTCCGTGGACGAGCACGGCGGCGGCACGGCCGGGGCCGCCGCCGTCATGGACTGCGCCACCGCGAATCACCAGCGTCGTCGACATGCGAGCATCCTGCGCCGACGGAGGCTACGAGAGTTCATCCGATCCGACGAACTCCGCGGCGACCTTACGGGTGTTTCGACGAAGCCGCCGATGACCGCCGCCTCCGCCAGCCGGGCCCGCGGCGGCGGATGGCACGCCTGGCGAGGACTCCACGGCTGGAAGATGAAGGTCGGCGACCGCTGGCCGACCCGGGAGGCGGCCCTCGCGGCGGCCGTGGCCGCCATCGAGCAGGACCGTGCAGAGCTGGCGTGGGTGGCCGCCACCCTTCCCAGCGGACTCCCCGAGATCCGTATCGCCTGACTCAGGCGGTAGCAACCCGAGCCACCTGGGCACCCTGGTCGCGAAACGAAGGCGGTGCCCCCACGACCCTGGCCGCGCCACCGCGCTCCCAAGTCCCTGACCCCGTTCCTTGCTGACCGTCTCGAGCTGACCATCAGCTGGGACATGGAAGACTGCGGCTATCTCCCATCCCGTGCCTATGCCGGAGCGTCGGACATCGAAGCACGCCCTCTTCCAGGGGAGATGAGAACGTCACCCCGTACAAATGTAGATACGGAATCCAAAGATGCGTACTGCGAAGCACCTAGCGGATTTTTGGATGACCAGGTTGTGATAAGCGCCTGGCGCAATGGCCGTGACATGGCTTAGCCCAGTAACGGTCACTGGAGCGGGACGGTCGGTGAAGGTGCCGTCACCGAGGTGGCCATACCCGTTATAGCCCCAGGCTCGGACGGCGCCATCGGCCATGAGAGCCAAACTGTGCTGCGTGCCAGCGGCAATGGCACGAACATTGCTCAACCCAGACACGGAAACAGGAGCAGGGCGAAGGGTCAGGCTACCGTCACCGAGCTGCCCATTGCGGGCGTCCCTGCACCGAGAACGGCCGACTATTTAGGGCTGGCCGACCGTTCTCCAGGTGTTTCCTCTTTTCGAGGCCGCTTGGTAGATGTGCCCGAGCACTGATAAGTCACCGGTCTTCTCGCGGGAGATCTTCGGTTGGGTGAATGCCGGGGCCGCTGGCGACCGGCGTGCAGGAGGTGGACGCAAGGCCGGCCAGCGCCCGCGACGAGTTCGCGCGCCACCTTCATGACGAGCCGTCGACATCGAGTTGCTCACGGCACGGGCCCCGAGCAAACGCAGGATGCCCGGCCCGCGGCTGGCGCGCCCGCCCGGCAGGGTTGTGCAGAAGACCTCTCGGGACAGGCTCTCTGCACCGCCTGCGCGCCCCAGTCGCTCGGAAACCGTCGCCTATACGGCCACGCGGGCAGTGTCGGTCAAGAACCGAGAACCTTCAGTCGAGCCGCAGACCACGGCCTTGCCGTAGCCCTTCGGCCAGGTGGCCGTGCTGGGGGACCAGGTGCGGGAGATCCTTCAGCCGGGGGCGCTCGCTCGCCCATCGGCCGAACACGATAAGGCCGCGCGGGCACCCTTCGAGTGGCTCCCATTGGCCGTCCTTGAGCAGCCGCCGCGCGGGGCTCGGACGAGTTGCTGTCTAGGCGTCCTGGATCTCCCAAGCGTGGTCGTAGAGCGTCTGCCGCCGCTCGGCGTACCGCTTCACCACCGACGGGTCCTCGATGCCGAGCCCGAGCTGCCCCGGCTGCTCAAGGGACGCACCCGCGGCCCGGTCTTCCTCACCGACCGGCGGGCACCCGCCCACACCCCCACCCTCGACGTCTGCCCGGTCACCGGCCGAGCGCGCCTGTCCTACCGGCGCGCCGCCGAACTGTTCGAGACCCTCACCCGGCCGCTGGCCCACCCCGGCATCACCGACCCCGCCGAACTCGAGCTGTGTGGCGGCTGGACGCTGCACCAGCAACGGCACTCCGCACTGACCCACGAGGCCGAAGACGGCACCAACTCCCCCACCCTGCTGGCCCGCTCCCGGCATGCCTCGGTCCGCTCTCTCGAACGCTATGCCCGACCCGGCGTCGACGCCGTCGCCAGCCACGTCGCAGCCCGAGATCCTCGAGCGCGCCGTGTATCCTGACCCTGTCGCGACCAGCAGCTCGCCAACATCCGGCGCATCTACGGCCGTGAGAAGGAATCCCTCGGGGTCGGGGTCTGGGAAACATCGGAACCGGATCGTGCGCTAAGCCGTGTCCGCGCAGGTCATCGCTGTGCGGTTCCATGTCGAGCCTCTTCGGCGGGTGGCACCGTCGCGTACCGTGACCTGCGGCAACGCCGCTCGATTGGGCCGTGTGGCGCGATTCTTACCGGCAGACCAAAACCTGGCAATATCCGCAGGATGGAAGATCCCACCGCTCGGACCACCGCCACGTACGACCGCATCGCCCCCGTCTTCGCCTCCCGCTCCGAGAACCCCGATGCCGCGTTCCGCGCCTTTCGAGCGCGCTTCGCTGCCGCGCTGCCCACCGGAGGACGCGTCGCCGACCTAGGATGCGGCCCGGGAAGGGACGCGGCCTGGTTCCAAGAGCAGGGGCTCTGCCCGGTAGGGGTGGACCGCTCGGCCGCCATGGCTGCACTGGCCACCGACCGCGGCGTTCCCGTGGCTCTGGGCGACCTGCGCCGCCCCCCACTGGCCCCCGGCTCGCTGGCAGGATTGTGGTCGGTCGCGGCCCTCCTGCACGTACCGGCCGCCGAGACCGTCCCCACGCTGCGCGCCTGGCACGCAGCCCTGCGCCCTGGGGGCGTGCTCGGGCTGAGCACTTCGACCGGCGACGGCGAGGTCTGGGAGCCGGTCCCGCACGACGAAGGGCTTCTGCGCTGGTTCGTACACCGCAAGCCGAGCACGCTGCTTGCGGTCCTCGCCGAGATCGGCTTCGAGGTACGCGAGCACGCCGAGAGTGCCACCCACCGCACGTGGCTCAGCGTGCTCGCGATCCGCCGCGAGGTTTGAACCAGCCGCGTGCCGCTGCCCGCGCTCACTATGACAGTGCGAATCGGCAAGGGCGGCAGCGTGCGCACCATGCTGCTCGACGACCGCGGCTACGTCACCCTGCTCAAGCTCCACCTGGCCCGCGCCGGGCTACACCGCCGGCCGCTGTTCTCCGCCGCCCCACCGTGCCTGCGCGCACCCAGCGCATCAATGCTCCCCACTGCTATCCGGCCAGAACGGTTGGAGCGGATTCTGCTCTCTTCACGGGCTCGGCATCATGATCGGGTGGACAGACTCTTAGTTCTGGTGAACGGTCCACCTGGGTCACGGCAAGTCGACCTTGGGCAGAGCCCTGGCCGCGCAATTGGGCGCGCGACTGCTGTCGAAGGACTCCATGAAGGAGGCGTTGGAGACGTGCGTGGACGATGTCGCGTCCATCCCGGGGTTCGGCGGCATCCATGGAAACGGTATGGGCACTGGCGCGTGCTATCCCGGGAAGCGTGGTAGTCGACTCGTGGTGGTTTCGGCTGTGTGACCTGCTGCACGCGAAGGCCGGGATCGAGGGCACGCGAGCCGACCGGGCCGTGGAAGTCTGGTGCGATGTGCCCGCCGAGGTCGCCAGGGAACGTTACGCGAGTCGACGGCGAAGCGCCCTTTACCAGGACGAGCGGCGCCTGGCTGACGATTGGCAGACGTGGGCGGCGAAGGCTGAGCCGCTGGGCCTCATACCCACCGTCATGGTCGACACAAGCCGGCCCGTTGATTGTGTCTGGTTGGCAGCGCAGATCAACCATCACACGACGCGGCAAGTTGGCGATCAGGTGATGTCTGCGACGGCAGCGCGCTCACGGATCTAGGAGCTGTTCGGGGTTCGGATCTAGGTGAGTCCCAGTGGTGGCCTGGCCGTCGCTGGTAGAACTCGGATGTGGCGCGCTTCGATGTGACAGATGCCGAGTGGGCGTTGATTGAGCAGTTTCTGCCGGTGGCGGCTACCGGGCCGCTGCCACGGCGGGTGCGTGATCAGTTCAACGGGATCTTGTGGCGGTTCCGCACCGGATCCGGCTGGCGTGACGTCCCAGACCGCTATGGGCCTTGGTCCACGCTCTACTCCCGGTTCAACGGCTGGGCCAAAGCCGGCGTGTTCCAAGGGCTGATGGACGCGCTGATCGCCGAGGCCGCATCGCGTGGGCAGGTCGGGTTGGAGCTGGTCAGCGTGGACTCCACGATCGTGCGGGCGCATCAAGAGTCGGCTGGACTGGCGGTCGCCGGGGAGACCTTGGACGCGCTGGAGCAGGCGCTGACCGAGGAAAAAGGGGCTCCACTACCGGAGCAGCCGCCGGTGCTGGGTCACGTCCACGGACGTGGTGTATGAATCGATCTTCGCGTGATCCTGTTTATGCAGGTTAA
>NZ_JBHUFV010000097.1:0-10156 GCF_042681425.1 Nonomuraea mangrovi | reverse complement strand
ATTCACGGCTGCCACGCTTGTGAGCAGGTCAAACTCGTACACCACTTCCGTGGACGCAACCGCACTTCCACCTCCGACATGACCAGGTAGTCCGTACCGGCGAGCTGAACGCGGACATAGCGCCCGTTGGCGTTGACCGGCACCTCGGTGGGACGGCCCGCGACGGCCGACTGATGCACCGCGTGCACTCCAGGGGTCTTGAGCGCCTCGTCCAGCGAGGCGGGAAGCGGGTGGTCGGAGGTCAGGACATAGTAGTCGCGCAGCCTTTCCATGCAGCAGTCGTCGCGATTCCACACGCGAACGGAGTTGATCGACTTGGCCGCGCCCAGGTCGACCTGCCACCACGGTTGCGGCTCCAGTCCGGTGTGCGACAGGGAGTGATCACTGTGGGCGCCGCTGGTGTTGCCGTCGACAGCTAGGTTGGGCGGCCCGTCGTAGGCGACGCTGGACTGGCTGGCGGGCGCGTTCAGCGCCAGGTTGGCGCGGGTCACCTCGACAGGGGTCGTGACGTGCGTGGACAAACCGTCCGCGTGGACGGTCGTGTCGATCTGGTATCGGCCGTATTCGGCGTCAGGCGCCACGCTCATCGTGGTGCTCAGCTTGCGCGTCTGGCCCGGCTCCAGGAACTGCTCGCGGAAGGCGTCCGGTTGGAAGGTGAACGGTCCGTCCGTCCTGACCTGGATGTCGGCCAGGGGGATCTGCCGGTCGCCGGTGTTGGTGACAGCGATGTCGACCGGGGCGGTCTTGCCGCGTTCGATGCGGGCGGGCGCGGTGACGCCCGAGCGGATGAGGGAGGCTCCTGGTGTGTCGAACTTGAACACGTAAGCGTGCTTCAGCGTGGTCGATGCCGGCAGGTCGACGATCAGCCGCCCGTTCTGCTGCCGCCACGGCAGCGGCTTGCCGTCCCCGCCGAGGAGGCTCACCTTGGTACCCGGCCTGACGGGCAGGGTGTCGGCGAGTTCGAGCGTACGGCCCGGCCAGTTCAGGGCCGTGACGTAGAGGGCGTTCTGCCTGGTGGTGAAGCGCACGGGCACGTTCGCCGTCTTGTCCTCGAAGTCGTTCCAGTAGGTGGTGCCGTGGATCGCCTCGCCGTTGGTCCGCATCCAGGCGCCGAGGTCGCGCAGGACCTGCTGCTGGTACTCGGGAATGGTGCCGTCGACGCGCGGCGACATGTTCAGCAGCAGGTTGCCGTTCTTGCTGACGATGTCGACGAACATGTCCACGATCGTCTCGGAGGTGAGCTGCCGGTACGGCGGGCGGATGTCAAACCAGCCCTGGATGGTCTCTGCGGTCTCCCATTTGAACGGCTCGATCGAGGCTAGCTTGGTCCGCTCCGGCGTCAGATAGTCGGGCTGGCGGCGGCCCGAGTGCTCGCCGGGCGCGTCGGTGAGCTTGCACCGGTTGTTGATCAGGACTTCCTTGGGCTGGTCCCGGTTCTTCGCCTGGTTGTAGTAGTGCGCGATGGTGGGGGCCAGGTTCCAGTAGGCGGTGTTGCGCACCCAGTCGCCGTCGCACCAGATGAGGTCGGGATCGTAGGTGTCGATCAGCTCGGTCATCTGGTTGTTCATGAACGCGGGGTAGCTCTCGACCGGCTTGTACCCGGTGTACGGGATCTCCTGGCCGGTGTAGGGGTTGCGCGGCTGCTTGCCGGTCTCCGCGGGGTTGAGCCACTCCCACAGCGAGTAGTAGGCACCCCGCTTGAGCTCGGGCGCCCGCTTCTTCGCCGCGGCGAACAGCTCCCCGACCAGGTCCCGGTGCGGCGGTTGGACCACCGAGTTGCGGTCGGAGTACTTGCTGGGGAACAGGGAGTATCCGTCGTGGTGCTTGGTGGTCAGCACGAAGTAGCCGGCGCCGGAGTCCTTGATCAGGTCCACCCACGAGTCCGGGTCGAACCTGGTCGGCTGGAAGTCCTTGAAGAAGTCGTCGTAGTTGACGTTCTCACCGTATTTCTCCCGGTGGAACTTCCAGGTCGCGGAGTTCGGGGTGTTCATCGAGTTCTGGTACCACTCGTCCTGGCCGGGGACACTGGTCGGCCCCCAGTGGATGAAGACGCCGAGTTTGGTGTCGTTGAACCAGGCGGGCGCCTGGTGCTGGGACAGCGACTCCAGAGTGGGTTCGAAATCGGGAGTTGTCACCATGGAGGGAGTTGTCGCCATGGAGAGGGTGAGGAGTAAGGCGAGGCCTACGTTCATGGCTCAGATCTCCTTTGAGTGAATGAGCCTGATCACGGCTTGGCTGGTCCGGTCGTAGTGGTGGTCGTTGTCGAGCTCGCCGCGTATCCGGAAGTCGCGCATCACCAGCACGCGATCGGCCAGCGTGACCATCTCGGCCAGGTCACTGGTGATGAGCAGGATGGCCATGCCATCGGCGGCGAGCCCCCAGATCAGCTCGTGGAAGGCGCCCTTGGTACGCACGTCGATGCCGACGGTCGGCTCGTCGATGATGAGGATCTCTGTCTCGGCCGCGAGCCACTTGGCCAGCGACACCTTCTGCTGGTTCCCGCCGGACAGCTGCCCGGCGAGCTGGCGGGACGAGGCGAGCTTGATGCCGAGCCGGTCCACCCACATGCTGACCACCTCGCCCTCGCGGGCCGGCGACACGTAGCCGAGCGCGCCGGCGATGCGCCCCCAGACGGTCACGGCGATGTTGCGCGAGACCGGCTGGTCGAGGAAGAGGCCCTCCTCCTTGCGGTTCTCGGTCACGTAACCGATCCGGTGCTTGGCCAGGGCCTGCCGTACGTCCTTGATGACCACGTTCTTTCCGCGCACCCGCACCGAGCCCGACTCGATGGGCTCGAGTCCGAGCAGTGCCTTGGCCAGCTCCGACCGGCCGGATCCGACCAGGCCGTAGAGTCCGACGATCTCGCCCGGCCGGACGGAGAGCGAGACCTCGCGGTGGCCGGCCGCCGTCGAGATCCGGTCCAGCTCAAGTACGGCGGGCTGTGTGGCAGGCGGGCGCGGCGGGAACGACAGGGCCTCCCGCGAGCGGCCCACCATGAGATCGATCAGGTCGTCCTTGGCGTGATCGGCGATCGGCTCGGCGTCCAGCACCGTGCGGCCGTCGCGCAGGACGGTGACGGTGTCGCAGATCGCGAAGACCTCCTCGAGCTTGTGGCTGACGAAGAGCACCCCCGTCCCGGTGTCGGCAAGCTTGCGCACGACGGTGAACAGCAGCTCCGCCTCCGCCGGGCTGACCGAGGCGGTGGGTTCGTCGAGCAGCAGCACGCGGCTCTCGCCGTACAGGGCCTTGGCGATCTCGACGAGCTGCCGTTGAGCGACCGACAGCCTGTCGACCCGCACATCGGGGTCGAGGTCGACGTCGAGCAGACCGAGGATGCGCCGGGCCTCCGCCCGCATGTGCGCCCGGTCGACCAGGCCGCGCCGTATCGGAAGCCGCTGCAGGGCGATGTTCTCGGCCACCGAGAAGGCGGGGATGAGGTTGCGTTCCTGATGGACCGCGCCGATCCCGGCCTGCGCCGCCTCGGTCGGCGACCTCAGCGTCACCGCCTCACCGCCGATGAGCAGGCGGCCCTGGTCGGGGCGCTGCACTCCGGTGAGGATCTTGATGAGGGTCGACTTGCCCGCGCCGTTCTCGCCCAGCAGGGCGTGCACGGAGCCGGCTTCCAGCCGCAGGCTCGCACCGTCGAGGGCGCGGACGCCGGGAAAGACCTTCACCAGTTGGTCTGCGACGATCACGATGAACCCCCTGACCGGCGCGTCTCGCGCGCGCGGGTGAGCACGACCGTGCCGAGCACGACGGCGCCGACCACGAAGTTCACCCAGCTCGGCTGGAGGGAGAACTCTGCGCGCGCGCTGTCGACGAGGCGCACGATGAACGCCGCCAGCACAGTGCCGAGCACCACGGCCGTGCCGCCGGTGAGCACCGCGCCGCCGATGATCGGGGCGGCGAAGCTGGGCAGCAGCCAGTCCCCGCCGATGCTCCTGTTGACGCCGGGAGAGACCGCCACCGTCACCACGGCCGTGATGGCGACCACCAGACCCGACAGGGTGTGCGCGAGGACGATGGAGCGGTCGTTGGAGACGCCTGACAGCGTGGCGGCCAGCGGGTTCGAGCCGGAGGCCAGCATCCTACGGCCCGGCGCCGCGGCCCTGAAGAACACCGCGACCAGCGCGGCCACGCCCAGAGCGAGCAGGAAGACGAGTGGGATGTTCAGGACGGACGCCTGGCCGAACTCCTTCAGGCCGGGTGAGTAGTCACTGACGGTTCGGGTCCCGACCAGGCGGTACTGCGCGCCGATCAGGATCGTCATCGTGGCGAGCGTGACGACGAACCCGTTGATACGGGTGAACACCACCAGCGCACCCGTCAGCGCGCCGACGGCCGCGCCGAGCGCCAGCCCGATCACGATGGCGGCTGGGGCGGGAACGCCGAGATCGGCCATGAGCACACCCATCGCGCAGGCGAGGAACCCGCCGAGCGCGCCGACGGCCAGGTTGAGCTGGCCGACGCTCAGCGCGATCATCTGGGCCAGGCCGATCAGCACTGGCACGGGCAGGAACTGGAAGAAGGTCTGCACGGCGTTGCCGGAGGCGAACGCCCCGCCTGACGCCACCACGAGCGAGAGGTAGCCGGCGACACAGATCGCGATGAGCATCCTCACGATTTCACCCCCCGGCGTTGAAGGAAGCGATCAGCGGACAGCGCGAGCAGGAGGATGACGCCCAGATACACGTTGAGATATTCCAGGCCGATCCCGACCAGTTCGAGCCCTCTGCGGATCACCAGGGTCAGCGACGTGCCGAGGAACGTGCCGATGACGGAGACCACTCCCCCGGCCATTGCGGTGCCGCCGAGAATCGCGCCGAGAAAGGAGGGCAGCAGGAACTCCTCGCCGATCGTCGCCCGAAACGACCCGGTGGTGACCGCGAGCATGAATCCGGCCAGCCCCGCCAGCAGCCCGCTCAGCAGGTGCGCGGTGACCACCCGGCGGCGCGTCGGGATGCCCGACAGCTCGGCGGCGAGCGGGTTGGACCCGGTCAGCAACAGCTCCCTACCGGGCCGCGTGCCGTGGTAGAGGTATCCGAGCGCCAGCATCGGCGCCACCGCGAGCAGCATCATCTGCGGTACGGCGGGCGACCCGCACACGTTGCCCAGGCACACATCGCCCAGCGAGTACTGGCGCAGCTCGCGCATGCCATCGGGTTTGACGGTGAAGGCCGCGTTCGCGGTGAGCGCCGTGTAGACGACCGGGATCAGGCCCAGGAGCGCGAAGTCCATCGCGAGCGTGACCACGAAGGAGTTGACCCCGGTCCTGGCAATGATCCAGCCGGTGAAGGCGCCGATCGCCGCGCCCGCCAGGAGGCCGATGCAGAGGCCGGCGTACAACGGCAGGTGGAGCCGGTCGTAGGACAGCCCCATGAACATCGCGGAGAACGCCGCCATGCGGCCCACCGCGAGGTTCATGTGCCCGATGGAGAGCACGACCATCTGGGCCAGCCCGACGACGGTGTAGATGGCGATGTCGCGCAGCAGCGGGAAGAGCACGAGCCGCTCGTCGAAGAAGGCCGGGCTCAGCGTGCCGAACACAACGACGAGCACGACGATCAGGCCGAGCAGTCCGAACAGGGGCTTGCGGGTGCTCACGCCATCCGCCGCCTGTCGATGGCGTCGCGGTCCCAGTCGATGCCGAGCCCGGGGGTTTCGGGAGCGACGGCGTGCCCGGCCACGATCTCCAGCTCGCCGTGGGTGATGGCCCGCAGCTGCGGGATGTGTTCCACGTATCTGCCGTTGGGGATCGCTGCGGCCAGGCTGACGTGCAGTTCCATGAGGAAGTGCGGGCAGACGGCGATGTTGGCCGCCTCGGCGAGGTGCGCCACCTTGAGCCACGGGGTGATCCCGCCGACCCGTGCCACGTCCACCTGGACGATGGAGGCGGCGCCCGCGGCCAGGTATTCGCGGAATTGCCCGATGGAGTACATCGACTCGCCGACGGCGACCGGGATCGACGTTGCCCGCGCCAGGTGGGCGTGGCCGGACAGGTCGTCGGCCGGCATCGGCTCCTCGAACCAGAAGATGTCGAGAGCCTCGAACGCGCGGGCCCGCCGCGTCGCCTCCGCATGGGTGAAGGACTGGTTGGCGTCGACCATGATGTCCATCGCCGGTCCCACGGCCTCGCGGACCTCGCGCAGCCGCTCCACGTCCTCGTGAAGGCTGGGCTTGCCGACCTTGATCTTGACTCCCGGCCAGCCGGCCTGCTGCGAGGCCTTGGCACCGCGAGCGAGCTCGTCCGCAGACAGGTGCAGCCAGCCTCCCTCGGTGTCGTACATCGGCACCTGCCGCCTGAACCCGCCTGCCAGCCGCCACAGCGGCTCACCGGCCCGCAGGCAGCGCAGGTCCCACAGGGCGGTGTCCACCGCGGCGAGCGCGAGCGAAGTGATCGCCCCCACGGCCGTTGCCCTGGTGTGCGCGAACAACTCGAACCACAGCCGCTCGATGTCCCGGGCGTCCTGCCCCACCAACTGCGGGAGCAGGTGTTCGCGCAGCATGGACAGCACCGCCCGGCCGCCGGTCCCGATGGTGTAGGCGTAGCCCGTGCCGGTGTTCCCGTCGTCGGTGCCCAGCTCGACGAAGATCGTTTCTTGCTTGACGAAGGCCTGCACGGCATCCGTCCGTACGGTTTCCACTTCCAGGTCGACGAGGTAGGCGTCGACCTGACGGATCTTGGTCACCCATGGCTCCTAGCGGCAGGAGAGCAGCTCAACGGCGAACCGCTGCTTGATCTGCTCGGACGTCTTGCGCCGCTCGGTGTCGTAACCGTCGACGTTCTCTTTGGTGACGAGGAAGGACCCGGAGTCGATCACCACTCCCGGCTGCCGCATCGTGCACTGCTGACTCTGCAGCAGCGCCAGCGCCCACGAGCCGACATAGGCCTGCCCACGCGGGTTCTGCGCGATCGTCGCGTAGGCCGATCCCTCGCGGATCGCGCGGAGGATCTCCGGATCGTCGTCGATCGCCACCACCTTGATCGGCAACCCGGCCTTCTTCACGCCCGCGGCCGCGGCCACGGCGGGGTTGTAGGCCGTGCTGACGATGCCGCCGATCTCCTTGCCGCGCGCGGCCAGCAGGTCGGCCACCGCCTTCTGGGCCGTCTGCAAGTCCTTGTCGACGTCGGCCACGACGGGCAGGAGCTTCACCGCGCCGGAGGTCTCCTCGACCGCCTTGTCCACGCCCTTGATCCGGCGCTGGGTGTTGGCGTCGACGTTGTTGCCGGTCAGGTGCACGAGCACGCCCTTGCCGCCCATGGCGTCAACGGCGGCCTTGGCCGCCTTGTAGGCCGCCACCTCTACGTCGGTGGACAGGCAGAAGTCGGCTTCGTTGGTGTCCCCGGCGGGGCACGAGGCGAGCGAGGCGACGGCGAAGCCCTTGCTCTTGAGGTCGCCGAAGGTCGTGTTGATGTCGGTGGGAGAGACTCCGAAGACGCCGAAGGCGTTGTAGCCCTGGGCCGCCAGCGAGTCGAGCAGGTTGTTCTGCTTGGCCTGATCCCATTCTGCGGTCTCGTTGAAGACGACCCCGCCCAGCTGGAAGTTGGCGGCCGACTGGCGCGCCGCCTCCTTCCAGGGCTGAAAGTAGGGGTGTGCGCCGCCGGACACCAGCGCCACCTTGACCTTCGAGCCCTCCTGGAGCTCCACGGGCCCCGAAGCCGTGGCGGTGGGGGCAGCAGTGGGGGCGGCTGCGGATTCTGTGGGTCGGGTGCTGCAGCCGACCAGGCCGAGCAGGATCAGGCAACAGGCTGCTGATGGAGCGATTCTCATGTTGAATCCGAGATCGTATAGGAAATATCCTGGCTGATAATGCTAGGGTGAGTCGAAGTAGTCAAGGGGTCGTCGAAGGGATGTCGGGTGACCGGGATAGCCCTGCCGCACCGCACGGTGCTCTCAGACAGCGTCTACGAGGCCGTCAAGGCGCTCATCATGGATCACACCCTCGAACCGGACGCGAAGATCAACATTGACGCGCTGACCCGCCTTCTGGAGGTCTCCCACACCCCGGTCCGCGAGGCCCTGGCCCGCCTCGAGTCCGACGGGCTGGTCATCAAGCTGCCCCTTCGCGGCTACAGCATCAGCCCGCTGCTCACCCGCAAGGAGTTCGAGGACCTCTACGAGCTGCGACTCCTCCTGGAGCCGCCCAGCGCACGCCGCGCCGCGGAGGCGATGACCCCGGAGGGCAGGCGGGCGCTGCAGGAGGAGATGACCTCGTGCGAGGAGGCCCCTTCGGGCAGCCACTACGAGGACTACAAGGCCATCACCGCCCACGACGCCCGCCTGCACGACCTGATCATGGCGCTGGCCGGAAACGACGCCATCCGACTCGCGTTGGAACGCACCCACAGCCACCTGCACCTGTTCCGGCTGCACTACGGCAGCCCGATCGGCTCCCGGGCGCTGAAGGAACACCAGGCGATCGTCACCGCCCTGGTGGCCGGCGACCCCGCCGAGGCGGAGTCCACGATGCGCGCCCACCTCGAACGCGCCCGCGACCGGCTATCGGCCGCCTTCGAGTAACCGCGGCGGGAACGTTTACCCCTCGCGTCCCGTCGGATACTGATCAGCAGCAGATAGATCATGGCGTTGACCCCAAGCTGAAGCGTGTCAGAACTCAGCTCAATAGGTTGACCTGGCCCTTCTGACGGTGCTTGATCCGACCGACCGACAGTGCAATCACGTCGCAATCATCGGTGGGAGCGCGAAGGTCCATGGAGTGGTGCGGCGGCTGGCATCCGCCACCTGGCGCGCGGGAGAGCTGTCCGGCGGCAACCGGCAGAAGATCTCCCTGGCCAAGTGGCTCGCGGCCGAGACCGAGATCCTCATCATCGACGAGCCGACCGCCGGGATCGACGTGCGCACCAAGGGCCCATTCCACGAGCTGATCTGGGGGCTCTGCGCCTGCCGAAAACCTCATCCACGCAGTTCAAGCTGCATGTGAGTATTCGTGGAGGACCCCGCCGAGCCGGTCTCGTCGGCGTATGTTCAGCGCGATGACTCTGCGCCTGCCGAAAACTCTATCCATCCAGGTCAAGCGGCATGTGAGTACTCGTGGAGAACCCCTCCGAGCCGATCTCGCCGGCCTATGCTCAGGTTGGCGATACGGCTCGGATCGGTGATCGGATCCGGGACGGCGCGTAGTGGAGCAGCTTGGGCCAGGGCTTGATGGGCGCGATGCCGGTTGTAGAACCGTTCGTACTCGCGCAAGGCGTGACGCAGGTGGCGTTCGTTCCGGATCAGGCAGCGGTCCAGAAGCTCTCGACGGCACGACTGCACCCACCTCTCCATGACCGCATTCATACGCGGCACCCGGATCCCGGTGAGCACGGCCTGGATGCCAGCGTCGGCGAGGATCTCGTCCATAAGGAGCGGGAACTTCGCGTCTCGGTCTCGGATCAGATAGCGCGCCCGGCGGCCCGCATCCTCCAGATCCATCACGAGATTCTTGATCGCCTGGATGACCCAGCTCGCGTTCGGGTGCGCGGTAGTGCCCAGCACTCGAACGCACCTGGTGGCGTGCTCGATGACCGCCAGGATGTACTGGCGCTGCCCATCGAGGGTGATGGTCTCGATGAAATCGCAGGCCAACAGGGCGTCGGCCTGCGAGCGCAGGAAGTCGGCCCACGTGGTCGGCGCCCGCTCAGGTGCCGGATCAAGCCCTTCCTGTTTGAGGATCTCCCAGACCGTCGACGCAGCGACCTTGATGCCGAGCGTGGTGAGCTCGCCGTGCACCCGGCGGTATCCCCAGGCCGGATTCTCGCGAACCAGCTGGCACCGCGATCTGATGAAACGGCGTCACGCCCGTGGCTGTCGGCCGAACAGACGAGGTCGCCCGCCCACGGTTCGACGCAGGACGGTATCCGACCGGACGAGAAGCCGGAGCTGGTGCAGGATCTCGCGCGGCAGCGATGTCAGGAGCGCGGCAAGAAAGGCCCGGTCCTCTGGGGCGAATCTCACCCTGGTGTCGGTGCCGAGCTGCCGCTCAAGGACGGTGATCTGGTGGCGCAGGGCGAGAATCTCGATCTCCTTGTCCCGATCGCCCATCGGCAGCAACCGCAGCGCGCCGAAGGCGTTGGAAACGGCGAGATAGGCTGAGGTGCCAAACAGATTCCGGACAGTCGGCTACATAAGCTGACAGAAGTCTGGAAGAGGTA
>NZ_JBHUFV010000096.1:0-118201 GCF_042681425.1 Nonomuraea mangrovi | reverse complement strand
GGTCCCTGTCCAAGTACCGAGGCATCGCCGTGCCCCCGTCCTATCCGCTCTATCCGATGTCCTACTCCTACCCAACCAGGCCTGACCGACCGGAAGGCTGATGTGCCGTGCCGGCCGTGTCCGCACGGCGACGCCCGATATCAGAGCGGTCGGCGATCGTGGATGCGCGGCACTCGCGGCCGCGTTCGTGGTCGCCGGCGCTACCGCGGCGGCGAACCACCGGCCGACCCGCGTACGGCTAGGCGATCACGGTGTGGCCGCGCGATCAGGATGTCGGCTGAAACGCTCGGTCACCAGGCCGTGCTCCTGATCAGGGCCGAGGCGAGGGCCGCGTCGAGCGCGCCGACGCCGGTGAGGTCGGCGACCGTGACAGCCGTGGCCGACCGTCGTGCCGGCCCCGCCAGTACGGCTCCCGCGGCGGTGTCGGCGTGTTCCGCCACCGCCCCCGCCCGTACCGCGTGGCCGAAGTCCCCGTGGTGCAGGCACTGGCTGTGGTCGTCGGTCACGATCGTCTCCGCGCGGCGGAACAGGTCGGCCGGCAGCTCGTTCTTGTGCGGCATGTCCGCGCCGATGCCGGTGACGTGCGCACCCTGCCTGACCGCCGCGGCCGCCAGTACCGGCGCGGTGGCGGGCGTCGTGGTGATGACGATGTCGGCCGCGGCGGTCTCGTCGGCGGCGGCGGGCCTGGCCTCGTACCCGAGCGCGCCGAGCCGGTCGCACAAAGCGGCCGCCTTGCGCGCGTCGCGGCCGTGGACCAGGACCCGGGCGAGCGGGCGCAGCATCCCCAGCCACTCCACCTGCAGCCCGGCCTGCTCGCCGGTGCCGAACACCCCCACCGTGCCCGCGTCGGCCCTGGACATCGCGTGGGTGACCAGGGCACCGGCGGCGGCGGTGCGCCAGGCGGTCAGCCGTCCCCTGTCGTCGAGGACGGCCCGCACCTGGCCGGTGAGCGCGCTGACCACGCAGACCAGCCCGTGGTTCGTAGGAAGGCCCCGGTCGGGATTCCGGTAGAAGCCTGAGACGATCTTGACGACGAAGTCGTCGTCGCCGGTGATCCATCCCGCCTTGACGTGGCAGTCTCCCCCGGCCTGCGGGAAGTCCAGGTGGAGGGGCGCAGGCACCGTGGTGCGGTCTTCGGCGTGGGCGATGAGCGCGGCGCGGACGGTCTCGAAGACGGTCTCCGGGCGGGCCGCCGCCTCCAGCGCCTCGAGCCCCAGGACGGGAACGGTCATCGGCGGGCTCGCAACCACGCGGCGAAGGCGTCGAGAGCCGGTTCGGGATCGAGGCGCCCGACCCCGATGCGGAAGCGGTCGGCGGGCGAATCGGTGAGCTCGGAGCGGTAGATGCCCGCCGGCAACAGCAGGACCCCTGCCTGCTCGACGAGGTCGGCGCAGAAAGCCTCCACGCCGTCGGGGCCCAGGTAGCGGGGGTAGGCCACGCAGCCGCCGTCCGGCGCCCGCCACTGGAACAGCTCGCCGAAATCGGCGAAGAAAGCGTCGAAGACCGGGAGGTTGGCGGCGATGATGGCGCGGTTGCGGTCCAGGATCCGCTCGCGGGCCTTGATGGCGATCCGGGCGAGCACCTCGCTCGGCGCCGCGTTGCAGATGGTGGTGTAGTGCTTGGCGCGCTCAAGCCGCGAGCGCAACTCCCGGTCGCGGCAGGCGATCCAGCCGATCCGCAGTCCGGGCAGACCCAGCGACTTCGAGGTGACGTTCAGCGACAGGGCGCGCTCGGACAGGTCGGCGGCCTGCGGCAGGGTGCGGGAGGGGTCGAGTTCGAGGCCACGGTAGACCTCGTCGCTGAACAGGTGGATGCCGCGCTCGTCGCACAGCCGGACCAGGCGCGCGAAGTCCGCCGCGTCGATGAGCGTCCCCGTCGGGTTGTTGGGGAAGTTGACGGACACCACCCGGGTGTTCGGGCGGAGTGCCGCGACGACCTGGTCAATGTCCAGCGCCCAGTCGCGCTCCGGGTCTAGGGCGACGCCGGTCACCTCGCACAGCGAGAGCGGCACGGTCTCGCCGACTGGTAGTTGGGTGTGACGACGACCGCGTGGTCGTCGGGCCCGAGCAGCACCTGCATGGCCACGTACAGAGCCTCTTGGGCCCCTGCGAAGCAGATCACGTCGTCGGCGTCGGCGTGGGTGTAGGTGCCGGCGATCGCCTGCCGCAGGGCCGGGTCGCCGAAGGTCTCGGTGTAGCCGAACGACAGCGTCTCCCAGGCGTGGCGGTCCTGGTCGTCGGCCAGCGCGAGCAACTCGGCCATGGTCATCGTCTGCGCGTCGGAGGCGGTCAGATGGTGGCGGGCGGTGAACTCCCATCGGGAGAAGTAGGTCTCCAGCCGGAAGTCGGGCAGTCGGGTCACGAGTCGTTCCTTTGCACCTTGAGCTCGGCGAGTAGGGCGTAGAGGGTGGAGCGCGACACCTTGAGCGCGCCGGCGACGACCGGGACCGCCCGCCGCATGGCGAACACTCCCGCCTGGTCGAGTGCGGTGAGGACGGCGAGGCGGTCCTCGCGTCCGAGGCGCTCGACGGGGCGGCTGCGCTCGCGGACGAACGAGCCGACGATGTGGTGCACCCGCTCGACCCAGTCCTGGTCGAACAGCGCCTGGGGGCGGGGCTGCACGGGCGCGGCGAACCCGGCCAGCAGCGCGGCCGCCTGGTCCAGCGGGGTGCGGTCGAGGTTGACGCACAGCACGGCCGACGGCTGCCCGTCGGGGTCCCTCAGCACGGCGCTGATCGATGACAGCCGGCGGCCGTCGGCGAGCAACTTCTGGTACGGGCCGTAGACGTCGCGGGCTGACGGGTCGAGGCCGTCCAGTTCGCCCAGCAGCGAGGGGTCGCCGGCCGTGCGGTTGCTCATCGGGTTCCAGATGCCCAGCACCCGGTCGTGCTCCACGTCGTGCAGGACCACTTCGGCGTAGGGGCCCAGCAGCAGGGCGATCGCCTGGCACACCGGCGCCCACGCCCGCACGCGCGGGTCCGCGCCGTCCGTCGCCATCTCCATGTTTGGACTTTACGTCCAGACTGGACAATTAGTCCACAGCGCGTGGGCCTTCTCTCGCGCCCGTCGGCCTGGCCGCCTCCTGTATCGGCGGGGGCCGGCGGGTAGGGCATCCGGGATGGCGCGTCGCCGGCCCGGCGGACGGTGCCCGGCGAGCCCGCGGACAGGCCGGGGCCTTCGGCGCAGGACAGGCTCGGGGCGTCGGGGGCGGAGGTGACGCCGATGAGCTCCCAGCGACCGCCCCGGCCGCGCTGGCGCTGGCGGCGGTCAGGGCCGAGGAGGTCAGCGCATCGGAGCTGTCGCCGTTCTCCAAGGGAATCGGCACGATCCTGCCGCAGATCTTCGAGCGCACCACTGAGAGAATGGACGCGCCGCTTCGGAAGCTAGGCGATGACGAGCAGGGGTCCATCGAGGATGCTCGGAGTGAACACCACACCTGTGATCTTGTCCGCCAGCCAGAACACCCGCGAGATCCCATCAGCGTAGCCGCGCCGTATAACCTCCCACTCCTCGTCTACCGCCTGTAGCGGCAACCCCACCTCATGGATGAGCTCGTTGAGCCGATCCGGATGACTGCCCCAGCGGGTGTCCGGCCAGTAAGGCGAGAAGCCGGTGACGACCTCGCCGTCGATGGCGTACACGAAGCTGTGCTCTGCGTAGTCGTGCCGCCCGACGACCACGACCTCGCACCCCTGAGACAGCCCAGCCAGGATCTCGGGCAGAGTCGCCTGCCAGCCCCACAGCTCGATGGCCACGCTCCAATCACCGGCCTGGATGACCCCGACGTACCCGCCGCCCCCACCCTCGGTCTCCTCCACGAACTGCGCGACCTTCTCGCGGAGCTCGTCGAAGGGCATCTCTGAGGGTTCAGCGGGACCGAAGCGGGCCAGTACCTCGACAGGGTCATGTCGGCGGAAAAAGGAGACGCAGAAGATGTCGCCAAGCAGGTTGTCGCGGCCTTCTGCCACGGCTTCCAGCCAGCGGTACGGGGCGAGGGGGTCGGTCACCGTAGCTCCCTTGATCGTTTCAGCGGAGCGTGGCATACGGCACCGACAGAAGGCAGCAGCATGGAGAACCGCTGCGGCTCGTGATGGAGGATCGGTAGCTGTCGATCGGGGGCCGCATGATCGGAATCGCCACCTCGACCCCGGAGACCGGCTCACCGGACGCTCCGACCCGCCTCGGCCCCTGTGGCGGTCCTCGTCGGCTGGGGAGCAGGAGGCGGATCGCGCAACGTCGCCGCTGGGTACAGTGACAAGATCTTTCACATTCTTCGGCTATGAGTGATAGAAAGATCCGCAACTTGTGAGGTTTGTGAGGTTTGTGAGGTCGATGGGATGAGCGAGGACGCGTTCCGGCTCGCCATGGAGGACATGGCTCGGGAGTACAACCGGCAGGCGGCGCAGCTCAAGCAGGCCTACACCCGGTTGCGTGAGATGAACGCGGTAGGGAAATCTGACGACGGCATGGTGACGGTGACGGTCGGCCCGCGAGGGCAGGTCCAGAACATCGAGCTCAACCCGCGCGTCTACGGGAAGCTGTCGCCCTCCCAACTGGCGCACTCGATCCTCGAGCAGATCTCAGCGGCCTCGGGCGAGGTGGCCGAGCGCACCAAGGAGCTCATGTCGCCGTTCGTGCCCGAAGGCCTGCCGTACGAGGAGTTCTTCGGCGACGAGTCCTCGCTCGACGCGCTCCTTCCCCAGCCGATCAATCTCGAGGGCCGCGAATGACCGCCAATCCGTCTGGCTTCACCGTGAGGACGTCAGGGCTTCGCGCGCGTGCGAGCTACGCCGACGGAGAGGCGGACACCCTGTGGTGGGAGAAGCGCGCGCTGCTGGACGTGTTCATGATCGAGGGCAATCCGCTGGGCAAGGACCAGTACGGCATCGAACTGGAAAGGAAGCTGTCCACGATCCAGGACGGGATCATGGACGCTTTCGATGCGTGCGTCACCGAGGCCGAAGGGATCCGCGACAAGCTCGCCGACACCGGCTCGACATACGACTCGGTCGAACCCGGATGGGAGCGGACAGCCCTCGAGCGGGGATCTGCCTCTTCCGTCCATCCCTCCGGCTTCGGAGTGGTCGGGCCAGTCGTCCAGGGCGTATCCGGCTGAGCAGTACCCGCCGGAGTTCTACCCGTCGGATCAGTCTTCAGGTGATCGTCCGTTGCTGCCCTAGCGGAGAGCTGGCATGGGATTTGATGGGTTTCTGGTGCCGGACTGGGCCAAGCCGTATGTGGGCTGGGTGGTCGGGACGGAGTGGCCGGAGGGTGATGAGTCGGGGTGCTTCCGGCTGGCTGACGCATGTGCGGCCACGGCAAAGAACGTCATGGCCGGAGAGGGGCTGACGCAGGCGGCGCGTCCTGGTGACGACTGGGATGGCGAGGCGCTGGAGGCGTTTCTGACGTTCGTGCGCCAGGTGTGGGGGGACAGGCGGGTCGAACTGGTTGAGCGGTTGGTGGCGGCGGCGCTGGAGTTCAACCGGGTTGGTGTGCAGGTCGAGTACACCAAGCGGATGATCGAGGTGGCGGTCTGGTTTCTGATCTTTCAGATCGGGTGGTTGCTCGCGGCGGCGGTGGGGCCTTGGGGTGGCGTTTCGCTGGCGATGATCGGGCCGCGTTTGCAGTTGACCCGGCTGGCGATCGCGCAGTTGGGCAAGCGGCTGCTGATCAATGTGGGGTTTTTCGGCGTGCTGCTGGGCGGTATGGATCTGGCGGTGCAGGCTTCGCAGAGTCGTCGTGACAACATCGATTGGCAGCAGGTGCTGACGTCGGCGGGTTCTGGCGCGTTGACAGGCGCGTTCTTGACGGCGTTCACGGGGTTTTTCCCCACGCGGTCGATGTGGGGTTTGATGACGCGGTCGGGGTTGGCCGGGGGTGCCACCGCGGCGACGATGGAGTTGTTCAGTGGCCGGCCGTTGGATGAGAAGACGTTGCGGACCGTCTTGATGAATGTGACGGCGGGTTTCCTGGGGGGTGCGGATGCCCATTGGGCTAGCTGGAATCCCTCGACCGGATCGATAGCGGGGACCGGGCCTGGGTTGAAGACGGGTGGAGACCTTTCTCCGACCTCGCACGACGGTCCCCACCCGCCCTCGAGCGGATCGGGGAACAGCGGCCTGCCGCCGTCGTGGCTGCAGAGCTCGACGCCCGGCGCCGTGGGCGGGCCGCACCCGACGATGGGCGCCCAGGCGTCTGGCGTAGCGCAGCACGGTACCCCAGGGGGCTACGACTTCCACTACACCTACGCCGAATCCCCCGTGCACGGCACATTGGACCTCAGCACGAGCTTGTCGCAGGCCACATACGTCACGAAGGGACCCGCCGACAGCACGTTAGGGCCCACCCCTCATCACGTGGACATCGACGCCGCGACGAGCGCCTCCCAACACCACGGCGGTGTCGTCAAGCCTGAGCCGGGCAAGCCGGGACCGGTCTTCCACGCGTTGGGGCAGTCGGACACCACTACCGGGCCGACGCCCAAGCCGAGCATCGATTCGCTGATCAACGGTGCGGGCACGCCGCACGCCCCTGCGCCTGCGTCGAAGGGCCCCGCCGGCGGGGCACCTCCTCTGCCGACGCATCCCGGCGGCTCCGGCACCACATCACCGGCCGGTGGGCAGCACACTGCCCCGTCGGTGGCTCCTCACCCTGTCTCCTCGACCAACGTCCACCCGTCGACCGTCTCTCCGGGCGCTCACCCGTCTTCCGCTTCCCCGTCTGTTGTCTCGCCGGTGGCCGACGGGCATGCCGGCGCCGCAGGCCCGTCGGCGGCCTCTCACACCGACGGCGGTGCCATGGTCGCCGGGCATGCCGACAGTGGCGGCGACACTTCGGTGGCCTGGCATGGCGACAGCGGCGGGCCGGTCGGCGGGGTCAAGGACGCCTCCTCCAGCCCGTTCAAGATCTTGGATGACACCGGCAGGTCCGGTGACGGTTGGGCCGGTCCCGGGCTGTGGGGCAAGTACGGCGCCGCCGGGGTGCTGATCAGGAACACCGACGCCACGGGTGTGGAGCGCTACCTGCTGGTGCAATGCGGTCCGGGTGTCAGCTCGAACGTGGGCAAGTGGCAGTTGCCCGGCGGGGCGTTGGACAGCAAGGAAACACCCGCGCAGGGCGCGGCGCGGGAGATCAGCGAAGAACTGGGCGTGAACCAGGGCTACCTCGACACGCTGGAGCTCACGGGAACCCATGTGGTGGAAGCCGCCAACGGCTGGAAATACACCAGTATCGCCGCCGAAGGCGAAATATTCACCCCCAAAGTCGACAAGATCGAGACTGCCGACCCCAAATGGGTGACGCTGTTCGAACTGCGTGACATGGCCTCCCAGGGCGAGCTGCACCCCGCTCTGGCCAAGTCTTTGAACGATGTGCTGTCGCTGTTCCACGCCGCCAAACACGGCAGTGACCCGGCCGGGCCGGCGGCGTTGTCCTCGACCGACACCTCCCCGAATCCCGCACACACCGGCGCGGACGCAGGCCCGGCCGGCACACACCCCTCCTCCGCCGATCTGGCCGACGGCCCACCGGCCATCAGGGACGCGCCTCCGAGCAAGGGCGAGCAGTACGTGACTGTGGTCAGGTGGGAGGACAGGTTCAACCGCTACGCCCTTGTACCCAAGCTCTCGATGTTGTCCCCGCAAGAGCAGGCGACGGTGCGGGCGAAGCTGCAGGACCCGTCCTGGGTGCGGATGCGGGCCGAGCAGCACATGAAAGGTGACACTAACCACACGCCGTTCATCTCGGTGGCCGTCAGCCAGCAGAGGGCCCTGGCCTCCACGGATGGGTGGCTCAGGGGGATCACCCGGGAAACGCCTGACATCGCCCTGCTCAGGATCCCCGCCAGCAAGCTCTTCGCGCCGGACCCAAGCAACTCGCTGTCCGTCAGGGAGACGGAGATGGTCTTCCTTGGCGAGGACCTGAACGAGCTCAAGAAGTACGTCGTCGGCTGGATACCGAACCCCTACAAGGGTCTCCCATGACCGTCCCGGATGACGTCGGCGAAAGCGCGTAGGCCAAGAAACAGATCACCGAGCTGACGCCTCCGCCGCGCCCGCGGCCTTTTGCGGGAACTGTCCGGCATTGCGCCTGCAGATAATGACGTCCGCCCAGGTCATGACCAGGGGGCGTTACTCCGTCGGTGCACAACACCGCCTGGGCCGGCGCGAACAGCTCATCACGCCGCGCGCGCGGTCTCCCAGTCAGGGTAAGGAGCGGCGGGTGTCACACCCGCCTGATCATCGGCCTTCATCCGTGTTCCAACGCCCGCAACGCGCCCAGATCGCCATCCAAGGCGTGCGAGTCCTGCCCGAAGCACTCTGGGCCGCCGGGCGACGAGACCTGTTGCACCGAGGTGACGAGAACCCCGTCGGCGGCATAGAAGAGCTCGTCAGCCTGGCGGGACGGGCTCGAGCGCCTTCGACGGCGCACGCGGTGCGCCCCGCCACCGACCGATGCGGGTGGAGGTGGCGGGGCGCGGTGATCGCGGAGCGGTCAGGTGCCGGTGTTGCCGGACGAGCCCGGTCGATCACGGTGGCTCGACCGGGCTCGTCGGGTGGAGACAGGTCAGGCGAGGTCGAACCGGTCGAGTTCCATGACCTTGGTCCAGGCTGCAACGAAGTCGGTCACGAACTTGTCGCGGGCGTCCTGGCTGGCGTAGACCTCCGCGAGGGCTCGTAGCTGGGAGTTGGAGCCGAAGATGAGGTCGACCGCGGTGGCGGTCCACTTCACCTCATCGGTGGCCACGTCGCGAATCTCGTACACGTGCTCCTCGGACTCCGATGCCTTCCACCGGGTGCCCGGGGAGAGCAGGTTGGTGAAGAAGTCGTTGGTGAGCGCGCCGGGCCGGTCGGTGAGGACGCCGTGCTGGATACCGCCGAAGTTGGCTCCGAGCGAACGCAGGCCGCCGATGAGGACGGTCATCTCGGGCGGGGTCAAGTTGAGCATGTAGGCGCGATCGACGAGCAGCACCTCCGGTTGGGTCTTCTCACCGGAACGCAGGTAGTTGCGGAACCCGTCGGCCCGCGGCTCGAGGACCCGGAAGGACTCGACGTCGGTCTGCTCCTGCGTGGCGTCGGTGCGGCCCGGACGGAACGGCACCGTCACCGCCAGGCCGGCCTCCTCTGCTGCCTTCTCGACGGCGGCCGAACCGGCCAGCACGATCAGGTCGGCGAGCGAGATCTTCGCGCCGCCGGCCTCGTTGAACTCACGCTGGATGCCCTCAAGGGCGTCCAAGACCGTCGCGAGTCGCTCGGGCTGGTTGGCCTCCCAACTGCGCTGCGGCTCGAGACGAAGCCGGGCGCCGTTGGCGCCGCCGCGCTTGTCGGTGGACCGGAAGCTCGCGGCGGCCGCCCAGGCGGTGGAGACCAGTTGAGCGGTCGTGAGGCCGGACTCCAGGACCTTCGCCTTGAGAGCAGCGACGTCGGCGTCATTCACGAGTTCGTGGTCGACGGCCGGCACCGGGTCCTGCCACAGCTGGGGCTCGGCGACCCACGGTCCGAGGAAGCGGCTCACCGGACCCATGTCCCGGTGCAGCAGCTTGTACCAGGCCTTGGCGAAGGCCAACGCGAACTCGTCGGGGTTCTCCAGGAAGCGGAGGGCGATCTTCTGGTACGTCGGGTCGACACGCAGCGACAGATCGGTCGTGAGCATGGTCGGCTTGTGCTTCTTCGACGGGTCGTGGGCGTCCGGGATGATCGCCTCGGCGTCCTTCGCGACCCACTGCTTCGCGCCGCCGGGGCTCGTGGTGCGCTCCCACTCGTAGCCGAAGAGGATCTCGAAGAAACGGTTGCTCCACTGCGTCGGCCGGTCGCTCCACGTCACCTCGAGACCGCTGGTGATCGTGTCACCGCCCTTGCCGGTGCCGTAGCTGCTCAGCCAGCCCAGGCCCTGCGCCTCCAGCGGCGCGCCCTCTGGCTCCGGCCCCACGTGGTCGTCCGCGATGCCGGCGCCGTGGGTCTTGCCGAACGTGTGGCCGCCGGCGATGAGAGCGACAGTCTCCTCGTCGTTCATCGCCATCCGGCCGAAGGTCTCGCGGATGAAATGCGCCGCCGCAGCCGGGTCCGCGTTGCCGCGGGGACCCTCCGGATTGACGTAGATGAGACCCATCTCGGTCGCGCCGAAGTTCGGCACCATCTCGGTACCGGTGACGTAGCGCTCGTCACCGAGCCAGGCGTCCTCCGGCCCCCAGAAGATCTCCTCTGGCTCCCAGACGTCCTCGCGGCCGAAGCCGAAGCCGAAGGTCTTGAAACCCATCGACTCCAGGGCGACGTTGCCGGCGAGCACGAGCAGGTCGGCCCACGAGATCGTCTGGCCGTACTTCTGCTTGACCGGCCACAGCAGCCGGCGGGCCTTGTCGAGGTTGGCGTTGTCGGGCCAGCTGTTGAGCGGGGCGAAACGCTGAGCGCCATCGCCGGCCCCGCCGCGACCGTCGTGGATGCGGTAGGTGCCCGCGGCGTGCCAGCTCATCCGGATCATGAGACCGCCGTAGTGGGCGAAGTCGGCCGGCCACCAGTCCTGCGAGGTGGTGAGCACCTCGATGATGTCCTGCTTGAGGGCCTCGACGTCGAGCTTCTCGAACTCCTTGGTGTAGCTGAACCCCTCTGCCAGTGGGTTGCCCTTGGACGAGTGCGCGCGCAGCACCGAGAGGTCGAGCTGGTTGGGCCACCAGTCCCTGTTCGTGCGCGGACGACCGCCGGTCTTCGGAGTCGGCGAGTCGATTGCGGGGTTCTCGCTCTCGCTGCCATGCGCGGTCACGGAGTCCTGCGCGACCGGGTATCCGGCCGCCGCCTTCTGGTCCACGCCCTGCGCGCTGGAGGGGGCGTTGTCCTGGATGTCGCTCATCTGCTTCCTCCGAACTGCCGGATCACTGGGCAATGCGTCTGGTCGCACAGCCGCGATAGGTGTCCCAATAGACGACCTCCGCCTCGTCGACCACGAAGCCCTGGCCATGCGAGGCGGTGAGACAAGGGGTGTGGCCGACGGCGCAGCCGACGTCCGCGATCGCAGCGCAGGAGCGGCACACGACATGGTGGTCGTTGTCCCCCACCCGTGACTCGTGGCGGGCGGTCGTACCGGCGGGCTCGATGCGCCGCACCAAACCGGCGTCGGTCAGCGCACACAGCACGTCGTACACCGCCTGGCGGGAGACCTTCCGCCCGTACCAGGGCGATCACCGTGTCGGTGTCGACGTGCGCGTGATCGCGCAGCGCGGCGGGCATTGCCAACCGCGGCCGGGTCACGCGCAACGGAACCGCTCTCAATTGCGCCTCGAAGTCAGACGCCATATGGCCAACATAGTCGCCCCCTTCGAAGAGCAGATACGCGGCCGTGCCCTGTCGTCTGACTCGCAGCTTCGGCCAGGGGCCGGGCAAGCGAGCACGTGCTCGCGCCTGTGGCTGCAGTCCAGGCGGCCGTAGACAGCGCAGGCGTCCAGGGCGCGGCGAAGTCCGCGGGCTCGGCCACGACAGCAGCCACGAGGTCAGCGCGACACCTGCACCGGATCGATGGCGAATGCCTTGTAGAGCTGGGTGATGTCCAGTACCCGCCGAAGCACACCCTGGACATGGGCCAGGCGCAGTCTGGATCCCGCTTGCACAGCAGCTCGAGCATCGCGGGCAGAACGAACGCATACGAGCCGATGGATTTCAGGTGGGCGGGGTCCAGGCCAGGAGGTCGTCCAGCGGACCGGTCAGGAGGCGCGGAGCGAATCGCCAGGTCGTCGCCACGCCGAGATCGCGCAGCCGTACGGCCAGCGGGTTGCGCAGCCGTACGACGCGGCAGATCGCGGCGGACTGGGCCACCACCTTGGCGGTGCGTGCCAACCGGGCGGCGGTGTAGGCGGCCAGGCCGTGCTCTTCGCCTGCGACATGGGCCAGCACGACGGCGTCCTCGATCGCCTGGCAGGCGCCCTGGCCCATGTTGGGCGTCATGGCGTGGGCGGCGTCGCCGAGCATCGCGATTCTGCCCCGGTGCATGGCGGGCAGCGGGGCAGGCAGGTAGTAGACGTCGTTCCTGATGATGTTCGCCGGCGGAGTGGCGGCCACGAGGGCGGGGATGGGCGCATGCCAGTCGCCGAACAGCTGTAGCAGTTCCGCCCGCTGGTCGCCCCCGCCCCCGCCGGCAGGAACGGCGTTGGTGCCGTAGCAGTAGGCCAGCTCGTCGGCGAGCGCCATGTAGCCGAAGACCTTGCCGTCGCCCCATGTCTCGAAGGTTTGGCCCGGCACGCCGTGGCCGGGGACGAGCATTCGCCAGGCGGTGATGCCGGCGTAGCGAGGTCCCGGGTGACTGGGGAACAGGGCTGCCCGGATAGGGGAGTGGATCCCGTCGGCGGCCACCACGAGATCGCCTGTCACCTCGCCCGTCCCGCCCGGCCGTACGTCCTGTCCTTCCTGGCCGGTCCGGAAGGTCACGCGGCCGGTGTCGGGATCGGCGCCGGTGACCGTGGTGTTCAGCCGGATCGTGCCCGGCTTGAGGCGTGCCGCCAGCGCTTCCACCAGGTCGGCGCGGCGGAGGAGCACCACCGGGTCGCCGTGCCGGGCGGCGGCCTCCTCGGTCATGTGCACCAGCCAGCGCCCGCTGCCGGCGCGCCGTACACCTCCGACACCGCGGATCGCCGACAGCGCCCGTACCTGATCGCCGACGCCGAGCACATTCAGTGCCTTGAGCGCGTTGGCGAAGACGGACAGTCCCGAGCCCACGGGTTCGATGGACGGCGCGCGCTCAAAGGATGTCACCTCCCATCCTCGCTGCTGGAGCGCCACCGCAGCCGCCAGCCCGCCGATCCCCGCTCCGATCACCACAGCGTGTCCCATGGCAATCTCCTTACTACGATCGTAGTTGGATTTACTATGATCGTAGTATCACATCGAAGGAGGCGCCATGAAATCGCAACGTGCCGAACTGGTCGCCGATACGGCCATCACCGTGCTGGCCGAGCGAGGCGTCCACGGCCTGACCCACCGCACGGTGGACGAGACGGCCGGACTCGCTCCAGGCTCGGCCTCCAACGTGGCCCGCACCCGACTGGCGTTGCTGGAACTGGTCTTGGAACGGCTCGCCGAACTCGACACGGTGGCGTTCGGGTTCGGCGCGGAGCCGGTGGTGCCGGAGGGGACGGCCACGGCGGCGGTGCTCGACATGTTCGCCGCGATGACCGCCAGGACGCTTCACGTCCGGCTCACGTCGGAGCGCCGCCAGAGTATCGCCCGCTATGAGTTGGCGATGGAGGCCACGCGGCACCCGGGACTGCGCGAACTCTACGACGCGGTGGGCCGTCGGCTTCGCGATCCGGTGGTGGCGATGTTCACCGCGCTCGGCTCACCGGATCCGGCACGGCACGGCCAGCAGGCGGTGGCGTTCCTGGAAGGTGTGATGTTCGACGCCCTGGTCGGGGCCGGGCCCGAGCCGGCCGAGGAGGGCATCAGGCTGGGAGTCCGGGAACTGTTCAGGGGCATGCTGGGCCAGTAGCCCGCAGACGCGAGGGCCGGCCCCGCTGAGCAGCCTGGATCTGGCCGGCGTGGTGGTCACCGCCGATGCCCTGCGTACCCAGCACGAACATGCCCGGCAGATCGTCGCCGCGCGCGGCCATCCTGCGACGGCCTTCAGCTACTCGGCTCGCCGCACGAGAACGCTTCGGACCTGGGCATGCGACGTCGAGAAAGAGTTTCTGGGCTGGCCGATCGGCGCTGACCCCACATGGCATGTCAGTTGGCGGACGAGACTGACACGAGCTCGTTCAGTTGCAGTCATCCCCGCATTTGCTCGACAAGACTTGCGGGTCGTAGATCGGTCCAATGTTCGCGGATGTAGTCCAGGCAGCGGGCACGACCTCCCGGCCCATATATCACGGTCCAGCCAGCCGGTAAATCGACGAATTCCGGCCAAAGAGAGTAGTGCTTCTCGTCGTTGACGAGCACGAGGAAGCCACCCTCGAGATCATCGAATGGATTGCTCATGGAATCTCTTTCAATGGGAAATGGAGCGAGGCTGTAGTTTCTGGAGTGAATAGGAGAGGTGATACTTGACCAGCGCCCCCGCGACGGAAGCTCGCCGGTGATCTATGTGTCGGAGAGCCTTCGGTGACCGGGCGGGGCACCTCCACTCCCATTCGGTCAGTATGTTGAGCGCCGATGGGCCCTGCGGCAACCGACCGTTCGCGACCAGGGGACGGCCAGGCGGCCCGCTGTGCCCCTGCCTGTGCGCAATGCGTATCGGGCCGACTCCTGTCCGGCGTTCATGGGCTGCGGTTGAACCGCTGGACAGTCGCCAGGATCGTCCCCGCCGGCGAGCAGGCCGTCTGGGCGCGACCGCCGGCCTGATGTCGCGTCGCGGGCGACCGCCTCATTCACGGTGACGGTCCGGTCACGCTCCGGAATGTTTCGGATTCTTTGACGGAACAACATGTGTTCGACGGAGGAGAAAGCTGATTGTGGCGACGAAAGACCTGCTGGCCGCCTTGTGGTCAATGTCAAGTGGTGGAATTGGCGTACATTTCAACTAAGTCCGTCTTCTTGAGGCTTAACGCTAATCGTTTACCGCGCCTTGACGAATCTTCCGTTTGTGGGATGCTCGACCGTGTTGAGCGATCATCGTCGCCGGGGCGGATTGGCCCTGATCCGGAAACGTGCACCCGGTGTTTTGAACACAACCTGCTTTGATAGGGGGACACGTTGGTACATTCCAACGGACAAGCCCGTTCTGTGCTCGCTATCGCCCACCTATCGGCGCAGCCACCCGGTCACCACGAAAGCCTGCCGATCGAGAGTGTGCTGCCGGCTGATTCTCCGCGGCTCGACGGTGAGGACGTGGAACATATCTGCCTGCTTGCAGAGGCGGAGGACCTCCCGCCGATTCTCGTCCATCGCGCGACGATGCGTGTCATCGATGGCATGCACCGCCTCAAGGCCGCGGTCTTACGCGGTGACGAAACGATCAGGGTCATCTTCCACGACTGCAACGACGCCGACGCGTTCGTGATGTCGGTCAAGGCGAACATCCAGCACGGCCTGCCGCTCTCGCTCTCGGATCGGAGAGCGGCGGCGGCGCGGATAGTCATGCTCTACCCGCGGTGGTCCGATCGTGCCATCGCGGAGGTGGCGGGACTGTCGGCGAAAACGGTGGGGGCCATCCGCCGAGACTCGCCCGCCGCGCTGACCGAGGTTCGCGAACGGGTCGGTCGGGACGGGCGGGTCCGCCCGCTCAACACGGTCGACGGCCGGCGGTACGCCAGCGAGCTGATCACCCTGTATCCGGAGTCCTCGTCGCGAGAGATCGCACGGAAGGCCGGTATCTCGCCCAGTACTGTGCGAGACGTCCGTGATCGGCTTCGCAGGGGAGAGAACCCCGTGCCCGAACGCCGGCGCCCGGGTAACCCCAACGAGCAGCTCACGCCGGAGTGCAAACTCCAGGAGCGGATCAAGAGCCTGCAGTCGTTCGACTGCCGTGACGAGATCCTGCAGAAGCTGAGCAAGGATCCCACGGTCCGCATGACCGATAAGGGGCGTGCCATGTTGCGCTGGCTGAGTTCGCAGTGCCAGCAGGTCGAAAAGGGTAGGGAGTTTCTGGCCGACAACGTCCCTGATCACTGTTCGAGCCTCATCGCCGACCTTGCCTGCTCCTTCGCCAACTCATGGCTCAGCATCGCCGGTGAGATGCGAAGTCGCAGCCAGGCCCAGCCATGACGGCCCATCAGCCGCCAAGGTGCGAACCGGCCACGGCCGCGGCCCTGTTCGAGCAGTGCGTCCGCCGTCATGCGGCTCGGGCCGCAGTAGAAGACGACGGCCACTCGCTGACCTACCGTGAGCTCAATGCCCGGGCGAACCAGCTCGCCCGCCGACTGGTCGCCTCGGGGGTCGGTGCGGAACAGGTCGTCGCGGTCGCGCTGCCGCGCTCGCGGGACTGCGTCGTCGCCGTGCTGGCGGTGCTCAAGTCCGGCGCCGCCTACCTTCCGCTCGACGTGACCTACCCTCGGGAACGCCTCGCCTTCATGATCCGTGATGCGCGGCCCGCGCTGGCCATCACCACCACGTCGGCCGGCCGGCTTCTCGAAGATGCCGCCGACGAGGTCGTCTGCCTCGAACTCGATCGGCCCGAGACCGTGGCGGCCCTGGCCGAGCTGAGCGCCGGCGACCTCACCGACGCCGAGCGAACCACACCGGCGCACCCGGCTCACGCGATGTACGTGATCTACACCTCCGGGTCCACCGGCACCCCGAAGGGCGTCGTGATCACCGGCCAAGGGATGGCGGGGCTGGCCGACACCCAGCGCCGCACGCTGTGCGTAGGCCCGGGCAGCAGAGTCCTCCAGTGGGCCTCGATCAGCTTCGACGCGGCGTTCTGGGACTACTCGTCCGCCTTGTTCTCCGGCGCGACACTGGTGCTCGCACCGGCACAGGGCGACAGGTCCGTCCCCGATTCGCGGCTGCATGATCTGCTCCGCGATGGCCGGATAACCCACGCCACCCTCCCGCCCGCGGTGCTCGCCGCTCTCGACGACGATGTGCTGATCGGCGCGACGATCGTGTCCACCGGTGACTCCTGCACGGAGGCGATCGCGAAGAGGTGGGCGCGCGGCCGCCGGCTGCTCAACGGATACGGCCCGACGGAGACCACCGTCGGCGCGACCATCAGCGAGCCGTACGGCGGAGCCGGCGTTCCGATCGGCAGGCCGTTCACCGACACCGTCGTGCACCTGCTCGACGACGCTCTCCGCCCGGTTGGCGCCGGGGAGATCGGCGAGATCTATGTGGGCGGCCCTGGGCTCGCGCGATGCTATCTCGGGCAGCCCGAGCTGACGGCCCAGCGGTTCGTCGCCAGCCCCTTCGAGGCCGGCCAACGGCTGTATCGCACGGGCGATCTGGCCTCGGCGGCCGAGGACGGGCAACTCGTGTTCCACGGACGCGCCGACGACCAGGTCAAGATTCGGGGCTTCCGGGTCGAACCCGGTGAGGTCCAGTCGGTCCTTGCCCGGCACCCTGGCGTACGGCAGGCTGCCGTGATCGCCAGAGACGACGAGCACCTGGGCAAGCATCTGGTGGCCTATGTCGTCACCGACGGTGGCGATCCGGAGGGGTTACGCGAGTACCTGGCGCGCAATGTTCCCGACTACCTGACACCCGCCGCGATCATCGAGGTACCGGACCTTCCCCTCACGCCCAACGGAAAGGTCGACCGCCAGGCTCTGCCGGAGCCGGAGCGGCGCACCGTCTCCGGCCGTCAGGCGCGGTCGGCCCATGAGCGCTACCTGTGCACCGTCGTCGCCGAGCTGCTCGGCGTCGACCAGGTCGGCCCCTCAGACGACCTCTTCGTCCTCGGCGGGCACTCGCTGCTCGCCGCGAAGCTGATCGGGAGGATCAGGAAAGACCTCGGCGTACGGCTGCCGTTGCGGACGCTCTACCGATCCGGCCGGATCAGCGACATCGCCGCCAACCTGGCCGAGGTGGCGCCGGACTCGCGCGGGGTGCCTGACTGAGCGTCATCCGCATTCGCGCGCCAAGGTTCCACCGTTGTGTTTCACAAGGCTCTGCGGCCATGGTGGAGCAATCCGAACGTACGAAAGCGCATCCAAGGCACCACGAGAAGCAGCGAGCCGGCCGTTGAGGAGATCATGAACTCTCGAGCGCTAGTGATCGCACGCCATGAGGCACGCCTGATGAGGACCCAGCCCTGGATCGTGGTGATTCTCATCATCATCCCCGGCCTGCTGCTGGCCTTCTTCGCCAACGGCATCGTCGGTGGCCCGGCGCGGGCCATTCCGGGCCTGGCCGCGCTGTTCGGCTTCTTCGGGCTCTCTGCCATCGGCCTCGCGTTCTACCGCGACCACGGCTGGATGACGTGGGACCGCCTGCGGGCCAGCGGAACCCGGCCGTTCGCCGTCATCGTGGGGAAGCTCACGCCGCTGGCCGTGATGTTCCTGCTGCAGTACCTCGTGCTGTTCCCGCTGGGCTGGGCGGCGTTCGGGCTGCAGATCCGCGGGAGCGTCCTCGGGCTCGCCCTGGTGACGATCGGCCTGGTCGCCGCCGAGCTCGGCATCGGGCTGCTGCTGGCCGTGGTCTGCACCAGCATCGCCCAGCTCAACTCGCTGGTGAGCATCGGGACGCTGCTGCTGGTGGGGGGTGCGGGCGCGTTGGCGCCGATCGAGACCTTCCCCGGCTGGGTCCAGGCGATCGCACCCGTTTCCCCGGTCTACTGGTCGTTCCAGGGCTTTCAGAGTGTCATAGCCGAGGGCCGCGGCCTGGCCGACGTGCTCGGCCCGGCGGCCGTCCTGTTCGGGATGGCCGCCGTCTGCTTCGTGTTGTCCGGGATCTTCTACAAGCACGAGCAGCGCAAGACCTTCTTCTCCTGACGGCTACGGCAGGTCCGACGGTCCAGTTCCCCAACGCCATGCGAAAGGACGGAAGAAGTGGGAAACCTCGCCGATGACATGGTCGTCAAAGGGGCTGATGGTCGATACCAAGCCGAGCTCTCGGCGGACTGGGACTTCTGGGGGCCCAACGGAGGTTATGTCGCGGCTCTCGGGCTGCGCGCGGTCCAGGCGCACAGTGCGCTGCCGCGGCTGGCGTCGATGTCCACCCACTTCCTGTCCGGCGCCCGCCATGGCCACGTGGACATCGACGTCACTACGCTACGGACCTCCAGAAGGGCGGAGTCCATCCGGGTGTCGATGTCCCAGGAGGGCCGTCCCGTCTGCGAGAGCCTTGTCTGGATGGTCGCCACCGACCTGGTGGGACTCGTCCACGACCACGTGCGACGGCCGGACCTGCCCGGCCACGAGCAACTGCTCTCGATCATCGATTTGGTGGGCCCGGACATGGAACCGCCGATGCCGATCTTCCGCAACATCGAATGGAAGCCCTTCGCATGGCAACACCCAGGCGTGCCCGACCCCGCGGCCGCCGAGGCACGGTGGTCCGCCTGGTGGCGCTTCCTCCCGCAAGCGACCTTCGACGACGCCTTCGTCGACGCGGCCCGAGCGGTGATCCTCCTCGACCTCAACACGTGGGCGGCGGGCAGCAAGGGGCGCCCGTACGAGATCAGCTACCTCGCGCCGACCATCGACCTGTCCATCCAGTTCCACCAGGCCCAGCCGGACTCCGAATGGCTGCTGGTCGACGGCATGGCCGACATCGCAGACGAGGGGCTGGTGTCCGGCCAGAGCCGCCTGTGGAGCTCGGACGGCACGCTGATCGCCTCCGCTTTCAGCACCCTGCTCTGCAGGGAGATCCGGTCCTGAGCCGTCTCACCTGGCAGGTCACGGCCGGCCGTTCGACCTCTGGAGGGCGGCCAGCGCCAGGTGCCACGGGAACGCGCCGGCTCCCTCGGGGGTGCGCACCACGTGGACACCCTCGGCCCGCAGGCTTTCCACTGCGGCGCGGAACGGAACGCGCGCTGCCAGAGCGCTGTTCACCGCGGGCAGGACCACGAGCGGGATGCCCAGGCCAGGAGCCTCGGCCATGACCCCCAGGGCATAGGAGTCCGTGATGCCCTGGGCGAACTTGTTGATCGTGTTGAAGGTCGCCGGAGCCACGACGATCGCATCCGCTCTGGGGGACTTCGGCTCGTTGGGTTTGCGGTACGTGCTCCGAACCGAGCGGCCGGTCTGCTTCTCCAGCGCCGGGACGTCGATGAAGTCGAGTGCCGACGGCGTGGCGACGACCTGGACGGCCCACCCCTCGTTCTGGGCCATCTCGACCAGGCAACCGACATCCCCGGCCACACCGGCCGCGCATATGATCACGTAGAGCACCGGCACCTGCGGCTCACCAGTCGTCGTCGAGGCGGTAGGAGGCCAGGAACTCCTCCACGTCGGCCAGCGACTCCTCGTACCCGAAGTTGCGGTACGCGTATCCCTTCGCCACATACGGTGCGCCCGCGTAGAACATCTCGTACTGATGGTGGCGTCCGCCGAACTCGCTGCCGACAGCGTCCCAGGCGAGCTTGAACAGCTTCACGCGCTCCTCGGCCGGGACACCGGGCGACTGGACGTATCGGTCGATGTCGGGACGTGTGGCAGGATTGCGAAACTCGGCGACCGACGACGGCACCTGCAGCACGCCACCGCCGGTGAGGTCGCGCAGGATGGCGAGCACCCGCGGGTACAGCTCGGCCTGCATGGCCATCGCGCCGTAGAGCGGCCGCGGCCGCGGCAGCCACACGCCGGCGTCGTCGGGTTCGGCACCGTACTCGGCTGCGAGCACCGCCGACTCCACGAGGGACACGATCGCGGCGAGCTCGCCGAGCTTCTCCTGTACGCCGGGGACGCGGTCGACGCCGGTCGTCTGCGCGACCTTGCGCGCGATTCCGGCGAGGAACCGGAGCTTCGTGGCGAACCTGATCTGTGCCTGCGAGTTGCCCAGGACGTGGGCCCCCGTGGCGAAGAACTGGCGCCTCAGGCCGTCGATGTCCCGGTAGACGAAGACCCGTTCCCACGGCACGAACACGTCGGCGAAGACGACCAGCGCGTCGGTCTCGTCGTAGCGGCTGCTGAGCGGGTAGTCGTACGGTGAGGTCGCCGCGGGGGCGTAGGGGCGCCGGCAGTACAGCTTGAGACCGGGTGTCGCGATCGGCACCACGAAGCCGAGCGCGAAGTCGCGGTCCTCCGGCGTCAACGGTTTGATGCACGACACGAAGATCTCGTCCGCGACCGCCGCGCCGGTCGCGAGCATCTGGGCGCCGCGCACCACGATGCCGTCGTCGCGCTCGTCGGCCACGCCGACCTGGATCAGGTCGCCCTCCCACGCGTGCGCGGTCGCGATCCGGGAGACCTGTGGCGGGATGATGGCGTACGAGACGTAGAGGCTGTCACGCAGCAACCGCTCGTAGTACGTGGTGACGTTTCGCGAAAAGTCGTGTTTCTCGGATCGGAACGCCTCGGGATGAGCGGCGAAGCCGGCCAGGAACGAGCCGACGTGATCGGGGCCGCGGCCCACCCAGCCATAGGTGTGCCGCGCCCACGTCTCGATCGCTTTGCGCCGCGCCACCAGCTGCTCGTGACTCTGCGGCATGGAGTACACGATGTTGGCCGGTCCGTCGATCTCCCTGGCGTACGCGGTCATCCCGCTCGCCGGGTCGGCGGCGATGTCGTAGAGCTCCGACACCGTCCGCGCGATCGGCGCGAACGCCGGATGTCCGGTGACGTCGCGGACGCGCTCGCCGTCGACGTAGACCTCGCGCTCGTCCCCGATCGCGGACAGGTAGTCCGATCCCTTACGCATGGGCTGTCCCTCGGCTCCCTGCCGTCACTCCTCTGTCAGCTGGAACCACGACTTGCCCAGGCGCTCCGAGGTCTTGGGCTCCGCGAAGTCGTGGTAGGTCATCTTGGAGTTGGCGGTGGCGATGAAGTCGCCATCGCGCGTCCAGAGCCTGGTCTCCGCGCCGAGGATGCCGTCGCCCGCGTAGCTGCCGACGGCGTCCGCCAGCAACCATTGCGCTTCCGGGTGGAAGGTGTGGAAGTCGACGGTGAGGCTCATCGTCGGCGCGATGAACTGCAGCGGCGGCGTGAAGGGGTCGGCGACCGTCGCGAACTGCATGGCCGCGGTGATGATGATGGAACGGCAGGCGTCGACCCACGGATCCTTCTGTCCCTCGCCACAGGCCATCCGCTGCCATCCTCGGATGTGCGCGTCCCGCCTCGGGGTGAACTTGAGCTCCTCCTGCGTGAGGTGGTCGATCCCCGGGTAGTTGTGCGACCCCATCAGTCCCTTGATCATGCGGAACTCGAGGTTCTTCCAGAACGGTTCCTCGCCCATCAGCGCGAGCACGTCGTCGTCGAGAATGGTCGCCTCGGAGTCCTCCGGCGCGGGTGCGGCGGGAGCCTCCTGCCAGTTGAGTTTCGGCCCGACATCGACGGCGGGTGCGGCCGCCACCAGCGCGGCGAGGATGTCCCGGCCATCCTGGGTCATCCGTACGAGGAACGACGACGCCCGGTCGGTGCTGCGCAACGTCGTGACCTCGAGGTCGGCTGGGCCGACCCTCGCCTCGTTCAGATAGTGGCACGACACGCTGACCGGCTGGGTCGTCGTACTCGACGCGTGGGCCTGAGCCGCGCGCAGGGCGATCGAGGTCAGGTACCCGCCGACCGGTACCCACATCCTCCAGTCCTCGACGATCTCGCCTCTGTAGGTCCCGTCGCCTGTCCGTTCGACCGCGGTTTGCCGCTCCAGATTCGACATACGGGACACCTACCACGGGCGAAATACCAGCCGACAGCAGCGCTTTTCGCGCGGGGACGGTGCCGACTGTGGGAATGCCGCAGTTGGTCACTTCTTCGTGCGTCACAGGGAATGGCAGGATGTGCGGGCCGTGGGGGTTGCCCCTACTAACGGTCTGGAGGCTCGTATGAGCGTTGACGATGAATCCGGAGAGGCTGCCCTAGCCTCGACTCGGCCCGCCGCGCGGGTCCGGGGGCTGCGGAAGACCTACGGCGACGTGATCGCACTCCAGGGACTCGACCTCGATGTCATGCCTGGGTCGGTGGTCGGTCTGATCGGGCCCAACGGCGCCGGCAAGACGACCGCCGTGCGGTGCATGGCCGGGCTGCTGAAGCCGGATTCCGGCGACGTGGGCATCGCGCCGAGCAGGACACCGGGCCGATCGCCTGTGGCGATCGCCGCCCAGGAGATCGAGTTGTATCCGGGGCTGCCCGTCGAGACGAACCTGATCTTCTTCGGTCACCTGTCGGGGGTCGAGAACGCGGAGGAGGTGCTCGCCGAGCTGGCCGTCGAGCTCGAGCTCGGGCCGTTGCTCGGCAAGCTGCCCAAGGACCTGTCGATCGGACAGCAGCGGCTGGTCCACGTCGCCGCGGCCATGGTGGCGGTGCCGGACCTGCTCCTCCTCGACGAGCCGACGGCCGCGCTCGACGTCGGCTCACGCGAGACGCTGTTCGCCGCGGTGGCGCGCCGTCGCGAAGCCGGTGTCGCGGTGCTGCTGTCCAGCCATCAGCTCCAGGAAGTCGAAGCCACGTGCGACTCGATCGTGATGATCAACCATGGCGAGGTCATCGCCGCCGGTGACGTCGACGACCTGATCGGCAAGCACGGGGGCGGCCAGATCGAGATGACCGTGGACGGGACGGTGCAGGTGGTCCAGGGCGATGACATAGCCGCGGCGATCGCTCAGGTGACCGCCGGCGGCGGCCGGTTGGAGGCTGTGAACGTCATCAAGCCATCCCTCGAAACGGTGTTCATCAACCTCACCGGCATGCGCAGCATGGATGTCGAGGCGTCCTGATCGTGGCTGGATACCACGAGTATCTCGAACTCGACCGTCTGCTCAGCCTGCAGCGGCCCCGCACCGGGCACACCGCAACCGAGCTGCCCTTCATCGTGGTACACCAGGTCAGCGAGCTGTGGTTCAAATTGATCATCGAAGACATCCAGGGTGCGATCCAGGCCCTCGGCGCCGACGAGGTGGGTGCGGCCCTGCAACGGCTGCGCCGCGTTCGTGAGGTGGAACGGCTGCTGATCGACCAGTTCGTGTTGATCGACCAGCTCCCTCCTGGAGGCTTCGGCGCGCTGCGCCCGGCCCTGGGCACGACCTCCGCCGCCGAGTCACGGCAGTTCGCCGTCATCGAGCGGCTCTCGTGCCCGCCCCCCGGCCCCGGAACCCCGGCTGCCGACCCGGGAGAGGATCTCTGGTCCGCGCTGTGCTTGCACGCACAGGGCGACGGCCACGACATGCCCGTCGACGACACCGGCGAGGCCCGCGCCCGGCGGGCGCGCGCCCTTCTGGAGATCTACCGGCAGGCAGGGCCCATGTTCGCGCTCTGCGAAGCGCTGCTCGACCACGACCAGGCGTTCAGCATCTGGCGGCAGCGGCACGCCCTGGCCGCCGCACGGCAGATCGGCAATGCTCCCGGCACCGGCGGTACGACCGGCGTCGCGTTCCTGGAGCACCGTTGCAACCGCAGGTTCTACCCCGATCTGTGGTCGATCCGGCCAGATCTCCAGTTCTCCGGCTGAATCAGAGGCGACCTGTCATGATCGTCCGACCCAAGATCGAGCTGTACGCCGAGGAGCACACGAGCCCGCCCTCGCCGCTGCTCGCCAAAGTGGCCGCCGCCACCAGATCGACGATGGAACGACCCGAGATGATGATCGGCGCGGTCGAGGGCGCGCTGCTCGCGATGCTGGTGGCGATGGTACGGCCGCGGCGCATCCTGGAGATCGGCACGTTCACGGGTTACTCGGCGCTGTGCATGGCCGAGGCCATGCCCACCGGCTGCCGGATCGTGACCCTCGAGGCTGACGCCCCCACCGCCGCGATCGCCCGCACTCACATCGCGGCCTCGCCGTACGCGGATCGGGTCGAGGTGCGAGAGGGACTGGCCCTCGACACCCTCGCCCAGCTCGGCGGGCCTTTCGAGCTGGTCTTCCTCGATGCGGACAGGCCGTCCTACATCACATATCTCGACGCCGTGCTTCCCCTGCTCGGCGAACAAGGGTTCATCGTGGTCGACAACGCGCTGCAGTTCGCCATCACCCCCGACCCGGAAGAGGCGGCGGCCGTCCACGCCTTCAACGCTCACGTGGCGAGCCGGGCCGACCTCGTCCAGGTGATGCTGACGATCCGCGCCGGAGTGACCGTGATCCGCCGTGCCTGCCCCGAGCCGACCACTCGGTGATGACTGGAGCACACATGACCGATGCGATCACCGGCGAAGCCACCACCGGCGAAGCCACCACCGGCATGGTGCCGGACGCGTCCGGCACAGCCGCAGAACCGCTCGCCCGCCTGAACGCCCCCAGCCCGCAAGCCTCGTCACTGCCACCGGGCACTCTCCTCCCGCTGCCAGGGGGGTTCACGGTGCTCTCGCAAGGCGTGCTCCGCAGCGCCGGGTTCCCGATCGGCGGTCTGCTCGAACTCGGCGACGCCGACTACGCCGCGGCCGTGGACCGCCGGCTGGACGAGGCGGGCGGCGATCTGGACGCGATGGTCGCCCGGGCCGGCGCGCGGCAGGCCGAGCTGCTGCGCAGGATCGCCCGCCGCAGCGATTTCCAGGAGGCCATGGCCTGGCAGAACCCCGACCTCATCGAGCCGATGATCATCACGCTCGGACAGTCGGGCCCGGACACCCCGAACAACCACCGGCTGCGCAAGCGCCAGCGGCTCGTGGCCAACTACTGGACCAGGTACTGCGCGAAGAACGAGACGATCGGCTTCTTCGGCCCGGTGAGCTGGTTCGGCCTCCGGTCGAGCGGGGAGACGCTGCGCATGAGACCGGGCCCCGCCCTGGCGAGCCACGGCGAACTCTTCCTGGAACCCTGGGCCATCGACGTGCTGGCGGCGACCCTGTCCCAAGACCCAGAAGTGCGCCCGTGGATCGCACCGCGCCGCCACCCCACCGTCTACGTCTCGGGCACGCACGCCCGGACCATGGCGGGGCCGGTCGAGCTCTCCGCCGACGAAGCCCGGCTGATGGCCCTCCTGGACGGCGGGCGGGCCGCGCGGGAGATAGCCGCCGAGTACGGCTCCGACCCCGCCGAAGTGTACGCAGAGCTGGACCGCCTGGCCGCCAAGGGGCTCGTGCTGTGGGACCTGGAGCCGCCGCTGGTGCAGAACGCCGAGCGTGAGCTGCGCAGGCGCCTCGACGCCATCGGCGACGCCAAGGTCCGTGAGCGGGCGACCGAGAAGCTCGACCGGCTCGAACAGGCGCGTGACGCACTCGCGGGCTACCGCGACGTGGCCGACCTGCTCCGCCTGTACCGGAGCCTGGAGCGGGAGTTCACGACGCTGACCGGAGTCGATCCGATGCGGCGCCCCGGCCAGGCCTACGGTGGCCGGCGTCTGGCCTACATCGAATGCGGTCGTGACGTGGAGCTGTCGTTCGGGCCTCAGGTGTTGGAATCCTGCGCCGTCCCGCTGTCGCTGCTGCTGACGAGCGCCCGCTGGTTCGCCAGTGAGGCGGCACGGCAGGTGCGGGCCGTGTTCTCCGAGGCGTTCGACGCGTTGGGCGTCGAGACCGTCGGCCTGGCCGAGCTCGTGTTCGCCTGCGCCGACAAGGTGTTCGTGCCCGGTGATCGCCCGGTGGACCATCTGGCGAAGGAGTTCGTGGCGCGCTGGCGCGCGGTCCTCGACCTGGACACCGACGCTCACGTGGTGACGCGCGCCGGCGACGAGATCCGCCCGCAGGTCGAGGAGTCCTTCGCGGACGCGACCCCGAGCTGGGGATTCGCCTGGACTCACAGCGTGGACCTGCTCATCGCGGCCGACGACGCCGAGGCGTTCGCGCGCGGCGAGTTCCAGCCCGTGATCGGCGAGCTCCACGTCGCCTACTGCCCGTTCGAGATGCCCGTCTTCGCAGGGGGACACCCCGACATCGAGGAGCTGCGTGCCACGCTGGCGACGGTCATCCCCGACAGCCGGGTGCTGCTCAGCCCGGTCAAGGACTATCCCCGGGTGGCCGCGCGGATCTATCCGTGGCTCCACGACGAGCACGACTGGTGGCTGTGTGTGTCCCCGTTCCCTCCGCGCGGTTCCGACCGGCTGCTCCCGCTGTGCGGGCTGGAGGTCCGCCGCGAAGACGGCAGGCTGGTCACCGGGCTGCCCGGCGCCGACCGGTGGTTCGACATCGCCGACGTCCACGGCACCTGGCTGATGTACGAGTTCATGGACGTGTTCAAGCAGGTGGTCAAGGGATATGACCACACGCCCCGGGTGGTTGTGGACAACACGGTCGTGTTCCGCGAGACATGGTCCTTCCGGGTCGCCGAGCTGGACTGGATCTCCGTGCGCAGCGACGCCGAGCACTTCCTGGCCGCCCGGCGCTGGCGGCGCGAGCACGAACTGCCGGAGATCGTGTTCGCCTCGGTCAGTTCGGAGACCAAACCGGTGTTCGTGGACCTCCGCAGCGAGGTTCAGGTGGCCAACCTGGCCAGGCTCCTGCGGGCCGTCGCCGTGAACCAGGACGCGTCGGTGACCTTCTCCGAGATGCTGCCCGGGCCCGAGCAGTCGTGGCTGGCCGACTCCGAAGGGAACCGCTACACCGCGGAGCTGCGGCTGCTGTTCGTGGACCGTGCCACGGCCGACTGAGCGTTTTCCCCACTCGAACACCGATACAGACGCGTTCTACAGTGCACACCGGACACGCGAGAAAGGACGGGCGTGAGCGATATCGAGTCAGACGCCCACCCCGCCGAACTGGTCGATCGGCTCGAGGCGGTCGGTGTCCAGCTCTGGGCGGAAGCCGGTGAACTGCGGTTTCGAGCGCCCCGCGGGGTGCTGACCGATGACGACCGAGCGGAGCTGCGGCAGCACCGGTCGACGCTGCTGGAGTACCTGAGGCAGGACGTCGGCCCGAGCCTGCTCGTGGCGGACCCGGCCAACGCCGGCGAGCCCTTCCCGCTCACCGACATGCAAACCGCCTACCTGCTGGGGCGAAGCGACGGCCTGGACTACGGCGGTGTGGGCTGCCAGGTCTATCTCGAAGCCGACCTCGCCGACGTCGACCCGCGACGGCTGCCCGCCGCCTGGCGGCAGCTCATCGAGCGGCACCCGATGTTGCGGGCAGTGGTCGATGAGCGGGGATTCCAGCAGGTACTGTCCCACGCTCCCGCCTTCGAGATTCCCGTTGTGGACCTGCGTTCCGAAGCGGCGGAAGACGTGTCCGCGGTTCGCGAGCAGATGTGCGACCGCTCGTATGAGCCAGGCCGTTGGCCGATGTTCGACGTCAGGTTGTCGCTGACGGCGCAGCGCTCGGTGCTGCACCTCTCGTTCGACTTGCTGATCGCCGACTTCATGAGCGTCCAACTGCTGCTCGACGAGTTGCACCAGCTCTGCCAGGCCCCAGACGAACCGCTGCCCGCACTGGATCTCACCTTCCGTGACTACCTCGCGGCGCAGACGCGCCTTGCGGATCGGCGGGGTCACCGCCGCGCGCGTGACTACTGGTGGGCACGGATCGACGATCTTCCGCAGGCGCCGAGGCTGCCGATGAGGGCCGACCCGCGCAAGCGCGGGCACGCCCGCTTCCACCGGTGGCAGGCCCGGCTGGCTCCCGCGCAATGGCGGCGGCTGCGAGAGCTGACCGCGAGCCGCGGACTGACGCCGTCGGGTGCCGTGCTGGCCGCCTACGCGGAGACGGTCGCACGCTGGACGTCGCAGGACCGCTTCACGCTCGGCGTGACCATGCTCAACCGGCTGCCGGTGCACCCGCAGGTCGACCGGATCGTCGGCGACTTCTCCTCCGTGGACCTGCTGGAGGTGCGGCCACGTGCGGCTGACTCCTTCACCGAGGCGGCGCGCGCGCTGCAGGCGCAGCTGTGGATGGACCTGGACCACATGGCCTGCTCCGGCGTCGAGGTGTTGCGTGAGCTCGGGTCGCGCAGGGGACGCGGCGAGGCGCTGATGCCGATCGTGTTCACCAGCGCCCTCGCGCTCGACGGGGAGTCGGCGTTCTGGCGGGACGCCACGCTGGTGCACGGCCTGACCCAGACCCCGCAGGTGTGGATCGACTGCCAGACGCTGGTGGCCGACGACGCGTTGCTCGTCAACTGGGATGTTCGCGAGGGGATCTTCCCTGACGGGCTGATCGACGACATGTTCGCGGCCTTCGAAGGCCTGCTGCACAGCCTGGCGGACGGCGACGACGGCTGGGAGCGGCCGGTGCTCGTGCCGCTGCCTGACGCTCAGTCCGAGCGTCGCCGGGCGGCGAACGCGACCGCCGCACCCGACCTGCCCGCGCACCGGTTGCTCCACGAGCCTGTGGTCCGCCAGGCCCTCCGCACACCCGATCTCCCCGCCGTCGCCGGCTCCTGGGGCACCCTGAGCTACGACGAGGTCCTCCGCCGGGCGGTCGGCCTCGCCGTAGAGCTGACGGGTACGGGCGCGCGGCCCGACACGCCGATCGCGATGATCTCCGATCGCGGCCCCGACCAGCTCATCGGCGTGCTCGGCATCCTGCTGGCCGGCGCGCCGTACCTGCCGATCGACACCAACCAGCCGCCCGCCCGCCGCGACCGGATGTTGTCCGACGCCGGTGTCACGACCGTGGTGACGCAGGAACATCTGCGCGCGGGGACGTCCTGGCCGGCCGGATCGACCGTCGTGGCCGTCGACGCGCCGGGCGGGCGCGAGACGGACGTGGACCTCGCCTCGTTCTGCCGTGAGGCGCTCGCGCGGCCCGTCCCCGACCTCGCCTACGTCGTCTACACGTCCGGCTCCACCGGGTCGCCGAAGGGCGTGCGGATCAGCCACAGAAGCGCGCTGAACACGGTGGAGGACGTGAACCGGCGGTTCGGAGTCGGTCAAGGCGACAGGATCCTCGGGCTGGCGAACCTCGGTTTCGATCTCTCGGTCTACGACATGTTCGGTCCGCTCGCCGTCGGTGGCTGTCTGGTCGTGCCCGACCACGACCGGCGTGGCCTGCCCGCGCACTGGGCGGAGCTGATCGCCAGGCGCAGGGTGACGCTGTGGAACTCGGTGCCCGCTCACCTGCAGATGATGGCCGACTTCCTCTCCGCGTCCGGCGCTGACGTCTCGTCGTTGCGGGTGGCGCTCCTGTCCGGCGACTGGATCCCCGTGAGCCTGCCCGAGCGGATCCGCCGCCTCGTTCCCGGCCTCGAGCTGATCAGCCTCGGCGGGGCGACAGAGGGGTCGATCTGGTCGATCCACTACCCGATCGGTGCCGTCAAGGAGGGGTGGCGCAGCATCCCGTACGGTAAACCGCTGTCCAACCAGCAGATGCACGTGCTCGACCGGCGCTGGCAGTCATGCCCGGACGGTGTGACGGGGGAGATCTTCATCGGCGGCGCGGGTGTCGCCGAGGGCTACCTCGACCCCCGGCTCACGGCGGAGCGGTTCGTCGTGCACCCGCTGACCGGTGAACGGCTCTACCGGACGGGCGATCTCGGCCGGTACCTGCCGGACGGGAACATCGAGTTCCTTGGCAGGCAGGACGACCAGGTCAAGATCAGGGGGCATCGGATCGAGCTCGCCGAGGTCGAGGCGGCACTGGCCGCCGATCCGCAGGTCGGCAACGCGGCCGTGATCGTGGACGATGCCAGGGATCGACGGCTGGTCGCGTTCGTCCAGCCCGCGGCCCGAGCCCGCGGCGCCGCCGAGCCGGCGTCCGCCGTGGCCGAGACGGCCGCCGCGACGGCCGACGCCGGCGCTGCCGACGTCGACCGCGCCCAGTACGTCGCCTATCTCCGGCGGCTGGACGAGCTCGCGTTGTTGTGCATGCTGCGGACGTTCCAGGACGACGGCCTGTTCCAGGACCTGGGGGAGGTGCACTCGCTGGAGCGGATCCTCGCCGGGACTCAGGCGCCGCCACAACACCATCGGGTGGTTCGCCGCTGGGTCCGGGTGCTGACCGACCACGGCCTGCTGGTCGAGGAGGGAGCCGGTCACTATCGCGCGGCTCTCCACGTCGAACCGTCCGCCATAGCGGCGGGCTGGTGCGAGGTGGACGATCTGGTCGCGCGGCTGGACCCTGCCTCGGCCAAGGTCCACGACTACTTCAAGGCGTCTACGGAAAGCCTGTCCGAGGTTCTCAGAAGCGAGGGGGGCGACGCCGTACAGCTGCTGTTCCCCGAAGGCAGGATGGACATCGGTGAGTCGCTGTACAACGTCACCCTGTTCAACCGCTGGGCCAACGAGGTCCTCACCTCCGCGGTCACGGCCGTCGCAGCCGACGCCGCGCATCCGCTGCGCGTGCTCGAGATCGGCGCCGGAGTCGGCGGCACCAGCATGGACGTCATCCCGGCCCTGGCCGACTTCGACGTGGAGTACACCTTCACCGACCTGTCGCAGTTCTTCCTCAACCGGGCCAAGGAGACCTTCGGGGAGTATCCCTGGGTGCGCTACGCGATCCTGGACATCAACACCGACTTCCGCGCCCAGGGATTCGCGCCCAACTCCTTCGACGTCGTCGTCCTGGGCGACGTCTTCCACGCGACCAGGCATGTCGGCGAAAGCCTCGCTGCGGTACGTGAGCTCCTGGCTCCGGGGGGCTGGTTGTTGTTCGCCGAGATGACCCGCGACCACTACCAGATCATGACCTCGATGGAACTGCTGCTCGGCCAGGGCGAAGACTTCGCCGACATGAGGCGCGGCCGGGACCAGACGTTCGTGTCGCACCCGGACTGGCTGAGGCTGCTCGGCGACGAGCTGGTGTTCGCCATCCCCGGGGAGCACGACGCCTTCACCGAGATCGGGTTGTACGTGTACGGCGTGCAGGTCAAGACCGACCGCGTGCCGCTACGGCCGCAGCAGATCACCGAGGCCGCCGCCGGGCGACTGCCGCCCGCGATGGTGCCCAGCCTGGTGCAGATCCTGGACCGGCTGCCCGCTTCCGCCACGGGGAAGGTCGACAGGGAGAGGTTGCGTGGCCTGATCCCCAAGCAGGCCGGGGTCGCGGACCTGTCGGCCGACGGGCCGGCAGACGATCTCGAGCGCCGGATAGCGGTCCTGCTCTGCGAAGTGCTCAACCTGCCGGCGGTGGGACGCTCCCAAGGCTTCTACGAGCTCGGCGGGGACTCCCTGCTCGCCTCTCAGGCGGCCGGGCTGCTCATCGAGCGGGTCCTGGAGGCGAAGCCGTTGTCGTTCAACACGCTGCTCCGAGTCCTGCTGGAGGGTCCGTCCGTGATGGCGCTGGCCGCATACCTTCGAGATGGCCCATGACCGCGATCGGGGTCATCGGCGGGTACGGATCCGTCGGCCGCGCCGCGGTGGCGCAGCTACGGGCCTGGGGGCTGGGACCGATCGTGGTCGCCGGCCGGGATCCGGCGCAGGCGGACGTCGTGGTCGACGGGGACGAACCGGCCGGGCTGGACCGGTTCTGCGCGTCATTGAGCCTGGTCGTCAACTGCACAGGCTCGCCGCCTCGGAACAGGGTGGCGGTGGCCGACGCGGCGGCGAGGGCGGGCATCCCCTACATCGACCCGGATGGGGACGAGCCGCTCCACACGCTGCTGTCGGACAGATCCTGCGCCGAGCCGGTCGTGTTGTCGGCCGGCATGCTGCCCGGCCTGACCGGGCTGCTCCCGCGACTGCTCGTGACGGAACCTGGCGGCCGGCTGGTTTGCTACGTCGGCGGACAGGACCTGTTCACGATCGCGGCGGCCACCGACTACCTGGCCGCCGTGGACAGGTCGGCCGGCCGTACGTTCGCCGTGTGGCGCGGCGGTTCCCGGGTGGAGCGAGCCGGTGTCCCCGTCATCGAGGGCGATGTTCCGCACTTCTCGGAACCGGCGAGCGGCGTGCCGTTCCTGAGTCCCGAGATGGAGCGGCTCGCGAGCCGCCTCCACCTCGCCGAGCTCGTGTTCTATTCGGTCTTTCCTGGCAGGCGGCTGCGGGCGGCCCTGGTCGCCGCCCAGCGTGACGCGGTGGACGCGGAGGCGGTCGTCAGGGCCAGCGAGCTGGACGCCTTCGGGCGTTCGCGCTACCACCGCCTGGTGTTCCAGCTGCGCGGCGAGCCGACGATGCCGACGATCGTCCTGTCGGGCCGGGGCTCCAGCGAGCTGACCGGGGCGACGGCGGCGATGACGGCCCTGGCCGTACTGGAGGGCGCGGTCGCCCCCGGCCTGCACTTCGCGGCCGACGTGCTCGATCCCGCGTGGGCCAGGGAGCGGCTGCTCGCCGCCGACGCCGTGACCGGGTTCCGGATCTTCGAGGCGGGTGCTCCGGTGGATGCGCTGGAGCCGGAGGAGGGCACGATATGACGGGGCAGACTCCGTGACCGTCACCCTGCCGCCGAAGTACGACGCGGTGGAGTTCGCGGTGCTCGACGATCCGTACCCCGGCTACCGGCGGCTGCGCGAGGCCGGGCCGCTGTGCAGGGGAGGCCCGGCGCAATGGGTGGTGACCAGGTACGCCGACGTGGCCCCGCTGGTCGGCGACGACCGGCTCGGCGCGGAGTTCGACAGGGAATACCACCGGATCGCGCTCGGCGACGGGCCCCTGGCGGACTTCTTCGGGCACGTCATGTTGAACCGCGACCCGCCCGCGCACACGGTGCTGCGCCGCCTCCTCGGCCCCGAGTTCACCACCCCGGCGGTGCGGCGGCGGCGTCGCCGCATCGACGCGCTGGTCGCCGATCTGCTCGCGCCGGTCGCCGACGGGGGCAGGTTCGACGCGGTGACGGTTCTGGCCGACAGGCTGCCGATCCGGGTGCTGGCCGAGTTCGTGGGGTTGGAAGCGGAGGACATCGACGCGGTACGCCCGCGGGCGAGGACGCTGTCGCAGGCCTTCGCCACCTACCTGGCGCAATCGGAACGAGCGGCGACGGTCGAGGCGCTGGTGTGGATGCGGGAGCTGGTGAGCGCCCGGTTCGAAGCGAGGGGAAGCGCCGCCGGCGACGACCTGATCTCCCGGCTGCGCCAGGTCGATCCGGCTGTGGCCGGCCGGCAAGCCCTGATCGACAATGTGGTGTTCCTCCTGTTCGCCGGCTTCGCGACGACGACCGACCTGCTGTCGAACGGCTGCGCCGCGCTCGCGGCCCACCCGGGTCAGATGGCGATCCTTCGCGACGACCCGGGACTGGTCCCCAGAGCCGTCGAGGAGCTGTTGAGGTTCGACGCCCCCGTCCAGGTGAAGAGCAGGCTGGTGCACCGGCCGGTCGAGATCGGCGGGCGGATGATCCGGCCGGGCCGGGTCCTCGTGCTGCACCTGGGCTCGGCCAACCACGACGAGGCCCGCTTCGAGCGGCCGGGCGAGCTGGACGTGACCCGCCATCCGAATCCGCACCTCAGCTTCGGAGGCGGAGGGATCCACCTGTGCCTCGGCGCGGCGCTCGCCCGGGCGGAGGCGGCGTCGGTGTTCACGTTCCTGGCCAGGCGCTTCGCGTCCATGGAGCCTGCCGGTCCCGCCGTACGGCGGCACACCCCGAACTTCCGCTCCTACCTCAGCGTGCCGCTTCTGGTCCACCCGTCCTGACGGGGGAAACGACCTCGGTTCCGTCGAGTTCCCCTGCGACGTACGACGCCCACATGTCACCTCGTTTGGGCTTGCCGCTGGTCGTCCGCGCGATCGATCGGCGCGGGACGTCGAGGATCACGTACGACGCGTGCTCCGTCATGCGCCGCAGCGTCGCCGCCGCAGCCGCGATCCACTCGGCGGCGGGCCGTTCGAGGAGGACCACGCCCGTCGCGCCACTCGCCCGCGAGCCGAGTAGTACGGCCGCGCGCAGCCGCGGCACGCCTGCCTCGAGCAGCGCGCTCTCGATGTCCTCCGCGAAGACCGTGCGGCCGCGGACCTTCATGGCATCGCCGAGGCGGCCGATGACGAACAGCTGCCCGTCGTCCAGGAAGCCCGCGTCGCCGGTCCACAGCACGTCGTCGCGCCATTCCGTGAGGCCCGTCGAGCCCTCGTCGGCGGGGCTCGTCGAGCCTCCGCGCCTGAAGTACCCCTCGGCCAGCGAGGCGCCGCGTATCACGATCTGCCCCAGATGCTGGTCGGGCAGCGGGTCGCCCGCTTCGTCCACGACCGTGACCTCGACGCCGTCCAGAGCGCGCCCGCACCCGACCACCCGCGGCACGTCCTTGCCCGCCGACGCCACCGGTTTGCCCAGCCGCAGTTCCTGCGGCACGACCGGAATCGTCGTGAGCTCCTCGCGCAGGGCCAGCCCGGTGACGGCGAGGGTCGCCTCCGCCAGCCCGTACGCAGGCAGGAGCGCGCGCCGATCGAATCCGAGCGGGCTCAGCAGCGCCGTGAACCGATCGAGCACGTCGATGTCGATGCGCTCCGCACCGACGATGAGGGCCCGCCAGCCGGAGAAGTCCAACCCGGCGAGGGACTCGGCCGACAACCGGCGGAGGATGTATTCGGGGCCGAAGGGCGGCATCGCGGTCATCGTGGCACCGTGCGCGCCGAAGCAGGCCAGGTAGCCGGCCGGGTCGCGGATGAACTCGGCCGGCTCCAGCAGCCACAGGTCGCGCTGGTTGGTGACAGGTGTCAGCAGGCACCCGATCAACCCCATGTCGTGGTGCACCGGCAGCCACGACGCCGTCGCGTCGCCTTCACTCATCTCCAGCCAGCTGCCGATGGCCGCCACGTTGGCGGCGAGGGCGGAGACCGGCACCCGCACACCCTTGACCCGCCCGCTCGATCCCGAGGTGAACTGCAGCAACGCCGCGCTCGCCGGCGGGCGGTCCACGCTGCCGCCGACGGCGGCGAGCTCGGACGTGGTGCTGACCCGGCAGTCGAAGTCCAGCCGCTCCACGAGGTCGGACGCGGTGGCCACCAGGGCCGGCCGCGCGATGTCGAGGATCGCGTGGAGGTGCCGGGCGTACAGCGTGGCGTTCTGGAAGAGGTACGGCGGTGCGACCGGGCAGGGGATCGCCCCGGCGAGCATGACGGCGTAGAGCGTCGCGACGAAGTCGGGCCCGGTGGGCTCGACGATGACGACGCGGTCGTCGTGCCCGACGCCCGAGGCGGACAGCCCTCCGGCGATCCTGCGCGCCAGGCCCGCGAGGTCCGCGTACGTCCACAACTCCCACTCGCCGCCCCGCAGGAAGCGGATACCCAGGTGTGCCGCCGGCGCGTCGATCCAGGAGATGAGCGGATTGGCAATCACTTCGGGCCCTTCCTTCGTGGCGTCGGACGCAGGAGATGCTCGGGCGTTAGGGGCAGGATGTCGGATCAGCAGCGGTTCAGGCATCATGTGCGCTAAACGGTCCGCTGTCGCAAGGGCATGCCGGAGCCGGCCGAGGATGAGAACGGTGGCGAAGACTGAATGAGCAGCGAAGCCAGAGCCGATCAAGACGTTCGAGCCAGAATCCGATCGATCATCCTGCAGGTGGCGCCGAACCCCGAGGGCGTTCGCGCAAGCGAGACCAGGCTGATCGAGGACCTCGGATACCATTCGCTCGCGCTGCTCGAACTGGGCTTCACCATGGAGGACGAGTTCGATCTGCCTCCGCTCGACCAGGCCCAGGTGCAGCACATCACCACGGTCGAGGAGGTCGAGGACCTCGTTCTCGACCTGTTGCGGGCGAGCGCCGAGGGCTGAGCCAGGCGTCAGCGCAGAAACGAGTCCGAGCCCAGGTCGATGGCGTGCATGCCGTGCCTGTTCGCCATGATGGCGAACAGGCCGTCGCCATGATCGGTCCGAGCCACCAGCGTGGAGGCGACGATGCTCGTCAGCAGACCGCCGAAGGCGTACCTGCGGTAGTCGCGCCAGCAGTCGTCCACCCGCAGCTTGACGCCGTGGTCCGCCAGGGCGCGAACGTAGCGGCGTACCACGGCTCGCTCGATCGCCCGCCGCCGCGGGACGTCGAGGCTGCCGCCGAGGAAGTAGGCGAGATCGGTGGCCGCGGGCTCGTACGCGGCGGTCTGCCAGTCCAGTACGGTGATCCGGCCCTCGTCGACGACGAGGTTGTCCGCGCGGAAGTCGCCGTGGACCACTGTTCGCGGGCCGGGGCGATCACGAAGGTAGCGCTCGACCCTCGGTACGAAGAAATCGAGGAGGTCGAGGACCTGGGTGCTCAGCCGGTCGCCGAACCGGCGCAGGAAGCGGGGGTGGACGCGCTGGACCAGGGAGGCCATCCAGGCGGCGTCCGGGCCGTCGTGGCGCGGCAGCCAGGTGAGCGAGGCCGGCGCCGGGTCGCCCCACATCGGCCCGTGCAGCGCCGCGAGCTGGTCCACGGCACGCTCCACCTCGCCGGGAGCACATCCCGCTGCCTGATCGGCGACGCGGCCGTCGCCCGCGTCCTCCAGGAGCAGGGTGAACGCCTGGGTCCGCTCGTCATAGCGGGAGACGTAGCAGCGCGGGCTGCGCACCGGCAATCTGGGCGCGAGGTGCTGGTAGAAGCGCGCCTCGATCTCGTACGCACGGGTCACCTTGGCCGCCGTGCGGGTCGCGGGCGAGGCGGAGGCGAGCTTGGCGATACAGGTGGCCGGCCCGGCGCCCGCGGGCCGGTAGCTCAGCCGTACCCGGTAGGTGTCCGCCATCTGACCCGTGCCCACCGCGGTGGCGGCGACGTCGGTCACCCGGGCGGAACCGATCCATCCGGAGAGGGCCGCCGAGCACCACTGCGGGGTCATCTCCTCGATGGATCGCAGTGCTCTCACAGGACGAGGGGTAACGCGTAGAGCCCGCGCAGTCCTGCGGCGGGCTTCCACCTCAACCGGCTCGCGTCACCGCGGAAGCCGGGAAAGCGCTCGAGCAGTCGCGACAGCGCTGCCGCCCCTTCGACGCGCGCGAGCCAGGGGCCCGCGCAATAGTGCGAGCCGAGGGCGAAGCCGATGTGCTGGTTGTCGGTGCGTGCCAGGTCGAGCCGGCGCGGCTCGTCGAACTCCGCCGGGTCGTTGTTCGCCGCTCCGATCAGCACCGTGACCGCCCGCCCGGCGGGAACCCGCACGCCGGCGATCTCCAGGTCCTCCGTGGCGATCCGCCAGGCAGCCTGGATCGGCGACTCGTACCTGACGAACTCCTCGATCGCCGAGGGCATCAGGTCCGGGTCGTCGGTCAGCAGCTTGCGCTGTTCCGGGAAGCGCAGCAGGGCGGCCACGGCGTTGCCGATGAGGTTGGTGATGACCTCATGCCCGGCGATCATGAGCATCATGATCAGGACGCGGAGCTGGACGTCGTCGAACTCCCCGTCGCGGTGGCGCTCCAGGAGCCGGGTGATCAGGTCGTCGCCTGGCTCGGCGCGCTTGCGGTCCAACGTCTGGACGACATACGGGTCGAACTGGTGGAAGGCCGCATTCATCCTCGCGATGCCGGCGCCTTTGATCAGGGGGTCGACCAGCACCAGATAGCTGTCCGACCACTCCTGGAGCTTACGAGCGTCCTGCGGCGGGAACCCGAGCAGCTCGGCGGCGACGAGGACCGGCAGCTTGGCCGAGAAGTCCTCGATGAGGTCGAACTCCTGGCGGCCGGCGGCCTCGTCGAGCAGCTTGTCCACCCAGAACTCCATCCGGGGGAGGAGCTCCGTGATCCGCCGCCTGCCGAAGTCGTGGGCGATCGCCTTGCGCATGCGCTGGTGCACCTCGTCCGGCACGGCTCCCAGCGTGTTGTCGAGCGCGTTCCTCTCGACGGGGGTGAAGCGCGCCAGGCGGAAGAACATGCGGCTGCGCAGCGAGGTGTCGAGCCCGCGGTTGCTGCTGTAGCTGCGGTCGAGGAGCGCCTCGGACGCCAGCGCGTAGCTGCTGATCACGTAGGAACCGGTCACCCTGCTGTGGTAGACGGGTGCGGCCGCGCGCAGCCGGTCGAGCTGCCGATACGGATCGCGGATGTACGCCGGGTCGTACGGGTTGTACCGGCCGGCGAGCGGACCTATCGGAAGCCGCCATTGCCGGTCCACCGCACGCTGTGCAAGTCCGAGCACAGGACGGTCCCTTCTCGGTGGTCGCGGTAGCTCCGCGTAAAGGATGGCCGCGCGCCGCGGCAGGCGGCAAACGTTCGCCCTCGGTCATCCCGCCACATGAGGACGTGATCCTTGACCGCCATTTTCCGGGACGGCTAACGTCCGAGGCGATCCGGGAGGCGGTCACGACGTGAAACCTGCCCCATTCGCTTACCACGCCCCCACCTGCACCGAGGACGCCGTCGCCTTGCTGGCGGAACACGGCGACCAGGCCAGGCTCCTCGCCGGCGGGCAGACGCTGATGCCGCTGATGGCGAGCCGGAAGGTGCGCGGCGGGCATCTGATCGACCTGAATCGGGTGCCGGAGCTGTCCTTCGTGAGCCGGACGGACCGGTTGAGGATCGGCGCGCTGACCCGGCTGCGTCAGCTCGAGAACGACCCGGCGGTCCGTAGCGCAGCGCCGCTCCTGTCCCGGGCGACGGCGCTCGCCGGGCCGGTCCAGGTGCGCAACCGGGCCACCGTGGGCGGCGCGCTGGCGTACGCGGATCCCGCCGCCGAGTTGCCCGCTGTGGCGGTCGCGCTGGGAGCCCGCGTAGAACTGCGCGGATCGCGGGTCAGGAGCGTGCCGGCCGAGGACTTCTTCCTCGGTGCGCACCAGACCGCGTTGAGCGGCGCGGAGGTGCTCGCCGCTGTGGAGTTCCCCCCGTCCGACTCGGCGTGCGCCATCGAGAAGATCTCCCCGCGGCCCGGTCTCGCGCTGGCCGGCGCGGTGGCGGTCCTCGGCGGCGACACCTGCAGGCTCGTGCTGTTCGGCGTCGCGCCGACGCCGGTGCGACCGGCGGCGGCGGAAGCGGCGCTGGCCAGGGGCGCGCCACCGGATGAGGTCGCGGACGCGGCCGTGGCCGGGCTGGACCCGCACGGCACCGGTGCGGCCTCCCGGCACGTGCTGGCCCGTGGCGCGGTCGCGCGGGTGGTGGCGACGGTACGAAACGGGGTGACGCATGGCTGAGCGCATTTCCGTCGAGATGACCCTGAACGGCCGGCGGCTGCGCGCCGACACGACGTCCCGTACGACGCTGGCGGACTTTCTGCGCGAGGAGTGCGGGCTCACCGCCACCCACATCGGCTGCGAGCAAGGTGTCTGCGGGGCGTGCACGGTTTCGATGGACGGCGCCACGGTCCTGTCCTGCCTGGTGCTCGCGGTGCAGGCGGACGGCGCTGAGATCCGGACCGCGGAGGGCCTCGGCGGCGGGTCGCCGCTGGCTGAGGCCCTGCACGCCGAGCACGGCATCCAGTGCGGCTACTGCACGCCCGGGATCCTGATGCGGGGCACGGAACTGCTCGGTGAGCAGGCCGCGCCGAGCGAGCAGGAGATCCGCAGCGGGCTGTGCGGGAACCTGTGCCGCTGCACCGGATATGCCACCATCGTCAAGGCGGTCGCCCGCGCTTCCTCCGCCGGCCCGGCCTCGCCACCGGCGCAGGACGAAACGGGGGCTCCGCGGCGGCGGGAGGACGAGCACCTGCTCGCCGGGCGCGGCGAGTTCGTGAACGACGTGTCCCCGCCCGGGACACTGCACGCCGCGTTCCTGCGGAGCGCCGTCGCGTCCGGGCGGATCGCGCGCGTGGAGGCAGGCGCGGCGCGGGCGCTCGACGGGGTCGTCGCGGTGTTCACAGCCGACGACCTCAACCAGCACGCCGGCTCGATGGTGCCGACACCCCTGCTGGGCACCGACGAGCCGCCCCTGCGGCCGCTGGCGGGAGACCGGGTGCACTACGCGGGGGAGCCGCTGGCCCTGGTCGTGGCGCGTGACCGCTATGTCGCCGATGACGCGCTGGAACTGATCGAGGTCGAGATCGAGCCGCAGCCCCCCATTCTCGAGCCGGAGACCGCGGTGGACGACACCGCGGGCCTGGTGTACCCGGAGGCCGGATCGAACCTCTGCCAGGAGCTGGCCTCTCCGGTGCGGCCGAAGCTCCGGCGCGCGCTGGAAGACTCGCCGCACGTCGTGCGCGTCACCTCCCGCCAGCAGCGCCAGACCAACGCGCCGCTGGAGCCGCGGGGTGTGGTGGCCTCCTACGACCCGGACACCGGGGAACTGGTGGCGTCCATGTCGACGCAGAATCCGCACGAGGCGAAGCTGGCGATATCCAGGGTGACCGGGGTGGCGGCCGAGCGGGTGCGGGTCACCGCCCGCGATGTGGGCGGCAGCTTCGGGCTGAAGGTCTGGACCGGCCGCGACGAGCTGACGGTGGCTCTCGCCGCACGCGTGCTCGGCCGTACGCTCAAGTGGATCGAGACCCGGCAGGAGAACCTGACCGCGTCCGGCCACGCCCGGATGGACATCGGCGCCGCGACCTTCGCGCTGGACCAGGACGGACACTTCCTCGGTACCTACCTCGACCATCTCGAGGACACCGGCGCCTACCCGACCGGCGTGGTCGGGAAGGCCGGTCCGTTCGTCGGCATGATGTTCACCGGCCCCTACCGGGTTCCCCTGCACGCCTTCCGCTTCCGCTCGGTACGCACCAACACCTGCCCGCGCGGCGCCTATCGCGGGCCGTGGGCGTTCGCCACGGTCGCACGCGAGCAGATGGTGGACGAGGTGGCCCGCGCGGTCGGGCTGGATCCCCTGGAGCTGCGCCGCCGCAACATGCTCACCGCCGACGAGCTGCCCTACACCATGCCGACGCGGCTGGTCCTCGACCACGTGACCCCGGCGGAAACCCTGGAGCAGGTCGCGCGGTGGCTCGACCATCCGGGGCTTCGACGACGCCAGCGGACGCTGCTGGAGGAGGAGGGCCGCCTGATCGGCATCGGGCTCGCGATGGGTCTGGAACCGTCCAGCATCGGCACCATGGAGCCGATCGACAGGGACACCGCGCGGCTGCGCGTGGAACAGGATGGCACGGTCACCGCGTTCCTCGCGACCGGCGCGGGCGGCCAGGGCGTCGAAACGACGATGGCCCAGGTCGTGGCCGCCGAACTCGACCTCGACCTGGGCGACGTCAGGGTGGTGCAGGGCGACACAGGAGCCACGCCGTACGGCCGGGGCACCGGCGCGAGCGGCACCGCGGTGATCACCGGCAGCGCGTGCAGGGCCGCGGCCGCCGAGCTGCTGGTGACGGCGAAGCAGCTCGCGTCCGAACTCCTCGACGTCCCCGCCGGCCGCGTCGAGTCGCGCCGTGGGGTGCTCGTGGACCGCCTGAACCCGGGCGTCGCACTGTCCTGGGCCCAGCTGGCCAAGGCGGCCACGGCCCAGGAGACCGCGGAAGGGCTCGGGGCGGCGCCGGGAGTGCTCGAAGCTTTCGGCCACTACAAGGCGCCCATGATGACCTGGTCCAACGCCTGCCACGGCTGCGTGGTGGAGGTCGACCGCGACCTCGGGAGGGTGCGGATCGAGCGGTACGTCGTCGCCGAGGACTGCGGCAAGATCATCAATGCGAAGGTCGTCGAGGGGCAGATCGCGGGCGGGGTGCTGCAGGGCATCGGCGGCGCGCTGTCGGAGGAGGTGCGCTACGACGCGCAGGGCCGGCCGCTGACGCTCGGGCTGGCGGAATACGTCCTTCCCACCGCGACCGAGGCGCCCCCGATCGACTTCCTGCACATCGAGACCCCCTCCCCGACGCCCGGCGGTCACAAGGGCATGGGCCAGGGCGGTGCGGCAGGCGCCCTGGCATGCGTGTTCAACGCCGTCGCCGACGCCCTGGCGCTGGTCGGCGCGCGCGTGGACCGGACACCGCTCGACCCGGAGAGAATCCTCACCGCGCTCGCAGAAGCCCGTTCCGGATCGCCGCGGCCAGCCGCTCGGCCACCATCACCGTCGTGAGATAGGGCGGTACGCCACACGGCACCGGCATCACCGAGGCGTCGGCCACCCACAGCCCGTCCACCCCGAGGACGCGCCCTTCCTCGTCCACCACGGTTCCCCCCTCGCCGGCCGGCCCCATCCGGCAGGTGCCCGAGGGGTGGTACAGCGTGCGGCAGTTCTCCCGTAGCCACTGGTCGAGGGCTCCGTCCGGCCGTGCCTGGCGGCCCTCGACGACCTCGCGGAAGGCGGGGTGATCGAGTAACTCGGCGGCGTGCAGGACGGCGTCGCGCAGCCGGTCCAGGTCGCCGCGATCGCTGAGCAGGCGAAGGTCGAGCGAGGGGTCGTCGGCAGGATCCCGGCTGCGCAGCCGTACGCTGCCGGTGGACTCGGGCCGCATGAGCGAGACCATCAGCCCGCCGGAGGCGGGGCCGACCGTCCGATCCAGAGGGAGGACCTGGATGTCGTCGGCCCGGCCCGCGCGCAACAGGCAGCAGCCTGAATCGGTCTCCAGCGACCGCGCGGCGGCCGCCTCTGTCAGCCGGAAGCCCAGCATCACCGCGGGATGGTCGCTCAGCCCTGCGCCGACGCCGGGAAGCGGGGCGACGATCTCGATGCCCAGCGCGCCGAGCCGGTCCGCTGGACCGACCCCCGATCGCAGCAGGATGGCGGGGGAGTACACCGCGCCGGCGCACAGCACCACAGCCGGCGCGGACACCACCTCGCGGTGCCCCTCGGCGGCCAGTTCGACGCCGCGCACCCGGCCGGCGGAGAAGAGCACCCGCGACACCAGGTGCCGGCCGGCGACCCGCAGCCGGGGGCGGCTCCTGGCCGGTTCGAGGTGGCTGTCGTTGCTGGAGACGCGCATGCCGTCCCGGCGATGCCACGCCGCCGGGGAGATCCCGGTGCTGCCCTCCGCGTTCAGGTCGCGATGCTCGGGGTGGCCGAGTCCGACCGCGGCGGTGTACAGGGCCGTGCTGACCGGCCCGCGCCGGTCAGCGGGCACGCGAGAGATCGGCACGGGGCCGCGCGAGCCGTGGCCGGGGTGGCCGCCGAAGTCCATGTCCCGTTCGAGGCGGACGAACGCAGGCTGTACGGCCGGCCAGGACCAGCCGGCGCAGCCGGCTCGTACCCAGGCGTCGAAGTCGGCCGGCGTGCCGCGCACCGCGAGCTGGCCGTTGATCGCCGAGCTTCCGCCCGCACCCCGCCCGCACGCGTAGGCGCGCGGCGGCTGGTGCTCGGTGAGCCGGGCCAGCAGCCCAGGCCAGCGCAAGGAACGCATGGCCAGCGCCCTGCCGATGTCGGTTCCCCGCACCGCGGCAGGGGCGTCGGCGCTGCGATAGTCCGGCCCTGCCTCGACCAGCAGCACGTCCGCTGAACCTGCCTCAGAGAGCCGGGCGGCTACCACCGCACCGGCCGCTCCTGCCCCTACTACCACGACATCGGCGGCTCGCGGAACCCCGCAGTCTCCGGCTGGCACGGTGCACATCATGGCGCTCTCAGCCCTCCGCCACCAGACTGATCGTGGTAGCGAGCACTTGCTGCGCGAAGGACACGAATCATGCGTGACATCCTCGAACCGATTCTCGATTGGTACGACAGCGGTATGACCTTCGGCCTGGCGACGGTCGTCCACACGTTCCGCAGCGCACCTCGGCAGCCCGGCGCGGCGATGGCGGTCTCGGCGCAGGACGAGGTCGTCGGCAGTGTCTCAGGAGGATGCGTGGAGGGGGCCGTCTTCGAGGCCTCCAAACAGGTCATGGAGACCGGCGAGCCGTCGTACGAGGAGTACGGCTTCAGCGACGACGACGCGTTCGCGGTCGGCCTCACCTGCGGCGGAATCCTGCACGTGTACGTGGAACAGGTGAACCGGCGGATGTTCCCCGAGCTGCGCGCGGTCGCCGATTCGGTGAGGGCGCACGAACCGGTCGCCGTCGCGACCGTCGTCAACGGAGCAGGGAAGACGGGCGCGCGACGGGTGATCTGGGCGGACCGGGCCGGCGGCTCGCTCGGCTCGCCGGGACTCGACTACGCGATCGACGACGACGCCAAGGGCATGCTCGCGCAAGGTCTCACCGGTCAACGCCACTACGGGCTTGACGGCCAGCGTCGGATGGACGAGGTCTCGGTCTTCGTGCAGTCCTTCGCGCCACCGCCCCGGATGCTGGTGTTCGGCGCCATCGACTTCGCGGCGGCCGTCGCCAGGGTCGGCAAGTTCCTCGGCTATCACGTGACGGTGTGCGACGCGCGCGGGGTCTTCGCCACGGCCAAACGATTCCCGGACGCGGACGAGGTGGTGGTCCGATGGCCACACGACCATCTCAAGGAGATCACCGTCGACGAACGGACCGCGATCTGCGTTCTCACCCACGACCCGAAGTTCGACGTGCCGCTGCTCCAGGTCGCGCTGCGGACGCCGGCCGGCTACATCGGCGTGATGGGCAGCCGGCGCACGCACGACGATCGTCTTGCCAGGTTGAGAGAGGTGGGGGTCGCCGAGGAGGAGCTGGCCCGCCTGCACTCGCCGATCGGGCTCGACCTGCACGCGCGAACCCCCGAGGAGACGGCGGTGTCGATCGCCGCCGAGCTCATCCAGACGCGCTGGGGCGGTTCCGGCAGGTCGTTGTCCCGGACGCGGGGCCGTATCCACGGTCCGGCGAGCTGAGACCGGCGCGTCGATGCGCCGCCGGCCGGCACGGGAACCTCGGCGCGCGAGTGAGGAAAACTCTCAGTCAGGCACGGCGGGCCGCGCGCTCGGGCATGTTGCGCTCCCGCCATCCGATGCCGTGCCGTGTCGCACCGGCCCGCACCCTGGTCATCGCCCGTCGCAGCCGGCTCTGCTCGCCGTCCGGCGAACGCAGGTCGATCGTGACGTGAGCGACGTCCGCGAACTCCAGCAGGGTGTCGTTCATCCGCAGTGCGTCGGCGCCGACGGCGACGTCGCGTACGGGCTCAGGCGGGCCACCCGGCGCCATGAGGTAGCCGTCCGGCGGGATCCGGCCACGCGCGTCCAGATGGGTGGCCTGGAACCGGGTGCCATCGGAAAGCCGGCCCGCGCACCACGTCCAGCCGATCCGCCACCAGTCGCGCACACCCCACGAGTGGTCCCGCTGGCCGGGGCCGTCCAGCGGGAACGACCGTCCATCGAGGGTCACCTCGCCGACCGCCCAGCCCGGCTGCTCCATCCTGCTGCCACGCGCGTAGCCGTACTCGGGAGCCTGCTCCCGCCAGGTGACATCCAGCCCGAACCCGTCGCCGCCCGCGGCGATGCTCCAGCCGCCCGCGGCCGGCTCGGCCACGAACCGGAGCGCCGGGTCCGCCGCCTCCCAGGGGACGTCCCTGAGGGTGGGCAAGGGGAGATCCAGCGCGTGCCCGGTCGCGTGCGCGCCGGCCACCACGTAGGCCCAGTACCAGCGCCGGCCCAGACGGGGATAGTCCCCGACCCGGACGAAGCCGCCGGCGGAACCGTCCACCGCGGCGAAGTCGAAATACCACGACTCGCCCCACAGGCGGTCGGTGCCGGGCCGGTGCACGCCGGCCGGGGCCGCACCTACGGCGTTCTGCTCGGAGTCCATGTCCCCCACACGGTAGAGGAGCCTCGCCGGCCAGGGGTGGGTGGAAGCGCGGCCGTTGTGGAGGGCAGCCGATCCTGCTGAAATTCGACCGTGAATGACGGCAGCCTGAGGCCCCTGGGCGAGGCGTCCGGGCATGCCACGTGGTTGGTCTGCTGTCCGCATGCCGGCGGGACGGCCGCGTACTTCCGGGACTGGCCGCGCCGGTTCCCTCCCACGATCCAGGTTGTGCCGGTGCAGTACCCCGGGCACGGGGACCGCCTCGACGAGCCGTGCGTGAGCGACGTCCACGAGCTGAGTGCGATGATCGCCGACGAGGTGGCCGGCCGGCCAGAGGTGATCGTGTTCGGGCACAGCTTCGGCGCCGCTGTCGCGTTCGAGCTGGCGGTACGGCTTGCCGGCGCGGGATCGCCACCACAGGCCGTGCTGATCTCCGCCCGGGAGGCGCCACACCACCAGCGCGTCAGCCCGCCGCGCACCGACGCGGCGATCTGGGAGGAGATGGTCCGGCTAGGCGGGACGCCGACCGAGATCGCGGCCGATCCCGACTGGCGCGAACTGCTGACCCCTCAGTTCCGCGCCGACTTCCGCGCCGACGCCTCCTACCGGCCCAGCCGTACCCGCCTGCCCTGCCCGGTCACGGTCATGTTGGGCCGGGACGACGAGGATCTGTCGCGCGCTTCGATCGACGCCTGGCAGGAGTACACCGCGTCGGAGTTCGCCGTCCGGGTGTTTCCCGGAGGGCACTTCTATCTGGCCGATCACGTCGGCGACATCGCGGCCGAGGTCGCGCGGCACGCGTCGGCGGCCACCCCTCCCCGGCGTCCCGGCGCACGGTCGTCCACCTTCGAGGCCTCCCGTGATTGACACCGCCGGCCTGACCATGCGGGAGCTGCGCGAGATCGACCTTCTCGATCCGAGCACCTTCGTCGACTACGACCTGACGTCGCTGTGGCGGACGATGCGCCGCGAGGCGCCGGTGTACCGTCACCCGCGTGGTTTCTGGGTGTTGACCCGCTACGCGGACGTGGTCTCCGTCTACAAGGACCCCACCCGGTTCGGCTCCGACGGCGGCAACGTGCTCTCGACGCTGACGGCGGGCGGCGACTCGGCCGCCGGCTCCATGCTGGCGGTGACCGACGGCGCGGGCCACCGGCGCATGCGTGCGGCACTGGTCGACGCGCTGCGGCCCAGGACGATGAGCGCCCTGGCGGAAAGGCTCAGAGCCCGTGCGCTCGAGCTGGTGCGGAGGATGGCCTCCGGCGAGCCCTTCGACTTCGCCGCCGAGGTCGCCGAGCGGCTGTCGATGGGCACGATCTGCGATCTGATGGGTGTCCCCGAGGGTGATCGCGCCCAGTTGCTGGAATGGAACAAAGAGGCGTTGAGCTCGGACACGCGGGGAGCCACCGAGTCGGACGCGCTGCTGGCCCGTGCCGAGATCCTGACGTACCTGACCGAGGTGGTCCAGGAGCGGCGGGAGAGCGCCGGGACCGATGTGGTGAGCGAGTTGATCGCCCACCGGCCCGACGACGGAAGGCCGCTGACCGACGAGGAGATCGTCTACAACTGCTACAGCCTGCTGATCGGGGGAGACGAGTCCAGCCGGATGTCCGCCATCTGCGGGGTGCTCGCCTTCTGCGCGCGGCCGGACGCATGGCGTCGTGTGCGTGCGGGTGACGTGAGCATCGAGTCGACGGTCGAGGAAGTCCTGCGCTGGGCCACGCCTGCCATGCACGTCGGGCGGCGGGCCAGACGAGCTGTCGACTTCCGCGGGCAACGGATCGACGAGGGCGACGTCGTGACACTGTGGAACATCTCCGCCAATCGGGATGAGACGGTTTTCCAGGCGCCGGACACCTTCGACCCCGCACGGCAGCCGAACCGCCATCTCGCGTTCGGGTACGGACCACACTTCTGCGTCGGTGCCCAGCTCGGCAGGCTCGAACTCGGGATCCTGCTGGAGGCGCTGCGGGCGTCGGTCGAGGAGATGGCGCTCGCCCGGGAGCCGAAGCGGGTCTACTCGAACTTCCTGTTCGGCTACAGCGCGCTGCCCGTGGTGTTCTCCTGACACCCATCGCAGGAGTGCAGGAACCCCGTTACCAGGCGCATGAAGGTGGCATGGTCACCCCGGTGGATCTCGTGTCCGCAGCCGGCGACGTCGTTCGCGCTGGAGCCGTGGGGGAGGTGCTTCAGGGCGAGCTGCCAGTCCACATCGCTCAGCATGCCTCCGCGCCCGGGACTCCCGCGCAGGACCAGCGCGGGTTCCGCCAACCGCCCCAGGAGGGGAAGGAGCGGGCCGGCGGCGGCGCCGTCGTCGATCGTGCTGAGGTAGACGTCCGGATCGGCGCTGTAGACGTTCTCCAGCAGGCTCCGGCGATCGACGACGTGCCAGTCGCGGCACACCAGGTCCACCCATTTCTCCGCGTACTCCCGAGGGCTGCGCATCAGGCGCAGGAAATCCTGGACGACCGGCTGGGAGCGCGTGGAGGCCATGTCGGGGGGCAGCTCTTCGAGGACGAGGCCGCTGAGGGAGGGAGGAACCCGATCGCTCAGGGCGCCTGTCGCCAGCGCGAGAGCGATCGCGGCACCCCAGCAGTGCCCGATCAGCAGGGGTGCGCGGATGCTCAGGGCATCGATGAAGTCATGCAGGTCGGCGGCCGCGTCGTGCAGGCCGTACGAGCCGACGGGCGGTTTGACGCTGGATCCGTTGCCGCGCAGGTCGAGGGCGAACACGTCCATGTCCGCAGCGTTCAGCGCCGGTGCGACCCTGGACCACGTCGCCCAGGTGCCGCCGTTGCCGTGCACCAGGATCGCGGTGGGAGCGCCGATGTCCCGTGCCCATCTGCGGTAGTGGAACCGGCCGGCGGGCAGGTCCACGTAGTGAGAGCTCCCTGATGCGGCCGCGGCGCCGATGTCCTGATTCATCTACCGGCTCGCGATCAGGTGGGACGGCTTACGGCAGGCCGCCTCCCCGGGCTGCGCCGGCGCGGCCACCGTTCGAGCGAACCAGCTCCGCGATGCTGCGGATGTCGTGGAAATTCGTCGCATTGAGCTGCTCCGGCGGGATCGGTGAACCAAGCTCGTCCTGAATAAAGGCTACGAGCCTGGCCGTCTTGAACGAATCGAGCACGCCCCACGCGAGCAGCGGGGTGTCGTCGGTCAGCTCGCCCGCGGGATCACCATCGAGAAACTGGGTGCGGATGAACACGAGGAGGTCGGACACTATCTGGTCGTCGGCCACCTTTCCTCCCTTCCTGCTGTCTCCCCGCCGGCGGGGTTGTGATGGGCTCCACTGCCGAGCGCGGCCCGGTCGACCTTTCCGTTCCCGGTGCGCGGGAGCCCGGTGACCAGGTGGATCCGGTCGGCGATCATGTACGGGGGGAGGCGCCCGGCGCTGTGCCGCTTGAGCGCCAGCAACCCGGGAGCCCGGCCTGCCACGGGCACCACGAACGCCTCAAGCCGCGCGTCCGGGCCGTCACCGACCACGACGACCGCGGCTTCGTCGACATCGGCGTGGGCGGTCAGCGCCGACTCGACGTCACCCAGCTCCACCCGGTGCCCGCGCACCTTCACCATGAGGTCGCGCCGGCCGACGTAGTCGAAGGCGCCTCCCGGCAGCACCCGGACGATGTCACCCGTGGGATAAGGCCCACGCTGCGGTTCGCGTCCCCAGTAGCCGAGCATCACGCTCGGCCCGTCGACCCACAGCTCGCCCTCCTCGCCCGGCCGGGCGCGGCCGCCGTCGGCTCTGACGGCCCAGAGCGTGTCGCCGCTGGCCGCGACGCCGATGGGCGCAGGGCGGTCACGTTCCAGGTCGGCGGGCTCGACCTGGTGACAGGCGCACACGTTGGTCTCGGTCGGGCCGTACAGGTTGAGCAGCCGCGCGGGGCTCCACGCGGCCAGCCGGCGTACCTGGGTGATGGGAAAGGGCTCGCCGGCGAACAGCAGGGCGCGCAGCGTGCTCGGCGCCGGCCGATCCAGCAGGCCGCCTTCGCGGATCATCAGGGTCAGCGCCGACGGAACCGAGTACCACACGCTGATCCGCTGCTCATGCAGCAGCTCGACCAGGCGTTTCGGCGAATAGGCCAGGTCGCTGGGGACGAGATGGACCATGGCGCCGCTCGTGAACGCGGCGTAGAGGTCCAGGACCGACAGGTCGAAGGCCAGTCCCGCGTGGTTGGCGAACCGGTCGGCAGGCGCGGCGGCCAGTTCGGCCGCCGCCCAGTCCACGAACGCCCGGGCGTTGCGATGGCTGATGCACACGCCCTTCGGCACGCCGGTGGAACCGGAGGTGTAGAGGATGAAGGCCAGGTCGTCGCCGTCAGCGGGCTCGTTGACGGGATCCGCGCCGCCCGGCACCGCCTCGGTGACATCCAGGCGGCGGGGGGCAGGGCCGTACTCGCCGGACAGCAGCGACAGCCGCGGCCCGTCGCCGCACACCAGCCGCGCGCCGCAGTCACGCACCACCGCGGCACAGCGGGCGACCGGGGCGGCCGGGTCCACCGGCACGTACGCGGCGCCCAGCCGGAGCACGGCCTGCATGGCCGCCACCACGTGCGGCGACTTCTCCGCCCAGATGACCACGCGATCGCCCCGGGCGACGCCGGCTTCGCGCAGCCTGGCGGCGAGGGCGTTGGCCCGGCGGTCGAGGTCGGCGTAGAGCAGCACGCCGCCGGCACCGGCCACGGCGGGCCGCTCCGGGTACCGGGCCGCCGCATCGATGGCCAGCTGGTGCAGGGTCATAGCCCGGCTCCATTGGCGATGATCTCCCGCTGGATATCGCTGGTCCCGGAGAAGATGACGCTGGGCACCGAGTCGCGCAGTTGTCCCTCGCTCCCGGTGCCCGCGAGGTAACCGAGGCCGCCGAAGATCTGGATGGCGTCCAGGCTGTTGGCCACCGTCGCCTCCGAGACAGCGAGCTTGGACAGCGCGGTCGCCTGTGTGTCCGGTCTGCCCTGGTCCAGGAGCCAGCAGGCCCGGTAGAGGAGCAGCCTCGCCGACTCCAGCCGCTGGGTCATCGTGGCGATCCGGTGCGAGACCGCCTGGAAAGCGCCGATGGGCCGGCCGAACTGCCGGCGCCGCTTCGCGTGGGCCACGCAGTCGTCGAGCTGGCGGCGCATCTGGCCCAGGTAGATGGCGAACAGGCAGTTCCGTTCCCAGGTCATCGAGTGTTTGAAGATCGTGTGGCCTTGGCCCTCAGCGCCGAGCCGGTATCGCACCGGCACCCGGCATCCGGAGAACTCCACCCGCCCCGCCGGGCAGGCATGCAGGCCCATCTTGGTGAACGGTTCGCCGACCTTGATGCCAGGCAGATGCCTGGGCACCGCCAAAGCGGTCTGGCCCAGGAAACCGGCTTCCCGATCGGAGGTCCCGTAGACGACGAACACATCGGCGGCCGAGGCGTTGCTGACGAAGGACTTCACGCCGTCCAGCACGTACTCGTCGCCGTCACGGACGATCGTGGCACCCAGCTTCCCGACGTCCGATCCGGCCCCGTCCTCGGTCATCGCGTTCGCGGCGACCAGCGCCCCGCCGGCCATGCCTTCGAGCAACTCGGCGCGCAGGGGGTCGGCGCCGTAGTCACGCACAGGGACCGCGCAGGCCAGCAGGTGGGCGCTGGCGGCGAAGGCCAGGCCCGTATCGGCTCCGCCCTCGGTGAAGGCCTCCAGGCACAGCGCGGTGTCCAAGGCGCCCAGGCCGCCGCCGCCGTACTCGGCCGGCAGGCACAGACCCGTCACGCCGAGGCCGGCGGTCGCCGACCATTCGGCGCGGGAGAACGGCACGCGCGGTTCCGCCAGGCCCGGACCCTGCCCGCGGACGCCCGCGAGTACCTCCTCATAGCGCCTGCGCTGTGCTTCGCTGAGGTCGAAATCCATGCTTGCACCATCTCGTCAGAGGCGAAGAAGGGCACGGTGGCCGACAAGACGTTGGCAATGTGGCACAGGGGCCACCGTCTGTCGAGCGTGTCGGCGCATACCTAGGTCGGATCAGCGGCGGCGTGCCATGATGGGTCCGCAGGATCGGGCTCTAAGGAGGGCAAGGTTGTCCGAGCGATCGAGAACCCCAGCCGAAGATCCTCTCAGCGGCCGCCCCCTGACCAGTCACGAACGGCAGGCGGGAGAGCCGTGGGACGCGTCCTACCACGACGGCCCAGCGCCGTGGGACATCGGCGGGCCGCAGCCGGCGATCGTCCGTCTGGCGGCCGAGGGTGCGATCACCGGAACGGTGCTCGACGCGGGCTGCGGGAGCGGTGACAACGCCCTCCACGTCGCCTCGCTGGGTCTGAAGGTCCTGGGCGTGGACGTGGCCGTGACGGCCCTGGAGATCGCCAGGGGCAAGGCGCGCGAGCGCGGGATCGAGGCCGAGTTCGCCGCGGCCGACGCGCTCCGCCTCGAGACGTTGGGCCGCCAGTTCGAGACGGTGCTGGACTGCGGCCTCTTCCACGCCTTCGACGACAAAGAGCGGCTGGAGTACGTCGCAGGTCTGGCGTCGGTGACCGCGCCCGGCGGAACCCTGTACGTGTTGTGCTTCGGCGACCATGGCCAGGAGCCCGGCCCGCACCCCGTCAGCAGGGAAGAGCTGAGAGCGGCGTTCGGTCTCGGGTGGGATGTCATCGCGATCGAACCGGACCTGGTCCAGACCAGACAGCAACCTGACGGTGCGCCGGCCTGGCTCGCCACGATCAAGCGCGCCTAGGCGCTCGGGCCCGCCCGGCGACGAGAGAATCAAGGGTGATCACGATGGGAACCTCAGAGTCCTGGCACCGGCCGACCGTCACGCCGCGAATCATCACCGGCGACCCGGCGGGGCTCGTCGGGTTCATCCGGCAGGTGTTCGGCGCCCAGGGCGAGGTCCAGGGCGATCGCCCGGTGGAGATGCGCCTGGGCGACTCCCTCGTCATGGTCAGCGATGGCGGGGGAGTGCACGCGGCCGCGCCGGCCTTCCTCATGGTCTACGTCGACGACACCGACGCCGTCTTCGCCCGCGCCGTAGCGGCAGGGGCCGGCGTGCAGGAGAAGCCCGAGGACATGCCGTGGGGCGACCGGCGCGCGACCGTCCGGGACAGCTGGGGCAATACGTGGCAGATCGCCACGTCACGGTCCTAGATTCCCGCCGACGTCTGAAGATTCCCGCCGACGATCACCACAGGCTGCCGGAACGAGCCTCGGCGCGCTGGGTGATCGTCTGGGGTCACGCCTGGAACGTGACCGGGAGCGAGGCGAAGCTGCGCACCGTCGTCGTGGGGAGCCGGATCGGGGTGCCGGTCAACCGCAGCGGTGCGGGTGCGTCATGCAGGGCACGAGCCAGCTCCCCGAGGGCGAGCTGCCCGAACAGCGACCCGAGGCACGAGTGCGGCCCCCACCCGAACGACAGGTGCCTGTTCGGGGCGCGGTCGAGCACGAGCTCCTGAGGCCGCGGGAACTGATCCGGATCGCGGTTCGCGGCGCCGAGCACGATGAAGACCGGGTCGCCCTCCTTGATCGTGACACCGCGGACCTCGGTCGTGCGCTTGGCGATCCTGCTCGTGGCCTGCGACGGTCCGTCGAACCGCAGGAACTCCTCGATTCCCGAGCCCAGCAGGCGCGGGTCGCGGAGTTGGTCGAAGACGTCGGGCCGCTCCATGAGCATGAAGGCGAAGCTTCCGGAAGAGGCGAAGATCGTCCCGAAGCTGCCGATGAACAGCAGGCCGATGAGGTTCTTGACCACGCCCACGTGGACGCCCATCTCCTCGGCCCGGTTCTTGAGGGTCAGGACCGTGCCATGGGTTTGCGGCGAGCCGAGCCACCCGTCGATGAGGCCGCCGAACGCCTCACGGACCCGGCGCTCCGCCTCCGGGTCGTCGCCGGCGAGGTCCGCGTCGAACTTGCGGGCCATGCCCTCGACGATCGTCTTGAAGACCTGGGGGTCGGGTTCGGTGACCCCGAGGAAGTCGGCCGTGATCGTGCCGGAGAGCCGCGCGCCCACCTCGATCATCCAGTCGAACGACGGTCGTGACGCGACGCCCTCGAAGATCCGGTCGATGCTCGCCCGGACGCTGCGGCCGATCTGCTCGAGGTCCTGGGCGTGAATCGAGCCGGTGACGAGCCGCCTCAGCTCGCTCACCGCCTTGCGATCGAGGGCCTGGACGCTCTCCTCGGACTCCGTGGAGACCTCGCTGACCCGGCGGGGGTCTCGAACGAACCGCTCGGAGTCCATGAGGATCTCCCGGCAGTCGTCGTAGCGGGTGACGACCCAGGCGCCCACCTTCTCGTCCCAGAAGACGGGGTGCTTGGCCTGGAGTTCCGCGTACACAGGGTAGGGGTTCTCCAGCATGGCCGGGCTGAGCGGGTCGAAGTCCGGAGCGGAACTCATGGGTTGGCCTGCCTTTCGGTGACTTCCGGGTCGTTGCTGGGTTCGCGCTTCCCGACGGGGTCAGCGGACGGAGATCCTCACCCGCGTCGGGCCGCGCCGGTTCAGCAGGCTGTTCCACGTCGGCTCCTCGACGAGCTCGAGGCGCGGGAAGCGGCGGACCATCCGGCCGAAGGTGAGCTGGCCGTGGAGGCGGGCGAGCGCGGAGCCGAAGCACGTGTGGATGCCGCGGGCGAAAGAAAGGTGCTCGTTGGCGCGGTTCCGCCGCAGGTCGAGATCGTCGGCGGTCGGTCCCCACCTGTTCTGGTCGTGGTTCGCCGACGCGAGGGACATGACGATGGCCGTGCCCGCCTCGATGGTCTTGCCGTGCAGTTCGACGTCCTGCAGGGGGTAGCGCCCTGTGAGCTGGAGAGGCGCCTCGTAGCGCAGCATCTCCTCCACGGTGTTGCGGTCGAGCGAGGGGTCACCGCGCAGCTCGGCGGCCTGCTCGGGATGGCGCGCGAGAGCCAAGGCCCCGAAGGCGAGCAGGCTCGCGGTCGGTTCAGGGGCGGAGACGTGGAGCAGCATGACGTGGCTGATGAGTTCGTCGTCGGTGAAGGCGTCGGTGGCGCTGAGCAGCCTGGACAGGACGTCGTCACCCGGGTGGGCGCGTTTGTGGGCGCAGACGTCCTGGAGGTACTCCCGCATCTCGTCTCTGGAACGGACGATCGCGCGGGTGACCTCCGGGCTCGCCACCGGCTCTGTGAGGTTGACGATGTCCGAGACCCAGGCGTGGACCTGGGCCCGGTCCGCCTCAGGCATCCCGAGGAGCTCGAAGATGGCCTGGAACGGGATCGGGATCGCGACGTCGCCGAGGAAGTCCACCTCGCCCTTGTCCTCGAGCAGGTCGAGGTGCTCGTCGACGAGCTGGGTGAGGCGGGGGCGGTACGCCTCGACGCGGGTGGGGGTGAGCCCATGGGACAGATGCTTACGCCACCTCGTGTGCTCCGGGGGGTCACGGAAGAGGATGACGGCGAAGTCGTCGTACGCCAGGTCCTGCTCGGGGCCGCGCTTGAGGTTGCGGTGGTCGACGCTGAACCCGTCCCTGTCGTGCAGGATGGCGTCGATGTCGTCATAACGCGTGAGCAGCCACACGCCGTCGGCGGCGGTGATCTGGTGGCACGGGTCCACCTCCCGCAGCTCCTTGAAGAACGGGTAGGGGTTGGCGACGAACGCGGGGTCGAACGGGTTGTAGACGACCGTCATCATGGACCCCCCACCTTGTCGGCGTTGCGGGGCAGGCCCGCCGCCGCCAGATCGTCGACATAGCGGACGACGTCGCTCTGCGGATGGATGCGGTCGAGCGAGGGGATGAGCTCCTTGGCGATCTCGGCGGTGATGTCCGGGTTGATACGCAGGATCTGCTGGGTCAGCTCGTGGGCGTACTTCTTGTCCCCCTCGCGCTGGTGATAGGCGGCCAGCCCGATCCGGACCAGGATGTTGTCGTCGTTCTCCCGGCGGACCTTCTCCAGCAGTTCGTACGCCTCGGTCTTACGGCCTGCGCCGATGTTGATGTAGGCGAGCGCCATCAGCAGTCCATGCGGCGGGAAGGGATCCAGGCGCAGCGCCCGGCGGATGGACCGGCTGGCCTCGAGGCGTTGATGTCCCATGGTGAGCGCGACGCCGCGCATCGCATGCGGCCAGGTGATGCACGGGTCCGCGGCGATGGAGCGGTCCTCGTGCTTGACCGCCTCCCGCCAGTTGCCCCGCACGAGCTGGACGACGCCGAGGATGCCGTGTCCCACCCCGGAGTCAGGGTCGAGTTCGACGCCCCTGGAGGCGAGCTCCCACGCGCGGTCGAGGTGGCTGTCGTCGAGGCTCCAGCCTTGGGTGTGCTCCTGGGTGTAGGTCCCGGCGAGCAGGCCGTAGGCGCTCGCGAGCTCCGGGTCGTCGTCGATGGCGCCCTGGAACAGGGCGCGGGCGGCGAGGAGGTCTTTATGGTGAAGCTGACGCATGTGGTAGTAACCCCGCCACACTGCCTCGACGGAGCGGATGCTGTTCGGCGGCCTGGTCAACCGGTCCAGCTCGGCCGACTCCAGCTCGAAGCCGACAGCCCCGAGGATCCTCTCGACGATCTCGACCTGGACCGCGTGCATGTCCGTGAGCCCGCACTCGAACGACGCCGACCAGAGGGTGGTGCCTGGGGCGGCCTCGATGAGCTCCGCGTCGATCCCGAGCCGGTCCTCGCTGCGCGCCACCGACCCGCGCAGGATGTAGCGGACACCCAGTTCGGTGCCGATCCTGGTGGGCTCGGGCTTGGTGCCCTTCAAGGAGAAGGCGCTGTCGGCGGAGATGACGAACACGGCGTTGCTGCTTCGCGCGATGCTGTTGGTCAGGTCCTGCGTCACGCCGTCGGTGAGGTACTCGTCGTCGGTGCTCGCGGTCTCGAACGGCAGGACGACGATGGACGGGCCTTTGTCCGGCGGCGCGGGGTTCTTCGGCGGCTTGCTGATCCCCAGGGCGTCGATCACGAGGCCGCGAAGGTATGGGCGGAAGTCCCACCACATTCTGGTCATGAGCTCACCCTCAGTCGTCGGGGAAAGAAGCTCGTCCGCATGGCTTTCGCCGCTTCATGGTTATCGCGGCGCTTGTTCGGCCACAACAGCGGTGGAATGCGCGCGCGAGCCGGTCGCGGGCGGGGCGTCCACGCCCGGCCGGTCGGCCCGGGCGGACGCCTTGCCGCAGAACGGGTTTCGTATCAGGATCTCTTGCATCCGCAGCGAGGGAGATCAAGATGCCCGACGGTGTCAGCACGGCTGGTCGGCCCCACATCGACATCACATCGATCCAGCGGTTGGCCGAACTGGCCGACTACATCGTGCCCTTCGCGATCCGGGCGGTCTGCACGCTCGGCGTGGCCGATCACCTCGTCGAGGGACCGCTGCCGATCCCCGACCTCGCCAAGCGTTGCGGCGCGGAACCCGATGCGCTGACCCGCGTTCTTCGCGCGCTGGCCGGCAAGGGCATCTTCACCGAGTCCGAGCCGGGCGTCTTCGGCCTGACCCCGCTGGCCCAGGTGCTGCGCAGTGATCATCCCGTTTCGTTGCGCGACGCCTATCCGCTGCTCGTCGGCGATCTGCAGGCCTGGGCGCACTTCGACTACACCTTGCGCACGGGGCGTTCGTCATTCGAGTACGTCCACGGGATGGGCTACTGGGAGTACATGGCCGAGCACCCCGAGGAGAGCAAGCGGTTCGACGGCTCTCAGGCGGCCGGGACCCGGATGGAAGTGCGCACGGTAATGACGGCCTACGACGCGTGGGCGGGGCTGACCTCGGTGGTCGACGTCGGCGGCGGCAACGGGACGTTCCTGATCGGCCTCCTGAGCCGGCTGCGCCATCTGCGTGGCACGCTGTTCGACCAACCGCACGTCGTGGCCGCCGCGCCCGACCTGCTGCGCGAAGCCGGGCTGGCTGATCGGTGCACCGTCGTGGGCGGCAGCTTCTTCGACGGGGTACCGGCCGGTGCCGACGCCTACCTGCTCAAGCGCGTGTTGTGGTCCTGGGGGGACGACCGGGCCCACCAGCTGCTCAGCGAGATACGCGCGGCGATGCGCGAAGACAGCAGGTTGCTGCTGCACGAGCCGGTCGCCGCCCCCGGCGACAGCGACGAGGTCGGCAAAGCCTACGACCTGATCCTGCTGGCGATGGGTGGTGGCTGCGCCCGCACCGAGGAGCAGCTCCGCGTGCTGCTCGGCGGCGCCGGGTTGCGCATCTCCAGGGTGATCCCGACGCCGATGTTCCCGCTGGTCGAAGTCGTTCCGGCGACCTGACCACGTCACGTCCTGTTCGGACCCGAGCCCGCCTTGGTGATGAATTCCGCGCGCAGACGCTGCTTGTCGATCTTGCCGACGGTTGTGCGCGGCAGCGCGGTCACGGCCTCGACCCGGTCGGGAAGCTTGTACGGCGCGACACCGTGCGAGGTGAGGAACGCGCGAACCTCGGGCAACGAGGGCGCCGCGCCATCGCACACGGCGAAGACGCACGGGACCTCCCCCATCAGCTCGTGCGGCACTCCGACCACGACCACCTGGCGGAAGGCGGGGTGCAGGCCGAGGACGTCCTCCAGCTCCGCCGCGACGATCTTCTCGCCACCCTTGTTGATGACGTCCTTCAACCGGCCCTCGACGACCATGTTCCCGTCCGGGGTGATCCGTACCAGGTCGCCGGTGCGCAGAAAGCCGTCGGTGGTGAACGCCCGGGAGTTGACCTCGCCGGCCCGGTAGTAGCCGCGGATGGTGTACGGCCCGCGCGTGAGCAGCTCGCCCACCTCACCACGCGCAACCTCGGCATCGGTCTCGTCGACCACCTTGATCTCGTCGGCCGCCGCCATGGGGCGGCCCTGCGTCCCGATCACGACGTCGTACGGGTCGTCGAGGCGGGTATAGGTGAGCAGCCCCTCCGCCATCCCGAACCAGTGCGTCAGCCTCGCCCCCATCTCGGTCATGATGCTGCCCGCCAGGTCCGGCGACATGTGCGCGCTGCCGACCTGGATCACCAGGCGGGACATGTCGACGTCGAAGAACTCCCTGGCCTCCCGCCACACCTGGACCATCGGCGGCATCAGTGTTGTCAGGGTCACCCGCTCCGTCTCCAGCAGGTCGAAGACGACGTCCGGGCTGGGGTTGCGGGGCAGGACGACCTTGCCGCCGACCGCCAGCGTGCCCAGCAGGCCAGGACAGCCGAGCGCCGCGTTGTGCGCGATGGGCAGGGAGGCCAGATAACAGCCGTGCTGGTCCGTCCCGGTCGCCGCCGCGCTGGCACGAAGCTGATAGGCGTAGTCGTCGTGGGTGCGCGGAATCAACTTGGGCAGGCCGGTGGTGCCACCTGACAGCAGGAAGAACGCGACGGCCGACGGGTCAGGCCCCTGCATGGGCACCGGCTCGGCCAGCACGTCGTCGAATCCGAGGAACTCGGCGGGCTCGCCGACCACGATGACGTGCCGTACCGAGGAGGCCTCCTTCTGGACTTCGCGTGCGAGGTCGGTGTAGGAGAAGCCCTGGTACTCGTCGGCCACGACGAGGCCGACCGCTGCCGAGACCTCGGCCAGGTAGCTGATCTCCCTGCGCCGGTGGCCGGGCAGCCCGTAGACCGGAATGGCGCCCAGCCGGTAGCAGCCGACGCTGACGGCGACGAAGGCGGCGATGTTCGGCAGTTGGACGACGATCCTGTCGCCACGCTCGATGCCGAGCCGCGCCAGCCCGGCCGCGAACCTGTCGGCCTGACGGTCGAGTTCCGCATAGGACCATCGCCTGGCCGCCGGATCGACGACAGCGATGCGGTCGCTCTGGTTCCAGGGCCGGAGCAGGTCTCCCAGGACCTCGCCGCGCCAGTAGCCCTCGGCCCGGTAGCGCTCGGCGAACTCCGGGGGATATCCGGCCACACCCGACATCGGCACCTCAGTTCCCTTCGTTAGGAGGAGTCAAATCCCCAGGTAAGCCGTGAGCCGGCGGACACCCTCGATCGTGGAGTCCCGTTCCGCGCACAGCGAGATCCGCGCCAGGCGGTCCGCCATCGGGTGTCCAGCCGGCAGGAAACCCCGGCCGGGGGCGATGCCGACGTCGATGTCGGCCAGCGTTCGCTTACTGAACTCGTACGTGTCGTCGACGAAGGCGCCCAGGTCGAGCAGGGCGTACCAGCCGCCGGCCGGAGCCACGGGCACGAGCTTGTTGCCGAGCAGGTTCACGACCGAGTCTCTGGTCTGGCGCACATACTCGCGGTGCGCGGCCAGATGGCCCGTCGCGCCGAGCGCGGCCAGCCCGGCGTACTGCACCGGCGTGCTCGGAGCCACCAGGGTCGCCTCCTGAATCCGGGCCAGGAGCGCGGCGCGATCGTCGTTCGGGGCGGTGGCGTAGCCGAGACGGCAGCCGGTCATCGAGTAGCCCTTGGAGAACGTGTGCACCGAGAAGACCACCCGGTCCTCCGGCGGCAGCTCCAGGTCGAGGTTGGCCATCCGGCTCGGCTCGCCGTCGTACACGAAGTCCTCGTACGCCTCGTCGCTGATGACCACGACCCTTCTGCGTACCGCCCAGTTATGGAGTTCGCGAAGCTCCTCGGCGGACCAGACCCGTCCTGAGGGGTTGCTCGGCGAGTTCACCAGGACCGCCACCACGCGGTCGCTCGCGCAGGATTCCAGGGCGTCCGCGATGGACCGGCCGTCGTCGCCGAAGGGGGCGAAACAGGCCGTCATGCCGGTCATCGCCACCTGCTGAAAGTGCATCGGCCAGTGCAGCTCCGACAGCACCACCTGCCCGCCGTCCACGGCGATGGACTGCAGGATCGCGCTGATCGCCTGGCACGAGCCCGGGGTGACGAAGAAGCGGTCCGCCGGCGGCCGGCCGTTCCCGGCCAGTCGCTCCGCGAGCGCGTCATGCAGCGCGCCCAGCCCGCGCGCGTCCAGGTACGCGGTGTGGCCGTCGCGGAGCGCCCTGCAGTACCCCTCGACCGCCTCCTGCGGCATGCGGATGTGCGGCTCACCCACGTGCAGGGCGATGACCGGCCGCGGATGCGCGCCGACCAGCCGGTGGATCTCGTGGAGGCAGGAGAGCGGAATGCTCCTGCTCCGCTCCGCCCCGGGCCACGGGCTCTCGCCGATCAGCATGACCGGCCCCCGTCCACCACGAGCAGCGTGCCGGTCATCCACGATCCGGCCGGGCCGAGCAGCATCCGGATCCACGGAACCACATCCTCCGGCCTGCCCATCCGTCCGAGCGGAGTAGTGCGGATCATTTCCTCTCTCAACCTCCTGGTCGCGTTCTCGTCCAGACCGAGGTCCTCGTACATCTCGGTGTCGATGGCTCCTGGCAGCACGGCGTTGACCCGGATCTCGGGGGCCAGCTCACGCGCCAGAGACCGGGTGAGGTGATGCAGGGCCGCCTTCGTCGCGCCGTAGAAGGATCGGTCGGGTACGGCCAGCAGCCCACCGATGGAGCCCACGTTGACGACGACGCCGCCGGCGCTGCGCAGCAGCGGCGCCGCCTGCCTGATCAGCGCGGCGGGACCGGCCACGTTCGTCGTGAACAGCCGGACGAAGGTGTCGACCCCGGTCGATTCCAGCGGGCCGAAGGTGGCCACGGCCGCATTGTTGACGAGCATGTCGACGCCGCCGAAACGGTCTCGAGCCGCGGCGACGACGCGGGCCGCCGAGCCGGGATCCGACAGGTCGGCCGGCACCGCCAGGACGTCGTCCGGTGCGGCGCCGGCCTCGACGCATTCCACGCGGGTGGCGTCGAGCCGCTGCGCACGCCGTCCGACGAGAACCAGGCAGTTCTTGTCGGCGGCGAGGCTGATGGCCAGGCAGCGGCCGAGACCGGTCCCCGCGCCGGTCACGATGGCGACCGATCCCATGGTCAGATCCCGCCCTCTTCGAACTCGCCGGCCACGTCGCGCTGGACGTCGACCACGGCCGCCAGCTCGGCGACGGTGGGGGCGGAGAACAGCTGACGGAGCGTCACGGACACGCCGAGCCGCGTTCGGAGCGACTCCTGCATCCTGGTCGCCTGCAGGCTGTCGCCACCGAGGCCGAAGAACGAGTCGCGGCGTCCGACCTCGGGCAGATCCAGGATCTCGGCCCAGATCGCGGCGAGCGCCTGTTCTGTCGGGCCTTCCGGCGGCTCGCGCCGCGATGCGGTGGGGTGCGCCCGCTCCACCATTCCGGCCAGGCGCCGCCGGTCCACCTTGCCGGTGCCGGTGAGCGGGATCTCGGGGAGCGTCACGATCTCATCAGGAACCATGTACGGGGGAAGCGCGTCGGCGAGTGCCCGCTTCGCGGCGTCCGCGTCCGCTCCGACCAGCGCCGCGGCGATTCTGCGGTGCGGCGAGCCGATCGGGAAGGCGACCGCTCTCTCGACGCGGGGCAGGCGAGCGAGGGCCGCTTCGATCTCCCCGAGCTCGATCCGATGCCCGCCGATCTTCACCTGGTCGTCGGAGCGCCCGAGGAACTCCACCATCCCGTCAGGGAGGTAGCGGGCGAGATCCCCGGTGCGATACCACCGCTCACCGCCGTCGTGGACGAACGCGGAAGCGGTCAGCTCGGGCTGATCGCGGTAACCCATGGCCAGCCCGGAACCGCCGATCCACAACTCGCCGGGCACCCAGTCCGGACGATCCCTTCCCTGCCCGTCGGTGACGCGGAAGCGCTGGGCACGCAGCGGATATCCGTACGGCACCGCCGTCCATTCCGGCCGGAGGTCTTTCACCTCGAGCAGGTTCGACCAGATCGCAGCCTCGGTGGCGCCGCCCAGGGCCGCGAAGCGGGCATCGGGCCGCAGCCCGCTGACCTGTGCGGGAAGATCGGCGCTCACCCAGTCCCCTGAGACCAGGATGACCGCAGGCACGTCGTCCGGGCCCGACAGCCCTCCGCCGACCAGGAACATCTCCAGCAAGGCCGGTACGGAGTTCCACACCGTGACCCTGTGCCGCCGCACCAGCCGCCCCCAGCTGCGCGCCTCCTTCCGGTCCAGCTCGTCCACGAGCACGATGGCGCCGCCGGCCGACAGCAGCCCGAACACGTCGTAGACCGACAGGTCGAAGTCCAGGGCGGACAAGGCGAGCACCCTGTCGTGCTCGTCGATGCCGAAATGGTCGTTGACCGCCATGACGGTGTTCATCGCCGCGCGATGAGTGATCTCCACGCCCTTCGGTTCGCCCGTGGATCCTGAGGTGAAGATGATGTAGGCCAGCTGGTCGTCGTCATGCCGAACGCCGTCCCGCGCCATCGGCTGGTATTCCGCCAACTGGCGTACGTCGAAGACCGGTAACGTGCCGGGCCAGTCCAGCCGTACGATCTCGTCGCCCACGCAGACGACGCCACCGACCCCTGCGGTCTGGTACATCCGTTCCCGCCGCGCGGACGGTTGGTCGATCCCGACCGGAACGTACGCCGCCCCGGCGGCGAGCACGCCCAGGACCGCGGCGATCTGCCACGGGCCCTTCGCCGCCGTCACCGCGACCGTGTCGCCGGGGGAGATCCCCACCGAGTGCAGGCCGCCGGCGATCCGACGAGCTCGATCCGCCAGTTCGCCGTAGCTGAGCTCGTCGGAATCGCCCCAGGCCAACGCCGTTCTGTCCGGGTGCAGGGCGGCTCTGTCGAAGAACCGCTCGTGCAACCGGCCCAGCGACAGGGCGCCGCCCGTTCCGTTGGCTCGCGTGCGCACCGCCGTCTGGCTCTGCGGGAGCCGTACCGCAAGGGGCTTCTGCCAGGACGCCGCGTCGGTGAGCGAGGTCAACGCCTCCTCGTAGGCCCCGGTCAGCGCCTCGACCAGGCCGCCGGGGAACACGCCGTCGGTGACATCCCAGTTGACCAGCAACCCGCCGTCGCCGCCCTCGATCACCTGCTGGTCCAGCCAGACCTGCGGCGTCTCGGAGGACGTCCACACCGGTGTGCCGAAACACTCGCGGACCTCAGGACCGAACAGCTCGCCCATGCCGATGACGCTGGTGAACACCACCGGCGCGCGCGGCCAGTTGCTGCGCGAACCGCGTGCCAGGTCGCGCAGCACCTCGACGCCCGAGTGATCGGCGTGCGTGAGGTCGGAGCGCAGCTGGGCCTGCACGGCGCGGGCCCGCTCGGCGAAGGTCGCAGGTTCGCCCGCGTCGACGCTGAGCAGCGTGACGTTGGTGAAGTCGCCGACGATCAGAGGGACGTCGTCGTGCAGTTCACGGCGTCCGAAGGTGGGGATGTTCAGCAGGAATCTGGGCTCGGCACTCCAGCGGCTCAGAACCTCGGCGTACACGGTGCAGAACACCACAGGCAACGTCAGGGCCTCGGCTTGGGCGCAGGCCGCGATGCGCGCGACCTCGGCGGACGAGAGCCTCTGGTAGTAGCGGGTGACACCCCGGTGTTCGCGCAGGCCGGCACCCTCGGCGAGCGGCAGTTGCGGCGGGCCGGGCAGCTCCGCCAGCCTGCCGCGCCAGTAGTCCTCGGCGGCGCGTGTGGCGTCGGAGTTCTCGAACTCCTGCTGGTCGGCGAGATACTGAGCGAACGAGTAGTTCAGCGGCCTCAACCCGGCACCAGGCTCCCGGTACAGCGTGGCGAGGTCTGCCAGCAGGACCTGGTAGCTCTGCGCGTCGGCCACCAGCATCGCGATGCCGACGTGCATCCGGGTGCGGCCCTCGTCCAGCAGCGACAGCTGGACGTCGAAGACGTCGGCGCCCTCGATGTCGAACCGGCGATGAGACAGCTCCGTGCGAAGCCGAGCCAGCCCGTCCTCACCGGCCGCGCCCCGCAGGTCGTGCACCGTCAGTCCCGGCCACGGGCTTCGCGCCAGCACTTGCTGGCGGCCGTTGGGGGTGAACCGGGCGCGGAGCATGCCGTGGCGGGCCAGCAACGCGCGCACGGCCGCCTCCAGCCGGTCCGGATCGACGTCGGAGCCGTCGAACTCGGCGTAGAAGTGTGCGCTGACTCCACCCAGCGGCTGCCCGTCCTGCCCGCCGATCCAGTACGCCTGCTGCATCGGGGCGAGAGCATGCTCGTCGTTCTCGTCGACGGGTGTGCGCCCGGCCTGCGGTCGTGAGCCGGCCGGCCGGAGATCGGCGCCGGCCAGCAACGCGAGCCAGCTCGCGAGGGTCGGTTCCTCCGCCAGGCGCTCGAACGTCACCCGCGCTCCCGCTCGGCGGAAGAGGTTCGCTATCCGCATGACCGCTATGGACTCGAGGCCGAGGGCGAGAAGGTCCTGGTGATCGTCGAGGTCTCCCGCGTGAATCCCCAGCAGCCCCGCCACGGCCTCCCGCAGATCGGCCGGCTCGAGCACGCGGTTCTGATCGGCCCGGCCGGAGGCCGGTTCGGTCGCGCTCATGAGGTTGTGTCCCTTCCTTGAGGGGAAGGCGGCGAACTTCGTGTACAGGCGATGACACACCGATGCAGGTCACGGCAACAACTGGGGCTACTCGCCCGGTCAACTGCGGACAATCCGCCATTGGGCATCATCGCGAGGCGACGGTCTTGGCCATGGCGAGGTAGTCGCCGACCAGCCGGGCCGCCAGGTCGTCGTCGAGCCGGGCGCGGTTGTAGCAGAGCACCACCCGCTGCTCGCCGTGCTGCGGATATATTTGGAACTCGCACTCGAATCGGCTGGCGAGCCGGTCGATGACGACGATCTCGGCGTCTGTCCCGGCCACGCGCAGGTTCCCCGGCAGTTCGGGCACGACCTGGAACATGACGTCGTCCGGCCGTCGCCCTGGCTCGGCCAGCGTGTCGCCCCGCAGGAGCTGGTAGGGGAGTCGCTGGTGCACGAACGCGTCCATCGCCGTGGCGTGAGTACGGCGCAGCACCTCGCCGAAGTCGTCGCCGGGCTCGACCCGTGTGCGCAGCACGGTCATGTTCGCCAGCAGCCCCACGGTGTCCCGCAGTTCGGTGCGGGTCCGGTTGGCCAGGAACGAGGCGACCGCCAGGTCGTCATCGCCCGTGTGCTCGCGCAGGACCAGGTAGTAGATGGCGAGCAGGGCCGAGGCGAGGGTCGTGTGGCGGGGGCGGGCGATCTGCTCCAGGGCTGAGACCGTGACCGCGTCGATCGTGCCGGTAACGCTGGCGCTGACCCATGACCCGGGCGCCGCCTCCCGCAACGGGAGCTGCGGGACCCGGGCGCCTTCGAGGTGGTTCGTCCAGTACGTCCGGTCCTCGCGCATCTCGGGACCGGCCAGCCACTCCTCCTGCCACTGGCAGAACCGGGCGTACTGCCAGCGCACCTTGGGGAGCGGTGGACCGCCGCCGGTGAGTGCCTGCAGGTCGCGGACGATGAGCCCGCACGAGCTGCCGTCCGTCACCGCATGGTGCAGGTTGACGCACAGGCAGTGGTCGTCGTCGGCGAGCCTGAAGAGCGTGACGCGCGCGGGCCATCGGCCGGCGTCCACCGGCAGACGCACTTCATCCGCGATCGCCTCATCCATGCCGCGATCGGGGTCGTCCGAGGTGATGTCCCTGCGGCACAACCGCACCGGTTGAGGCTCGTGCACGAGCTGGGTCAGCCGGGCGCCTCTCCCTGCGAGGGTCGTACGCAAGCTCTCGTGCCGCGCGGTCAGCGCCGACAACCCGTCGCTGAGGCGCTCCTCGTCGAGCCGTCCACGCAGGCGGAGCACGATCGGACAGTTCGCGGCGCCTTCCCGGCCCCTGAACTGCTCCAACACCCACAGCAGGCGCTGAGCCACCGAGGCGGGGATCTGTCTCACCTCGGCCATACCGTCACCGGCTGGGTGGTGAACCCGCGCAGGACCAGGCTGTTTCTGCGCACTGGCCGTCCCCTGGGCATGATGCCACCGGTCGCCTCGATCAGCGCCTTGAGCGCGACCACCAGCTCCGCCTTGGCCAGCCCCGCCCCCAGGCAGCGGTGGTGCCCGTAACCGAACGCGAGGTGCGGGTTCGGCGAGCGCTCGAGATCGAACGTGGCCGCGTCCGCGAAGACTTCGTCGTCGCGGTTGGCAGAGCCGAACAGCACCAGGAGCCTGCCGCCGGCGGGAAGCGCGACCCCACCCAGCCGATCCTCGGCCACAGGGGCACGCCACAGTCCCTGCACCGAGGTGTCGTAGCGCAACGACTCCTCCACCACCGCCTCGGCGAGCTCTGGTGCTGCCCAGAGGCGTTGCAGCACCTCGGGGTGACGGAACAGGATATCGATGATGTTGGTGAACAGATTGGCCGTCGTTTCCACCCCTGCGACCAGCAGGAAGGCGCAGAACGCCAGCACTTCGTGGTTGGACAACCCGGCCGCGTCGGTCGCGGCCACGGCGCTGAGCAGATCGTCACCCGGTTCCTGCTTGCGGCGGCGAATCTCCGAGTAGAAATAGCGGAACATGTCGTAGCCACGTCCCAGGCGGAACTCGGGGGAGCCGATCATGTCGAGATCGTCCGTGATCACAGCGGCCCATTCCATGAACTCATCGCGTACCTCAGCGGACACGCCGAGCAACTCCGCCAGGACGAGCACGGGCAGTGGGGCGGCGAGGTCGCGGTAGACATCGGCTGTCCCGTCCTCGGCGTTCGCCAGCAGCCCAGCCACCAACCCCCTCGCGATCTCCTCGATCCTTGGCGTCAGCCTGGTGACCGCCGAGCGCGAAAAGGGAGCGAACACCGCGCGCCGCAGTCTCGTATGTTCGGGCGGGTCGGTCGCGATCAGGACCCGAACCCCTGGGGCTCCAATCCGATAGTCCACCGATCGAGGAGCGTGCACGCGGGGGACCGCGCCCATGCCCAGCTGCGATGAGAAGCGGCCCGGATCGCTCAGCACTTCGACGACGTCGGCATGCCTGGTCACCAGCCACAGATCATGGTCCGGTAGGTGGCATATGGGGTCCTGTTCCCGCAACAACCGATACCCCGGATAAGGGTCGGCCGCGGTCGATGGATGATCCGGGTCGAAAGGACGCAAAGGCGGGGATTTCGCCGCCCTGTGGGGCACCTCCATGCCGCCCGAGCATGTCGGGTCGCGCCCGGCTAGTCGAGGGTCGGAATTTCTCCCTCCGGGATCCCGCCCCCTTTCACCTTCACCGGCGATCGGTGGGCGTGGTGGCCGCCGGGCCCTGGCGATCGCGCCCTCTTGCGCAGGAGAGACGGTCACCATCATGATCAGATGAAAGGCTCTGGACAACGTACGGCTTCCGCGACCCCCGCCCCCGACCGGTCCGGCTGTCAACGGCCATGAGGTTCTCCAGGTAGGTGGCCGTTGGTCCTGGCTCTGGCACCCAGCGGAAACGCCGGATGTTCCGCCACCGCGCCGGCCTTCTCCGGCCGATCGGGCAGCAGTGGATACGCGGTCCGATCAATCGACGCCACCCAGAACGCCGGAAGATCACCCCATAGGGGTGGCACCTGCATACGGCAGAAACGGGCCGCGCCTGATCAGCGGTCGTTAGGATCTTGAGGATCGCGCCGAGGGCGCGGTGGGCCGAGCAGTTCGCCGACCAGAACTGGGTCCTTTCCCGGCGGATGAGGTGGATGGTGAACGTGTGGCGCTGAACCTTCCGCCACTGCTGCACGCCGTCGATGAGGTCGAGAGAGCTGTCACAGGCAATGTCCGCAGGTCTGTCAACGTCCTGCTGTGTCTGGTCGCCGTGGCGACGATCGGTTGGAGCGGCACGCTGCTGTGGCAGAACTGGAAGGGCCGACAGCAGATCGATGAGGCCTGCGCGGGGCTCGTGCCGGCCGGGCGGGTACTCGCGCTGTCCCCTGCGGGCGGCACCATCTCTCACCGGACGGCCGACAAATGGACGATCGAGCTCGACGCCGGCCTGCCTCAGTACTGCGAGCTCCTCAGCACCGAGGCGGGGGCGGAATACCGCACTGGCGAGCCGTGGTCCTTCTTCAAGGGCGTGGTGGGAGTCCTGCCTTCGAACGAACCGGTGATTCCCGAGACCCCGGGGGACAATCTTGTCGACAGGCGCAACCCCACCTATCCATACGAACCGCTCGGCGGCGGCATATCCGGCACAGTCACGGCCTCGGGTGTCAGCGTCGACCTCCCGTGCGCGCGGGGCATGTCAAACGGCCAGCCGATCACGGCGCTGTGGGCATGGGCCTCGCTGAAGGATCCTGGCCCGCCGTTCACCGACAACGGGCAGCTAACCTCGCACGACCGCGACACGCTCGCCGAGATCGCCGTGATCACCGCCAACAACCTGGCCGAACGCCTGGGCTGCGCCGAGCGCCTGCCCGATCCACCCGAGGACATCCCGGCCTTGACGCCAGGCCCCACTCCGGCCGCCGGCGCGGACGGCACCTGCGCCTGGTATCGCAAGGCCGGCTTCGCACGCCACAAGCAGCTTCCGGACCAGGTCCTCGAAAGCCGGATCGACGACAAGCTGTGGTTCGAGCGCTGTGGCCTCGTGCTCAGCAGCATCCGCGCGAACGGTCTCTGGCGGTCCGACGCCGCGGAGCTCGACGACCTGTCCCGCCCCTCCGATCCGGGCGATTGGTTCGTCTCCCTTCACACCTACTCCGGAGAGAGGGCGAAGAGGGTCCACCTCAAAGCGACCCACGGTGAGCCTCCGGTCGTCGCGGAACCGGGCAAGGCAGGCCGCGGTGAGACATCGGTCTGGTGGGCCTCGTCCCGCTGCGAAGGCAAACCCCAGATCCACACGATGACCGTCGCCTACGGCTACGACAAGCTGATGAGGTCCGCGTTGGAGAAGGTGTTCCGCGCCTACGTCACCGACGTCGTCGCCCGCCGCGGCTGCACGGACACCGCGTTCCCCACCTCCTCAACCTTCCGTCCCGGCTAAGGCCTGATCGGCCGGACAAGGACGCCACCAGAATGCGGCATGGACGGGCCTGGCTGAGCCGCTGACCGGACAGAATCGTTCTGTCCGGTCTCTCGAACCGCATCACCCCAGGTCAGCGAGCCGACATCGGGTCGCGCGCCAATGCGGTCCCCACGATCGTACGGTGGCCCGGCGCTGAAGCCTCGGCCCATGTGCCGCCGCAAGCATGCGGGCGGTCCTGATCGGATCCAACATCGTCGACGTGACGCTGATTCTGGGCGCCGGAGACCCGGCCCGGCAGGGGACGGGGGCGGGCCGAACGCCCGCTCCCGTGCCGCTACGACTACAGCGTCATCCGGAGCTAGCCTGCCTGCCAGGACGGGCCGGTCTCCTCCGTCCGCGGCGGGGCGGGCGGGGTCCGGTCGCGGGAGGGGACGACCACGATGCCCTTGGTGCTGTTGGGCGGGTTGACGTCGAGCGTTCCCCCGTAGACGACGTTGCCGCGGAAGGTGTTCGGCTGGAAGGAGAACTTCGCCAGCGGCGGCGCCGTGTCCTGCCCCGAGGTGGTCACGGCCACGCCGCCCTTGGGCTTGTAGCTGAGGTTGCCGGTGAAGGTGTTGCGCTCGGGCAGCAGCACCATCTGGTAGCCGGGCCAGTGGTTCTTGTAGAACCAGCCGATGTGGATGTCGCTCTTGGCGTTGTCGGCGAACACGTTGCCGGTGAACGCGCTGTCGGTCACCTGCCCGTAGTGGAACAGGTAGCCATAGGGCGTGAGCGGGTTCGGCTGCGGGACGAAGTCCGGCGTCAGGTAGTCGAGCTTGTGGTTCTCGTCGAACAGGTGCTCCCCGCTGGTGACCTTGAGCCCGTAGCCGGAGACGCCCCGCACGTGGTTGCCGCGCACCACGTGGTGGTCGCCGCTGACGCGGATTCCCTCGCTGGCCGGGTAACGGTCGCCGATGATGGCGTTGCTCTCCACCGTGTTGTAGTTGCCGTAGCGCAGCACCAGGCCGCCGCTGGACTGTCTGATCGTGTTGTTGCGGACCGTGTTGTGGTTCGACTTCAGCGAGATGATCTCGTCGTCGCCGTCGACGTGCTCGAAGAGGTTGTTGTCGATGGTGAAGTACGCGCCCTCCTCGGCGCCCTCCTCCGCCCACTGGCCGTAGCCCCAGATGCGCAGCGCCTCCATGCCGTTGCGGCCGAGGTTGGGGACGTCGGCGAAGCGGGTGTGGTCGACCCTGTTGTAGGCGGCCGCCGGGCCCCGGTCGTTGCCGACCAGCGGCTCCTGGTGGGCCTTGCCCTTGAGCAGGCTGTGGTCGAGCCGGTTGTGCCCGCCCTTGAAGTAGACCCAGTAGTACGGCGTGGCCGGGTCGGCGGGGTTGAAGTCGACCACGGCGGTGTCGGTGACCCTGCCGCGGTCGCTGTTGAAGGAGATGACCGAGGCCGCGCCGTCGGGCGCCTGGCCGGAGGTGAAGGTCAGGCCGCTCACGGTCAGGTCGGGGCTGTTGAGCGACAGCGCCGACCTGCCGGTGAGCAGCACCTTGCCTGGCGTCTGCGCCCTGAGCGTGAGGGGTCCTGGGGCGCGCAGGTCGATGACGGTGTCCTGCCAGGTGCCGTCGGCCATGACGATGGTGCCTGCCGTCCCGATCGCCGCGTTCAACTCGGCCTGGTTCGAGACGAGCCGCTCCTCGTCCGCCGAGGCGAGGGCGGGCACGGCGGGCAGCAGCAGGAACGCCGCCGCGACAAGGGCTGCCAATCGGTTCATACCGGCAACGTAGGGAAAGCGTATTCCCTTGGGCATGGGCAAAACTCGGGCACTCCTAGGACGATCCTCAGGAGGCCCGGTGCAAGGCCCGGTACTGCGTGGGCGTCAGCGAGGTCACCTGGCGGAAGACCCGTGACAGGTAGGCGGCCTCCCAGCCCACCGCCCCGGCGATCTCCTCAATCCTCTGCTCGGTGTGGATCAGCGCCTGCTTGACCCGTTCGACCCGCAGCTGCCGGATGTACTGGTTGGGGGAGACCCCGAAGAGCTGGGCGAAGTAGGTGATGAAGTAGGTCGGGTTGTAGTGGAAGACCTCCGCCAGCCGCCCGACCGTCAGCACCTCGGCCAGGTGCGCGTCGATGTACTCCAGGATCCGCCCTGGCCCCTGGCTGAGCGGCCGCAACGAACCCAGCGGCGCGTGGTCCACCAGGTAGGCCGTCAGCTCCATGAGCACCGCCCGCTGCCGCAGCGGCCCTGTCACCTGCGTCGCGCCCCTGCCCGCCGCCAGCAGCCTGGTGAACATCTCCCGTACGGCGGGCGGATCCTCCACCTCCACCACCCGGGGGAGCGCGACCAGCGAGGCCAGCTCGCGCCCGGCCACGGTGGCGGTGAAGTTCGCCCAGTACTTGCGCAACGGGCGCTCCTTGGAGCTGGAGAAGGCCAGCGCGGACCCGGCGGGCAGGAAGTAGAGCTGGCCTGGCCGCGGCAGGTACTCCACGCCGTCCAGGGTGATCGAACCCACCCCGTCGAGGATGAGGTAGATCCGGTTGTAGCCGTCGGTCCGCGCCTCCCGCCCCCAGCCGGCGGGGACGGGATCGGCGTGCCCGGCCATGAGCAGGTCGAGGTCGAGCCGCCGCAGGTGCTCCCTGAGTGCCGGGTCCATCGCCGTCACGCCCGCAGGCTCGCCAGCGCCGGGTTCACCGCGTGCCGCAGCGGTTCGCCCGCGGACAGGCGGGCGACCTCGGCCAGCACCAGCTCGCCCATCCTGCCCCGTTCGGCGCCCATCGCCCCGGCCAGGTGCGGGGTCAGGGCCACGTTGGGCAGGCCGTACAGCGGGGATCTCGGCTCCGGCGGCTCGGGCCAGGTGACGTCGAGGACCGCGGTGAGGTCGGGCCGCCCGCGCAGGACCTCGACCACGGACGGCTCGTCGAGGACGGCGCCGCGGGCGGTGTTGATCAGCGTCGCGCCCGCGCCGAGCCGTGCCACCAGCGGGCCGTCGACCAAGCCCGTGGTCTCCGGCAGCAGCGGGGCGTGCACGCTGACGACCTCGCAGGTCTCGAACAGCTCGGCCAGCGGGAGGAGCGGGATGCCCAGCCCGGCGGGGGCGTGCGGGTCGTAGGCGACCACCTCCAGGTCGAAGGCGCGCAGGTGGGAGGCGACCAGGCGGCCGATCTCGCCCAGGCCGAGCAGCCCCACCCGTGACCGGTAGGCCCCGGCTGCGCACACCTCGTCCGGGTAGCGGCCCAGCTCCTTGATCTCGCGGGAGATCCGGTGGAACTGCTTGAGCGCCAGCAGGATCTGGGCCAGCGTGAACTCCGCCACCGGGATCGCGTTGGCCGAGGCGGCCGACACGATCGGGATGCCCCGCGCCCAGAAGTCCGGCGTGGTCAGCGGGCGTACCGAGCCTGCCGCCACAAGCACCGCGCGCAGGCGCGGAGCGTGACCGAGCAGCCCGGCGTCGAGCACCGGCGCGCCCCAGCCGGACAGCAGGATCTCCACCTCCGACAGCACGCGGGGATCGGCTGCCAGCCGCTCGCGCGTCATCGCGGGAGCCTGCCATTCGACCAGGTCAGCCAGCCTTTCCAGGACGTGCGCGGGGTAGACGTCGGCCCGCCTGCGCTCCTCCATCACCAGCAGTGCCTTGATCATCTCTTCCTCATTTCATCGGATGTCTGGGGAAGCATGATGTCGTATGACGGAACAGTTTTATCGGTGATGGTTTAGTCATCGGAGCATTGACCGGGGAGCGCGATCACCGCTACCTTCCGGGAAATCGCTTGCCAAGTAGAGGGAGCCGTCCACATATGCGAACCGCCTCCACAATGCTGGCGTGCCTGGTGGTGCTCACAGCGTGTTCGTCAGGCACAGCCGGAACCAACGTCGAGCAGGACGCCAAGGCTACGCTCGAGCTCTGGACCAGGACCACGCCGGGCGGGCCCGGCGAGCAGGGCACGCTCAAGCTGGCCGCCGCGTTCGAGAAGGCGACCGGCCACAAGGTCAAGGTGACCGCGATCTTCGACGACTTCGAGACGAAGATGCAGCAGCGGGCCGCCCAGAAGGACCTGCCCGACATCGTCATGAACGACGTCGCCCAGCTGGGAACGATGCAGAGCCAGGGTTTGCTCCGGGAGATCGACCTCACCAAGCTCGCCGGGGCCAAGGACCTGTCCGAGCGTGCGCTCGCCTCCGGCAAGGGCGTGGACGGCAAGCAGTACGGCGTGCCGTACTCCGCGCAGGCCACAGCGCTGCTGATCCGCAAGGACTGGCGGGAGAAGCTGGGGTTGAAGCCGCCGCAGAGCTGGGCGGATCTGGCGGCCCTGGCCAAGGCGTTCACCGAGAAGGACCCCGACGGCAACGGCCAGAACGACACCTACGGGCTGGCCGCGCCCCTGTCGACCAAGCGCGGCTACGCCTCCTGGTACTTCTCCAACTTCCTGTGGGCGGGCGGCGGTGACTTCGTCGCCGCCGCGGGCGGCGGCAGGTTCAAGCCCGCCATGTCCACCCCCGAGTCGATCGCGGCCACGCAGTGGTTACGCGACCTGGCGTGCAAGGACAAGGTCATCCAGCCGGGCGCCGTCACCATGGACACCCCGCCGACGAACGAGACGTTCGAGTCGGGCAAGACCGGCATGTACGTCGTCGGCCCCTACCTGATGCCCCGCTACGACAAGTCGCTCGGCAAGGACAAGTACGAGGTCGTGCCCATGCCCCAGGGCGCCAAGAACGCCGACGTGCTCGCCGAGGGCGGCGCGATCTACCTGATGGCGGGCTCGCCCAACAACGCGGGCCAGGACGCCTTCGCCTCCTACGCCATCTCCGCCGAGGGCCAGAAGATCGGCATGGAGGGCGACACCGCCTACATCGTGCAACTGCCCGTCAACAAGACCGTCGACATCAGCCAGGTCCGCCCCGACCCCAGGTGGAAGACCTACGCCGACGTCTACCAGAGCTCGGGCCACTACCCGCCGTCGATCCCCAACTGGACCCCTGTACGGCAGGCCGCCGCCGACACCGTCAACGCCCTGGTCGCCGACTGCGGCCTGGACCTGAAGGGTGAGCTCCAGAAGCTGGACGCCAAGCTCGCCGGGATCCTGGCCGAGCAGGGCGTCGCCGCGTCATGACGGCGGTGGAGGTCGAACCGGCCGCTCCGGCCGCCCCGGCCACGCGGGAGCCCGTGAGCGGCCGGAGCGGGCGCTGGTGGGTTCCGTGGCTGTTCCTTGCCCCCGCGCTCGTCCTGTTCCTGTACTTCAAGTTCATCCCCATGGGCAACGCCCTGGTGATGTCCTTCCAGAACGTGCAGCCCTTCCTCGGCAACCAGTGGGTGGGGCAGGACAACTACGTCAAGGTCGTCACCTCCGACGGCTTCCAGCAGGCCGCCTGGCACACCGTGCTGCTCGCGGTGTTTCAGACGGCGGGCTCGATGCTGCTCGGGCTGGTGCTCGCGCTGCTGATGGAGGGGCGCAGCCGCAGGCTGAGCTTCATCAGGTCGGCGGCGTTCCTGCCGGTCGTGGTGCCGATGGCGGTCATCGCCGAGCTGTGGCGGATCATGTACCACCCGACCGGCGACGGCATGCTGAACTCGCTGCTCGGCCTGGTCGGGCTCGAGCCCTCCGGGTTCATCAACGACCCGCACACCTCGATGGCCTCGGTCATCGCCACCGGGATCTGGCGGGGCGCGCCGTACGACATGATGATCTTCCTGGCCGGGCTGGCGGGGGTGAACAGGGACCTGTACGAGGCCGCGATCGTCGACGGCGCATCGCGGTGGCGGCGGCTGCTGCACGTGACGCTGCCGGGGCTGCGCTCAGTGTTCTCGATCCTTTTCATCCTGGCGGCCATCCGCGGCCTGCGCGTCTTCACCGAGGTCTACCTGCTGACCAACGGCGGGCCGAACGGTTCGACCGAGGTCGTCATGACCCTGATCACCAAGCTGGGCCTGGAGCAGAACCGGCTGGGCGTGGCCTCCGCGGGGGCGGTGCTGCTGTTCCTGGCCACGCTGCTGCTGACCGTCGTCGTGTCCGTCCTCAGGCGGAGGGAGAGGGAATGAGCGCGGCCAGCGAGACCGCACTCGGGCTCAAGGAGAGCAGGACGCCGCAGGCGCGGCTGCTCAGACTCGTCGTCCACGCGCTGGTCCTGGTGGTGTTCGCCGGGCCGCTGCTGGCGCTGCTCGTCAGCGCGTTCAACCACGTCTCCGATCCGACGCAGCTCAGCGTCGTGCCCTCGCGCCCGACGCTGGACAACTTCGCGGTCGCCGTCGACCACGGGGTGCTGAAGTACCTGCTGAACTCCTTCTTCGTGGTCGGGTTCGGGCTGCTGCTGCAGGTGGTCGTCTCGACGCTGGCCTCCTACGCGCTGGCCCGCAAGCGTTTCACGTTCATGACGATCGTGTTCGTGGCGATCCTGGCCACGCTCATGCTGCCGGAGGAGATCCTGGCGATCCCGCTGTCGCTGATCCTGTCGGATCTGCCGGTGCTGCACATCAACCTGATCGGCACGCTGGCCGGGATCATCGTGCCGGTGGGCGCGTGGGCGTTCTCCATCCTGGTCATGACGGAGTTCATGCGGGACGTGCCACGCGAGTTGGAGGAGGCGGCGCGGATCGACGGGGCGGGGGAGCTGCGGATCTTCGCCCAGATCATCCTGCCGATGTGCCGTCCGGCGCTGGGCGTCATCGGGGTGTTCGGGTTCACCATGATCTGGGACCAGTACCTGCTGCCGATGCTGGTGGCCGACGATTCTTCGACCTACACGCTGCCGCTGGCGCTGCGCACGCTGCGGATCGACCCGATCGTCACGCCCGGTGTGGTGATGGCGGCCTCGTTGCTGGCGCTGCTGCCGTCGGTGATCGTGTTCCTGTTCTTCCAGCGCTCGTTCGTGCATGGATTGTCGTCGGGCGCCCTCAAGGGATGATTTTTCATGAACTGGTTCGTCAATGATCGTTTTGGAATGTTCGTGCATTGGGGTCCGTACTCGCTGGCGGCTCGGCACGAGTGGGTGAAGACGCGCGAGAAACTGACCGACGCGCAGTACCAGCCCTACGTCGACCATTTCTCGCCGGACCTGTACGACCCCGCCGCGTGGGCGCGGACCGCCAGGGCGGCGGGCATGCGTTACGCCGTGCTGACCACCAAGCACCACGACGGATTCTGCCTGTGGGACAGCGACCTGACGGACTACAAGGCGCCCCGTGACCTGGTCGAACCGTTCGTGGCGGCGTGCCGCGCCGAGGGGTTGAAGGTGGGTTTCTACCATTCGCTGATCGACTGGCATCACCCGGAGTTCCCCGTGGACGGAACCCACCCGCTGCGCGATGTCCAGCCCCTTCCCGAACGTGATATTTCGGTATATCGGCGATACCTGCACGGCCAGGTCAGGGAACTCCTGACCCGTTATGGAACGGTCGACTATCTCTTCTTCGACTTCTCCTACTCCGGCCGGAGCGAATGGTGGGGCGGAAAGGGTCCCGAGGACTGGGGCTCGAAGGAACTGCTGGCGATGGTGCGCGAGTTGCAACCTGACATCCTCGTCAACGACCGCCTCGGGATTCCCGGCGACTTCGTCACCCCCGAGCAGTACCAGCCCTCCGCGCCCATGCCCAGCCCCTGGGAGGCCTGCCAGACGCTGAACGGCAGCTGGGGCTACGACCGCGACAACCTCGACTACAAGAGCGCCGACCTGCTGGTGAAGATGCTGGTCGACGGGGTGTCCAAGGGTGGCAACCTGCTGCTCAACGTCGGTCCTGACGGGCGCGGGCGCATCGACCCGCGCGCCACCGCGTTGCTGGCCCGGATCGGCGGCTGGATGGAGTTGCACGAGCGCTCCATCCGCGGGTGCGGCCCGGCGGAGTATCCCGCCCCGGCCGACTGCCGCTACACCCGCCGCGGCGACCGGCTCTACCTGCACCTGTTCAGCTGGCCGCTGCGCCACGTGCACCTGCCGGGGCTGGCGGGCAAGGTGCGCTACGCGCAGTTGCTCAACGACGCCTCGGAGATCAGGCTCGTCAGCACCGACCCGGACCAGCAGGCCCAGAACACCCGGATGGGTGGCCAGGCACCTGGCACGCTCACGCTGGAACTGCCGGTGCAACGCCCCGAGGTCCTGGTGCCCGTCGTCGAGCTCTTCCTGGAGTAATGTGTAGGAAAATTCCTACGTTCCTCGACCCCGCGTCACGCTCGTTCTTTTCATTCATGGCGGAAATGACTGGCAACGTCGACGCGGGGAGCGACCCGTTCCGGCAGCAGCATGTCCACGAAGACCGGCAGATGGTCGGAGGCGTCGCAGGGCACGACTGTCGCCGACCTCACCTCGACGTCCGGCGAGGTGAACACGTAGTCGATGCGGGAACCGGTGGCGGGAAAGGTGTGGCCCGGTCCTGCGCCTGGCTGGGCCCAGGCGTCCCTCAAGGAACGGATCAGCACGCGGATCTCAGGTGCGCCGGGCACGGCGTTGAAGTCCCCGGTCAGGATCACCGGCCCCGGCCGTTCGGTGATCAGCGCTCGAACGGCTCGTGCCTGTTCCAGCCGTTCGGCCGCGTCGTCGTCCTGGAGGTGGGTGTTGCAGACCTGGACGGGCACGCCGTGGACGACGATCGTGGCCCGCAGCAGTCCACGCTGCTCGCTGCCGGGAAACCTGGGCAGGAAGGTGTTGCCGGAGTCGCGGATGGGGAAGCGGGACAGGATCGCGGTGCCGTACTGGCGGCGCCGGCCTCCGGGAGCGGGCGGGCCGAGGTCCAGGTTGGCGCCGAAGACCACGTCCATGCCCAGTTCGGCGGCCAGCCAGGCCGCCTGGTCGACGAACTCGCTGCGGCGCGAGCAATGCCGGTCCACCTCCTGGAGACCGGCGATGCCGGCCCGGCCGGCACGGATCACGTTGGCGACGCGCCGCAGGTCGAGCCGGTCGTCCGGACCTCGTCCGTGGTGGATGTTGAAGGTGGCCACGCGTAGAGGCGGCTGCTCGGGCAACGGCCACCGTCCTTTTCTGTCGAGGGTGCGGCCCGCGCCGATGCGCGGGCCGCACGTGGATCAGGAGGCGACGATCTCGTAGAGGGCGATGTTGCCCCACTGGAGGTTCGCGTCGTGGACGGTCAGCCGGATCTTGCGCGTGATGACCGGGCTGGGCAGGGTGATGGTGCTGGTCTCCACCTTCGAGCTGAGTTCCTGCCAGTTCGTCAGATGGCGGGCCGCCTGCGTCACCCAAGCGGTTCCGTCCCAGGTGTCGAGCGAGACGTCGGTGACGCCCTGGCCCTTCGCCCAGGCGGTGTGCAGGGTGACGGCGGCGATCCGCCGGTCCTTGCCGTAGTCCACCACGAACTCGCCGGGGAAGGTGACGCCGGTGCTCACCGATGCCCACGGGCTGCTCGGATCGCCGTCGACGAGCGCGTCCACGGTGTTCGTCGGCGAGGTCGGGAAGGTGGTGCTCGCCACCGCGGTCCGCCCCGGCCGGTACGGCTCGCTCGCCGCGGGCACGCCGAGGGCGATCTCGTTGATCTGGATCGGGCCACCCGCCGCCGCCTTGACGACGAGGCGGACCTGCACGGCCTTGATCGTCTCGGGCAGGGTGATCACCTGCTGCTCGACGGTGTCGTCGTCGGTCGTCCAGACCAGCTTCCCGCTCGCCCTGGTGACCCAGTCCCCGTCGTCGCGGGTCTGCACCTCGACATCGGTGATCGCGCGGGAGGCGGCGTGCGCGGCCGACACCGTGACCGTGCGGAAGGCGCGTCCGGTGGCGCTGGTCAGGTCGATGGTGCCGGGCAGGCGCGGCTCGGGCACGCTTCGCCAGGCGGTCGCCGGGTCACGGTCGGCCAGGCGCCGCAGGTGGCCCTTGGGTTCGAAGGACGCGCTCACCTTCGCGGGGGCGATCTCCCGCTGGAAGGCGCCGAGGTCGGGGGCGCCGTCGGCGACGGGCGTGCCCGCGTAGTCGTGCTCGGCCGGCACGCTCACGCCCGCGTCGAAGGCGGGCGAGCCGTCGAGCGGCCGGTACCCCGCAGGGCTCTCCTGGCCGGGCGCGGCGAGCCGGGGGTCGGCGACGACCGCCGCGTGGTCGGCGCCGGTCGGCGGCTGCTCGGTGCCCCAGTAGAGGTTGTGGTCGTAGATGACGCCGTTCTTGTTGTCGAAGCCGGCCCCGGCGAGGTTGACGAAGACGTTGTTGCGCACGACCACGCCCGCCGCGTTGTTGTACAGGCGCACGACCCGCTCGAAGCGGTACGTGCCCGCCCCGCTGTAGGGCGGCTTGACCTCGACGGCGCGGTCGGTGATGTAGAGCGTGTTGTTGAGGAAGTGGGTGCCGGTGGTGGAGGTCGAGGCGGCCAGGCCCTCGTAGCCGTCGTTCCTGCTGACGTTGTACCGGACGACCGTGTCCTTGGTCGGGGCGGCGGTGAAGGAGACCGCCAGGAAGAAGCCGCCGTCGTTGTCGTGGCTGTAGTTGTACTGGACGAGGCTGCGGTTGTTGTCGGCGTCGGCGTCGAAACCGTGGCCGTCGCTGCCCGGGCCGTTGAACCCGGTGTGGGAGACCTCGTTGTGCTGGACCACGATGTCGTCGTTGCCCTGCCACCAGATGCCGACGTTGCCGCCGGTGGTCTTGGTCCTGCCGCGTACGGCGCGCTCCACCCGGTTGCGCTCGATCACGGCGCCCGCGGTGTGCATGGGGGTGATGCCGCCACCGGTCACGTCGTGCACGTAGTTGTCCCGGATGCGGACGCCGGTGCTGGGCGTCCAGGTGACGACCTCGCTGTCGGGGATGCCGGTCTCCACGGGGTACAGGCTGGTCATGCCGCTGCGACGGGACCACGTGGACCACATGATGACGCCGTAGGAGCCGATCTTGGAGATCTCGTTCCGCTCCAGGACCAGGTTGTGGAAGTACGTCGGCGTCGTGTTGCCCCGGATGGAGACGATCAGTCCGGCCGCGGCGACGCTGTGGCCGCCCTGGCCGTTGACGTCATGGATGTTCAGGTTCCGCAGCGTGACGTTCTCCAGCCGGCCCGCGTCCTTGGCGAACAGGTTGACGCCGCTGCGGTAGAGGGAGGTGTCGGCGCTGTAGTTGGTGACCTCCAGGCCGTCGACGGTGAAGTCGTGCACGTTGCTGATCCGAACGGCCGCGTCCACCTGGCCCTGCCCGTCGATGACCGGCTTGGCGCCCTCGCCGTAGGAGCCGACGAGCGCCGGACGCCCAGGCAGGCCCGCACCCTGCAGGCTGAGCCGGCCCTCCCACCGCTGTCCGGCGCGGAACAGCAGCCGGTCACCCGGGCCCAGCAGCACCTGACCGGCTCTGTCCAGGCTCCGCCAGGCCGTGGCAGGGCTTCGTCCCGAGGCCGCGTCGTCGCCTGAGGAGGCGTCGACGTAGAAGGTCTTCCCTGGGCCGGCCGTCCCCGCCTGGGCGGGTACGGCCGGCGACACCATCATGGCGAGCAGGGCGAGCCCCGCCCACCCGAACCGTGTACGCAAACTCTGTTCCTTTCGGGGGGTCATTTGCCGATTCCGGCGGTCATGCCTTCGACGATGCGGCGGCCCAGCCACAGGTAGAGCACGATCATGGGGTAGACCAGGATCACGATCCCGGCGAACAGGCCGCCCCAGTCGGAGCTGTACTGCATGGAGCTGTAGAGGTTGAGCAGCGCCGCGGGCAGCGTGCGCTCCTCGGGCAGCGGCGCGATCAGCAGCACGAGCAGCGTCTCGTTCCACAGGCCGATGATGTTCAGCACGAGGACGGTCATCACGCCGGGCCTGGCGACCGGCAGCACGATGCGGACGAAGGAGCGCAGCGGCCCCGCGCCGTCGATCTCGGCGGCCTCCTCGATCTCGTGCGGCAACGAGCGCATGTACCCGGTCAGGACGAACACCGCGAACGGCAGCGACAGCACCACCTGGAAGACCAGCAGCGTGATGCGGTTGTCCCACCAGCCGGTGACCCAGTCCTCCATGAAGGTGTAGAGCGACAGCTTGATCACCACGACGGGGATGACCAGGGTCTGCAGCGGGATGCTCAGGCCCATCGCGAAGTAGCCGGTCAGCGGGCCGGCCACGCGCCGGTCGGAGCGAGCGAGCACGTACGCCGCGGGCGCCGCCAGCGCCACGATGAGCAGCGAGCCGAGCAGGGTCAGGACCGTGCTGTTCAGCGCGGCGGCGGAGAACTCGGCCGCCTGCCAGGCGGAGGCGTAGTTGTCCCAGCGCGGGTCGGCGGGCAGCGAGAAGGGGTTGAGCCACACCTCGCCGGAGTCCTTGAGGGACTGCATGCCCACCCAGACGACCAGCACCAGGTTGAAGGCCACCCACGCCCACAGGGCGATCGCGGTGGCGCGCGGCAGCAGGACGTCTCCGATCAGGCGTCTCATGACAGCTCCACTCGTTCGCGCCTGGTGATGCGCCGGGTCAGGGCGATGAGCACGGCGGTGACGAGCAGCACCACGACGCCCATCGCGGCGGCGTTGCCGAGCTGGGGCACGGCGTTCCCGGCCACCAGGGAGTACTGCTGCACCGCCACCGTCCTGGCCTGCAGCGGCGGGCTCCCCGGCGTGCCGCCGGTGGTGAACGCGAGCACGATCTCGAAGACCTTCAGGCTGTTGACCACCCACAGCACGGCCGACACCGCGAAGACGTCCCAGGTCAGCGGCAGCGTGATGTGCCGGAACTGCTCCCACCTGGTGGCCCCGATGAGCTGGGCGTCCTCGTAGACGTGGGCGGGGACGGAGTCGACCGCCGACATCATCAGCGCCACGTAGAAGCCGGTGCTCGACCACACCAGGCCGCCCACGATGCAGCGGAAGACCAGGTCGGGCCCGAGCCAGGGCTGCGGGTCCAGCCCGAGCCAGCCGAGCGCGGTGTTGACCACGCCCTCGGGGTTCAGCAGGAAGCCGACGGCGGCCCCCACCGCGATCATCGAGATGATCATCGGCAGGAACATCACGGACCGGATGAAGGCCCGGCCCTTGATGTGCCGCAGCACCACCATCGACAGGAACGTGAAGCCGAACACCAGCCCGCCGCCGGCCACCGCCAGCACGAACGTGTTGACGAACGCCGTGCGGAACGCGTCGTCGCCCAGCAGCGCCAGATAGTTGTCCAGGCCGCGCCAGGTCATCTCCGAGCCCGGCCCCGCCCAGGCGTTGAGGCTGACCCAGAACCCGAACAGCGAGGGCGCGACGAACAGCGCGGTGTAGGCGATGAGCGCGGGGAGCAGGAAGGGCCAGAAGGCCCGTTCACGCCCCGGACGCAGAGCCCTGGCCTTGACCGGCGGCGCCACGGGGGGCGCCTGGGTGAGGGTTCCCGCTCCCATCGGCTCAGTTCTTGTTCGCGAGGTAGTCGGCGGTCGTCTTCTTGCCCTCGGCGACGAACGCGGCGGCGTCGATTCTGCCGGAGATGAGCTTGTCGTGCAGCGGCAGGAAGCGGTCGTTCCACCAGGTCTTGTCGGCGGCGGCGTCGTCGTAGGTGCGGTGCGTGGCCGCGGCCTCGGCGACCGCCTTCTGCACCGCCACCAGGTGCTCGGGCGCAGGCACGTCGGCCCGCGAGGGGATGTTCAGCGCGCTGGTGGAGATCTGCTCGACGTACTTCTTCTGCAGCGCGAAGGCCAGGAACTTCTTGGCGGTCGCCACGTTCGCGCCCTTGGCGTTGACGCCCCAGCCGAGCGTGCCGACCTCGACGGAGTTCTTGCCGCCCACCGGGAGCTGGAAGGAGGCGATCTTGACGCCCGCGGCCAGCTTCGGCTTGGTCTCGCTGGCCAGCCAGGTGCCGTTGAGGTTCAGGTCGTAGCGGCCCTGCGCCCATGCGTCCTGGGCGGCGGGGAACTTGGTGGCCATGAAGTCCTTCTGGAAGTAGCCGCCCTTGGCGAGCTGGGCGACCTTCTCGGCCGCCGCGAGGACCTCGGGCTTGTCCCAGGCGGCGGGGTCGGTGGCCAGCGCCTTGAGGCTGCCGGCGCCGTTGGCCCGGACGAGGATGCTGTAGAACCAGTACACGTTGTAGAAGTTGATCGTGCCGTCCTGGCCGATCGGGGTGCGACCGTCCTTCTTCGCCCCGTCGAGGTAGGCGATGAAGTCCTCCCAGCTCTGCGGCGGCGCGCCGGCCAGGTCGGTGTGCTTGGCGGCGTCGAACCAGACGGCGGTGGAGATCACCGTGTGCGGGACGAACGCCAGGCCCTTGTCGTTCGAGGAGGCCTGCCGCACCGACTCGGGAAGGACGTCCTTGGCCGTCTTGCCCTCGCCGGGCACCTGGGCACCCAGCACGTCGTCCAAGGAGGCGACCAGGTTCTGCGCGGCGTAGGTGGCCAGGTTGTCGGTGGAGGTGTCGAACAGGTCGGGGCCCCGGCCCGCGGCCATCTCGGTGGACAGGTTCTCGTTGCCCTTGCGGCCGACGAACTTCACGTCGACCTTGGTGCCGGTCTGCTTGGCGAAGTCGTCGAAGAGCGCCTTGATGATCTTGCCTTGCGGCTCGTCGGCGCCCCACGAGGAGCGGTAGGCCAGTGCCGCCGCCTGGGCGGTGCCCGTCTCGCTGTTCTTCTTGCCGCACGCGGCCAGGCCGAGGGCGAGGGCTCCGACGGTGAGGACGGCCGTCAACTTACGCATGATGGGGGCCTTTCATGGGAGGGTGAGGGGGACGACGGTCCCGGCGTGCCTGGCGCGTTCGGCCGCCCAGACCACCCGGTGTGTCGCGAGGCTCTCTTGGCCGCTGGTCAGCACCAGCGAGGGGTCGCCGTGGGCGATCGCGGCGACGAACGCGTCGAGCAGCGCCTCGTCGCCGCCGCCGTGCCCGGTGGCTGCCGAGGCGTCCGCGTCGGCGCGGGTGTCGATCATCGACACCTTGTCGGTGAGGAAGTCGTGCAGCCGCAAGGTCACGCCGTCGCCCTCGATCGAGCCGTGGGTGCCGAAGACGCGCGTCTTGCGGTGCTCGAGGGCGGCGAAGGCGGTGACCGTGCAGGTGGCGGAGGTGCCGTCGGCGAACTCCATGGTCACGACCTGCGTGTCGACCACGTCGTTGTCGCTGGCGTAGACGCAGCGGCCGTAGGGCCCCTCGCGCAGCGCGGCCAGCACGCCGGCCTCGGTGTGGTCGTGCGTGACCGCCGACAGCGGCCAGAACTCCTTGAGCGGATCACCTAGGCAGCCGAGGTAGATGCGCTTGGCCGAGTAGGGGCAGGTGGACTCGACCGGGCAGTCGAGGCAGCGGTCGGCCGCGCCGGCGGGCCGCCGCTCGGCGCGGAAGTGCACCAGGTTGCCGAAGGAGGAGACCCGCTCCGGCAGCGCGCCCTTCAGGTGGATGATCCAGTCCAGGTCGTGGCACGCCTTGGCCAGCAGCATCGGGGCGGACTCCGCCTCGTTGCGCCAGTTGCCGCGCACGAAGGAGTGCGCCTGGTGCCACCAGCCGACCTGTTCCAGGTGCTGGATGTTCATCACCTGGCCGATGCGTCCCTTGTCGATGAGCGCCTTGAGCGTCCTGGTGTAGGGCGTGTAGCGCATGACGTGGCAGACGGCCAGCAGCACGCCGTTCCGCTGCGCGGCCTCGGCGATGGCGGCGGCGTCGGCCTCGGTAGGCGCCATCGGCTTCTCCAGCAGGATGTGGTAGCCGAGTTCGGCGGCCCGTACGGCGGGCTCGACGTGCATGCGGTCCTGCGTGGCCACGATGATCGCGTCGGCCAGCCGGTCGCGGGCCAGCAGGTCGCGCCAGTCAGCGAAGACGCTCCCGGCCGGGATGTCGTGCTCCTCCGCGAGGCTCTGCCGCCGGCGCGGGTCCGGTTCCGCCACCGCGACGACGCGGGCCCGGCCGCTCTCCAGGGCGTGGCGGGCGTAACCGAGCCCGCGCAGTCCCGCCCCGATGACGGCGAGTGTGACCATGAGTGTCCTCTCCGGATTGGCCGACTTATTAATGGTGCTTGTTTTTATTAGTTGGCGCCGGAGGCTGTCAAGGACGAGATCCGCGGGCGTCCGCGGCCGTGCCAAGGGTCGCCGAGGACCCCGGCGGGCGTGGGCCCGCCGGGGTCGTCGTGCGTATGGGTCAGCGGGTCGTGATCTCGTTGACGGACAGGTTGCCCCAGGTGCGGTTGGCCGCCTTGACGACCAGGCGCAGCTGGGTGGTGGTGACGGCCGCGGGCAGGGTCACTGCCCTGCGCTCGACGGTCGCCGTGTTGCTCGCCCACGTGATCGCCGCGTCGGCCGCCTGGGTGGTCCAGGCCGAGCCGTCCCAGGTCTGGACGTCCACCTTGGTGATGCCCTGGCCCTGACCGAAGTGGGTGGCGAGGACGACCTCGGAGATCCGGCGGGCGCTGGGAAAGGTCAGCGTGATGCTGCCGGGCAGGGTGACGCCGGTGCTCGGGCTGGCCCACGTCACGTAGTCGGACCCGTCGGTGAGCGCGGCCGGGGTGGTCGACTGCCCGTTGCCGAACGTGGTGGCCGCGGCCGGCGCGGCCTCGTTCGCGCCCGGGCCCGCGGCGCGCTGCAGCCCGCCGAGGTCGGGCATGCCCGAGGGCAGCGCGGTGCCGGCCGCGTCCCGGCCGCCGTCGGAGGCGACCTCCAGGCCCTGGGCGAGCGCCGGCGAGGCGGCGGTCGGCAGGTAGCCGCCGAGGGCGCTGATCGAGGTCGCCGAGCCGGGCGAGGTCAGCAGCGGATCGCCGGTCAGCGCGGCCTTGTCCTTGGCAGGCACCGGCCCGCCGTGGAACAGGTTGCGGTCGTAGACGACCTTGCCACTGTCGTTGTAGGGCAGGTTCGCGCCGTTGTGGATGACGTTGTTGCGGAACCTGACGCTGCCGACGCTGGAGTTCCACACCTTGACCAGGCTGAACGAGGCCCGGTCCGGGTGGTCGCGGATGAAGGGCGTCAGCGGCACCCAGATGGTGTTGTTGTAGACGTCGATGTCGGTGGCGTTGGTCGACAGGGCGAACACCTGGTTGGCGTCACCCTGGCTGACGTTGTAGCGGATCGTCGCCTCGGCCGGAGCGCTGCCGGTGGAGACGGCGATGAAGAAGCCGCCCTCGTTGTCGTGGCTGAAGTTGTACTGCACCAGGCTGCGGTGGGCGGAGGCGTCGGCGTCGAAGGCGTTGCCGTCGCCGGCCAGGCCCCAGTACTTCGTCCCGGACACCTCGTTGAACTGCACCACCGTGTCGTCGGTCCCGGCCCACCAGATGCCGACGTTGCCGTGGTTCTGCGCGGTCCTGTCCACCCGGTTGCGCTCGATGAGGGCGCCGGCGGCCTGCATGACCGTGATGCCGCCCGCGGAGATGTCGTGCACGTTGTTGCCGCGGACGACGACGCCGGTGCTCGGCGTCCACGGACGGTAGTCGGCCGCGGGGACGCCCATCAGGTCCTCCCACAGGGAGTTCCAGCCCTCACGTTGCATCCACTGCGACCAGGTGACGATGCCGTACGAGCGGGAGTCGGCGACCTCGTTGTCCTCGATGCGCAGGTTCTGGAAATAGGTGGGGACGTCCTTGCCCCGCGCGCTGACGATGATCCCGCCCGCCGACGGGTTGGACGACTGGCTGCCCGAGGTGGCGCCCTGGATGGCGTGCACGTGGTTGCCGCGGATGGCGATGCCCGGCACGGCGCCCGCGTCGGTGGCGCTGACGCCGATGCCGATGCGCGGAGTGGTCCCGGAGCCGGAGTTGGTCACCTCCAGGCCGCTGACCACGACGTCGTGCTGGTTCTGCAGTTTGACGGCGGCGTCCACCGTGCCGCCGCCCGCGATGAGCGGCTTGGCGCCGGTGCCGTAGGAGGTGAACGTGATCGGGGCGGCGCTCGTGCCCGACCCGTTGGGGGCGAGCCGGCCGTTCCACTGGCCTCCGGCCTTGAAGCCGACGGTGTCCCCCGGCTGGAAGGTCTGGGCGTTGACCTTGCCGAGGGTCTTCCAGGCCGTCGCGGGGCTGCGGCCGTCGGCGTTGTCATCACCGTTCGGATCGATGAAGTAGGCGGTGCTCATTGCGTACGCGGCGGGGGTGAGGACCGGTAACCCGGTCACGGCCAGGACGGCCGCGAGGACCGTTCCGGCCAGGCGTGGACCACGTGCCATGGTGCTCCTTCTCCTGTGGCTCCAGGCCGGGGCGGCCTGGGGCCGGTCAGCTGCGGCTCTCTCCCAGGTCGGGAGCCGCGCGGATCTCGACCCGCGGCTGCGCGGGCGCCTCGTCGAGCTCCAGCACGACGAGGTCGTTGGCGCCCCGGCGCAGCAGCGGCCAGGGCAGGTAGAGGGTGACCTGCGGGCCGCGCGACCAGTAGCGGCCGAGGTTGAAGCCGTTGACCCAGACGTAGCCCTTGCCCCAGCCGGGCAGCGCGACGAATCCGTCTCTGACCTCCTCGACGTGCAGGGTCGCGCGGTGGAACGACGGCCCTGCGGCGCTGGTCTCGCGCCCCCAGGGCAGGGCCTCGATCGAGTCGAGCGGGACGGGGTCGATCTCCCAGCCGAAGACGAACTGCCGCTCGTGCCGCACGCCGCCGGTGACGCCCTTGCTCTCGCCCTGGATCGGGCCGTAGTTGACGCGGCCCATCGCCTCGACGACCAGCGTCACCTCCACGCCGCGCTCCGGGGTGGCGAGGGGCAGCGAGGTGACGGCGTCACGCTCCAGGGTCGCCCGAGGGACGCCGTCGATCAGCACGCGGGCCCGGTCGTGCAGGCCGGTGACCGTCAGCGGCAGCGCCTCCGGCCGCGGTCCGGGCACCTGGCCCCGGTAGACCGCCAGCCCGTACGCCTGGCCGAGCTCCTCGAACGTACGGGGAACGGCGCTGCGCACCGTGCCGGTGGAGAGCACGTCCAGGCAGTCCAGCAGGCTCAGGCGGGCCTCGCAGGCGATCTCTTGCGCGGGCAGCGTGGCGACCGGCTCGCGGGACGGCGCGGGCGGCAGCTCGGTGTGGCGGCCGAGGACCTCGCGGTAGGCCCAGAACTTGGCGGTCGGCTCGCCGTGCTCGGAGATCGGCGCGTCGTAGTCGTAGGAGGTGACCGTCGGCTCGTACCTGCCGTCGGCCTGCTCGCCCCCCGCGTTCGCGCCGGCCATGAAACCGAAGTTGGTGCCGCCGTGCGCCATGTAGAGGTTGACCGACGCGCCCCGGGTGAGCATCTCGTCGAGCAGCTTGGCGACCTCGTCCGGGTCGCGTACGTGGTGCTCCTCGCCCCAGTGGTCGAACCAGCCGTTCCAGAACTCCATGCAGAACTCGGGGTCGTCGCGGTTTCTGGCGAATTCGGCGAAGTGACCGGCCGGGTCGCTGCCGAAGTTGGCGGTCGCGTAGATCTCCGGCACGGTGCCGCCGGTGACCATGAGGCCCCAGCTTCCGTCGGAGGTGAACAGTGGCACGTCGATCCCCCTGCGGACCAGGCCCCCTGCCAGGTGGCGCAGGTAGACGTGGTCGTCGCCGTAGGATCCGTACTCGTTCTCGACCTGCACCATCAGGACGTTGCCGCCCCGGCTGACCTGCCGCGCGGCGATCCGCGGCATCAGCTCGTCGAACCAGCGGTCGACGGGCTCCAGCCAGCGGGGGTCGTGGCAGCGCCGCCGGAACTCCATCCAGGCCGGGATGCCGCCGTTCTCCCATTCCGCGCAGATGTAGGGGCCGGGGCGGACGATCGCGTACAGCCCGGCCTCCTCGGCGGCGGTGAGGAAGCCCTCCACGTCGGCCAGGCCGGTGAAGGTGAACTCGCCAGGACGGGGCTCGTGCAGGTTCCACGGCACGTACGTCTCGACTGTGTTCAGCCCCATCGCCCGCAGCTTGTTGAGACGGTCGGGCCACTGCTGGGGGAGCGTCCTGAAGTAGTGCATGGCGCCCGACAACACCTGGAACGGCTCACCGTCGAGGGTGAGGGCCTGGCGGGTGGCCTGGAAGCGGCGGCTCATGGACATGGAAGCGCTCTTCTCCTGCGCGTCGAGCACTGCCCGACTTATTAACGAAGCGAGGCTAAATATGTGTGGGCAAGCGCCTTCCCGTCAAGAGCCCGCTGCGTGCCCGTCGTGACGGCCGATTCCGGCCGCACCGACGTCAGGAGGGCTGGGCCTCGGGCAGCGTGGCGTCCACGTCGTACAGGCGGGCGTCGACGTGGTCGAGGGCGTGCCGCACCGCGCCGAGCACGACCGCCTGGTCTCCCAGGGTCGAGACGGCCAGCTCCGGCGGTTCCAGGCAGAGCGGGTCGAGATGGCGGCGCAACGGCTCCAGTAGGACGTCACCCGACCGGGAGACGCCGCCGCCGATCACGACCAGGTCGGGGTCCATCGTCAGTACCAGCGCGGCGATGCCCTCGGCCAGGTCATGGGCGTACTGCTCGACCGCCCAGCGCGCGGCGGGATCGCCCTGCCTGGCGGCCGCGAAGACCAGCCCGGCCACCTCCTCGGCGGGCGTTCCCGCCGGAAGGCCGGGGAACCCGGCCAGGTGTGAGGGGGCACGATGCCAGCCGACCAGCGGCAACGCGCCGATCTCGCCGGCCATGCCGCGTCCGCCTGCGTACAGTTCGCCGCCGATCAGCAGACCGGCGCCGGTACGCACGCCCGACAGCACGAAGACCAGGTCCCGCGCGCCCGTCGCGACGCCCGTCCACCGCTCGGCCAGCGCCGCGAGGTTGCAGTCGTTCTCCACCAGGACCACGGGTCCGATGTCGTCATTCAGCTCGGCCACCAGGTCGACGCCCGTCCACTCGGGCAGGGCCACGGAGAGCTTGACCACGCCCTCCCGCGTCACCACGCCCGTGGTGCCGACGCAGGCGGCCATCAGGCGGCCGGCGTCGAGACCCGCGTCCCGCAACGCCCCGCGGGCGGCGCTCCTGACACCGTCCAGCCTGTCCGCCCGGCTCGCCTCCGACGTCAGCCGGGTGACGGACCGGCCCACGACGTGGCCTTCCAGGTCGCAGACGAGCGCGCGCACGGAGAACGAGCCGACGTCCACGCCGAGCACGTACCCGGCCTCCGCGCGAAAGCGGAACAGCCTCCTGGGCCTGCCCATCTGGCCGGTCTCCGGCGGCGACTCGGCCAGCCAGCCCGAGGCCAGCAGGTCCTCCGCCAGCCCTTCGACGGTGGGCCTGGACAGCCCGGCCCGCGAGGCCAGCTCGGTCAGGCCGATCGCGCCGTGCCCACGCAGCGCGCGCAGGGCAGTGACCATGTTGATCCGTCTCAGCCTGGAAGTGTCACTGCCGCGTACCCGCATGCCGCTCCCTCGATGAACAACGTCAGCAGACAAATGAAAACAGCCATCATTAGTAGCCGCAAGTCGAGGGACCGGCGGGGTGGTGGGCGCGAGCGTAGGGCTGGGATGACAACGATGTCAACGGTTGACTTGCTCCGATCTCTGCGACTACTAAATGCATTGAGTAAACCTACGAGAGGCCGGAGAAGCATGGGCGAGCCAGGAGATGTGTCCCCAGAGACCCCGGGAACTCCTCCGACGATTGCCGATGTCGCCCGGCTGGCCGGAGTGTCGAAGGGAGCCGTCTCGCTGGCGCTGAACGACAAGCCCGGCGTGAGCGAGGAGACCCGGCGGCGCGTCAAACAGGTCGCCGAGCAACTCAACTGGCGGCCCAGCATCCACGCCAGGGCCATGCTCCGCTCCCGCGCGTTCGCCGTCGGGCTGGTGCTCGCCAGGGCCCCCCGGCAGCTCGCAGTGGACCCGTTCTTCGCCGGATTCCTCGGCGGCGTGGAGAGCGTGCTCGACGGCAGCGGGTCGGTGCTGGTGCTTCAGGTCGTGGGCGAGGACGCGGAGAAGGAGGCCGACAGCTACCGGCAGCTGGTGCGCGAACGCCGCATCGACGGCGCGTTCCTGCTGGACATCCGTGACGGCGACCAGCGTCCGGCGCTGCTGCCCGCACTCGGGCTGCCCGCCGTCGCGGTCGGCCCTGCGGGGACGGACTGCGGCCAGGTTCCCGTGGTGGGCATCCGTGACGGCGACGGCATCGCCGCCGCGGTCGGGCATCTCGTGGAACTCGGCCACCGGAAGATCGCGTTCGTCGAGGGGGCGCCCGTCTACCGGCACTCCACGTCCCGCCTCGACGCCTGGCGGCAGGCCATGCGTTCCCACGGCCTGCCCGCCGACCTGCACGACGCCGGGCATTTCACCGGCGAGGGCGGCGCGGCCGCGACCCGGCGGCTGCTGCGCCGAAGGCCCACGGCGATCATCTACGCCAGCGATCTGATGGCCATCGCCGGCATGTCCGTGGCCCGCGAAGCCGGCCTGGAAGTACCCGGTGACCTGTCCGTCACCGGTTTCGACGACAACCCCGAGGCGGCGCACCTGCACCCGCCGCTGACCACCGTCAGGCAGGACCCCGTGGCGGTCGGAGCGGTCGCGGCCGAACTGCTCCTGGCCCAGATCGAGGGGCGGCGGACCACGCCGGAATCGCCGGCGCCCCAGCTGATCGTGCGCGGCTCCACCGCGCCCCCGTCGCCCATGCGCTGAATCGCCCCTCCCCACCGACAGGGCGTGCGCTGAATCCCCCCATCCCCACCAGCAGTAAGGAACGACCCATGTCCGATCACCGTAACTTCGCCATGTCCAGGCGCGGATTCCTGACCGGCGTCGGCGGCCTGGCCGCACTGGCGGCCTGCAGCGGTCCGGGCGGCGGCGCGGCCCCGGCCAAGAGCGGCGGCAAGCAGGCGGTCATCACTCACTGGGACAAGTGGGCCACCCAGGAGCCCTGGGTGAAGAAGGAGATCGAGCTCTTCCAGGCGGCCAACCCCGGCATCACGATCGAGCGCACGATGCAGGCCAGCGGCAACCTCGAGAACCTGCTCGACCTGGCCGCGCGCGGCGGCAACCTGCCCGACGTGTTCATGGTCGCCCAGGACCGGCTGGACGAGCACATCCAGGAGGGCCGCGTCCTGGACCTGTCCAAGTACGCCACGCTGGAGTGGCAGAAGACCTTCCCGGCCTACTCCTTCGTCGAGGGCGTCAACGCGGCCGACGGCAAGATCTACTCGGCGCCGTTCGACGGGTACGCGACCGACGTGCAGCTCTACCTCAACAACCAGGTCTTCAAGGACGCCGGCCTGGTGGAGGCGGACGGCACCGTCAAGATCCCCAAGAACTGGGACGACGTGACGCTGTTCGCCGAGCAGATCACCAAGAAGGGCAACGGCGGCGTGCACGGCCTGGGCTTCGGCAACAGCGCCTTCCCCATCATCCCCTGGTGGGTCAACTTCTTCGTCAACGGCTCGGGCACGCCGGCCACGCTCCCGTCGAGCACCCCGGGCGGCCTGGACCCGAGGACCGGCGCGTTCACCCTGCGCACCGAGCGTCCCTACCTCGACTTCCTCACGCTCTTCCTCGAATGGCGCGACAAGGGCTACATCTTCCCCCAGTCACTCAGCATCGACGACGAGATCTCCCGCCAGCACTTCGCCCGCGGCAAGTTCGGCATGATCGTGGGCGGCGTGTGGAACCAGCCCGGCTGGACCGACCTCGGCTTCACCGACTACACGACCGTCACCATGGTCCCGCAGGACGGGCAGCGCAAGAGCTTCTTCTACCGCGGCGCCGGCTCGGTCCACCTGGCCATCTCCGCCACCGCCAAGAACCCCGACCAGGCGTGGGAGTGGTTCAAATGGTGGCACGGCAAGGACGCCGCCGCGCGGTTCGTGCAGGAGCTCAAGGGCGGCGTCTCGATCCACCCGGAGGCCAACGACCCCAGCAAGATCGACTTCCCGCCGTTCGCCCAGTTCGTCGCCGGGGCCGAGCTCGTGCTGCCCGGCCCGCAGCCGTCGCTGCGCAACCCGGCCACCATCCACGTCGTGCCCAAGCCCGTCACCCCCAGCTTCGAGGACATCTGCACCGGCCTGTACACCGGCCAGATCAAGGACATGCGCGCGGCGCTCACCAAGCTGGCCGAGGACCTGGAGAGGGAGTTCGTCAAGGCGCTGGAGAAGGCCAACAAGGACGGCCACAAGGTGAGCAGGGACGACTACGTCTTCGCCGACTGGGACCTCACCAAGCCCTACAAGTGGGACATCCCCGCCTACCTCGGAGCCTGAGCCCCGATGCCGACCACTCAGCTCACCCGGGCCCGCGTGCCGGGCCCGGCCGCCGGACCGCGGCACGGCCCCTCGCTGTGGCGCCGCGTGCGGGCCAACGGCTGGTCGTACGCGTACCTGCTGCCGTTCGCCGTGCTCACCGGGGCCTTCACCGTCTACCCGATCTTCGCCTCGCTCGGCTACACCCTCTACGACTGGGACGGCATCGGGGAGCCCACCGACTTCGTCGGCCTGGCCAACTTCCGCGAGGTGGTCGCCGACGGCTACTTCTGGAACTCGCTGGCCAACGCCGCCCTTTACACGATCGTCCTGGTCCCGGTCCAGCTCGACCTGGCGCTTGCCCTGGCACTGGTGCTGAACAACCCGAAGCTGCGCGGCTCCACGTTCTACCGGGCGATCTACTTCCTGCCCGCGGTCACCTCGATCGCGATCGTGGGCATCGTGCTCAAGCTGATGCTGGCCAACTTCGGCGACGCGCTCAGCGAGCCGCTGACCGGCCTCGGCCTCATCGACCGGCCGCTGCAGTTCCTCGGCGACCCCAACACGGTGTTGTGGACGGTCATCGTCATCGGCATCTGGAACACGCTCGGCTACAACCTGATCTACTTCCTGGCCGGGCTGCAGACCATCCCGAAGGACCTGTACGAGGCCGCCCAGCTCGACGGCGCCGGCCGGATCGCCAGATTCGCGCACGTCACCGTACCCGGCCTGCGCAACGTGGGCCTGGTGATCCTGTTCCTGGCGATCATCGGCAGCCTGCAGGTCTTCGACCTGGTCATGGTGCTGACCGGCGGCGGCCCCTACTTCGCCTCCGACGTGGTCAACACCTACGTCTACCGCCAGGCGTTCGGCCAGGTGGGCACCGGCAGGGTGACCGACCCGGACATCGGGCTGGCTTCGGCCGCCTCCTTCTTCTTCGGGCTGCTCCTGCTGGTGCTCACGGCGTGCCAGATGCTGGCGATCAAGAGGCTCCGGGCCCGCAGGGAGCGCGCATGAACCGCCTCGGCACCGCGCCCGCCCGCCGCGCGTTGACCCACATCCTGCTGCTCGGCTTCGGGTTCGCCTACGTCTACCCGTTCCTGTGGGCGGTCGGCAGCTCGCTGAAGTCGAAACTCGACTTCCTCGACACCGGACTGAGCCTGATCCCGCCGGCGCCGCGCTGGGAGAACTACGCCCAGGCGTGGCAGGAGGCCAGCTTCGGCACGTACTTCATGAACACCCTGATCATCTCCGTGACCAGCGTGCTCCTCACCCTGCTCTTCACCGCGATGGCCGGATTCGCCCTGGCCAGGACCACGTTCCCGGGCAAGAAGATCGTGATCGGCGTCATCATGATCACGTTCCTGCTGCCGCACGGATACACGATCATCCCCGTCTTCGACCTGGTGAACGCGCTCGGGCTGCTCAACACGCTGTGGTCGGTGATCCTCGTCCAGGTCGGGGGCGGTCTGGTGTTCGGCACGTTCATGTTCATGGCCTACTTCTCCACCATGCCGCGCGAGCTGGAGGAGGCGGCGCGGGTGGACGGCGCCGGCTTCAACACGTTGTTCTTCCGCGTGATGCTGCCGCTGGCCAAGCCGATGGCGGCCACGCTCGGGCTGTTCACGTTCATCAGCTCGTGGAACAACTTCTTCCTGCCGCTGGTGTTCACGCTGGGCAGGCCCGAGCTGCGCACCGTCGGCGTGGGCCTGTACGCCTTCACCAACCAGACCACCACCAACTGGACGCTGCTGTGCGCCGGGGCGATCATCTCCCTCGCCCCGATCGTGATCGTGTTCATCGTCGCCCAGCGCTACATCGTCGAGGCCATCGCCGGGGCGGTGAAGGCATGAGGCCGCACGTGGTCGTCTTCGGCCTGGACGGGGTGCGCCATGACACGCTCCTGGCCGCCCGCACCCCGGAACTGGACGCCATCGCGGCCGCCGGCTTCCTGGCCCCGGTCCGCGTCAACGACGCCGCCCCGACGATCTCCGGCCCCGGCTGGGCCACGATCGCCACCGGGGTCCTGGCCGACAGACACGGCATCTACGACAACGACCTGACCGGCCACCAAATCGCGAAATATCCGGACTTCTTGACGCGGGTGCGCCTGCCCGACGTCGTGGCGCACGAGGAAGGGCTCACCCCCGCCTACACCGCGGCCGTCGAGAGCTGCGACCGGCGGATCGGCCGGGTGCTGGCCGCCATCCGCCGCCGGCCCTCGTACGCGGGGGAGCGGTGGACCCTGATCGCGGTGACCGACCACGGGCACGTGGACGTCGTCGGCGGCCACGGTGGGGACAGCGAGGCGGAACGCACGGCCTGGATCGCCGCCTGCGGGCCCGGCGTGCCCGCCGAGCCGCCCGCCCGGCTGGAACAGGCCGACGTGCACGCGCACGTGCTGGCCGCGCTGGGCGTCGAGCCGCGCCGGGAATGGGCGCTGGCGGGCCGGCCCTTCTCTCCGCGCCCCGGATGACCGACCGCCTTGCCACGTAGTGATCCATCAAGAGGAGACATGGTGTCGTTGCTGATTCCCCTGGACACCGGATGGACGGTTCGTCCGGATTCGCCCAGTCCGTTGCCCGACGGGACGGTACTGGCGGCCAGGGTGCCGGGGTGCGTGCACACCGACCTGCTGGCGGCGGGGCTGGTGCCGGATCCGTTCCTGGACGACAACGAGTCGAAGCTCGCCTGGGTGGGCCGGACCGACTGGCTCTACCAGACGTGGCTGCCCGAGCTCGACGACGCCTACGAGCACACCGACCTGGTGTTCGACGGGCTGGACACGGTGGCCGAGATCCGGGTCGGCGACCGGGTGCTGGGACGTACGCGCAACATGCATCGCTCGTACCGCTTCGACGTGACCGGGGCCGCCGGCCCGCTGTCGGTGCGGTTCACCTCGGCCTACACCGAGGCCGAGGCGGTGCGCAAGGAGGTGGGGGACCGGCCCACCACCTACACCGAGCCGTTCAACTTCGTGCGCAAGATGGCCTGCTCGTTCGGCTGGGACTGGGGGCCGACGCTGGTCACGGCGGGCATGTGGCGGCCGGCGCGGCTGGAGCGGTGGAACACCGCCAGGCTCGCCCGGGTGCGGCCGCTGGTGACCGTCGACGACCGCGACGGCCGGGTGGAGCTGCGTCTGGAGGTGGCGCGCACGTCCCGCGACCGGCCGCTGGAGGTGCTGGTGAGGGTCGGCGAGGTGACCGCGCGAGCGCAAATCCCGCCGGATCGCACCGAGGCCGTGGTGGTGGCCGAGGTGCCGCGGGCCGCCCTGTGGTGGCCCAGGGGCTACGGCGAGCAGGCGCTGTACGACTGCGTGGTGGTGCTGTCGGCCGACGGCCGTGAGCTGGACCGATGGGAGCGCAGGATCGGCTTCCGCACGGTCGAGCTGGACACCAGGGCCGACCCCCACGGCAGCGGGTTCACGCTGGTGGTCAACGGGGAGCGGATCTTCACCCGCGGCGTCAACTGGATCCCCGACGACGTCTTCCCCAGCCGCGTCACTCCAGGACGCTACCGGCGTCGGCTCACCCAGGCCACCGAGGCGAACATCGACCTGATCCGCGTGTGGGGCGGCGGCATCTACGAGGACGAGGCGTTCTACGACGCCTGCGACGAGCTCGGGCTGCTGGTGTGGCAGGACTTCCTGTTCGCGTGCGGCGCCTACAGCGAGGAGGAGCCGCTGCGCGGCGAGATCGACGCCGAGGCGCGGGAGAACGTGGCCAGGCTCATGCCGCATCCCTCCCTGGTGGTGTGGAACGGCAACAACGAGAACCTGTGGGGATTTCGCGACTGGGGCTGGGAGGAGCGACTGGCCGGCGCCTCCTGGGGCGAGGGCTACTACCTCGGCCTGCTGCCCAGGATCGTGGCCGACACCGACCCCACCCGCCCCTACTGGCCCGGCAGCCCCTGGTCGGGCTCATGGAGCCGGCACCCCAACGATCCCGCCCACGGCACCACCCATTCCTGGACCGTGTGGAACGAGACCGACTACGCCGACTACACCCTCGACGTGCCCAGGTTCGTGGCCGAGTTCGGCTGGCAGGCCCCGGCCGCCTGGGCGACGCTGCGCCGCGCGCTGTCCGACGCGGAGCTGTCGGCGGACTCACCGCTGCTGAACCACCGCCAGAAGGCCGCCGACGGCGCGGGCAAGCTGGCCCGCGGCCTGGCCCGCCACTTCGACCCCCCGGCGTCGTTCGACGACTGGCACCATCTCACTCAGGTGGTGCAGGCCCGAGCGATCGCCACCGGCATCGAGCACTGGCGCGCGAACTGGCCCGTGTGCGCGGGCACGATCGTCTGGCAGCTCAACGACTGCTGGCCGGTCATCTCCTGGTCCGCCATCGACGGCGACGCCCGGCTCAAACCGCTCTACTTCGAGCTCCGCCGCCTGTACGCCGACCGGCTGCTCACCCTGCGCGAGGACCGGGCCGCGATGATCAACCAGGCCGCGACGCCCTGGGAGGGCAGCCTGCGGGTGCGGCGGATGCGGGTCGACGGCGCCGTCCTGGCCGAAGCGGAGCTGCCCTTCCACGCGGCCGCGCGCACCGTGGTCACGCTGGAACTGCCCGCCGGCCTGGCCGCCGCCGAGGACGTCACCCGGGAGTTCTGGATCGCCGAGGGCGACGGCCTGCGGGCGTGGCGGTTCGCCTGCCCCGACCGCGACTTCGCCTACCCGCCGCCCCGCATGGACGTCGAGGTGCACCCCACCGCCACCGGCTGCCAGGTGACGATCACCGCGCGCACCCTGATCCGCGACCTGTACCTGCACGCCGACCGGCTGCACCCCGCGGCCGCCGCCGATCAGGGCCTGACCACCCTGCTGCCCGGCGAGCGCCACACCGTCGCCGTGCACGGCTGGACGGGCGAACCGGACCAGCTCGACGGCGCCCTTCTCTGCGTCAACCCCCGTCGAACCGCCTGACCTGGAGTCACCGTGCACCTCATCCCCCGCCCGGCCCGCCTGACCACGACGCCGGGCGCCTGGCAGCTCACCGAGACCACCGGCCTCCTCGCCGACCCCGCCGCCGGCGAGGCCGCCGAACTGCTGCGCGAGCTGGTGGGCAGACCCGCGGGCAGCAAGCTGGCCCCGGCGGCCGAGCCCGGCCCCGACACCATCCGGCTGCGGGTGGACCCGGCGCTCGCCGACGAGGAGTACCGCCTGTCGGTCTCCGCCGAAGGCGTGGTGATCACGGGTGGCCGGCGCGGCCTCCCGTTCGCCGTCCAGACGTTGCGGCAGCTCCTTCCCGCGGAGATCTTCGCCACCGGCCCGGACGGGGGAGCGGCGTGGGCGGTGCCGTACGTGGAGATCGAGGACGCGCCGCGCTTCGGCTGGCGCGGCGTGATGCTGGACGTGGCCCGCCACTGGTACCCCGTGGAATTCCTGTACCGGATGGTCGACCTGGCCGCGTTGCACAAGCTCAACGTCGTCCACCTGCACCTGACCGACGACCAGGGCTGGCGGATGGAGATCGACCGCTACCCGCGCCTGACCGAGGTGGGGGCCTGGCGCGCGGAGTCGATGCTCGGCCACTACACCGAGGGCCGCTACGACGGCGTCCCGCACGGCGGCTTCTACACCAAGCGCGAACTGCGCGACCTCGTGGCCCACGCGCGGACGCGCGGCATCACGATTGTCCCCGAGATCGACATGCCCGGCCACATGCGCGCCGCCATCGCCGCCTACCCCGAGCTGGGCGACGACCCGGGCCGCGCGCGGCCGGTGGCCACCGATTGGGGCGTGCACGAGCAGGTGCTGAACGTGTCCGAGGAGACCATCGCCTTCTGCCGCCACGTGCTGGAGGAGGTGCTGGAGGTCTTTCCGAGCGAATGGATCCACGTCGGCGGCGACGAGTGCCCCAAACGCGAGTGGGAGGAGTCGCCGCGGGCCCAGGCGCGCCTGCGCGAACTGGGGCTGCCCGACGCCGACGCGCTGCAGAGCTGGTTCATCGGCCGCATGGCCGCCTTCCTGGCCGAGCACGGACGGCGGCTGATCGGCTGGGACGAGATCCTGCAGGGCGGCCTCACGCCGGGCGCGACCGTGATGTCCTGGCGGGGCGAGCAGGGCGGCATCGACGCCGCCCGGGCGGGGCACGACGCGGTGATGTGCCCGCACACGCACACCTACTTCGACTTCTACCAGGCGGAACCTGACGGGGAACCGCTGGCCATCGGCGGCCTGACCACGCTGGAGCAGGTCTACGCCTACCAGCCGGTCCCCGCCGGGCTGGACGCCGAGGCGGCCGGGCACGTCCTCGGCACGCAGGGCCAGCTGTGGAGCGAATACCTGCCCACCACGGCCCACGTGGAGTACATGGCCTTCCCCCGGCTGTGCGCCCTGGCCGAGGTCGCCTGGGGCACGGCGGGCGAGTACGCCGAGTTCACCGAACGCCTGCTCGCCCACCGCCGCCGCCTGGACCACCTCGGCGTCGCCTACCGCCGCTGACGCACTACGCGAACAGACGGACCGCCTTCAGGTGGAAGGGGGCGCGCGATCGGAGCACGCGCACCCGGAACCTGGCGGCCTCGACCGGGGCCGGCAGCGTGATGACGCGCTTGGCCCCGACAGTGCCGCAGGCGGCGATCCGTCGCCATCCGGCCGCCTCCTCCGCCTCGACCAGCAGTGATTCGACGAGCTGGCCGTGGCGCAGGTCCTCGGCCAGCACGATCCGCTGGATACGGGCGGGGCCGCCCAAGTCCAGGACGACGCCGTCGCCGTCGGCCGTGCGCGCGGCCCCTTCGGCCAGATCGCGGGCGAAGTCCCGGTCGATCCGCGCCGACCACTCGCGCAGCACCGCCACGTCGGCGTCGGCCAGCCTGCCCCGCCGGTCCGGCGGCACGTTCAGCAGCAGCACCGCGCCGCGCCCGACCGACTCGTTGTAGATCGTCATCAGCTCGTCGGCCGACTTGGGCTCCTGCTCGGCGTGGTAGAACCAGCCGGGACGGATGCTCACGTCCACCTCCGCCGGCCACCACTGCAGGAAGTCACCTTCCGCCCGGGCGAGGAAGTCGCGGCCGCCAAGGTCGGGGGCGTCGTAGCGGGCCACGTTGACCCGCTCGCGTTCGACGGTGACCGGGACCACGTTCCACTCGTCCTCGCGGGCCAGGCCGCTCTCGTTGCCGACCCAGCGCACGTCGGGCCCGCAGTTCGCGATCGCCGCCTCGGGGGCCAGCCGCCGGATCAGCGCGTACCAGCTGTCGAAGTCGTACTCCTCCACGTGGCCGGCGGGGATGCGGCCCTGGGAGCCGTCGAACCACACCTCGTCGATCGGGCCGTACCCGGTCAGCACCTCGTGGAGCTGGCCCAGCATGTACGCGCCGTAGTCGGTGGAAGGCAGCGTCAGGTCGCCGATCCGCCTGGGCGTGCGGGGGCTGCCGTTGGCGTACGTGGGCTCGTGCTCGTCGGCCGGTGAGATGTAGACGCCCACCTTCAGCCCATGGGCCCGCATGGAGTCGGCGAACTCCCGCAGCACGTCCCCCTTGCCACCCCGCCAGGACGAGGAGGCCACGCAGTGGCGGGTCAGGGCCGAGGGGTAGAGGACGAATCCGTCGTGGTGCTTGACCGTCAGGATCGCCAGGGTGAACCCGGCGGCCTTCAGCTCGCGCGCCCACTGGTCGGTGTCGAGGTCCTCGGGCTGGAAGGCGTCGGGGTCCTCGTCGCCGTAGCCCCATTCGAGACCGGTGAAGGTGTTCACGCCGAAGTGCAGGAACGCCGTGCGCTCCAGCGCCTGCCAGGCGAGCTGCCGCTCGGTCGGGCGGACCAGGGCGGCCCGTGCCACCACGTCGTCGCCGTTCCCGATCGGCACCCGCCAGCCCGGCTCCGCCGGCCCGGCGGCCGGGGTGGCGCGGTGGGCGCGCCCGCCGTTCAGCGTCGAGCGGTCGAACCTCCCGTCGAAGGCGACCACGCGGATCCGCGAGAGCACCCCGGCCAAGCCGCTCACCACGACGTCGCCGCCGCTCACCGTCACCCCCTCCGTCACCTCGACGGGTTCCTGGCCGGTGACCAGCAGCAGGACCCGCTCGGCCGTCTCCCCCTGGGGGACCAGCCGCACCTCCACCGCCAGCCCGCGCCCGGGCGGCTCGACGGCCACCGCCACACCCTGGCCGTCGCCGTCGAGCAGCAGGCCGTGCCCCGGCCTGATCACCTCGTCACCGGTCAGCCTGCGCACCGCGCCGACCTCGCCCGTCGCGGGCGTGTACTCCTTCGCGGACGTGAACGTCCCGGCGAAACGCACATCCACCAGCACCGTCGTCATGTTCCACGCCTTTCATCAACCATCGGCCGACCAGAAGGGGGCGAGCACGGCGACGCCCTTGTCACCGAGGCCGAACCAGGCGAGCTCGTGGAAGGCGAGCCGCCCTTCGGAGGCACATGTGCTCGATGAATTCTCCCCTTCATCACCCGCAACAAGGAATGGGCTTGGCGCGTACCCGTCAGCACTCACTCGCTCAGTTCGAGCCGCATGTGAGTATCCATGGAGGACCCCGTGGCCTGGCCCTACGTCGACCTCAGCGCCGAAGCCGTCGCCCTCACCCAGCAGGACCCCGCCCGCCGTCACCCTGTGTTGGGTCCACGCGCTCAAGCTTGGTCCAGCCGGTCCAGCCTCGCTCCTTCAGTAACTCGATCAGCCGGCGAGCGGGCGGCACGGTGTCGAACGCCAGCGTGTCCATCAGCTTGACGAACGGTGGCTCGACGTCGACATCGCCGACGTAGTCCTCGCCCCGCTCGTCGGCCACCCGCGTGATGTAGGCGGCCAGCTTGTCGGCCAGCTCGACCAGCCGCGAGTCGTCGTCGGCCCGGTCGAGAGCCTGGCTCAGGGTGAGATAGAGAGCGATGAGCCGCGGATCGGCGACCTGTTCCCGCTTGCGTGCCATCCACTCCGGCACGCGCTCGGGGGAGTGCGCGGCCAGCGGGATCCAGCCGTCGCGTTCGACCTCGACGATCCGCTCGTCGATCCCCAGCGCCCTCAGCCGGTCGAGAAACTCGACCACCTCCGGTGGCAGCGCCAGGCTGTCGCCGGCAGTGAGGCGGGCGATCCGCTCCCGGTGCCGCTGCCGCTCCCGGATCTCCGCCCGCAGCCGCTTGTCGATGTCTGCGACCGCTGCGGCGAACTCTTCCTCGCCGGCCTGTAGCAGCTCTCGCACCCGCGCCAGCGGGACCCCGGCCTCGGCGAGGGTCCGGATCCTGATCAGCTCGACCACGGAGTCGCCACCGTACCTGCGATAGCCGGAGGAGTCCCGCTCCGGCTCCGGCAGCAGCCCCTTGGCGTGATAGTGCCGCACCGCGCGCACCGTCACTCCGGCGTACGACGCCAGTTCGCCGATGGTCAGCATCGAACCAGTCTCCTCCTGCAGGAGGTGTTCAAGAAGTCGGCCTGGCCGCTGGAGCCAGTGCACCTCGGATGATCTGGGCGATTTCCTGGGCGTGGGTGAAGACCAGCCGGTGATCGGCGTCGAGCCAGGACGTGGAGATGCGGGGCTGCTCGCGGACCAGCCGGTCCACGCCGGCACGCCAGTTCTGATTGAACCGCGGCGCATGCCCTTCGCCGCTGTCGCCGGCCATCGAGGTAGACATGATCATGCTGATGGGCCGGTCGATCTTCTGGTACCGGTCGAGGATTCCGGACCGGATCATATCGATCTCGACATTGAGCTCGAAGATTTCCTGGGCGGTGAGCAACACCTGACGCGCGCTGTCCCGTCCGGCCTCCTGCTGCGTCGCCATCTCCTCCCACATCGCGCGGAACTCCGGCAGGTCGGCCTCGGTGATGAACGGTTCGGGCACCGGGTTCGCCCCGTCGATGAGAATCAGCTCGGCGACGGCGTCAGGATGCTCGGAGGCATAGTGCACGGCCAAGTCCGCGCCCAGCGAGTAGCCTACGAGCACGGGCGCCGAGGGCGGGTCGAGGCGTCCCAGCTCCGCCAGCACGGCGATGAGATCGCTGAGGAACGCCTCGAAGGAGTACCGGTCGGCGGCCGAGGCGAGGCCATGGCCCCTGAGGTCGAAGGTGACCACGTCGTGGTCGCGCCGCAGCAGCTCGGTCAGCTCGTGCAGATCGGCCTGCGTCGAGCTCAACCCAGGGCACAGGACCAATGGCCGACCCCGGCCACCGCGAGACACCGGGATCGTGACACCGTCGTGGTGGACTGTGAAGTGCCGCATCGCACCGGCTTTCGTCGTCATGCCGACCATGCTGAAGGGTTGACCCTGCGTCAGGGTCAACCGTCGCGGCGACATGACCTCTGCGCACCCGAGGCCGTCGGCGAACCATCCGTCTTGGGTGGCCACAGCGTGATCTCGAACGGATCCGCCCTCCACGGCCACTTGCAATCATGCGATTGATTGATATTGTGCGTCCATGCCAGAAGATCAACCCCAGGCGACGAGCAAAGCGGCGCGTACGAGGGAGCGCATCCTTGATGCGGCCCTCGACGAGTTCTCCGCCAAGGGTTACAGCGGCGCTCGCACCGCGGCGATCGCCAAGCGCGCCGGCGTCAACGTGCAGCTGATCTCCTACTACTTCGGCGGCAAGGAAGGCCTGCTGGAGGAGTTGCTGTCGGGCTGGCAGGAGCGGCGCTCGAAGTTGGTGCCGGCCAGCAAGGCCGAGCCGTTCCTGGAGAGCTTCCGCATGGTGTTGAACGCCACCTTGCGTGATCCCCGGCGAGCCCGTCTCGTGGTGTGGCAGGCGCTGGGTGACTATCCCGGCGACACTGAAGCGCTGGCGCGGGAATGGCGCACCGTGGCCGCCGCCGCCGTCGAGCAGACGCGCGCCCGGCAGGCGTCGGGAGAGATCGGCGATGGCCACCCGCCCGAGTTCGTGACGCTGCTCTCCTTTCTCCTCGCCTTCGCCCCGGTTGCGCTTCCACAGGTGATCGAGGGGATCTACGACGTGGATCCGCTGTCGGAGGAGTACCGGCAACGCGTGAGCGAGGCCCTCTCTGCATTTCTGGACGTACGGCACGCATGAGGCCCGTCCTCATGCGCGAAATCATTCAATTGATTGATTAAGGAGTTTCCATGATCCGCGTCCTCGTCACAGGAGCCACCGGCCGGCAGGGCGGAGCCGTCGTCGCACGCCTGCTCAAGCACGGCCATGAGCCTGTCGCCTACGTCCGCGACCCCGCGACACCGGCGGCGGACGCGCTCGCCGCACAGGGCGTCCGCCTCGTGACCGGCGATCTCGCCGACCGCGAAGCCCTCACCAGGGCGGCAAGGAGCATGAATGCGATCTTCGGGCTGACCGTCCCCTTCGGCCAGAACGGCGCCGCCGAGGAGATCGCCCAGGGCCGCGCCCTCGCCGACGCGGCGAGGGCGGTGGACGCCCACCTGGTGTACTCCTCGGTCAAGGGGGCGGCGAGCGAGGCCGACTTCACGGTCGAGCACGCCTCCGCCAAGCAGGTCGTGCACCGCTATCTCGTCGAGCAGGGCACCACTTTCACCGGAATTCAGCCGGCCTACTTCATGGAGAACGCCCTCAATGTGGGCCTGACCCGGCTGAACCAGGGCGTCTACGCCTTCCCGCTCTCTCCTGATCGCAAGCTCGACCAGGTCACCGTGCTGGACATCGCCGGCATGGCCGTCTACGCGATCGAGAACCCCGCCAAGCTGTCCGGCAGAGCGATCGACGTCGTCTCCGACAGCGTGACCACCCTGGAGGCCGCGGGCTTCCTGTCCGAAGCCATCGGCTCGGACATGCCGTACGAGAACATTCCCATCCCGATGATTCGCCAGTGGGCCGGGGAAGAGATCGCTGACATGTTCCAGAGTTTCGAGGACAACCGGGTGCACACCGACATCGCCGCGCTGCACGCGGAGTTCCCGGAGGTGGGCTGGCACTCCTACCTGGACTGGGCGCGGACGGTCGACTGGGACCAGGTGCTCGCTCAGCAGCCTGGCCGGGGCTGAATCCCCTCGATGGGACAGAGGACCAGGCCGCGCGCGGCACCGCCGTCGGCGAGGTCGACGCGGTCGCGGTGACACAACGACGCCCTGGCCGTGCCGGCCACGGCCAGGGCCGGCTGAGGTCGCTGGCGAGGCGCCCACGGGGCTACGGCAAGCCTTGCCCTGAGCACCTACATCCGGGAAACGAGCAAGCATTGCGTGGGAAGCGACCATGTTGGAACGGATGCCGACGAAGGCGCGCACGTCCGGCGATCAGGCGCCGGGCGGTCCGCACCAGCACCGCCGGAGCCTCCGGTTCTCTTAAGATCACTCAAGAAAAGCCCCCTACAGGAAGATCTCACTCATGCGCACCATTTACGTCGTCACCCATCCGGAGGCGACGCACCACGTCGAGAGGGTCGTCGGCGGCTGGCATGATTCGCAGCTGACACCGGCCGGCCTCAGCACGGCTACCTCCATTGCCCAAGCGCTGCGGACCCAGATCCCGGACGGCGCCGATGTGGAGCTGTTCTCATCGGATCTGCAGCGCACCCGGCAAACGGCCGGGAGGATTGCCGAGCTGTTCGGCGTGAAACCGATCCTGGACCGCAGACTGCGGGAGAAGTCCTACGGAGAGGCGGGGGGAAGGCCACAGGAGTGGCTGGACCAACGATTCGTCCCGCCGCCGGCTGTCGGAGAGCGGCTGGAACACGACGAGGGTGTGGAGGGTGCCGAGACCAAGGCGGTATGGGCGCGGCGCATCTACGCGGCCATGGACGAGATCTTGCAGAGCCCCTGCGAACACCAGATCATTGTGACGCACGGCGGCTCTCTGACCCTCGTCGTGACGTCCTGGCTCAGGATACCGATCAAGGCGGTCGGCTACGCCAGCTTCCGGGTGCCATCCGGCAGCATCACCACGCTGCACGAAGACGATTTCTTCCACAACCGCACGGTCGTCAACCTCGGCGACATCCGCCATATCGACTCCGCCAAAGCCGGCTGACCTCCATGTGACCCGCTTCGCCGGCCAACGAGGTGAGGTGCTACCGCCGAGCATCAAGCGGGTCGCTCGCAGAGGTCGAAGGACGCGGAAATCGCCCGCATGGCGACGAGGTGGGCGTCTTCAGCGCGCACGACCCGTGGGAGCTCCAGCGCCACACATCGTCGCCCGCCTAGCGATCTTTGGCCGGTAGTAAGGCCGGTGCCGGCGTGTTGGGCCTGCGGGCCGCCGGGCTTCGCCGCGACGATCTCGTCGGTGAGGGCCTGCGCGGTGTCCTTGTCGAACACCAGCCGGCTCTCAAGAACGGCCGAGCCCTTGACGTGCTCCTCGAGGATCGCGGCAATCCGCCGGCGTCGGTGACGTCCCGGGCACAACATCTGCGGCGTTCCATGCGTCGGAATAATCATGAACTCACGCACTGAACACATGAGCAGCCCGATGGCCCGCCGACTTGGAGCCTGCGCGGGGATCATCGCCGTCGCGACCTCGCTGGCACCGATCCTCGCCACGGGCACCGCCGCCGCGGACACCATGGCGGCTCAGGCCACGGCCGCCGCCTCCGGAGAGACCGGTCAGGCCGCGAACCGGTTCGACGAGGTCGACTGGACGGCCGTGGTGGCGCAGGCACTGGACTGCCCCAAGCCAAAGCCGAACGACACCTGGTACGTCGTGCGCGCCCGCGTCGCCGCTGTAGGCGACCTTACGGGTGACGGACGGCGCGAGACCGTGGTCGTATCGTCCTGCCCGAGTCCGACGTCGAGCAATCCGCTGATCGCCTTCGTCTACGACGGCGCCTCCAAGCGCTCGGCCCCCCGCCTGATCGGCGAGCTGGGCAAGAACCGCTACTTCAAGTCCCAGAAGGTCACCATCCAGAACGGGCGGGTGCACCTACGCGGCCAGGCGGTCAGCGACCGGGCCCCCAACTGCTGCCCGGATCTGGTCGTCCGCCAGACCTACAAGTGGAACGGCACGCAGTTCCGCAGGACGTCCGAGAAGGTGTCCCGCATCTCGTGAGCCCCTGACTGCCGTCGGCAGGCGCAACGTCCGGGCGTGCGCCGGCGCACGACCTGGACCTGCGCCGACGGATCGGCCGTCATCGAGCGCCCGAAAGGAATGCCCGCACCTTCCCCGGCTGTCCTGCTCGGCGGACAGGGCACGGCGCCGAGGAGGGCGAACGTCTCGAACGCCAGTTGCAACAGCACGCCGGCCTCGGCCTTGCGGCACATCCTGCGCAGCCACTCGCCGAGCTCAGAGTCACCTCCGGACCGCGACTGCCTACCGTGAAGTGATCATCCGCCGCTGAGCCTGTGGGTGCCCGAAACTCGGCCGCTGTGGCTGACCTGGGGTTCGGCGTTCCCGTTCTTGCGGGCATGATCGCTGTCCATGGCGCTGCGACTGGTTCATGTGATCTTCGTCAGGCTCACGGGTTGGGTGGTGCCGCCGGACCGGTCGCGGGAGGCGGAAAAGGACCAAGGATCGGCCCCTGCCGTGGTGACGGGTGGCGGGGCAGGGGCCGATCAGCATGGGATCAAATGCAGCGGACCTTTCCGCCCACGTACCCTGAGTAATTGCCCATGTCTATCTCGACCTGGGGTTTGACGCATTCTTTGACGTACACCGAGATGGCCTTGCTTCGACCCGTGAACGTGTGGGTGTGCACCCACTCGTCCGCCGCGCTTTTCGGCTTTCCCAACGTGGCGTTAGTGGAGTTGCGGGGCGGTACGTGGGGGCGGAAGGTCGTCCCGCCGGCGGAGTCGACCGACGAGGCCGATGATCAATGAACCCGTGATGATCTCTCCTGGTCAGAAGTACTGCGAGGACAGGTCGTCGGCGGGCCAGGTCTTGATCGCCTGAGCGGCGTTGTAGAGCTCGTCGAGGAACGCGTCGAAGTCGGGCGAGCCCGACTCTTCGCGCCTGTTGAAGGTCGCGCACAGCGCGATCCCGTTGTAGGTCCTGCTCAGCACGGCGAAGGCGCCAGGCATCGAACCCGAATGCCACAGATTGAGACCGCTGCCCATGGATCGGATGAGCCAGCCGCCGCCGTACCAGGCGCCGCTCTCAAAGGAGCCGGTCTCCGGCTTGGCCAGCAACGCCGAGACGGATGCTGGAGAGAGCACCGAGGTGGTCCCGTCGAAGATCCTCGTGAGCCGGACGAGATCGACGGCGGAGGCCGCCCAGCCGCCGGCGGCGTCGAAGTTGGCGTAGTTGCTGCCGCCATAGGGGTACGGCACGACCTTTCCCGAGTCGTCGAGCACGGTCTTGGCTGTGTAATTGGACAGGTAGGGCACCTCGCCGGTGCCCGGGTTCGAGGTTAGCCTCGGCCGGGTCACCCCCAGTGGGCGCATCACCTTGCTCTGGACGTACGTGGCGTAGTCCAGGCCCGACACCTTCTCGATGACCCTGCCCAGCAGCAGGAAGTTGTAGTTGTTGTAGGAGTACCGGGTGCCGGGGTCGTGGTCGAGCGGGCGGCTCGTGGCGTATCTCAGAATGTGCTCGACCCCGATCGGGAGCGGCACGTCGAGCTCCGCGGCGATGACATGGTCGGAGAAGAGGTAGTCACGTCCGGCGGCCGTCTTGTCCCAGCCGCCGAGGTGCTGGAGGAGTCGGCGCACGCTGACCGTGACCAGCCGGGGGTCGGCGGCGAGTGAGAGGCCGAGCAGGTCCGCCACGGAGTCGGAGAGCCGAAGTCTGCCCTCCTGGACCAGTCGCATGATCGCGACGGCGGTGATGTGCTTGCTCAGGCTCGCGACCCTGAACAGGCTGGTCGGTTGGACCGGGGTGTTCGCCTGGCCGTACGACCCGTAGCCGCGGGCCAGCACCAGCCTGCCCGCCTTGGCGACGGCGAGCTGCGCGCAGCTGATGTTGCGCTCGGCGAGGAAGGTCCGCATCAGAGCGTCGAGCGAGGCGAGTTCCTCGGGCACTGCCCCGGTGACTGCATCGGCGTGGGCAGGCAGGGCGCCGAGGGCGAGCGTGGCCGCGCCGATCGTGAGCAGTGTGCGGCGTGTGATCATTGTTCGTCCTCTTAGGGGCAGATGGCCGATGTGGTGGTGTGGCCCCACTCGTGGTCACCCCACTGGGTCGCGCCGAATCCCTGGAAGCAGGGCTTCGTCCGCTTGACGGCGAGCCTGCCGGAGCGCGTCAGCTCGTTCTCGGTCCTGAGAGTCGACCAGGTGGAGCAGCCGGATCCCCGATCCGCGCACTGCCGGAGCGCGACGAGCATCCGCTTCCTGGTCTGCTTCGACTGCTCGGTGGTGTTGACGTACGCGCAGATGGTGGCGTTGGAGGGCGTGTAGAACACTTCCAGGTAGGTGCCGATCACGCCGTTGGTCCGGATCTGCTCCCGTGCGATCCGCTGGCCGTAGCACTGCGGCAGCGACTGAGCCGAGGCGGGCGCGGGCGCGGCCGGGACGGCGGTGAGCGCCGCGGCTACGGCGATGCCGCCGATCTTGAGTACGTTCATGCGGCACAAGCATGGGGAGCGAAGAGTTTGATCACACACCCGCGCCAGGCCTTACGATCATTGCGATCAAACGCCCAGCAGGAGGTGGACTGGTGTCGGATGGCGTGCGGCGCGGCAGGCGGAAGAATCCACTCGTCCACGACGGCACCCCGGTGACAGCCTTCGCGCTGGGACTGCGTGAGTTACGCGCCCGGGCGGGTGACCCGCCATATCGGCAAATGGCCGAGAAGGCGCACGTCGCGCCGAACGTCCTGTCGCAGGCCGACTCCGGGCATCGCCTGCCCACGGCGGAGGCACTGGTGGCCTATGTCCGTGCCTGCGACGGCGAGGTCGAGGAGTGGAAGGCGCGCCTGGCTCGAGCCCATGCGGCCCAGGCCGCGCTCGATCGTCCTGAGCCGACCGACCCAGTTGATCAGAGCCGACCAAATCGTGGGCAGACCAATTCCAGGTGGCGTGTCCGTCTTGTGCTGCCGGCCGGTGGTCTGCTCGCCGTGTCGGTGGTGGCCGGGCTCCTGCTGTCGGGTGTGTGGCCGCGCGGCCTGTGGCCACGGCCGCCCGCGCCCCACCCGCCGGCGCCGCCCGTCACAACCGCGACCGCGTCGTGCCGCCCCACCTGGGAGTACATGGGGGAGGCCGAGATCTTCTTCCTGCCCTGTATCGAGCGGAAGCCCGAGGGGCTGGTCATCTCGGCGCTGGCGAAGCCCATCGGGCGGGGCGTGGTCGAGGGCGGCGTCACCGTGTGGGTCTGGCCGATGAACCTCAAGGAGAATCTGCTCAGGTCCGGCGAGTACCACCTGACCAGGAACAAGTTCACGCTGCGCCACTGCCTGCTCGACTTCGACGGCGGTGATGAGATCAAGACCTGCGGCCCGTTCCCCGTCCACCCAGCCGACCAGGGCACCCTGTACGCGGCGTCGGGCACGGCCGATGAGGATCACGCGGAGGTCCCGCCGGGCTGGACCTCCTCATCGTTCACCGGCACGCAGAGCCCCGCCGTACAGTGGCAGGCCTCGCAGCAGGGCACTCCCTAAGCGGGCGGTCGATCCTGCCCTGATCGGGTTTCAGGTCCCTCGCTAGGTTGATGCGATTCGCGGGTGAGGCGGCGTGTCCCCCTCGAAAACAGTGATCCTCAGGTAGTCCTCGCCGTGCGGGCGTCGTCATGGCGACGGCGCGAGACCTGGCCAGTCCGAAGTCGGTGACCTTCGCGGTGCCCTCCTCGTGGAGCAGGACGTTGGCGGGCTTCATGTCCTGGTGCGCCAGGCCGCGGCTGTGCGCGTGCTCGAGGCCTCACGCGGTCTGGATCGCCAGTCCGTGATGCGGGTGAGCACCTCGCGTTCAGTGCCCTCGTACAGCCTGCGGTCGTCGATCCAGTTACGCAGGCTGCCGCCCGCGACGTACTCGGCGAGCACTCGGGGGATGCCGCCGAGCGTGCGCACGTAGTGACAGGCGCACACATTCGGGTGCAGCCCCAGCGACACCCACACCTCGGCCTTGGTGACGAACCGCTCCCGGTCGGCCGCAGCAGCCTGGAACAGCTCCGGGCGGGGGCATTTCACCGCGAGATCGGTGCCCCACAGCAGATGCCGGACCCGGTACACCAGCCCCATCCCGCGCTTGACGCCCCGGGCGGAGTGCCGGTGTTTCCGTGTTCTGCGATGTGCGAAGTGAGGCATGACGACCAACCGCTCGTCGCAGGTCTGCCAGGGGCCGTAACGCTCAGGGATGTCCCGCCAGGACGCCCCGGTCCGCAACCGCCACAAGATTGGGACCAGTAGAGGCGGCTCTCACCACCGGAAACCTCACCCGTGGGCCGCGACGCACTGAGGCGCTCCGCCCTCCAGACGACCGCCCTACCATGCGTAAATCTTCTCAGAGGGGTACGAAGCCGACATGCCATTCGGTTTGTCGCTGCCGGCATTGCCCAGGCTGCCGGGACAGGATCTCGTGACCGCGCCGCTCAGGTGGGCCGCGGACAGGGCCTCGAAGGCGCCGGGGTGGGCCGCGTCGACCCTCGCCGAGCTGGCCGGTGTGCGCAGGGAAACGTGGACGTATCCAGGACGGGTCCACCTCCAACTCCGCTGCCCGGTTCCCGAGCAGCTGACGGACGCCCTCGAGTCGGCCCTGTCGGTCCATCCCTCCGTGCGGTGGGCGCGCGTCAACCTCCCGCTCAAGCGGGTGATCGTCGCGGTGGAGGAGCCGCCGCCCGTCGACGAGCTCGTCGCGATCTTGGACGAGGCCGAACAGGCCGCCGCGGAGAAGGACCCGGCCATCGCCGAGGGCACGCCGAGCGGGCCACCTGTCGCCCTCGTGTTCGCCGCGGACGTGATCGGGCTGGCGGCGACAGCGGTGGAGTGGGCCGTCCACCGGGCGCCCCTGCCACCCGGAGCCGCGGGCATCGCCGGCTATGTGAGCGCGATCCCCCAGCTCCGCAGGGTGCTCGACGATTCGATCCCGGCGTGCAGGTCCTGGATGCCCATGGTGAACACCGCGATCCAGACGCTCACTCCCGGTGGCACAGGACTGGCCATCGACCTGGTGCAGCGGACCCTCCAGATCCGCCAGTCCCGCGTGCAGGACGGTGTATGGGCCAGGCGCGAACAGGAGCTGACCGGCACCCCGGAACGCGCGCGAGCCCACCTGCAGGCGTCCGACCGGCCGCGGCGGCTGCCCGACGGCCCGATCGAGCGGCACGCCGAACACGTGCTGTCCGGAAGCGCTCTCGGCACCCTCGCAGGGGGGCTGCTGACCGGCAACATGCATCGCGGCCTCGAGGTCGCCCTCGCGGGCCTGCCCAAGGCGTCGTCGGCCGGACGGGACGTCTTCGTCTCCGAGCTGGGCACCCTGCTGTCGCAACGCGACGTGATCATCACCGACCTCCGGGCACTGACCCGCCTCGACCGGATCGACACGGTCGTGGTGGACGACGACGTTCTGGTCTCGGAGGAGGCGGGGATCGGGGAGGTGGTCACCGCCGCAAAGGCCGATCACGAGACGGTGGCCGCGCAGGTGCACGGACTGTTCGTGCCGTCCGAGCCGGAGCGGGTGCACAGGGCCGGTGACTGGGCGCTCGGACCCTACGACGAGCTGCCACGCAAGGGATGGGCGGGCAAGAAGCACCACGACCGCTTCAGGCAGGGCCCGGCCGTACACGTGCTGGCCCTGACCTGCCGCGAGCAGCTCCAGGCCGTCGTCGAGATCGTCGCGGGGCGGGCGCCGGAGGCGCACGCCCTGGCAGTCGCCGCACGCAACGCCGGGCTCCGGCTGGTCAACGCGGGCGGCGAGGACCTCGCGGCGTCGGTTCGCGAGCTGCAACGCAGGGGCGCCGTCGTCATGCTGCTGTCGCGCGACGGCGACGCGCTCGCCGCCGCCGACTGCGCCATCGGCGTCACCGGCCGCGACGGCATGCCACCGTGGGGCGCTCATCTGCTCGTCGGCGCGGACCTGACCACCGCGGCGCTGATCATCGAGTCGACGCGCGGGGCCCGCGCGGTCAGCGAACGGGGGGTGACCCTGGCCAAGGCGGGTACCGGCGTGGCCGTGATCTACGGGCTGACCGACCGGATGAGCCGAGCGACCGGGCACGTGCTGTCGGCCGTGAACGGCGTGGCCGCGCTGTCGCTTGCGCAGGGCGCGTGGGAGGCGCACGCGAGCATGCGCAGGCCGGTCGCTCCCGCTCCGCGTGCGATGCCATGGCACGCCATGCCACCTCGCAAGGTGCTTGCCGAACTGGAGACGCGGGAAGGCGGGCTCACGACGGCGGAGGCGGAGGGCCGCCGCACATCGCGGGCGAGGGCGGCGTCGCCGCTGGGAACGCTGGCCCGCGGCGTGGGCGCGGAGCTCGCCAATCCCTTCACCCCGATGCTGGCGGCCGGCGCGGCGGGCTCGGCCGTTCTCGGCTCGCTCGTCGACGCCTCGCTCGTGGTCGCGGTCATGGGCCTGTCCGCTCTGGTGGGCGGCGTGCAACGGATGGCTACCGCGACGACCCTGGCGGAGCTGGCCGCCGAGACGAACGCCCGCGCCCGCGTGCTGCGTGACGGAACGGAAATCGAGGTGGACGCGACAGAGCTGGTGCCCGGAGACGTCATCGTGCTCGACACGGGGGAGGTCGTGCCGGCCGACTGCCGCATCCTGGAGGCGGATGGGCTGGAGACGGACGAGTCGTCCCTGACGGGGGAGTCCCTGCCGGTGTCCAAGGACACCGGTGCTGTCCTCGCCCACCACGTCGCCGAGCGCCGCTCCATGCTGTACGAGGGGACGACCATCGCCGCGGGCGGCGCACGCGCCGTCGTGGCGGCCGTGGGAGAGACCACCGAAGCCGGACGCGCGATGGCCGCCGCCGCGGGCGCCGAGCGGGTGAGCGGCGTGAGCGAGCGGCTCACCGCCATCACGCGGGCCACCACGCCCATCGCCATCGGATCGGCGCTGGGCGTGACCCTGTCCGGCCTGGTGCGCGGCAGGCAACTGCGGGAGACGCTTGGTGAGGGCGTCAACCTGGCCGTCGCCTCGGTGCCGGAAGGCCTGCCATTGCTGGTCAGCGCCGCCCAGCTGGCGGCGACACGGCGGCTCGCCACCCGCGGCGTGCACGCCCGCGATCCTGCGACCATCGAGGCGCTCGGCAGGGTCGAGGTGCTGTGCTTCGACAAGACCGGAACGCTGACGGAAGGCCGCATCAGGCTCGCCAGGGTGAGCGACGCCGAACACGACCTGGCGGTCGGCGAGCTCGACGACCCGCTGCGCGAGGTGCTCGCCGCCGCCCTGCGCGCCACGCCACACTCTGACAACGGCGACTACAGCCATCTCACGGACGGCGCGGTCGGCGAGGGCGCGGCCGAGCTCGGCGTCTCGCGGCAGACCGGCGCCGCCGGCTGGAAGGAGATCACCGCGCTGCTCTTCGAGTCGTCTCGCGGCTACCACGCCACGCTCGGCCGGTGCGGCGCGAACCGGCTGCTGAGCGTCAAGGGAGCGCCGGAAGTCGTCGTGCCGAGATGCGCGGGGCTCGACGACCGGCGGCGGCGCGACATCGAGGCCCGCATCGAGGACCTCACGTCCGCGGGGCACAGGGTCCTCGCTGTGGCCGAACGACCGATGGACACCGACCGGCTCACCGAAGACGACGTGACGGAGCTGCGCTTCACCGGCCTGGTCGGGCTCGCCGACATCGTCCGCGACACCGCCGTGTCCGCGGTGGCGGCGCTGCGCAACGCGGGCGTCCAGATCGTGATGCTCACCGGAGACCACCCCGGTACGGCGGGCGCCATCGCCGCCCACGTCACAGACGACACCGATCTGCACGTCCTGACCGGCAACGACATCGACGGAATGGATGACGCGGCGCTGGACGAGACGCTCCCGGGCGTGGACGTGGTGGCCCGCTGCACGCCCACGCACAAGGTCAGGGTGGTCGAGTCGTTCCGGCGGCTCGGCAAGGTCGTCGCGATGGCCGGTGACGGCTCCAACGACGCCGCGGGCATCCGGCTGGCCGACGTCGGGATCGCCGTCGGCTCCGGCGCGACCCCGTCCGCACGGGCTGCCGCCGATCTGGTCGTGGCGGATGAGAGCCTGGAGACCATTATCTCCACGCTGGTCGAAGGACGCGCCATGTGGGCCTCGGTCCGCGAAGCCCTGGCCATCCTCGTCGGCGGGAACCTCGGCGAGATCGGCTTCACCCTGATCGGGTCGCTGGCCACGGGCCGCTCGCCGCTGTCGGCCAGGCAGTTGCTGCTGGTGAACATGCTCACCGACCTCGTGCCGGCGCTGGCCATCGCCGTACGGGTGCCCTCGAAGGACGCCGCGGCGGCGCTGCTCGAAGAGGGTCCTGAAACCTCGCTCGGCTCCGCGCTCACCCACGACATCGTGCGACGGTCGATCTTCACCACCCTCGGCGCGGGCACCGGCTGGACGCTCGCCCGGCTGACCGGGCCCCGGTCCCGCGCCCGCACCGTCGGGCTGGTCGCACTGGTCGGCACCCAGCTCGCCCAGACGCTGATCGCCGGCGGCGGCAGCCGCTCCGTCGTGCTGAGCTCGCTCGGCTCGGCGGCGATGCTGGCGGCGATCGTGCAGGTGCCGGGCGTGAGCGGGTTCTTCGGGTGCGTGCCGCTCGACCCGCTCGCCTGGGGGATCGCGCTGGCCGCCGTGGCCGTGGCGGTGGCGGCGGAACGGTTCGTCCCCCTCGATCGTCTGGGCCTGCCGAGCCGATCTTCGTGACCGGCTTTCGGGTGGCGTCTGCCGGTCAGGGTGCCTGGAGACCATCCTCGCCGCTGAACACCGCACGGCCGGCCACCGCGCCGGCGCGCTGGACACCGACTTGTAGGCGAAGTGCCGCAGCCGCTCGGGGCCCATGTACACGGCCGGGTTGGTGTCCATCGGCGTCTCATTCGCGTCCTGGCCGGCGTCGAAGAACATGGAGCCGCCGGTATAGGCAGGGCAGACCGGTGGGGCATCCCTGACGCGAGACGCCATCGGCCCCGAAGCGCGGTTCCTGGGTCTGCGTAGCGGCCGGATACGGTAAGGGGCGCCGGGTGGGGTAGCGGGGCGGTATGCCGACCAGGTCCGTCACGGCCGAGCGCGCAGGCGTGGCGCGCCGCTGGGGCCCGCGCCTGCTGGCCGCCCTGACCGGCGCGTGCCTGGCGTTCGCCTTCCCCGCCGTGAACGCCTGGTGGTGGGCGTGGTTCGGCCTCGTGCCGTTCCTGCTCCTGGTGGCCAGCGCTGGGACGTTCCGTGAGGCGGGGTGGCGGAGCTGGTGGGCGTCGGCGGGCTTCTTCGGGACGCTGCACCACTGGGTGCTGCCGTTCCTGGGCGTGTTCTGGCCGTTGGCGGTGCTGGTCATCGGGCTGGTGTGGGTGCCGTTCGGGCTGGTCGCATACGGGCTGCTGCGGCGCGTCTCCCCGGCCAGGGCGGGGGTGGCGCTGCTGGTGCTGCCCTCGGTGTGGGTGGCCGTCGAGGCGCTGCGTTCGTGGCAGCACCTCGGCGGGGCGTGGGGGCTGCTCGGGTCGAGCCAGTGGCAGGTGCGGCCGGTGCTGGGGCTGGCCGCGCTCGGCGGGGTGTGGCTGCTCAGCTTCACTCTGGTCGCTGTCAACGCCGGGCTCGCGATCGCCGTGCTCCAGGACGCGGGCCTGCGGGCCCGGCTGGCCGGCGGGGGAGCCGCCGTGGCGCTGGCCGCGCTCGCCGTGTGCTCCGGGCTGGTACGGCCTGAGCCTGTCGTGACGGGTGTCATGCGCGTGGCGGGCGTGCAGCCGGGCCCGGTGCCCGGCCCGGAGCGGCGCGTGGCCGCGCACCTCGAGCTGACCGGCGAGCTCGCCGGCCATGATCCCGACGTCGTGGTCTGGGGCCAGAGCAGCGTCGCCCTCGACCCCGCCCGGCGTCCTGACGTGGACCGCCTGCTACGCCGGGCAGCCGCCGAGGTGGGTGCCGACCTGCTGGTGAACGTCGACGCTGCGGATTCCTCCGGCCGCATCGCCAAGTCTGCCTACCAGTACACGCCGAACGGAGTCGTGGACACGTACGTCAAGCAGCGGCTGGCCCCGTTCGGCGAGTACATCCCGCTGCGGCCGGTGCTCGGCTGGATAGCGGGGCATACCGAGGCGGCCGAGAAGGACCGGATCACCGGTGCGGGGCTGGCCGTTTTCGAGGTGGCAGACCGCCGGGTGGGGCCGCTGATCTCGTACGAGTCGACCTTTCCTGACCTGCGACGCGGCCTGGCCCGCAGGGGCGTAGACGTGACGATCACGCAGGGATCGCTCACGACGTTCCACGGGAGCTGGGCGCACGCGCAGCAGGCGAGCTTCGAGGCGCTGCGGGCGGTCGAGTCGGGACGGCCGGCGGTGCTGGTCGAGCTCGACGGCACCTCGGCGGCGTTCGACGCGCGCGGCGGGCGGCTGGCCTGGTTCCCGCCCGACTACCGCGGCGCGTTCGTGGTGAACGTGCCGCTGTCCGTCGAGGAGACGCCGTACGTGCGGCTGGGCGACTGGGTGCCCGCCCTGGCGGGCGGGATCGCGCTCGGCGCCGGGGCCGTAGCAGCCGCCCGGCGGACTCACCGGCGTCGACTTGTCGAAGCACATCGACGATGACCTCGGCGCGGTGTGCTTCAGCTTCCCGCCCCCTCCGCAGGCGGTGAACCTGGCCTGGGGCGAGCGATCCCTTCGGCCTTTGGCCGGCGGGCCGGGGCGGCAGCGGGGTGGACGATCGCCCACCAGATCGCTCATCTTGCTTCAGCTGACGCGAACGTTCTCATCGCTCCACGGACCCCGGAGGCGTTCGACGCTGTGCTGAAGCAGGCGCCAGCCGCAGGCAGCCACTACGCTGATCTCGACGCCGCCGCGGGAGCAGCCAAACCGCGATCGGTGCTGCTGGAACAATGGCGCGCTGGTCGAACCGAGGTGGCGGCGGAGCTACGTGACGTTTCGCTGGACGATGGGTTTCCGTGGTACGGCTCGCAGGTATGTGCATCCCTCCTCCCTTGTCGATTCCGCCGATGCGGCTTCCTTCTGCCGGGCTGTCCGCACGCCCTTCGATCGGCGTGCGGATGCCCCTGAGGCATGGCCTGTCGCTACAGTCCGTACTCGTTTCGATGTCTCGTCTCATCGTTCTGTCTCGCGTCTATGTGCAGGCGCGCGTGAGACGGCGAGACAATGAGACGTTGAGACGATTACTCTTCGTCACCCATCGCAGGGTATTCGGCGTCGGTAGCCGCGGCTCGCCAGCGACCGCGGGAGACCTGTTCGGCTATGCCTTGATCTTTGAGGTGCCAAACAGATTCCGGACAGTCGGCTACATAAGCTGACAGAAGTCTGGAAGAGGTA
>NZ_JBHUFV010000095.1:0-30407 GCF_042681425.1 Nonomuraea mangrovi | reverse complement strand
GCACACCTGGTTCGTCCTGCACGAGCTGCTCGGCCTGCCCGAGGTACGCAACTACGACGGGTCGTGGACGGAGTACGGCTCCCTCGTCGGTGTCCCCGTCGAGCTGGGCGACGGCCGGATCTGGGACAACGTCTGAGTGTCTCCGGCAGGCTCACACAGCGGTGCCGCCCGTTGGCGGGCCTCGGCGCCCGCCACGCGCAGGATCGACGACGCCCGCAGCGCTGCTGGAAAGGGTCCGACGCGATCCTCGGCCCCTACGACGTGCCCGAGGGGCTCGCCGTTCGCCGGCGTCTCTGGCAGGCCAGGACGCCACCGGCACGACGTTCTGCCTCGCCTCCCGCCCGGCGGCGCCTGCAGCGTCCCGTGGGGCGTGTGCCCCAGCACGGCAACACCTGGCGTGCCGGGTGTCACGATGCGATGCAGTCGAAGGCGAGCGGGTAACAGGTGAGCAGCACCAGCCAGCCGAACACGCTGACCACCAGCAGATACAGAAGTCGAAACAGCACGAGAGCCGAGCCTGGAAGTCCAGGTCAGAACCTCGTTACCAGTGCTGGCGCCGGACTGGCGTCGAAAGACAGCCCTGACCTACGGGAAGAGGCCAACAGCCCAAGATGACGATCGCGTGGTGCCTAGCCGGAAACACTGATCCGGCCGTCCTCGAGATGGCCCATGATCCGGCGGTGAAAGGACGGGTCCTCGGCCACGGTCAGCCGCAGGTCGTACCAGCCTGACGTGGTGTCCCAGCAGAGGACTGTCCGTCCTCCGGGCGTGACCACCGCGTTCTGCCGACCGGCGCCGTACTCAAGCGCTTCCAGCGTGAACGACAACCGGGCAGGGCCCGGGTTGGCGATCGTCACCGTGAGCAGGTGTCCGTCACCGCGGGAGGACACCGCCACTGCGGCGGCCGCGCCCGCGTCCGACCCGGCGAACTCGCGCCGGAACCCGTTCGGGCCGGTGAGAACCAGCCGGTAGGCGCCGCTCTTGACGGGGACGGTGAGGGTCTGCGTGCCGAGCACGTCGTACTGGCGCGGGAATTCGAACTCCCCGGCGTATGGGTAGAGGGCGAAATGGCTGCCCCGTTCCCCGACGTCGGTCATGGTGACGTTCAGCCCGTCCCCTGCCAGGACGGCGGACGCCTCCGGCCGGTACGGCAGCGGCCGGGCCGGCCGGGTGCCGGGCTCCTGTGTGGCGAGCCGCCCTACCGCGGGCGGTGTGGCAGGCCAGCGCACCCGGAACGATGGCACGACCACCCCTGCACCGGCCTGTGGCACTTCCCCGACCGCGCCGACCTCGGGTCCGACCGCCCCGGCGTTCGCCTCCGTGGTGGGCGCGGGCGGGTTGAAGTCGAAGGCCGAGGTGAGGTCGCCGGCGACACGGCGGCGCCATGGGGTGATGTTGGGCTCCGCGACGCCGAGCCAGCGTTCCACGAAACGGATCGTGGACGTGTGGTCGAACACCTCCGAGCAGACGTGCCCGCCGGCCGTCCACGGCGACACGATCGTCATCGGCACCCGGTAGCCGAGCCCGATCGGGAGTCCGTCGATGAACTCGTCCTCGGTGCCCTCCGGCGGCAGCGGTGGCGGCACGTGGTCGTAGAAGCCGTCGTTCTCGTCGAAGGTGAGGAAGAGCGCGGTCCGCTCCCACACTGAGGAGTGTGAGGCGAGCGCGTCCAGGATGTCGTAGACGAGGTCGGCGCTGTGGGCCGGGCTGGACGGGTCCGGATGCTCGGAGTACGCCTCCGGCGCGACGATGTAGGAGACCTGCGGAAGCCGTCCTTCGGCCACGGCCGCGCGGAAGGACGCGGCGAGCCGCCCCGGCTCGACCCTGGACAGCCCTCGCTCGTAGGCGACGAGGTCGGCGGGGGACAGCTCCGCGACCCCCTTACGCAACGCCGCGAGCATCTCCTCCCGCCCGGCCTCGGGGAGCCGGGCGAGCGAGGTGTAGAAGGAGTGCAGGCTCCGGTGGGGGGTGTGCGCCAGGGCCCTGCGCGCGACCTCCTTGAAGGAGACGAAGTAGTCCAGCGAGTTGCACTGGTAGTTGTCCCACTCCTGGTAGACCTGCCAGGTACGGCCCGCCGCCGTCAGCCTCTCCGGGTAGGACGTGTGGGTGTAGCCGGGGTGGGTGTCCTCCTCGCAGGCGTCGTTGCCGGTGGTGCGCCGCCCTGACGGCTCGGTCCCCGCGGTCCCGGACCAGTGGTAGAGCCGGTTGGGGTTCGTCGGCCCGAACATCGAGCAGTGGTAGGCGTCGCACAGGGTGAAGGCGTCGGCCAGCTCGAACTGGAATGGCAGGTCGCGGCGGTCGAAGTGGACCATCGCGCCTGGCCCCTTGCCCGCGATCCAGCCGTCGTGCCAGCCGCCGCCCCTGGTCCGCTGCCCCGTGTCCCACTCGTGGTCGACGCCCTCCACGTACTGGAGGTCGCCCTCGGTCAGGTCCCGGCCGCCGATCCCGGCGCGCACCGGGTAGGGCAGCACTTCGGACTGGTCGAACACCGACCGGCCGTCCGGCAGCGTGATGGCGTTGCGATCGCCGAACCCGCGCACGCCACGCAGTGTCCCGAAATAGTGGTCGAAGGAGCGGTTCTCCTGCATGAAGAACACGACGTGCTCGAGGGAACCGAGCCCGCCGGGCGGCACCGGCCGGGCCAGCGCCGCCCGCAGGGAGGGAGGAAGAGCGGACAAGGGGCAGCGGCCTTTCAGAGTTTCCGGCAGTACAGGGCGTCCGGCGTACCGTAGCGTCCGGCACTGTAGGAGAACGCGATCCCGGCGGCGTACTCGTCGGACGCGCACTGCGCCTTGTGGTAGCCGGAAGCGTAGTCGCCACCCTCACCGGAGGGGGGACGGCTGTCGCCCCGGTCGTCCCACAGCGTCCGTCCGGCGCCGGCGAGCGGCACCCGCCCGGGAGCGCAGAGGACGGCCGACACCCGGTCCCCCCGCAGACTGTAGCCGATCATGAACCGGCCCGCGGGGCACTGGTACTTGGTGAACCCTGACGCCCAGTCAGTCGTGACGTTCTCGCTGGTCACCACGGTCGCCGGGCCGGAAGCCCACAGGTCCGCCACTCCGGCGTCTGTGCACAGGCCGCCCTGGCCCTTCTGGCTGATGCCGATCAGGCGCTGGTCGTCAGGGCAGGACAGTTTGTGCGCGCCGGAGTCCCAGTCTCCCTGGGCCCGCATGCGCGCGGACTGGTTCGCGTCGTCGCGGATGGCCTGCAGCATGGACCAGGTGCGGACCGGGGTGACCTGGCCGGTGTGCCCGGCGGCGGCGATCAGGCGACGCCAGTGCGCGCCCCGCCAGTCGTCGGTGTCGTGCACGCTGCGCAGCCCGCCGTCGGCGGCGTACCGGACGAGGCCCCAGGTGTTTCCCTGGTCGTTCTCCTGGAAGCCGACCATCGGCCAGTACGCGAACTCCACGTCGGTGTCGATGAGGAAGTCGACCATGTTGGCGAACCAGGCCTTGTCCTTGTCGGTGGCGGACTTGCCGACGCCGAACTCGCTGATCCACACGGGCGCGGTGAAATGCCGGTCCGGGGTGGTCGCCACGTAGGTGGCGGTGTCGCGCATGACCGCGAACAGGTCGGAGCGGCTCAGGTCGCGGTAGCGGGGGTCGTGGGTCTCGCCGAGGCCGTCGGCGCCGGTGTGCTGCGGGCCGGTGTAGCCGTAGAAGTGAGCGGCGTAGACCAGTTTGTGCGAGCGGACGAGGGTCTGCGAGAGCGTGCTGACCGGCTTGAGGAGCGGTCTGTCGTGCCAGAGTCCGTCGACCGGGATGCCCATCCAGTTGATTCCCTCGATCATGATGAGCAGATCCGGGTTGGCCTCGGCGAGGATGCGATCACCGGCCCGCTGGGCGGCGGCGGCCCAGTCGTGGTCGTCGCCCCAGCCCCAGTTGGGATTGTCCCAGGTGTCCCTGCGCACCTCGTTGCGCAGGTCGGCGCCGACGACCCGGTTGTTGGCCCGGTACCGCCGGGCCATGAACACCCAGTCGTCCAGCCACTTCTGGGTGCTCTGGCTGCTGTTCCACCGTTCGTTGCCGTCGACGCCGCAGCACCAGCGGGTGGTGGTCGTGTGGTTGTTGAGGATGACGGCGAGCCCGTCGGCGGTGAGTGCCTCGACGACCTTGTCGTAGACCTGGAGCGGGGTGAGGCCGCGCAGTTGCGGGTTGGCCGCCACGCCGGCGTCGGTGACGGGCCGCGTGTCGTTGATCATCGCGTTGGAGAACGGCAGCCGGATGCTGTTGACGCCGAGCGCGCGGAAGTCCGCGATCAGCTTGCTCATCGGGACGCGGTCCAGGCCGAGCGGGACCCGGTGGGAGGTCTCCGAGGCGTAGTTGTTGGCGGGGTCCTCGTCGTCGCCGCTGCCGGTCCAGGTGCCGCTGGCGCCGTGCCAGTTGCCGGACCGCAGCTTGAACCGGTTGCCGGTGGCGTCCACGATGTAGCGGCCCCGGGTGCTGAGCGGTCCCTCCCAGGACACGGCGAGGGGGGTCGGCTCGGCGGCGGACGCGGGATCGGGTACGACGGCCAGGCCGCTGAGAGCGGTGGCGAATACGGCTAAGAGTGCTCTGATTCTCATGAGGGCACCTCGGGTGGGGGAGTGAAGCGCGAGGACCGCGACGTCACGGGGTGGAAGGGGATCCGCTCGACCTTGGGGCGCCGGTGGCGAGCAGGTGGGTCAGGAGGGGTCTTGGCAGGGGTCGATGGCGGGCGGCGGGCTCGAGATCGAGATGAACCATTGGCTGGATGGATCCTCGATTCCTGATCGATCAGGTCAGTGGTGGTGGGTGCTGTCGGGCTGATGGATGTCCGCGGGGTGTTCGAAGCCCGGCATCAGGCGGACGTGGTCCGCAATCTGCGCGCTCGTCCACAGCGCGAAGACCCGTCGCCGCTCGGCGTGGGTGAGCGCGTCTCGGATCGCCCTCAGGGCGGGGGCGGCGGAGGTGTCGTCGGCGGCCTGGATTTCACCGAGTTCGAACCAGTGGTCGGGTGATGGGCTGATCTTGTCGTTGGTTTGTCCGGCGAAGACTGCTTCGGCGATCTGGGGTGGGACCTCGTTCGCGGCGAGCAGGTAGGGCTTTCCGTTGTTGATCCGCCGGCCGCGGTGCCTGTGGACGACCCAGCGTCGCGGAATATCCGCCCCGGATCCGTGCAGCCGGTCGCGGTAGTCGTGCACGGCCGCGTCGGAGACGGTGACGTCGGCGGTCACCAGGTCGTACGTCGCCCAGGCCGGCGGGGACGTGGCGAGGACGGCCGCCAGCACGCTTCCCAGGTCGATGCGTGCAGACGGGGGCAGGCGACGGGGCGCGTCGGGCGGGGCTGACAGTCCGTGGCGTCGGGCCTCGTCGTGCAGCAGACGTTCTGTGACCAGGACCTGCGCGGTCCACCGCCGCAGCTGGCGGCCTTCGGCGGTGGCGGGCGCGGGGAGCAGGGCGGCACGCGGGCCGCGTCGCAGCTCGGCCACCCGCGCGTCGACTTCGCCCGCCGTGATCACGCCGGTTCTGAGGTGGGCCGCGATCTCCTGGCTTCCGGCGTGATGTCCGCCGTGTCGGTGGTGCTGGTCGGCCGCGGTCACGGCTTCGTCTCGATGACTATCTCGGCGGCCGGCGAGTAGTTCACATGGCCGAACCACATCGCCTTGAGGACGAGCCACCATTGCCCGCCGCGGGCGTCGCCGGGGGCTGCGACGTCGATCCGGACCTCGCTGTGGCCCAGTGCGGGAATGACGAACTCCTGGATGGCGGGCGTGACCGCCGACCAGGTGCCCCACGGGCTGATGGCCTGGCACTCGCCGCGGATCTCGAACGAGGCATCGTTGTGCAGGGTCGCGGACAGCGAGGCCCGGCCGCCCGCGGCGAGCGTCAGGCTGTCTTGATTCAGCTCGATCCGGAGCCGGTCGCGGTTCGACGGCGCGGGTTCGCCGTGGCCGTCCACGAACACGACGTCCTCGTAGGTCTGCCCGTCGTATGCGAGCAGTGCCCGGATCGGCTGCGGGCCGGGTCCTGCGTCGTTCTTGGGCGGCGTCGCGGTGATGTCTATCCCGGTCCAGCCGCCGGGCTCGAGCCAGCATGGGCGGTCGGACGGATCGACCTGCCAGCCCTCGGGCGCGATCAACCGGAGCCGCGCCTCGACCGCGCGATCCATGACGTCCGAAGCGACCGTGACTCGCAAGGCGGCGTTGCCCGTGGCCGTCAGGTGGACGCTTACCGGTTGGTTGCCCAGAGGTGCCGGGCCCTTGTTGTGCAGCCAGTATCGGCTGTAGACCGGCTGGACGGTTTCCGTCGCGTGGCCGAGTGAGGTGTGCGCGCTGTGTGCCGGTGCCGCAGAAGGGACCATCAGCAGCGTCTCGACGGCGTTGGCGCCGATCGTGGTCGATACGGATGTTCCCTGCTCGATTCCGAGGTCGGTTCCCTGGGCTTCGTTGAGGTCGCTGCGTGACGCCGACCGCACAGGGACCGGGAGGTCGATCCGCAGTTCGGTGTCCCGGCCATGCGCTTCGTACACCCGCGCCACGATGCCGGAGGCCGGATCGGAGCCGCCCGCCCGGCCGGTGGCCAGCGGGTTGCCTGCGGCTTTGAGCGCGGTGAGGACGACCGTGGACGGCTCGACGCTGAGCAGCGACCCGGTGCCGGCGAGTTCTCCCCGATGGTCGCCGGTCGAGACCACGGCGGTCAGCGGGTGGTTGTAGTCGTGGGCGCGGGCGACGACGCCGGTGTGGCGCCAGTCGCCGGGTCCGGTGACGAGGGCGTACTCGAAGGAGTGGGTCCAGTGCTGGAGCTGGAAGCCGCTGCCATCAGGCGCGGTGCGTTTGGGAGGGTCGATCCACACTCCTGACGGCCAGCCGGTGCACGAGCGCATGAGTGAGAGGTGGAGTCGGCCGCTGACGTCGACGGCGAAGCCGGGGATTCCCCGGTTGAGGAGGGCGACCGTACGGTCCTCGAACGCCGGGTTTCCGGACAGGGCCGCAGGCTGGCGGACGTCTACGCGCGCGTCGCGTAGTCCTCCGATGACGTGGGCGATGGCGTCAGGGAGGTCGGGCCCGTCGATGATGAGGACGGGCAGGTCCAGGGTGCCAGTGAGGTCCGCGCCGGGAATCCAGGCCTCGGTGAGGGGCTTGCTCGCGGGGACCCAGACCAGGGCGCGGCCCGTGGTGTCGAGCTGCCGGCGCAGTTCTTCCGCGTAGGCCGGGTCTGCCTGGGCGAGGACCGTTGCGGTGAAGGAGTTGGTGCCGGGGCCGCCGACGCTGATGCGTACGTCCGGCAGGTTGGAGTCGAAGGACAGCGCGCCGTAGCGGTAGCCGTCGGCCACCGAGCAGGTCGAGGTGACGCCGGATCGCACGAGCGCGACGCTCAGGTCCCTGACGAGGCCCGTCGCCGCGGCCTCGTCCGCGGCCACGATCTCGGCGATGCCGATGGCGCGGGTGCCGACCAGCGTCTCGTCGTCGAGCAGCCGTATCCGGGCGGTGCTGCTGAGCCCGAACCACTGGTACGCCGGGTTGTCCAACGTCCACGGCTGTGCGGCGCTGTCCACGTCCGGATGAGCGAATCCTCGCCCGATCACGGCGTCGGCCACCTCGGACACCGGCAGCCCGCCCTCGACCGGCATCGGCCATCGCAGGCGGATCAGTTCGTCGCTTCCTGTGTAGTCGTCGAGGTGAGTCTCGCAGTCGAGCCGGTCCAGCCCTCGCCACAGCGTCAGCCGCTGGGTGAACCTGACCGTCCCGACCGAGCCTCGAACGGTGACCCGCTGGCCGACCGCGCAGTCCTCGACCAGAACCTCGTCCGCCGGCCGCGTTGCCGATCCCACGCTGTGCCCGGTCGGCAGCAGGTGCCAGGGCCCCTCGCGGAAGACCGGGTGCTCGGAGTACTCGTCGTAGACCACGATCTCGTTGCCGACACCGCCTGGCGCGATCAGCTGCCGCCCGCTGGCCAGCTCGACCAGGCTTTCGACGGCCCCTCCCGACGCGGGTGAGACCCGCAGTTCGCAGAACTCGTTGGCGATCGTCGTGGACTGCCGCGGCACCCACGCGGAAGGCTCACCGTCCTGCGTCAGACGATACGTACGGCAGCCGAGCGCCGGGACTGACTCGGCGAGGAACGTCACCGCGACCGTCTGATCCGCATCCGGTTCGCACACCACGGGAATCGACCGTCCGCCTTCGTCCACGATCCCGGCGAAGGGCGCGGAGACGGTGAAGCGTACGAGGTCGTCCCGCGCCCACGAGCTGGGGTTGAAGACGGTCACCGCCGCACCCTCGCCGGAGGTGTCGACCAGGCCCACGAGGTGTTCCAACGCGCGGTCGTGCACCGCAGAAGCCAGATCCCATGCCTCGCGCCACCCGGACAGCAGGTCGATGTAGACCTGATCGGACTCCGATCCGGTGATCGCGTCGTGATGCGCTCCGTAGACCAGTTGGCGCCAGGCCTTGTCCAGAGCGGCGTCCGGGTAGGCGGCGTCGCCGAGCAGGCAGGCGAGGGTGGCGAACTTCTCGGCGTCGACGAGCTTGTTCTCCGTGGCGCGCTGGGCGAGTTTCGTGTCGATGTAGGACACGTCTTTGCCGGTGTAGATCGGGTTCATGTCCCGGGTCTGCGGCGACAACCTTCGCCCCGACGCCTCCAGCTCAGCGCGTACCGCGGCGAAGAAGTCTCGGGGCAGGGCACAGATGAACCGGGGCCACACGTATCGCGCGTTCCAGTCCCGGTGGATCGCGGTCGCCCACTTGTTGGGCGGGGTGTAGTCCGTACCGACAGGCAGCAGCGTGTTGCGGGTTGCGGACACCTTCTTCATCTGCTGGAACAAGCGCAGGACGGCGGCTTCGGCCTCCTCGAGCGTCGGGCAGGAGTCCATCCACCAGCCGGCGCTGTAATGCGCGGCCATGTAATGAGTGAGCAGCGCGTCCCCGCTGGGCGAAACCCAGTCGAACTCGCTCGCGAACTGCATGCCGTCGAGTTCCGCCTGGGGAGCCTCGTGCGAGCCGAGCGTCATGTTCGGACCCCACTGATGGAACGGCCCCCGAGCCCAGGAACTCGACGTCAGACCGGCCGCGGCCATCAGCCCGGGGAACTGCGGATCGTGCCCGAACGCGTCCAGTTGCCAAGCCGTGGCCGGATCGCCGCCGACGACGTCCTTCTGGAACCCGATCCCGTACACGGCATTGCGAATGGTGCTCTCGGCCCCGGTCAGGTTGGTGGACGGCTCGTTGTACATCCCGCCCATCAGCTCCAGCCGGCCCTCGGCGAGCAGGGCGCGGATCGTGGCGCGATCCTCGGGATAGGCGTCCCAATAGGGCTTGAGGTAGTCGACCTCGGCCAGGACGAAGCAGTAGTCGGCGTCGCGCCTGGCCAGGTCCAGGTGCGCTCGTACCAGCTCGAAGCCGGTGTGCTGGGAGTCGCCCCGCGACTCCTGGTCCCATGTGGCCGTGTACCCGGCCTGGGTGTTCCACCACACCGGGTCGTAGTGGAAGTGCGAGACCATGAACATCGTCCAGCCCGCCTCGGCCACGGTCATCACGGCATCGCGGCTGACGTGCTCGTCGCCGGCCACGACCTTCACCGAGACGGCGATCTCGGCCCCCTCGGGCTCCTGACATTCGACAGGAACCTCGAACGGACCCGAGTCGCCCGCGGCGGTCAACGTGCCCGTGGCCCCGCCCCGTACCGAGATCTCGACGGATGCGCCAGGCCGGACGCCGGAAACCGTGACACGCAGAACCTGGAGCGGATGCTCCTGCGATCCGACGAACAGATCGGTGCTCTGGATCGAGTCGATGTGAAGCGTCAACGCGGTCGCTCTTTTCCGGGGGGAGGGGCGGCGGCGTGCCGAGCTTAGATTCGCGAGGCGTCGAGATTCAATACTTGACTAAGTTATTGATTCCCTCCTAGGTTTCACCCGTGTTACAAGAACCGACAGCCAAGACGCTGGCGGCGACGCCGGCCGCGTCCGCCGTCCTGGCCCTCTTGCTCACAGAAGGCCCGCTCAGCCGGGTGGAGATGGCGCGCCGTCTCGACCTGTCGTCGGCTGCCGTCACCAAGGCCGCGCGGCCGCTCCTCGACGCCGGGTACCTGCACGAGCTCGCCTCCGAGCGCACTGCCCCGGGGTCAGGCCGTCCGGTCAGTCCCCTGGCCGTCACCGCTGAGCGTGAGTACTTCGTCGGCGTGAAGGTCACCACCGATGACCTCGTCGACGAGATCGTGGGAGTCCTCTGCGACCTTCGGGCTCAGGTTCGGGTGTCCGTACGGCGTCCGCTGCCTGACCGCAGCCCCGAGGCGGTGGTCGTCGAGCTGGCGGCCCTGGTCGACGAGTTGCTGGACGCCGGGCCCGACTACCGCGCGCGGACCAGGAATCTCGGCATCGCCATCTCGGGGGACGTGGACAGGGCCCGTGGGCTGGTCCGGCTGTCGGCCAGGTTCGGCTGGCGAGACGTCCCGATCGGACAGCTCGCCGCCGAGGCGACGGGGCTCAGCGTCGTCGTCGAGAACGACGTCAAGGCGCTCACCGTCGCCGAGCACTGGTTCGGCGAAGGGGTGGGGACCGACTCGTTCGCCCTCGTCACCGTCGGGGCCGGCATCGGCTGCGGCATCGTCGTCGACGGCCGTCTCCTCACCGGGGGCTTCGGCGTGGCCGGGGAGATCGGACACATCTGCGTCGATCCGGACGGCGCACCCTGCCGCTGCGGCAATCAGGGCTGCGTCGAGACCGTCGCCACCACCGGAGCGATCCTGGCGGCGGCGCGGGCCGAGTCCGGTGAGGCCGACATGACCTTCGGACGCGCCGTGGAGCGGGCACGCGCGGGCGACGAGGCGGTGAAGAAGGTCTTCGCCAAGGCGGGCACCGCCATCGGGCTCGCCGTGGCGGCGATGGTCAACATCGCCGGCCCCGAGCGGATCGTGGTCTCCGGCGAAGGACTCGACACCTACGACCTGTTCGAGGAGCGCATCTGGGCGTCGTTCGCGGCGCACGCTTTCGGAGCCGCCGCTCAGGCTCCGGTCTTCATCCGTCCGCTCCCGTTCGAGGAGTGGGCCCGCGGCGCCGCCGCGGTCAGCCTCAGGGCCCTGTTCCCACAGGTCCGCACCCACCACGCGCGCGCTCTGACCCATCGCGCGTAAGCAGCACGGCCCTGACCGGTGTCCTCTACTGCCTGCAAGCAATCTCCGGAAGACACCGGCTGGGGCGAGCCATTTCCTCCGCGCCCGATTCCCCCCAGTCGAAGAAAGGACGCGAAATGAGCACACGCAACGCAGATCTTAGCCGACGAGGATTCCTCGGAGGCTCGCTACTGTTCGTCGCCGGTGCCGTCACCGCGTGCAGCAGCAACCCGATGGGCGGCACCGCCACCAGCGCCGCGAAGACCACCCTGAACGTCTGGTACCACGCCTACGGCGAGGCCGGGACGCAGCAGGCCGTGACCCGCTACGCCGCCGCCTTCACCAAGGCCAACCCTGACATCGCCGTCAAGGTCACCTGGATTCCCGGCGACTACGGGACGAAGCTGAACTCGACGCTGCTGACCGCCGACGCGCCCGACGTGTTCGAGGTCGGCGACTTCAACACCGGACTGATCCAGAGCGGCCAGATCGCCGCGCTCGACGACCTGTACGGCGACACCAAGTCGGACTTCAGCACCACCAATCTCGACTACCTCAGCGCCGGCGGCAAGACCTACGGCATCAAGCAGGTCGACGACGTCATGATGCTCTACTACCGCAAGAGCGTCCTGGACAAGGCCGGTATCAAGGTTCCGACCACCCTCGCCGAGCTCGCCGACGCGGCCAAGGCGCTCACTACCAAGGACGCCAAGGGCCTGTTCGTCGGCAACGACGGCGTCGGCAACGCGCCCGCCAACGCGATCTGGTCCAACGGCGGCGAACTGATCGCCGACGGCAAGGCCGCCTTCGCCTCCCCGCAGGCCATCGAGGCTGTGACCGCCGTCAAGCGGCTGCACGACGACAAGTCGCTGCTGCTCGGCTTCACCACCGACTGGTGGGACGCCGCGGCCCTTACCCAGAACGCTGCCGCGATGCAGTGGGGCGGCCTGTGGTCGATGCCGGACATGCAGAAGGCTCTCGGCGACGACTTCGGTGTGGCCCCGTGGCCCGCACTGAAGGCCGGCGGCAATCCCGTGGTCCGCATCGGTGGCTGGGCCAGCCTGGTCAACGCGAAGGGCAAGAACGTCGAGGCCGCGAAGAAGTACGTGCAGTGGCTGTGGATCTCGCAGACCGACCTGCAGAAGGACTTCAACGAGAGCTACGGCCTCCACGTCCCCCCGCGCAAGACCGTCGCGGCCACGGCCGACAAGCTGCGGGCCGGTAGCGCCAAGGACGCCGTGGACCTGGCCGCCAAGTACGGCAAGTCGAACCCGAACACCTGGTCCAGCGCGGTCAGCAGCGTGTTCGACACCGCAGCCGCCAAGGCGATGACCGGGCAGGGTGATGTCGCGGCCCTGCTGACCGCCGCTGCCGAGAAGGCCCAGCCCGAGATCGACAAGCAGAAGGTCTGATGAACACGGCACCGAAGGCGACGCTGCCGCCGACGGGCTCAGGGAGTCCCGCGACCCGGTCGCGGGGCACCGCCTCGACGATGGCCCGACGCAGGCGCACCGACTGGCGGGCCGTGGGCGTCTTCGCCCTGATGACCGCCCCGGTCCTGCTCGGGATCGGGATCTTCAAGTACTTCGCCATCGGCTGGAGCTTCCTGCTCAGCTTCTCCAAGGCGGACCGTACGATCTCCCTGGGCGACTGGGTCGGGTTCGCCAACTACTCCCAACTCCTCGGCGACCCCGACTTCCGGGAATCCATCACCCAGATCCTGCTGTTCACCCTGTTCATCGTGCCGGTGACGTTCGCCGCCTCGCTCGGCCTGGCCCTGCTGGTCCACCGCATCCGGCGGGGCAGAGCCCTGTTCAGGACCAGCTTCCTGATCCCGGCGGCGGTGTCGTATGTGGCGGCGTCGCTGCTGTGGAAGATGTCCCTGTTCAACGGCCTTCCAGGCGGCGTCGCCAACACGATCGGCGACTGGTTCGGCATGAGCGCGACACCGTGGCTCCAGACGCAGAGTCCGCCGCTGTACTGGGTCGTGATCGTCACCCTACGGCTGTGGCTCCAGGTCGGATTCTTCATGATCCTCTTCCTGGCCGGACTCCAGGGCATCCCCCGCGAAGTCTACGAGGCGGCCTCACTCGACGGCGCGAGCGGCTGGCGCCTCTTGCGCCGGATCACGCTGCCGATGCTGCGCAACACCTCGGTCGCGGTCCTCATGCTGCTGTTCATCGCCGCGTTCCAGGCGTTCGACGAGTTCTACAACCTGTTCACCGGAGGAGGAGGGGCGACCAGCGGCGCCGCGACAGCTGTCCGACCACCCCTGGTCTACCTCTACGACGTGGCGATGCAGGCCCAGAACTACGGCCTCGGATCGGCGGGCGCATTCGTGCTCACCGGCCTCATCGTGGCCGTGACGTTGATCCAGGGCCGAATCACCGGCTTCGGCAAGAGCGAGGAGTGACAACCGTGCACCCACTGACCCGCACCCTGCGGGTAACGGCCCGCAGCGCGCTCATCGGCGTGGTCACCCTGATCTTCCTGACGCCGTTCTACCTCATGCTCCGCAACTCCCTGATGGACTCCCGGGAGATCACGTCACCACACTGGGTATGGTGGCCGTCCTCCATGCACTGGGACAACTTCACCTCCCTGTTCACCGACCCGAGTGTCCCGATGGCAGACGGCCTGAGAAACTCACTGATCGTCGCGGCGATCACCGCGCCGCTCTCGACGCTGTTCGCCTCGGCGGCCGGATACGCCTTCGCGCGGCTTCCTGTGCCAGGGCGCGGACTCCTGCTGGCGTTCGTCGTCGGCACCCTCATGATTCCGGGCTCGGCGACATTCGTCCCGACATTCGTCGTCGTAGGGTCACTCGGCGGGGTGAACACGTTGTGGGGCATCATCGTGCCCGGCCTGTTCAACCCCTTCGCGGTGCTGCTGTTCCGCAACTTCTACCTGCGCTTCCCCAGGGAACTTGAAGAAGCCGGCCGCCTGGACGGCCTCGGCTGGTTCGGGCTCTACCGGCGGATCGCGCTTCCCAGCTCCGCCGCGATGCTGGCCTCACTCGGAGCGCTGGCGTTCATCGACAGCTGGAACGCCTTCCTGTGGCCGCTGGTCATCGGACAGGACCCAGGATCGTGGACGGCACAGATCACACTGTCGAACTTCCTCACCGCCCAGACCATCAACCTTCCGGGACTGTTCGCCGGAGCCGTCCTGACCATCGCGCCGCTCGTCGTCATGTTCCTGGTCGCACAGCGCTACATCGTCGAAGGCATCGCCACCAGTGGCCTCAAGGGTTAGAACGATCACTCGGAAGTGGAACGACCAGGGCGTGCCCGTCTGATCTGGACGGCCCCCAAGAACTCGAAGCAACCATGCGAGGAGCACCACAGGCATGCCTGGACTGGACATCGTCGAGGACGGATTCCGCCTCGACGGCGAGCCGTTCCGCATCATCTCCGGCGGGATCCACTACTTCCGGATCCACCCCGACCAGTGGGCCGACCGGCTGCGCAAAGCACGCCTGATGGGGCTGAACACGGTCGAGACCTACGTCCCATGGAACCTGCACGCGCCCCGGCGCGGCGAATTCCGCACAAACGGAATCCTCGACCTGACTCGCTTCCTGGAACTGGCCGCGGCGGAGGGGCTGAGGGTCCTCGTCCGCCCAGGCCCGTACATCTGCGCCGAGTGGGAAGGCGGCGGCCTGCCGTCATGGCTGCTGGCGCAAGAGGGAATCGCGATGCGCAGCTGCGATCCTGTCTTCCTCGCGGCTGTCGAAGAGTACTTCGACGCCCTGCTGCCACTGATCTCGCCGCACCTCGGCAGCCGTGGCGGTCCGGTGCTGGCCGTACAGGTGGAGAACGAATACGGTGCCTACGGTTCCGACACCGATTACCTGAAGCACATCGCGAAGCTGCTGCGCGACGGCGGCGTCGACGTTCCTCTGTTCACCTGCGATCAGCCCGCTGATCTGGCGCGCGGCGGTCTGGACGGCGTGTTGCGCACCGTCAACTTCGGCAGCCGTGTGGACGCCGGCCTGGCCGCATTGCGCGAGATCCAGCCGACGGGGCCGCTGATGTGTTCGGAGTTCTGGATCGGCTGGTTCGACCGCTGGGGTGCGGTACACAAGGGCCGCAGTACACAGGACGCCGCAGCTGACCTCGACCGTCTCCTCGCGGCCGGCGCGTCGGTGAACATCTACATGTTCCACGGCGGGACCAACTTCGGATTCAGCAACGGCGCCAACGACAAAGGCACGTATCGGCCGACGGTCACGTCGTACGACTACGACGCGCCGCTGGACGAGGCGGGCGATCCGGCCGCCAAGTACGCGGCGTTCCGTGAGGTGATCGCTCGCTACGCGCCGGTGCCGGACGAGCCGATTCCCGCGCCGGGCAGCAAGCTCGCTCCGGTCCGGGTTCCGCTGACGGAGTCCGCCGGATTGTTCGAGCACGCGGAGCTCTTCGGGTCGGGCGTCGAGGCGTCCCGACCGCTGTCGATGGAGGAGATCGGCCAGTCGTTCGGCTTCGTGCTCTACCGGGCCTCGCTGCCTGACGCGGGTCCGGCCGTGCTGCGCGTCGAGGACGTACGGGATCGCGCCCAGGTGTTCATCGACGGCCAACCGGTCGGCGTGCTGGAGCGCGAGAACCACGAGCACGCGATGTCGTTCGTCGCACCGCGGGCAGGGGCCGTACTGGAGCTGCTGGTCGAGAACCTGGGACGCGTGAACTACGGTCAGGGAATCCACGATCGCAAGGGTCTGATCGGCGACGTCACCGTCAACGGCGCGGCCCTGGACACGTGGATCACGACCGCGCTTCCGCTCGAGGAGAGCGGCTGGGAATCAGGTCTACGATTCTCCGCGTCGGCGGCTCGGGTCGGTCCCGCGTTCCACCGGGGCGAGTTCGAGATCGACGAACCCGCGGACGCGTTCCTGGCGACCGACGGCTGGACCAAGGGCCACGTCTGGATCAACGGCTTCGCGCTCGGCAGGTACTGGTCGCGCGGACCGCAGGCGACGCTGTACGTCCCCGCGCCGGTGCTGCGTTCCGGGCGCAACGAGCTCGTCGTGCTGGAGCTGCACGGCTCGGCGACGAACGCGGTCGAACTGCGCGGTTCGTCGGATCTGGGCATCACCGAGGAGTAAAGAGAGTCCTGTGCCGCAGACACCACCGAGCCTGGACACGCTCGCGAGCGAATGGCTGCCGCGCCGGGGAGTGGCTCACCTCCCAGCGACCAGCAACTTCTGGGGCGGGGTCGGAGCTGCGGACAACGTGCTTGCGGTTCGCAACCTCACTCTCGCGCCGTATCTGGACGACGGCGGCGACTGGTGCGCGTTGGCCGTGGACGGCGTTCCCGTCCCGGCCGACGAGTACCAGTGGTCCGCCTACGAGATCACGCGCAGGGCGCTCACGCCGGCCGGCGTCGAGATCCTGACCTCGGCCCGGCTCGCCTTCGAAGCCGATCGCCTGCTGCTCCGGTTCACGGCGGCGAACCCCGCGACGGCACCGGCGGCGGCCACCGTGTCGGTCGGGCTCGATCCGCGGATCGCCAAAGCGACCGCTGGGTGGGACTGGGAACCGCCGCGCCCCGACGGCCACGTCTTCACAGCCCGGCTCGCCCGTCCGAACCTGGTGATCTCCGACGGGAGCAGCCCGGCGGTGACCGTGCTGGCGCTCACTCCCGCGCCCTCCCTCCTCACCGCGGCGCGAGCCGGCGGTACCGCCGAATGGCAAGTCGAGCCGGGGCGGAGCGTGACGATCGACATTGTCGTGGCGTTCGGCGAAACCTCGACCGGCAGCCCGCTGACATCCGTATCCGACGGCGTCGGCGTCCTAGCCGACGCCGATGCCACCGCCGGATCGTTCCAGCAGGCGTTCGACGCCGTCCGCGCAGGGTGGGAGAAGCGCTGGCAGGACGCCTTCACCCCCGGCAACACCCACTACTCGGGGTCCCTGCCGGTCCTGACCACTGACGACGACGCCGTCAGCCGGCTGTACTACATGAGCGTCCTGTCGGTCCTGGCCTGCGAGCGCACCAATCTCGGCGCCGACTTCAACGACGTCCTGGGCCGGGTGCCGGGCGGCTTCAACGGCTTCGACCGCGTCTACGTCACCGGTGCTCCCGAGTGGGCGAACACCGTCACCTACTTCTGGGACACCTCCTACTGCTCAGTCGTCCTAGCCCTGCTCGATCCCACCGTGATGAAAGCCCAGACCATGTACTGGCTCACCCAGGGGATCCACGACGGATACGCCGTGGACTGCGTCCAGGGCGGACTGGTCGGCCCGTGGTACAGCGCCAACGACCTCACTGTCTTCACGACGATCCTCAACTACGTCAACTACAGCGGTGTCGCCGACGAGGAGATCAGCACGGTCCTGCCCCAGCTGAAAGGCATCGCCACACACTGGCGGAAGCTCGTGCGGACGGGACAGTCCCTGGCCGACTACGGAGCGGACCACAACCTTCTGGAAGTCCTGCCGAACTACGTCAACCAGGTGCCGTCGTTCAACGCGGCCAACGTGTGGATGATGCGGGAGGTCGCGGACCTGTGCGGCCGGGTCGGCGATCCCGAGACCGCGGACGTCCTCACAGGCGAGGCGGACGTCCTCCTCGCCGACGTCTTCGAGCTCTACGACAGCCGGAACGGCGGGGTGTGGAGTTGCCGGCACGCGGACGGCACCCTCGTGCCGGTGCGGACCGTCGTGGACTTCGTGATCGCGGGGAATCTGCTCGCCCCGTCACTGACCGTCGAGCAGAAGACCGCCATGAAGGACTTCGTGGCCACCGAACTCCTGGCCGGGGACTGGATGCGCGCGCTGTCCCGCGACGACGCCCTGGCGTCGGTCGACCGTGCCGACCACGGCACCGAGGGCGCGTTCGATTCCTGGCCCGCGCTGACCGCCCAGACCTTCGCGCGCTTCGGCGACTATCCCGCTTTCCTCGCGCTGCTGCGGAGATTCTCCAATGTGACCCGCCGTGGTCCCTTCGGTCAGGCCCACCAACTCCAGGCCCAGCAGCTCCGGGCCGGCGATGGAACGTCCGAAGGCAGCTCCTCCGCCGTCCTGGCATCACCTGACAGCCTGCAGGTCTTCAACAACCTGTGCGGCGGCAAGTTCGCCGACGTCGTCATCAGTGATCTGTTCGGCTACACCCCGGACGGCACCGGCCCTCGCCTGAAGGACGCCGCGGTTCCGCGGGGAATCACCGCCACGCTGTCGGGAGTCCTCTTCAACGGTGTCGAACACACGATCACCAGCGATGCCGCCGGCCTGTCCCTGTCCTGATCCGATCCGAACTCCGCCGGCTCCCAGCTCTGCCGCGCGACGGCGAGCGGCTGTCGAGCGGGCATGCGACTTCGGGCTCAGCGCGTTGGCCGGCCTCGATGGCACAAGGCGTCCAGCTGGTGCAGGACAGTCCCACTGCGGCGTTCCAGGTGTGACAGGCCCAGTCGCCGGTGCGTCTCCACGGCCACGCGAGCATGCAGGCGCGCCCCCGCGACGTCCCCCGTCGCCCGTAGCAGCATGGCCACCACGTCGTGCATCGATCCCCATGACACGCACCCGGTGCCCAGCGTCACCAGCTGGTCGCTGATCGGCAGCAGCTCCGCCAGCATCGACTCAGGGCCGGGGCGGCCGAGTTCGGCGGCGATGAGACCCCATTGCCAGGCCACGAACTGCCAGGTCCAGTCGCGCTCGTACCGAGTGCCCCAGCGGTCAATCAGCCTGTGGGCGAGCGCGTGGTCGCCGACCAGCTCAACCCCGACCCCGACACCGTCGGCTTTTACTTCACCCCCGCCGACCCGGAAGCAGCAGACGCGCTGAAGAACGTCAAAGCCGCTCGCCTCGCACGCATCTACGCCGAACAGGCCGAGCGCGACGCCGTCCGCAACGCCGCCCGCGCCCTCATCGACCAGGGTTGGACCACCCGCGACATCGGTAGCGTGCTGGGCCTGTCACACCAGCGCATCTCCCAGATCGTCCCCCGCGTCACCACGTAACATGTAAACGCCCCCGACTTGCCTTGTTGGGACGAACTGCCGCCCTCGGACTGATTAACCGAATCTCACGCGGGGCGAGTGCATCGACCCGGCGGCCGGCATCGCCCAGTTCGACGCCCATGGACAGCGTTGGCTGGCTTCCCGCGCCAGCATCGACCCAGCGCCTCCGTCATCCGCTATGCGTCGTTGCACCCGGCTCCACGTCGCGTTCGGCGAGCGCAAGGTGGGGTCGATCAAGCCGTCAGAGGTGCGGGAGTTCCTTGCCGAGCCGTCTGACCGGTACGAAGCCTCAACCACGATCACGGCGCTTCTTGTCCTCCAAGGCATCCTGGATCTCGCCGGCCCGGAGCCGCCTGAGGCAGAACTGAGACAGAACTGAGGTCTGACGCCTGATGATCCGTCGGCGAGAGGAGGCGTGGCGCGACACCTTTCCGACGGCCACGCTCTCCCTCTGACCTGCGAAGTTCTCACCGCACGGGCAGGCCGGTGACGGCGCGGCCGATGATCAGGCGCTGGATCTCCGACGTGCCCTCGAAGATGGTGTAGATCTTGGCGTCGCGGTGGAAACGCTCCACCGGGTGCTCGCGTGTGTATCCCGCACCACCGAGGACCTGGATCGCCTGTTCGGTCACCCACACCGCCGTCTCGCCCGCCACCAGTTTGCACATCGAGCCCTCGGCGCGTTCGAACTGCCGGCCGTTCCTGGCCATCCACGCCGCGCGCCACGTCAGCAGCCGGGCGATGTCCACCCTGGTCGCCATGTCCGCGAGCAGGAAAGCGATCGCCTGGTTCTCGCCGATCTTGCGGCCGAACTGCTCGCGCTCTCGGGCGTAGTCGCGGGCGTACTCGTAGCCGGCGCGGGCGATCCCGACGGCCATGGCGGCGACGGACGGGCGGGTCGTCTCGAAGGTGCGCATGGCCGCCTGTTCCCCGGCTCGCTCGCCGCTGCGGACGCGTGCCAGGCGGGCGTCGAGCTTGTCCTGGCCGCCGAGCAGGCACGAGGCGGGCAGACGGACGTTGTCGAGGACGACCTCGGCGGTGTGCGAGGCGCGAATGCCGTGCTTGCGGAACTTCTGCCCCATCGACAGGCCGGGCGTGCCCGGCGGGACGACGAACGACGCCTGGCCGCGGGTGCCGAGCGCCGGGTCGATGGAGGCGACGACCACGTGCACGTCGGCGATGCCGCCGTTGGTGGCCCAGGTCTTGACGCCGTTCAGGATCCAGTCTCCGGAAGGGTCCTGTACGGCACGCGTGCGGATGGCGCCGACGTCGGATCCGGCGTCGGGCTCGGAGGCGCAGTAGGCACCGAGCTTGACGTCGTTCTCCGTACCGAACATCTGGGGCAGCCACTCCCCCACCTGCTCCTGGGTACCGCCGGAGGAGACGGCGGCGGCGGCCAGTCCGGTGCCGACGATGGACAGTCCGATGCCCGCGTCGCCCCAGAAGATCTCCTCGAACGCCACGGGCAGGGCCAGGCCGCTCTGCTCGAACCATTGGGTGGCGAAGAAGTCGAGGGAGTACAGGCCGATCTTGGCGGCTTCCTGGATGACGGGCCAGGGGGTCTCTTCGCGTTCGTCCCATTCGGCGCCGGCGGGACGGATGACGTCGCGGGCGAATGCGTGGACCCAGTTGCGCACGTCGAGGACCTCGGTGCTGGGTTCTGGACAGAAGCCGCTCATACCGCTACTCCCGCTCACATGATGATATTTCCGGCCTGCGCCCCAGCGGACGTTACCGGTGGTAACAGCTGCCGACACTACTCCTCTGTACGGCGAAGCCGCCACACTCCGGCGGGGTGGCGGCGAGCAGCCAAGCCGAGGACGAGCAGAGCGAACCAAGCGGGTCAGGCGAGAATGCGGCCACGTGGGCATGCGAGCAAGCGGGCATGCGGCCAAACGAGCAAGCAGGCAAGCGGGCATGCGGGCAGATGAGCGCGCGGGCCGGCGGGTAGACGAACAGACAGACCGCCGAACACACAGACGGGCCGGCGAACGAGCAGGCGGGCGCAGATACACGGTCGCGGCGTCCCTGGCCGTCGCGGGCAGGCGTGAAGGCGGCTGGTCGAGGATCCACGAGAAACGCGCACGACGGCCAAGGCGGGAGTGGTCGAACCGTCCGTCACGAGGTGAGCGTGGATACGGGGGCGAAGGCGGGGCGTGGGTTCAGGTCACGGACGCGCGCAGGTCACTGGAAGGTGCGGCGGTAGGCCTGGGGGCTGACTCCGGTCACCTTCTTGAACCGTTCGCGGAAGGCCGTCGCCGAGCCGAATCCCACCCGGAAGGCGATCCGCTCCACCGAGTGTCCCGTCGTCTCCAGCAGATGCTGGGCCTGCCGTACCCGGACTCTGTGCAGCCATTGCAGCGGGCTCGTCCCGGTCTGCTCGCGGAAGCGCCGCATCACCGTGCGGGTGCTCGTCCCCGCCTGTTCCGCGATCGCGTGGAGGGTCAGCTCACGGCCCGCGTTCTCCTCCATCCACCGCATCACGGGCTCCAGAGCCGAGCCCTTGGGCGCGGGCGGCTGCTCGTGGACGATGAACTGCGCCTGCCCGCCTTCACGTTCGAGCGGCATGACCGACAGCCTGGCCGCATCGGCCGCCACGGCCGAGCCGTAGTCGCGGCGGATCAGGTGGAGGCACAGGTCCAGCCCCGCCGCCGCGCCTGCCGAGGTGAGGATCTGCCCGTTGTCGACGTAGAGGACGTCGGGGTCGACCGCGATGTCGGGGTAGGTCGCGGCGAGCTGGGGCGCGGCCAGCCAGTGGGTGGTCGCGCGCAGGCCGCTGAGGAGTCCGGCGGCCGCGAGTGTGAACGTGCCGATGCAGATGGAGGCGATCCGCGTGCCGGCCTCGGCCGCCGACCTGAGCGCGTCGAGCACCTCGGGCGGCGGCCTGCGGGACACGTCGGCGACGCCGGGCACGATGATCGTGTCCGCGTCGGCGAGCGCGTCCAGCCCCCACCGCGCCTGGATGGTGAACAACCCCGCGTCGACCGAGGGGGAGCCTGCGCAGACGCGGACCCTGTACCCGGACCGCCCGTCGGGCAGCCTGGTGCGGCCGAACACCTCGACAGGCGTGGACAGGTCGAAGGGAATCACCTGGTCCAGCGCGAGAATCGCCACCGTGTGCATGGCCATAACGTAGGCCGAGCGCCACTTCTCGCCAACTTCGCGTCGCCGACCGGCATGGACTGGCTGTGCCGCTGGCGATATCCCGTTGAAAGGTGGCGATTCAGCCACTGGGCCGGCTCGAGAACGCCGCGTAGCGTCGGTGACCCTTCGCACGAAACATGAAATGGAATGCCGTCATGCATGCCCAGATAGTTCTCTTCGACGGTTTCGATCCGCTGGATGCCGTCGCGCCGTACGAGGTCCTGCAGGCCGGCGGCGTGGCCTCGGGCGGCGCAGTGACCGTCGAGCTCGCCACCGCCGAGGGACCGCGCGAGGTGCCCAGCGGGGTCGAGGGCCTCGCGCTCAGAGCGACGGCCGTGCTCGATCCGGACAGAGCCGACCTTGTCGTGGTTCCGGGGGCAGCGGGCGATCTGACCGACTCCGACAGCGAGCAGAGTGTCCTGGTACGGCTCGGCCGTACCCTCCACACGGGCCTTCCCGCCCTGCTCAAGGCCGTCATGGACCGGCCAGGGCGCACCGTCGCCACCGTCTGCGGCGGTTCCCTCCTGCTGGCGATGGCGGGGCTGATCGAGGGCCGCCGGGCCACCACCCACCATCTCGGCATGGAGGCCCTGGACGCGACGGGCGCGATCGCGGTCAGGGCACGGGTCGTCGACGACGGCGACCTCGTGACGGGCGCGGGCGTCACCTCGGGCCTGGATCTCGGGCTCTACCTGCTCGAACGCGAGCTCGGCCCGCGGATCGCGCACGCCGTCGAGGAGTTGTTCGCCCATGAGCGGCGGGGAGTCGTCTGGCGCGAGGAAGGGCATGCGCCGGTGGGGCTCGAGGTCACGGGCGGGCGCGCGTGACCAAGCTCCTCCTCTCACTTCACGTCGTGGCGGCGGTCGTCGCCGTCGGACCTGTCGCGGTGGCGGCGAGCATGTTTCCCAGGATCCTGCGGCGGGCCCACGCCATCTCGGACGAGTCGGCCACCACCCTGCGCGTCCTCCACCGGATCTGCCGGGTCTACGCGGGCGTGGGCATGGCGGTGCCGGTGTTCGGGTTCGCCACGGCCAGCAGCATGGGCGTGCTCGGCGACGCGTGGCTGATCGTGTCGATCGTGCTGACGGCGGTCGCCGCCGCCGTCCTCATCCTGATGGTCCTGCCGGGACAGCGAGCCGCCCTCGATCTCATCCAGGTGGCCTCGCCTGGCCAGACAGGCGCGGTCGACGGGATCCCGCCAGGTGCCGGGCTGGCCATGTCGGCCGGCGTCTTCAACCTTCTGTGGGTCACGGTCACCATCCTGATGATCGTCAGGCCGGGTTCGAGCACGGGAGCATGAGCATGACCTACGTTCGCGCGGCCGCGTACACGGAAGTGATCAGCCTGGTCCTCATGCTGGCCAACCTCGCCACCGCCCACATCCGGGAGATCTCCTCCCTGCTCGGCCCTCTTCACGGCTGCGCCTACCTCGTCGTCGTCATCGGCGTCCTCCGACTGCCCTCCGCCGGTCGAAGGGCCAGGCTGCTGGCCTTCCTGCCGGGCATCGGCGGTTGGCTCTCCATCAGAAGCATGGAGACGGCCGCCCGGGGAGGCGCCGCCGAATAGCGTCCCCGCACGCGGAGCCGCCCAGGACCCCGTCGAACCCGACGAGGCGGTGGGCGGCTCCGGCCGACCGACCTCGTGCTCAGCGGCGGCGTGATGTCACGGCCCGGGAGGCCAGTACGGCGAGCGCCCCGATGACCATCGCGCCCGCCAGGCCGTACATCAGCAGGTCGAAGCCGGGGAACGCGGCGGCGGCCAGCGGGCCGAGGCTGCTGCCGACGGCCAGGAAGAAGGAGAAGAGCGCCAGTGCGGTGCCGCGCGAACCTTCGGCGAGCATGGCGATGGACTCGTTCAGCGCGGGCAGGCCCGCCGTGATCGCCGCGACGTAGAGGGCGAGCAGGACGGCCAGGCCGACCGCGCCGGGGACGGTCACGCCGATGGCCGCGAGCACAACGGCGGCCAGCCCCAGGAAGACGACCGCACGAACGGGCGCGCTCAGGCGGGCGAGCCAGGGCGTGAGCAGCGGGACCAGCAGGATCGAGGGGAGACCGCCGGCGCGCATGCCGAGCATCTCGGTGGACGAGGTGACGATGCCCGAGAGCTGCAGCCCCGTGTAGACGGCGACGAAGCCGCCGAGCAGGACGAGGACGGCCACGTAGCGCAGCGCCAAAGCGGGCTTCACCAGCAGTGACGGCACTGCCCGGTAGACCGACAGGAATGAGGCGGTCCGCTCGCGCCGCACGTCAGGGACCATGACGGCGCGCAGCGCGAACGCCGCTCCGACGAAGCCCGCCGCCGAGAGGACGAACAGGCCCCGCCAGCCGAGCACGTCGACCGTGAGCTGGCCGACGACCTGCAGCAGTACGGCGGAGGCGAGGAAGGCGCCGGTGATCGCGCTGATCGCCACCACCCGGCGGCGGGGCTCGACGCTCTCGCTCAGGTAGGCCATGCCCGCCGGCGGGAAGGTCGCGACGGCGACGCCCTGGACGAGGCGCAGGGCGATGGCGACGGCGGGGTTCGGGCTGACGGCCACCAGCGCGGTCGCGACTGCGGCGACGGGCATGCCGATCAGCAGGAGCCGCCGCCTGCCGTACTGATCGGAAAGCGGACCGAACAGCAGGAAGCCCAGGCCGTAGCCGATGGCGAAGGCGGTGACCAGCCACGTCAGCGCGCCCTGATCGGAATGCCAACCGAGCGCCATGTCATGCAGGAGCGGGATCACCACGTACAGCTGGCCGCTGACGAGCAGGGCGGTCAGCACGAAAACCGTCAGGGTGGGAGCAAAGGCGGCAGGACGATTCAACGTCAAGGTGCTCATGTGGTCGGACCGTAGCCAACCAACTAGTTGGATGTCAACCAACTAGTTGGTGGCTGTAAGATGCGAGATATGGCAACGAAGGACTCGACCGCCGCCACCCGCGCCGCGCTACTGAAGGCCGCGCGGGAGGAGTTCGCCGCGTACGGCCTGGCCGGAGCACGCGTCGACCGCATCGCCGAACGGGCGGGCGTCAACAAGGAGCGCATCTACGGCCACTTCGGGACGAAGACAGATCTCTTCGACGCCGTGGTCGGCGACGCGCTCAACGACCTCACCGAGCGGATCTCGTTGCCGAGCGACCCTGTCGAGTACGTGGCCAAGTTGACCGACTACTACCGGGAGCACCCTGACCTGGTACGGCTGCTGATGTGGGAGGCGCTGAACTTCCGCGGCCCCGAACTGCCGGGCTTCGAGACACGGGTGGCGCGCTGCGGCCGCAAGACCTCATCGCTGGCCGAGGGGCTGGGCAGGGAGGCCTCGCCCGAGGTGGCGCGGCTGCTGTTCACGCTGACCGGACTGGCCCTGTGGCCGTCGATGATGACACAGCTCGGACGCATCATCCTGGGCGACGACGCGGACGACGCGGAGGCAGGACGCGACCAGATCGCCGCCTTCGTCGCCGCCGCCCTCAAAGGCGGCGCCTGAACCCAGCACGTGACCTGAGCCCAGCACGTGACCTGAACCCAGCACGTGACCTGAGCCCAGCACGTGGCCTGACCCAAGCGCGGCGTGATCCGAGCTGCGGCGGCTGACCCGAAGCCGGGCACCTGCCCCGAGGGCGGTGCCACGACCGAAGGGGACGCCTGACCTGGGGCGACTGACCAGAGGGGTGCGATTGACCGGTCAGCGGCGGTGGACGCTGACGGCGTAGCCCCCGTTCCGGTACGGCTCGCCGTCCCAGGTGGCGAAGCGCTCGTCCAGCCGCAGGCCCACCGCCGCGCACCAGGCGTCGTAGTCGTCGAGCGTGAAGGTCGGTCGCACCGGCAGATGTCCGGCGTCGAGCCCGAAACCGGCCACCAGGACGCCTGCCGGTGTGAGCGCGTTCGCGAGGTTCCGGATGGTCTGCGGCTCGGTGCCTTCGGCGAGCAGCGGGATCACGTTGCCTGCCGCGACGACGAGGTCGAAGGAGCCTGCGAGGTCGAGGTCGAGGTCGGCGAGGTCGCCCTCGATCCAGGTCAGGCCGGGGGCGCGCTGTTCGGCGACGGCGAGCATCGAGGCGTCCAGGTCGACGCCCACCACGTCGTAGCCCTGCTCGGCCAGCCAGATCGCCACCCTGCCGGTGCCGCACCCCGCGTCGAGGACCCGCGATCCCGGCGGGACGAGGGCGGCGCAGAAACGAGCCTCACCATGGACGTCGGTACCGCCGGCGGCCAGCGCGGCGAACCGGCTGTCGTAGGTCTCGCCCAGGGTTCCGCCGGTCAGCTCGTTCCATCTGCTCATGCGCCCATTCTGTACGGCTCGCCCGCATGCCCGGCACCTTGGCCCCATCCGCGCCATCCGCGTCATCCACGCCGCCCGCGCTTGGCCCGCCTGGGCGGCGCGACCGGTAGACGCGGACCCGAGGACGCGACCACCGGACACGACCCTCGGACGCCACCCCCAGACTCGGCCCGCGAACGCGGACCCCCGGACACGACCCTCGGACGCCACCCCCAGACGCCACCCCCAGACGCGACCCTCGGACGCCACTCGCGCACGATCCGCGGGGGCGCTGGTGGACCAGTGATGGTTCGGTTGGAAGCGGCTCATGAGCGTGAGACCGGGCGGGGTGTAACGGAGCGGCGGGCGTGGCCAGGTGTGGTGCGCGCCGCGTCTTGGACGGCTCGCCGGCGGTGTCCGGGGCGGTGCGGGCCGCCCTTCGGTGAGTGCACAGCGGTGGAAAGGGCACCGAGCGTGCGGGCCCGGCGGTCAGTTCAGTGGAAAGGGCACCGAGCATGCGGGCCCGGCGGTCAGTTCATCAGGGTGATCATGGGCGGGCGTTCGGCGATCGAGACGTTTCTCGCCAGCACCTGGTGGCCGGTCTCCGTCCGGTGGAACTGCGCAAGACACACCGAAGGCTCGTGGAGGGGGATCATCTTGCCCTGCCGTTCCAGGCGGGACCAGGCGGCCAGCATGATCTGCCCTGCCATGGCGCCGAGGGCCTCGGTGGACTGGTGGGAGTGCTCTCGGGAGCCCAGGTCGACCTGGGCCAGCGCGTCGAGGCCCGCCATGGAGTGCAGGTCGAGGAGCAGGCCGAGTTCGACCCCGTAGCCGGTGAGGAAGGGGACGCGTTCGAGCGCGGAGCGGCGTCCCGCGTACTCCCCCGCCAGCGGCTGGACGAAGCCCGCAAGTTCGGGCCAGTGCAGGTTGATGAGAGGGCGGGCCACCAGTTCTGTCACTCTTCCGCCGCCGGTGGGGGCGTCCAGCAGGGGGCGGTCGTAGCTGCCCTTGACGTAGGCCACGGACGGATCGGACAGCAGTGGGCCGAGTAGTCCTGTCACCATGGAGGCTCGGAAGTCGCGCAGGTCGGCGTCGATGAAGGTCAGCAGCTCGCCTGAGGTCACCGCCAGCGACTTCCACAGCGCCTCGCCCTTGCCGTCGAGGGGTTTGAGGTCGGGGAGGATCTCGTCCTGGGCGTGGACGGCCGCGCCCGCTCGTCCCGCCACGGCCGCGGTGTCGTCGGTCGAGCGGGAGTCGATGACGACCACCTCGTCGACCAGGGCGTGCAGCTCGTGCCTGATCACGCTCACGATCTCGCCAACGGTCTCACGTTCGTCGCGCGCGGGCAGGACGACGCTGATCGTGGTGGCGCCCTTCCGTTCGAGCAGCGCGTCGAGGGGCCAGTCGGCGACCGAGGACGTACGGCTCCGCAGCCACGCCTCTACCTCAGGCAGCACAGACCCCTCCCCCGTCATTGTCACCGGTCATCAGCTTAGAGTCCCGGGCCGGGGTGACCGGACGACGGGTGCGCCATGCCCGGAGGGCGTCCCCGGCGACGGGGTCCGGGACAGGCCCGGCGCCGAGTCTCGGACGCCGGTCCTACGCCGGGCCCAAGCGGGTCCGGCGGCGGGTCCGGGGCCGGTCCTACACCGGGTCCAGGCAGCGGCCCTCTGGTGGGTCCGAAGGCAGGTCCGTAGGCGTCCCCCACGAGGGGTCCGGGGGCCGGTCCTGCGGCAGGTCCGTGCCCGGTAGAGGTCCCGAGGGCAAATCCCCGGGCGTATCCGGCGGGGTCCGGGGCCGCCCTGCGGCAGGTCCGAGGGCGTGCCCGGCAGAGGCTCCGAGGGCAGATCCTTGGGCGTATCCGGCGAGGGGTCCGGCGGCGCGTTCGAAGGCGGGCCCGGACGTGCCCCGCGGAGGGTCCGAGGGCGTGCCCGGGGCCAGTCCAGGGCCGGTCCGGGGACGGGTCCGGCCGGCAGTCCGGGGACGGTCCGGCGGCTAGTCCGGGGGGCCGGTCCGCCAGCATGCGTGGCGGAGGGTCCGTAAGCGTGCCCGGGGGCAGTCCAGAGGCCGGTCCGAGGACGGTCCGGCGGCTAGTCCGGGACCGGTCCGGCGGCGTGCCCGGCGGAGGGTCAGTGAGCGTGTCCGGGGGGTCCAGGCCAGGGGGCGGCCCGGTGGCGGGTCCGGGGGAAGGGGCCCGGTGGCGGGTCCGGGGCAGGCTGGAAGGACCTTCATGAGGCGGGTTCCCTGGTCGTGCGCGGCCGGTGCGGGAGTCGCGCAGCACGACGTCCGAAAACCGCTGAACCGTTCGGTGCCTTCCGGTGTTCTACACAACGAAGACACCACGAAGGAGGTGCGGACCATGAGCATCTACACCACGTTCGACAGCCCCGCCGGCGAGTTGCTGCTGGTCGGGGAGAGGTCGGAGACGGCGAGAGGCGGGCTCGCCCTGGTGTCCGTGTCGTTCACCGACATGGGGGCCGCCAGGGAGGGCGAGCCGGACCGGGAGGCGTTCGCCGAGGTGGAGCGTCAGCTCAGCGAGTACTTCGCAGGCGAGCGCACCGGGTTCGAGCTGGACTTGGTCCGGCGCGGCACCGCGTTCCAGGAACGCGTGTGGGCGGCGCTGGACGGCCTGCCGTACGGCGTGACGACCACATACGGCAGGCTCGCCGAGCAGCTCGAAGTCCCGCGCGACCGGATCCGCGCGGTGGGAGGGGCGATCGGCGCCAACCCGCTGCTGATTGTCAGGCCGTGTCACCGGGTGATCGGCGCGAGCGGGTCGCTGACCGGCTACGCGGGCGGCGTGGAGCGCAAGCGGTTCCTGCTGACTCACGAGGGCGCGCTGCAGCCGCTGTTCGTCTGAACCGGCACAGAGCACCGAGCCGGACAGAGCACCGAGAACGGGGCACCGAGAACGGGGCACCGAGCCGGCACAGGGCACTGAGCCGGCACGCCGGATATGCCCGAGATGAAGGAGAAGCATCATGTCCAAGCCATCCGAGCGGGTGGAGAAGGCCGACTGGGCCGGCCTGGCCGAGGAGATGGACGCCCATGGTTGCGCGCTGACCGGGCCGATCCTCACCGCCGCCGAGTGCCGCGAGATCGCCGGCCTGTACGACGAGGTGGCGCGCTTCCGGTCGACGATCGACATGGAGCGCTACCGGTTCGGCAGGGGCCAGTACCGCTACTTCGACCGGCCGTTCCCCGATCTGGTGCAGGAGTTGCGGCAAGCGTTCTACCCCAGGCTGCTGCCGATCGCCAGGGGCTGGGCGGCCAGGCTCGGCCGCCCGGCGCCGTGGCCTGACACGCTGGCCGAGTGGCTGGAGATGTGTCACAGGGCGGGGCAGCGGAAGTCCACCCCGATCCTGCTGCGCTACAGGGACGGCGACTGGAACGCGCTGCACCGCGACCTGTACGGGGATCTGGTGTTCCCCCTGCAGGTCGTGGTCGGCTTGAACGAGCCGGGCGCGGACTACGACGGCGGGGAGTTCCTGCTGGTCGAGCAGCGGCCGAGGGCGCAGTCGCGGGGCACGGTGACGTTGCTGCCGCAGGGGCACGGGCTGATCTTCACGACCAGGGACCGGCCGGTGCGTTCCTCGCGCGGCTGGTCGGCCTCACCGGTCAGGCACGGTGTCAGCACGGTGAGGCGTGGCCTGCGGCACACGCTCGGCCTGGTCTTCCACGACGCGGCCTGATGTTCACGCTGACCGGCGGGGACGGCAGGCCGTACCGGAGCGAGACTCCCGGCGCGCTGGGCGGGCACCGCGGCGGCCGCCTGTACGGGCGCCTGGACTGCCCTTCGGCGCTGCGGGCGATCGCCAGGGGCGGCTACGTGCGGCACCGGGTGTTCTTCGCCGATGAGGCCACGGCCGTCGCGGCGGGATACCGCCCGTGCTCGATCTGCCTTCCCGCGCGGTATCTGGCCTGGAGGGCGCGCTAAGGCCTGTCTGATAATTCGGTTTGGCGGAGCCACAGCATGAGGGAAGCGATGGTGACG
>NZ_JBHUFV010000094.1:0-55206 GCF_042681425.1 Nonomuraea mangrovi | reverse complement strand
TCCTTCGTCGCGATCGCCGCAGCCCTCATCTGCTACCGCCGACTCACCAAATGAGACGTCGTCTAAGTGGAGGTGGATTACTAGATTCTTGTGCCACTCGATGAAAGGAGAGTGGCATGGGACGACGGGGCTACCCGCCGGAATTCCGGCGCAAGGTGCTGGATCTGCTCGAGGCGGGCCGCAAGGCTACTGACCTGGCCCACGATCTCGAGATCAGCACTCAGACGATCTACACATGGCGGCGGCAAGACCGCATCGACCGCGGCCTGGAGCCCGGCCTGACCAGCAGCGAGAAGGCCGAGTTAGCGGCCGCCAAACGGCGCATCGCCGAGCTGGAGACCGAGCTGCAGGCCACTCGCCGGGCGATCGAGCTGGTCCGCGATACTGGTGCCCAGCTCATCAATGCCGGACGGGTTCGGCACGGGGTAGGTCCCGGCGCGCGCGCACCGGCGACAGGAAGACCGGCAGGAAGGCCGTCGCGAGTACGGCACCGCCCACCCACAGGGCAGCGCGGGCTCCGGCCAGTTCACCGATCACCCCTGCCACGGCGGAGCCGACCGCGAGCGCGCCGGTCAGCACGAAACGGAAGGTCGCGTTCATGCGCCCGAGCAGGTCATCGGGCGTCATCCGCTGTCGCAGACTCACACCCAGCACGTTGTCCATGCCTGTCTTGAACATGGCCAGCAGCCAGCCGGCCCCGGCCAGCCACAGCCAGGGGCCGCGCCCGACGAGCGGGACCAGCAGCCCTGCGGGCGCCAGGCACAGCCCGGCCAGGCCGAGGGCTCGACCGTGCCCGAGCCACCCGGAGACCGAGCGGGCGCAGCGGGCGCCGAGCAGCAACCCGGCTCCGCCTGCGGCCCAGAACAGGCCAAGCACGCCTGCAGAGAGCCCGAGTTCCCGGGTGAACAGCACCGGGAGCATGGTGTTGGCGATCGAGGAGCCGAGGTTGGTGAGGGTCGCCGTGAGCGCGAGGGCACGCAGCTCCCGGTTTTTGAATACGTGGCGCAGCCCTTGTGCGATCTGCGTGGCCAGCCGTACCTGCGCTCCGGCGCTGGGCGGAGTGGGCGCGCTGCCGGGGATGGCCAGGAGGCGAACCGCCGAGGCCAGGTGGCCGACGGCGGTACCTGCCAGGGCCACAGGCGCGGTGAACAGTTGGACGAGCGCGCCGCCCGCGCCGCGTCCAGCCACGTTGCCGGCGGCAATGAGGCTCACGATCACGGCGTTCGCTTGGACGAGACCGTCCCGGCCGACCAGCCGTGGCAGCACGCTCTGGGAACCGACGTCGGAGAAGACCGTGGCGCAGCCGCTCAGCAGGACGACCACGTACAGCTGCTCGAGCGTGAGCGCGTCGAGCCACCATGCCAGCGGGATGGAAGCAGACAAGGCGGCCCGGGCGAGGTCCGCGATGATCAGTACCCACCGATGACGCATCTGGTCGACCCATGCACCGGCGGGCAGGCCAATGAGGAGGAATGCGATGGTGCTGAGCGTCGCCAGCATCCCGACCTGGCCGGGGCCGGCGTCCAGGGCGGAAACGGCGGCGAGCGGCACGGCGACGTAGCTGATGTTGACGCCCAGCTGACTCAGGGTGGTCGCGGTGAACAGCGTGCGGAAGCCAGGGTTCCGCCAGGCCGAATCGAGGTGCATCGGTTCCGTTTCAGGTGGTGGGTGCGGGGGCCCGCGTGGCCCGCCGTGTCATGCCGACGCCGACGAGGATGATGATCATGCCGGTCAGGACGCGGAAGCCGAGCGCCTCGCCCAGCAGGATCGCCCCGAGCACCACCGAGACGATCGGCAGCAGGTAACCGACCGTGGCCGCGCTGGTGGCGCCTTCGTCGGCGATCAGGCGGTAGCTGAGGTAGAAGGTGACTCCGGTGCTGAAGACGCCGAGGACGACGATGGCGAGCACGCCCAACGGCTGCAGCCCTGTTACCGCTCCCCCGACGGGCAGGGCCGCCGCGCTCAGCCCGGTGGCGGCGATGAGCTGGGCCGCGGACAGGGCGAGGGGTGCGGTGCCCTTTCCGGTGAGCCGCCGATCCATGTAGGCGAAGGCGATGGCATAGCTGCCCGCCGCCCCGAGCAGGGCCAGTGCGCCCCAGCTCAGCAGGCCGTGCTGCTGCCAGGGTGCGAAGATCAGCAATGTTCCGGTGAATCCGAGAAGGAGTCCGGCCAGCCGTACCGGGGACAGCCCGCGCTCGGTGCCGATGGCCAGGCCGATCAGCAGGGACCACAGCGGAGTTGTCGCGTTGAGCACGCCCGCCACTCCAGAATCCACGCTCTGCTCGCCGATGCTGAACAGGAAGAAGGGCAACGCATTGCAGAAGAAGGCGGCAACGGCCAGGCGAGCCCACGTCCCGCGGTCGCGCGGGAGACGTTGGCGGGCGGCCCAGGCCAGGCCGAGCAACACGAGTGCGCCGAGCGCGGAGCGAGTGACGGTGATCTGGACCGGGGTAAACCCGTTGTTCAGTGCCAGCTTGATCCACAGAAACGCCGAGCCCCACAGAAGTGCGAGTATCGCCATGCGCACCGGAAAGCCCCTTTATCTCGTCCGGATCCAGCACTCAGGCTGCCTGGCACCGACTCGATAGGACAAGTGAAAAGTTGTGTAGCTCCTTTAAGCTTTCCTACATGCTTGACGTGCGTCGCCTGCAGATCCTCCGGGCGGTGGTCACCAGCGGTTCGGTGACCGCCGCCGCCACCAACCTCGGCTACACGCCTTCCGCGATCAGCCAGCAGGTGGCCGTGCTGGAGAAGGAGGCCGGGATGACGCTGCTGGAACGCGTCGGCCGGGGCGTGCAGCCCACCGTGGCCGGAAGGCTGCTCACCGAACACGCGGCCATCATCAGCAGGCAACTGGCCGAAGCCGAGACGGCACTGGCCGACCTGCGCGCCGGACGTACCGGACGACTGACGATCCGCTACTTCGCCACCGCCGGCGCCACTCTGATGGCGCCGGCGCTCGCCCAACTCCGCACACAACACCCGGGGGTACGGATCGACCTGAGGATGACCGACCCCGATGATCCGCTCCCAGAAGTGGCGCAAGGCCGGGCCGACCTGGCCATCGCGGTCGCCCCCCACGGCCGCCACCACGACGGCGTTCGCCTCGTCCACCTGCTTGACGACCCGTACCGCGCTGCCCTGCCCAAGGGTCACCGGCTGGCCGCGAAACGTCTCCTCGACCTGACCGACCTGGCCGAGGAACCTTGGGTACGCAGCGAACGGCCCGGCCCCTGCCTCGACGCGGTCCTCGACGGCTGCGCCGCGGCGGGCTTCAGTCCCAACTTCGTGGTGGAAAGCGAGGACTACCCCACCGCGCAGGGGTTCGTCGCCGCCGGCCTCGGGCTGAGCCTTATCCCCGATATGGGGCTGGTCAACCGCCATCCAGCCGTCGTCATCCGCAAAGTACGCAATCCCGAGCCTGTCAGGGCGATCCACGCGGCCGTGCGAGAGACCTCACGGGGCCAACCCGCCCTCGACACACTGCTTACCGCACTCCAAGACGCGGCCAGACAGTGAGAGCCGCACCACGTCCCGCGCGAAGGCGCGAGCAAGTTCTGGTATCTGACCCAAGCCTTGGGCCGCACGCCTCAAACGGATCCGAAGCGGGTCGTCGCCGTGCTCTACAGCATCTGGATGTCCGCACTCTACTGACGGATACGTCAGGAGGAGCCCGGCTCCCTGCCAGGAGACTTGGCTGGCAGGTACTTCTGTCTCCCGCATGATCCCCGTGTCCACACTCCGGAGTGAACGCCCGAAGTCACTGCTGGAACGTTGGCCCTGGCCGAGGCGACTGCCGCCTGGCGCTCCCCCGTTCAGGACCTGGGCGCCCGCCACACCTGGAGATCGGCGTCGTCTTCGACCCCCTCGCCGACGCGGTCACGCGGACAGAATCGGACGCGCCGCAAGAACTCGCCGACGCCATGCACCGAACGTGGATCTCCTTCCCCAGGACCGGCGACCCCGGCTGGCCGTACTGAGACGAAACCCACCCCGTGATGCTCTTCGACACCCCTCCCGCGGGTGGTCAACGGCCTGCGGGAGGAAGAACTGCGAGCCTGGCGATGAACGGCCTACAGGACCTGCGCCAGCGGATTGCGCTGCACGTCCGACCAGGTGCGGCTGCCTGCTGGTGCGCCAGGGCGACGGCGGGCATCGCCGTACACAGGCAGCCGGGCAGCCCCCACCGGCCGCGGCCAGCTCGCCGGGCTCGGCCAGCGCCTGCCACCAGACCTCGGCGCCGATGAGGTAGGCGGTCACCGCCGCCTCCAGCGGCAGCCGCTCCTCGGCCCGCGCCCCGACCACTCGATGATGCGAGTGAGATCGGCCGGTCCCACCGCGTCGGGCCTGCGCAGCGTGCGCAGCAGGATCGCCAGGACGGCCGAGACCGAACGGGTCACCTCGCCCCTCAAGGTCTCGGGCGGCAGCTCCCGGTAGAACGGGATCTCGGCGGCGCACCGCGCGACCACCGCGGAGGTGAGCTCCCGCACCCTCGGTGCCATCCGGCCGTGCAGGTCGGACATCCCAGGATCGTCACATTGCCCAAACCGCAACGTCCTCGTCCCCCGCCGAAAAAGCCTCTTTCTACCGATCGATCGGTCGGCTACTCTCGGCCTACCGATCGATCGCTCGGAAGGGAACCCCCCGCCATGACCGTCGAAAGCCGGCCCAGACCCGCCCTCCTGCGGGTGACCATCGGCAGCTTCGTGGGCACCGTCATCGAGCAGTACGACTTCCTGCTCTACGGCTTCATGACCGCTCTGGTCTTCAACACACTCTTCTTCCCCAGCTCCGACCCGACCGTTGGCACCCTCGTCGCCTTCGCCGGCTTCGCCATCGGCTTCGTCGCCCGCCCCATCGGCGCGATCGTCGCCGGCCACTACGGCGACCGCATCGGCCGCAAGTCCATGCTCGTCATGACCCTCCTGGTCGCGGGCCTGGCCACCACCGCGATGGGCCTGCTCCCCACCTACGCCACGATCGGCATCTGGGCGCCGGTGCTCCTCGTCACCCTCCGGATAATCCAGGGCTTCTCCTATGGCGGCGAGGTCACCGGCGCGGTGCTCATGACCACCGAGTTCGCGCCCCGGCACCGCCGCGGCTACATCGGCAGCTTCGTCCCCACCGCCGGACCCGCCGGCCTGCTCCTGGCGACGATCGCGATCATGGCCGTCGCCGGCATGGACAAGGCCGACTTCCTCTCGTACGGCTGGCGCATCCCCTTCCTGGTCTCAGCCGTGCTCGTGCTCGTCGGCCTGGCCATCCGCGCCACCGCCCCGGAGAGCCCCGCCTTCACCGAGACCAGGACCCGCCACTCCGCACCCATCCTGGAGGTCTTCCGCCGCCACACCCGCACCGTCCTGCTCGGGGTGGGCACCGGCTTCGGCTTCTACGTCGTCTTCTACGTGCTGCTCGTCTTCGCCGGCTCCTACCTGACCACCCAGCTCAAGCTACCCGCGCAGGTGCCGCTGATCGCGGTCGCCATCGGCTCGATCATGGTGATCGTCCTCGGCCCCCTGTGCGGCCGCCTGTCCGACCGCTTCGGCCGCCGCCCGCTGATCGTCACCGGCTCCGCCCTGTCCGCCGGGTTCTCTTTCGCCTTCTTCACCCTGCTCGGCACGGGCAGCACCCCCCTGATCTACCTCGCCTACGCGCTGGCCTTCGGCTTCATGACCATCATGTACGCGCCGCTGATCACCTTCATCGCCGAGCAGTTCCCCACCGCCGTGCGCTTCAGCGGAGCCTCGGTCGCCGGCCAGATCGGCGCCGTCCTCGGCGGCGGCCTGGCCCCACTGATCGCCACCGCCCTGCTGCTCACCACCTCCGGCATCTGGGCGGTCGCCGCCTACGTCTGCGCCTCGCTGCTGGTCTCCCTCGCCTCCGCCCTGGCGCTCAAGGAGACCAACCAGAGCGACATCACGGCAGAATGAGGTCGTGACTAACGATCGATCGGCAGCACTCGCGAACCAGCGCCGGATCGCCGTTTCCGACGTCCGGCTCCCGGAGCACGTCCTGTTGGAGGGCACCTCCGGCCGGATCCTGCGCGAGGCGCTGCTGCTGTTCGCCGAGCGGGGCTTTTACGGCACCTCCATCCGCGACCTCGCGGAGGCCTGCGAGATCCGCTCGTCGACCCTCTACTCCCACTTCCCGGCCAAGGAGAACGTCCTGGCCGAGCTGGTCCGCATCGGTCACGAGGAGCACCACCGGCGGCTGGTCGAGGCGGCCTCGGAAGGCCCGGCCGACCCCGAGTCGCGCCTGCGCCGCGTGGTCCGCGCGCACGTCCTGGCCCACGCCGAGTTCCCCCTGCTTGCCGTCGTCGCCAACAACGAGCTACACGCCCTCTCCCCTGAGCTGGCCGGTCCCGCGGTCATGCTCCGTGCCGACGGCCGGCAGTTGCTGATCGACATCCTCAACGAGGGCATCACAGAGGGCGTCTTCGACGTGCCGGACGCCTTCCTCGCGGTCACGGCGATCAGCGGGATGGGGATGCGGGTGGCCAACTGGTATAGGCCTTCCTCCGCTGCGATGAGTTATTCGCGCAGCTCGGCCGCCCTCTCGGCGGCAGTCGCCTCGGCCAGGGCCAATCGTTCCAGCAGTTTGCGACCTGCGCGATCGATCGGCTTTCCCGTCTCCCCCACGACCCAACCTTCTCCTTAGGTCAGGTCTCCACGCTAGAAGGGAAGGGCCAGGTGGTGCCGAAGATGGACTTGGCCACCCGGCACTTTCCCTCTTACGGTGCCGCAGCGCTCGCAGGTGCTCGATCCGGCGTGCTTGTGTCCCGCCCTGGGAGTGGGTATACCTGTGGCTGGCGTGCGTCCTGCCCAACGGCCTGTCCCGGATGCCCGGCCAGCGGCCCGGGTTCACCCCGCACTTCGGGTGGGGTTCCATGGCGGCGCTCGACGGTGACAGCCTGGGCTACCTGACCATCCGCGAGGGCGACGACGCCGAGGGCCGCTTCTGGGAGATCGGCGTCATCGGCCACGGCCCGCGCGCTACGCCCCTTGCCGAGCAGGTCGTCGCCGCCATCCAGGAGTGGGATCGCGACTACGGCAACCAGGCCCCTGCCCCCGGCTTCCGGATGGCCACCGCCGACCACCGCGACCTGCGTCTCGCGTGCCCTGACCGTGCTACGAAGGTGACGCACATGTCCGGCGATCCGGTCACGCGCCCCGTCCACCCTCGCCTTGCTTCCTCATCCAGGTTCCAAGATTCTCGGAAGATCATGGAGAACCTAGCCGGGTCGCTGTCGTGGACGGAACGGCCGCCGCTGAGGTCCACCAGCCGGGTGCGGGGCAGCAGGCCGGGCGCGCGGCTGGTCTCGCCCGCCCGGAACGGGCCGAACCCAATCCCAACCCGACGACATCGCCGTCGGCTACGTCGAAGACCTCTGACCAGCTCGAACGCCTCGGGTGTAGTGGCGGCAGCAGCCTGATCGATGAGACGACGATGGTCGGTCTCCGCGGCGGCGCCGCCTATGGCCCCAACGTGTCCTTGAGTGCCTCCACAAGGCTCGCGACAAGGAAGCTGACGAGCAGGCCGGCAGCAATCGATGCCATCACCAGCGCGGTCTTCTTCCACCGCTGGTGGTCGTGGGTCGCCTCCGATCTGGCCATCAGGACATCTGACAGTTTCTTGGCCCCCAGAAAGACGAGGACGAATACTGCCACAGCCAGCCATGTACCCCAATCCATGCTCTCCCCCTTTTAGCGCCTCATCGAGGGCTATTTATGTCTCACCAGGCGCGTCAGTATTCGGATGCGGCCTCGCCGGTGCCGCCGAGGCCCGCCTCCCGGGCGCGGAGCGCAGCCTGGGTGCGGTCACCGACCCGCAGCTTGGCGAAGATGTTGGAGACGTGGTTGCGTACGGTCTTGTCGCTGACGAACAGCCGCCGCGCGATCTCGGTGTTCGACAGCCCTCGTGCCACCAGCTCAAGCACCTCTACCTCCCGGTCCGTCAGCTCCGGGAAGGGGCGCGGCGCGGCGGCGGCGTGGAAGTGCGCCAGCGCCCGCCCCGCGATCTGGCGTCCGAACACCACGTCGCCCGCCACCACGGCCCGGATCGCCCGCACGATCTGGTCCCGGTCCGCCCCCTTGACCAGGTAGCCGCGTGCGCCCGCCCGCATCGCGGCGAAGAGCGAATCGTCGTCGTCATACATGGTCAGCACCAGTACCGCCACGTCGGGCGCGGCCGCGGTCAACTCGCGGGTGGCCTGCACGCCGTGCAGGCCGGGCATGTGCAGGTCCATGAGGACGACCTCGGCGCTGGTCTCGATCGCGTCGGATACCACGGTGCGGCCGTCGGCGCTCTCGCCGACGATGGCGATGTCGTCGAGGTCGGCCAGCCCGGCACGCAGGCCGTACCGGAACATGGGGTGGTCGTCGGCGATCAGCACACGGATCGTCATGGAAGCCTCGCGGGGGAACATGCGGGCCCCGCTGCGGGACTCGTCAGGGGCAGGGCCGCCGAGACCAGGGTGCCGCCGCCGGGCGCATCGCTGATCAAGCACTCGCCGCCGAGCTCGGCGGCCCGCTCGCGCATGGATGCCAGGCCGAGGCCACGGGCCACCACCAGGTCGGGCGGGATGCCGGTGCCGTCGTCGCGCACGGACAGGTGCAGCGCCGCGCCAGTAGCGCTGACATGCACTGTGCAGCGGGTGGCCCTGGCGTGGCGGGTGGCATTGGTCAGTGCTTCCAGCGCGATCCGGCAGGCGGCCACCTCGACGTCCGGCGGCAGCGGCGGCAGCTCACCGATCTCCAGTACCGCCTGCAGCAGCCCGCGCGCCGAGATCATCTCGCAGTGCCGCCGCAGCGCCTCGACCAGGCCGCACTGTTCCAGAAGGGTCGGCCGCAGGTCGGACACGAGTCGCTTGACGTTCTCCAGCCCGTCCTTCACCTCGCGCTCCAGCCGGGTCAGCAGCTCGGCCGCCTGCTCGGAGGAGGCCGAACGGCGGGCGGCATCCAGCCCGAGCGCCACGCCGGCCAGCGCCGGGCCGAGCCCGTCGTGCAGGTCACGGCTGATGCGGTGGCGCTCCTCCTCGCGGGCGATGAGCAGGTTGTCGCGCGAGCGGCGCAGCTCGTGGGTGAGCCGCACGGCGTGCGCGGCGGTGCCGGCGCGCTGGGCGAAGTCGAGCAGGAGCCGCTCGTCGCCGGGATCGACGACCGGCTGGCCGAGGGCGAGCACGCCCACGTCCTCGCCCGCGTGCCGCAGCGGCACGTCCACGGCCGCGGCTCCCGCAGTGCCGAAGGCGGCCGCGGGCGCGGACTCGCCGACCAGGCGGACGGCGACGTACGGCTGGCGCAGCGCGCCCGCGACGGTGCGGACGATGATGGGCAGCACCTCCTCGGGCGCGAGGGCGGCCGACAGCCGCTGGCCCAGATCCGTGAGCGCCTGGTACGGATCGCGCCGCGCCCCGTACAGCAGCCGGTCCACGACCTGCTGCACGGCGGTGCGGGCGGGCGACAGTCCCAGCGTGATCACCACGGCCGCGAGCACAGCGCCCACGCCGGGCCCGCCGAGCGCCGCCGAGGCCAGCCCGACCCCCAGCCCGAACACCCCCGCCACCAGCAACGTCAGCGCCGTGTAAACGAGCGTGCGGTTGAGCAGCCGGTCCCCGTCGAACAGCCGGTGCCGCACCATGGCCACCCCCAGCCCGATAGGGAAGAAGACCGCCGACAGCAGGTTGGGCAGCGTGCCGCCGGGCAGCAGCGCCGCAACGATCGCCAAGACCACCGACGGGCAGAACCAGGCGAGCCGGCGCCGCTGCACGCCCGTGGCCCGTAACGTCCGCACCACCAGCAGCACCCCGCCGGCCAGCCCGCAGACGACCGTGGCGTAGAAGAACGCCAGGGTGACGCCCTCGCCGATCTGCTCCCAGCCGCCGCCGGGGGCGAGCGGGTTGACCGCGCGTGGCCCTATGCCGGCCATCGGCCCTTGCAGCGTGGACGCCGTCAGTGTCGCGATCGCGCAGCACAAGCCCGATGCCCACGCCAGGGGGCGCCACGCCGGACGCCCGTCGGGATACAGCACGGTCACCAGCCCGGCGAACATCAAAAACCCTGGCATCCACGCGTACGCCCCCACCCACGCAGCCACCCCGTCGAGCGGCGAGCCAGGCTCGGCCACGTGATAGGACCAGCCGATCGATGCCAGCGCCTCCGACTGGCCACAGCCGACGAACACCCAGCCCAGGGCGTTGCCCGGCGTCCGCCGCACGACGAACGCGCCGACAGCCCCAGTGGACAGCCCGGCCAGCATCGCGGTCAGGCCGTTGCCGTCGACCAGCTCCGCCAGCGGCAGCCCGCTGCGCCAGAACAGCAGCCCGGACAAGGCCGTCTCCACCGCCACCGCCACGGCGAGCCAGGTGGCGATCGCCCGGGAGACGGCCCCGCTCATGTCGTGACCGGGCGGCGCAGCACCGACGCCGCCATCCAGGACAGCACCGCGCCGGTGCCCAGCACATATGGCAACGGCGGCCCCAGGAACTCGGCGGCCTGAAGCACCACCAGCAGGGCGCAGGCCACCCGCGGCACGGCCCGCGACCGCCACAGCGCGATCATCATGAGCAGCAGCCCGAGAGACGCGCCGCCCATGAACAGGACCTCGAACACAACCATCGGCAGCCCCGATCCCGAACCGAGCACGTCGGAATAGGCCAAGGGGTCGATTCTATCGCTCTGCGCGATCAGGTACCCGGCCAGCTCGACGCCCTCCACGATGCCCTGCCCGGCCGCCGCGCCCGTGAGCAGCGCCGCCCCGCTCCACGCCAGCCGCGGCGCGCCCGGGCGGGCCAGCAGCAGCCACACCAGCATGGTCCCGATCAGGAACGGGATGGACAGGATGTCGAAGGTGAGGGCCAGCCCCGCGCGAGTGGGATGGGCGGCGGCCCAGTGCGGCGACTCGGGCTGGCTCCACGCTGGGCCGATGATCGCCGCTGCGGCCCAGCACAGGCCGGTTCCCAGCAGGACCGCCGCCGCGCCGGCCCGCCCCGCACCCGTCCAGCCAATGGCTGTGCTCATGGGGTGACCTCGCATCGGTCGAACGCTCATCAGTCGAACTCGGTGAGCTTGCCGTCCACGATGCGGCACTGCCACTCGCCGCTGTAGACCTGACCGGTGAACAGGCCGCTGCCACCGACTTCGGTGATGTCGGCCAGGGTGGTGCCGTTGATGATGAGCCGAAGCTGCGCCCGCCAGGCCCAGGCGCCGTCGTTGGTGACCACGAGCCGGAAGTTGTAGTCGCCGTCGGGCAGATCGCGCTGGAAGCGCCGGGTCTCGCCGAGCGTCGTGCTGACGACCTGGCGCCCGTTGATGTACAGGTGGGCGTTGTCGTCGCAGGGGCCGAGGTCGACGAGCAGTTCCGCTGCCGCCATGATTGTCTCCTCTGGAACGGTTTCCGGTTGGACAGCCAGAGGTTCGGCCCGGAGGCGTCCTGGGCGCATGGTGCACGCGTCCCGATCATGCCGGGAACAGGTGCCTGGCATGCGTCCGAGAGGAAGCGCTTGGGCCGCGACGCCGCCGTGTTCACCGCCCACGTCCTGGTCGAGATGCGCGAGGAGATGCAGCGGGACATGCGCGCGCTCAACGACACGATGGACGGTGACGGTCTGCCCTGGCTGGGGATCGCATCCCACGGCCGCCATGGCGCGGACAAGCCTCCATGCACCGGGACCGTCTCTGCGTCGGGTTAGTAGCTCAGGCTGGAGCTTCCCGGCAGGGCGATCAGCGGCCCGTCGGGGCTGACCCTGTACCGGGTGATCGCCGTCAAGCGCGGCGGCGGGCAGGTTCGTCGCGGTCGACGGCGGGATGAGCGACAACCCACGGCCCTCTCTGTACGGCGCCCGCTACACCGTCAGGATGATCGGCCGGCGCTCGCGCGAGGCCATGCGGGCGGCCACCGTGGTCGGCCATCACTATGAGTCGGGCGATGTCATCGCGGTCGACGTGCCGCTTCCCGCAGACGTCCGCGCTGGAGACCTGCTCGCCGTGGCCGCGACCGGCGCCTACAACCACTCGATGGCCTCCACCTACAACCTCATGGGCCGCCCGCCCGTCGTCGTGGTGGCAGATGGCAGGGCCCGCCTCGTGGTCCGCAGGGAGGAGTCCGACGACCTTCTCCGGCGCGAAGTGGGACTGTGATGCACTCCGGTGGCCCGCCTTTCCTGCCCACCCGGATCGCAAGGAGCATGATGACACCCCCGAAACTACGACCTGAAGCCTTCGGGCTCCTCGTGCTGATCGTCGTGGTCGCCGCCGTCACCCTGGCGTACGAACTGCTTTCCTGACCGCACCCTCGCTCGCCATGACTCAGCGTCCAGGCTCAGCGAGTGGCGGAGTTAGCGAACACCGGACGCGCTCCAACACCACGAAGTCCTCCAGTCAGAAACGCGTAGCAACGGCGTAAATATTCGTAATAATTCCTGTTCCTATCGACCTGAAGTCGAACAGGATCTTCTTCATCACACGGGGATTCTGTGTACGACGAAGGCACCGAGGAATATGACCTACCACGAGGTCGAGCAGGCTCTCGCCCAGGTTGAACGCGACGAGAAGGATATCGCAGCCAACCTGCTCAACGTCGACAGGCACATGGGCTATCGACTTCTCGACGGGGGCGAGCTGACAGGTCTCACCGCGGAGCGCTAGGCGGCCGTGCAGCCCGTGATCGCCTCGCTGTGGTCCTTGTGGGAGCTTTTCCGTCGTACGGCGGAGCAAGCCAGGCGATTACGGGAACAGGGCGCCATGGATGCGCTAGTCGACCTGCTGAACAGTCGTTCGATCGAGCTCTTCGGCCCCGAAGTGCCCATCCAGAACCACAGCCTGGCAGGGCCGGCAAGGGCCGTCGAACGGGTGACGCTCACCGAGCTGGTCACCAGGATGACCACGGCATACCACAGCGTCGCCAGTTGGTGGCCGACGCCGACGCCGCCTGGTCGGCGCTGCTGCCGCGCGTCTCACACATGGAGGAGTCGGCTCGTCGGATCGGCGTCAACGCGGCCTCGCTGGGTCAGCCCCTGGACGGGCTCGAACGTGACGTGGCGACGGCCCCCAGAGCATGCAGGACGGATCCGCTGAGCGCACAGAGTGATACGGCAACACTCGACCGACTGGAGGAGTCGCTGACCAGGATCGGTCTCGAGCTCGACGAGGCGCTCGCTATCAAGGAGGCTGCCGGGGAACGGCTCCTGATCACGGCCCTCGTCGATGAGGTGGAGAGCGCGCAGTCCATCGCGCTCGAGACAAGGGCAAGGCTGGTCAGCCGTATCGCGGGACCGGCTCCCCAGGTCGCCGACCGGGTCGCCGACCTGCGACATCGGCTCGCCGCTCTTCGCGACCTAGCCGCCCAGGGCAGGTGGGCCGCAACTGGGCGGAAAGCCATCGGGCGGGAACGCGACGCCCGCGGGACCCTGCAGAAGCTGAGGGAGACCAGTAGCATCCGCCGGTCGCCCTGGGGCGAGTGCACCGAGGCCACCGTGGCACTCGAGGGCAAGCCGATGAGCGTCGCCGCGCCCGCGAACGAAGGTATCAATGCCGATCAACATTGATACCTTCGTACAGCCGCGCGGTCCTCCTCGACCTGCAACGTCGCGATCGCCCCCCATCGTGGGTGAAGAGAACGAAATGTCGCGCGTCACGTAGCCAGGTTTCCACGGCCGTCAAAGCTTTCAACCCTGGCGGGCATCAGCGTCGAGGAGTTTCGTCGCCTCCCACGGGCACGACATCAGCCCCTCTCCGACAGCGACCTGCCGAACTTCGTGACGATCACCTCGGCGAGGTCCACCGAAGAAGATGCGTCGTACGTCTGGTGCACATCCATACGGTGCGCAGCACCGCTGACAGCGGCCCAACCCCGCCAACAGCGGGTATCAGAGCGGCGTCCGCCTGCTGTCAGCGCCCGTCGGCATCGTTGTCGCCATCGAGAACGGCGAGGTTCTGAAGAGGAGACACGATGTCGTACGCGATCCGGGCCGAGGGCTTGGTCAAGCGCTACGGGGACATGGTCGCGCTCAACGGCGTCGACCTGGAGGTCCCGGTCGGGAGAGTGGTCGGCGTGCTCGGCCCGAACGGGGCCGGCAAGACCACCACCGTACGGATTCTGGCGACGCTGATGCGGCCCGACGGCGGCCACGCCACGGTCGGCGGCTACGACGTGGTGAAGGATCCGGTGCGGGTGCGCTCGCTGATCGGGCTGACCGGGCAGTACGCCTCAGTGGACGAGAGCCTGTCGGGCTCCGAGAATCTGGTGTTGCTGGGCCGCCTGCTCAACCTGTCCACGCGACAGGCCAAGGCACGTGCCGCCGAACTGCTGGAGCGCTTCGAGCTCACCGACGCCGCCGCCCGGCCGATCGCCACCTTCTCCGGCGGCATGCGCCGCCGGCTCGACCTGGCGGCGAGCCTGGTCGGCCGGCCGCAGGTGCTCTACCTCGACGAACCGACCACCGGTCTCGACCCCCACACGAGGAACGAGGTCTGGGACGTGGTCAGAGGCCTGGTGGCCGACGGCTCCACGGTCCTGCTCACCACGCAGTATCTGGAGGAGGCCGACCAGCTGGCCGACCGGATCACCGTGATCGACCAGGGTCGGGTCGTGGCCGAGGGACGGCCGGGCGAACTGAAGCGGCGCGTCGGCGGCCAGATCCTCCACGTGCGCCCCACCCTGCCCGGCGACCTGGACGCGGTGAGCCGGATCCTGACCGAGCTGACCGGCCACACCCCGGACCGCGATGAGAACACCGGCCTGCTGACCGTGCCGGCCGTCGATTCGATGCTGGTCTCCGCGCTGGTCAGAAGGCTGGACGCGGCCGGCATCACGGCTGACGAGGTAGGCCTGCGCCTGCCCAGCCTGGACGAGGTATTCCTGGCGCTGACCAGGCAGAACATCGTTGCTGAGAGGAACGTGGCATGAGCGCCTACACCGTCACCCCCCAGGCCCCGCTGCGCGTGGGCCCGCTCCAGGCCGCCAGGCACGGGCTCGCCCTGGCCGGCCGAGGCATCACCAAGATCCGTAAGACCCCGGTGCAGCTCGTCGACGTGATCCTGACGCCGGTGGTGTTCCTGCTGATGTTCGTCTACCTCTTCGGCGGTGCCATCGGCGGCGGCAACGTCGACGCCTACCTGCAGACGATCGTGCCGGGCATCATGGTGATGACCGTCTTCCAGGCCAGCATCGGCATCGGCGTCTCCCTGAACACCGACGCCGGCACGGGCGTCTTCGACCGCTTCCGCAGCATGCCGATCGCGCGCTCGGCGCCGCTCGTCGGCGCGGTGCTCGCCGACCTCGTCCGATACCTCGTCTCCCTTGCCGTGCTGCTGGCACTCGCGACCGTCATGGGCTACCGGGTGGAGACCACCCCGCTCGCCCTGCTGGTCGCGGTCCCCCTGCTGGTCGCCTTCGGGCTGAGCTTCAGCTGGATCTCGGTCTTCCTCGGCATGCTGGTGAAGACGCCCGGGTCGGTGCAGGGCATCATGACGATCCTGGTGCTGCCGCTCACCTTCGCCAGCAACGTCTTCGTCCCCTCTCAGACCATGCCGGGCTGGCTGCAGGCCTGGTCCGAGGTCAACCCGGTCAGCCTGATGTCGGAGACGCTGCGGGGGCTGATGAACGGCGGGGCCGTCGCCGGCCCGCTGCTCGGCAGCCTGCTCTGGATGGCCGGAGTGGTCGCGGTGTTCTTCCCGCTGGCCATGCGCGCCTACCGCAAGAACGCGGGCTGAATTCTCACGACGCGACCGGCTGGCCGGCATGTTCGGCCAGCCGGTTCAGCGCGTCCTGGCGCGGCATGGTGGCGCCCTGGTCGAAGGCCGCGCGGTAGCCGTCCTCGCCGAGCTCCTCGACGAGCCGGTCGATCAGCGTGTCCAGCTCCGGATCGCCGTGGTAGAGCCCGCCGCGGATCACCTGGGCCATGCCCAGCGTGGTCGCCGCGCCTTCGGGGTCTCCCTCCAGCGAGAGCAGTCCGCTCAGCAGCTCGGTGCCCCAGGCCATGCCGTTGGCGTTGCCGTAGGCCGTCAGGCCGCGAATCGCTCGGGGCAGCAGGTCACGTGCCTGCCGCGCCTGTCCCGCAGCCACCTTGACCGCCATCCGCTCGGAGGCGATCAGGTTCCTGCCCACTTCTTCGGGGTACGGCAGGCGGTGCACGAGTGCTTCCTTCTGGTCGAGCAGCTGGTCCGCCTGCTCGTAGTCACGCGTGCGGCGATACACGCCGGCCAGATAGGCCAGCAGTTCGACCTCTATCCGCCGGTGGCCCCGCATTCTGGCCTGGTGTCGTGCTGCGTGGAGGTCGCGCAGGGCGCCGTCGAGGTCGCCGCTGCGCATGCGCAGGGTCGAGATGGCGGCCCAGGAGTAGAACAGGTGCTCCTCCGTGCCGAGCTCGGTGGCGACGGCGAGGGCCCGCTCGTACCAGGTGACGGCCTGGTCGAACTCGGCCCGAAGGCTGTACTCGCGGCCCATGTTGAGATAGCACATCACCAGGCCCCAGCGATCACCCACCTCCTCGAAACCGCGCAGCGCCTCCCGCCGGGAATCGGCGCCGGTGAACGGATCCCCCTGCTCGGTCAGGAGGAAGTCGCGCGCCCAGTGCGCGCTGGCCCGCACCCAGGGGTCGGGATGGTTCAGCGCCCGCTGGAGGTCTTCCTCGCTCGCCATCTGGGAGATCCGCAGCAGCGGCAGCGCCGGATGGAAGCCCAGCGCCGCCGCCGTGTCGACGTCGGATTTGGGCAGCTCGTCGGCGGGGCGGGCCGACGCGAGTCTGATCACCTGGAATGCGGCGCGGGCCTCGTCGGGCAGCGTGTCGAGCGCGAGCACCTCGTCGAGGAAGGTGTTGAACTGGGTGGCCATCCCCCGGATGCCCCAATACCAGAACATCGCCCGCACGAACCGCGCGGCCGTGGGCGCGTCCCCGGCCTCCAGCACGCCGCGCAGCGCGAACACCAGGTTGTCGTGCTCGGTGTCGAAGACCACGATCGCCTCCAGCTGCTCGCGGGTGCGCAGCAGCGGCTCGTGCTCCTCGGCCAAAGCGAGGAAGTACCCGGCGAACCCTGCGGAGACGTCCTCGCCGGATTCGGCCAGCCGGGCGGCGGCGTAGGCACGGACGGTCTCCAGCATCCGGTACCGCTCGCCGTCCTGCTGCACGAGCGACTTCTCCACCAGCGAGCCGATCACGTAGACCACGTCGTCGGCGGAGAGGGAGTCGTCGACGCAGATCCGCTCCAGCGCGGCCAGGGAGGCGCCGCCGGGGAAGGCCGCCAGCCGACGGGCCAGCGCCCGCTCCTGCTGGTCCAGCAGGTCCCAGCTCCACTCCACCACCGCCAGCAGCGTCCGCTGGCGCGGCAGCGCGGCCCGGCTGCCCGAGGTGAGCAGCCGGAAGCGGTCGTCGAGGCGGCGGGCGATCTGGTCCACGCCCATGGAGCGCATCCTGGCCGCTGCCAGCTCGAGCGCCAGCGGCATGCCGTCCAACCGCCAGCAGATCTCCACCACGGAGCCGACCGTTTCCCCGTCGAGTGTGAAGCCGGGGCGCACGCTGGCGGCCCGGTCGACGAACAGGCGCACCGCGGCAGACTCGCCCGCCTCGGCCGGCTCGGGCTCCCCCGACGGCAGCTCCAGCGGGCCGAGGTGGCACAGCGCCTCCCCGGTGATGGCCAGCGGCTCGCGGGTGGTGGTCAGAATCCTCAGCTGCGGCAGCCGGTCGAGCAATTGCGCGGCCAGGTCGGCGGCGGCCTCCACCAGGTGCTCGCAGTTGTCCAGGACCAGCAGGGCGTCGCCGACGTTCAGCAGCTCGGCCATCCGGTCCACCGGAGTGTCCTGCCGCATCATGCCGCTGTCGTACAGACCGTTCATGGTGCCCAGCACCGCGTCGGCCAGCTGCTCCTCCGCGCTCACGCCGGCCAGCGGCACGAACCACACCCTGCCCCGGCCATGCGCGTGGTCGCGGGCCGCGGCCTCCAGTGACAGCCGGGTCTTGCCCGCGCCACCTGGCCCGACGATCGTGACCAGCCTGGAGGCGGCCATCAGCTCGGCCAATCTGGCTAGCTCGCGGTCGCGGCCGACGAAGCTGGTCAGCGGCGCGGGCAGCCTTGACGGCGCAGCCTGCTCGGCGTGGGCGACCGGCCGGTTCAGCTCGCCGCGGAGCAGCGCGAGGTGCGTCTCCTTGAGTTCCGGTGACGGGTCGACGCCGAGCTCGTCAGCCAGCCTGGCGCGGATCTCCTCATATGCCGCCAGCGCGTCGGACTGGCGGCCGGCCGCCGACAGCGCGCGCATCAGCAGCTCGGCCAGGCGCTCGCTCAGCGGGTGTTCAGTGGCGGCCGTCGTGATGTCGGCCAGCACGTCGGCGTGGCGGCCGAGCCGTACCTCGGCGTCGAAACGGTCCTCTGCGGCGGCGGCGCGCACTCCGTCCAGGCGGGTGGCCAGGTTGCGGGCGAACGGCGCCTCCAGCACGTCGGCCAGCGCCGCGCCCCGCCACAACCCCAGCGCGGCGCCCAGCAGCGGGGCCGCCTCCTTGGCGCGGCCCGCGACCAGCTCGCGCCGGCCCCGTGCGGCCAACTCCTCGAAACAGTGCGCATCAACGTCTTGTGCGCGCACCGGCAGCCGGTAGCCGCCGGCAACCAGCTCGACGGCCGCCGCCGCGCCCAGCGCCTTGCGCAGGCGCGAGACCAGGCCCTGCAGCGCGCTGGCCGCGCCCACCGGCGCCTCCTCGCCCCACAGGTCCTCGATCAGCCCGTCGGCCGAGACCGGGCGGCCCGCCTCCAGCGCGAGCCTGGCCAACAGCATGCGCAGCCGGGCACCGCCGACCTCGATCGGCGCGCCCTCATCAGTAAAGGCATGAACAGGACCAAGTATGACAATTCGCACTCGGGTAGCCTCCCATCAACAATTCAGTGCGGTGACAGCACAGCGAGAGTGCCGTGGCAGTGCGCTCCGCCCCCCTCGCCGACCTCGTCTACGTCGCCGACGTCCAGGCAGCGGTCGAGGCCGAGCTGGCCAGCAGGCGTGATCACGCCGAACAGGTTGGTCCCATATACCCGCCCCACGACTCCCAACGGGGCGGTACTGGGCCGGCCGTCCTCCGGTCTATCCACGATGCCGGCGTTGTTGATAAGGATGTCGGGCCTGCCGCACTCCTGCTCGATTCATTGCGCCGCCCGCACACCGGCGGCATCGGTGACGTCAAGCCGGATGTGCGGCTGACCGATTCGCGCGGCGGCGGCAGCCTTGCCTCGCTCCTCGTCGCGCGCGCCCACAATGGCGGTGATGCCTCGTTCGCCGAGCAGCCGCTTCTCGAACCGATGCCCTTGTTGGCACCCGTGATGAGAGCTGTTGTGGTCATGGGGACTTCACTTCCGGTTCTGTCATTCCTGCGGACGTCTTGACACAGGTGTGACGGTGACGCGGTCCGGCTTGAGCCGCGTCCCAGCCCATGGCGGCGCGCAGCGGATGGCGCGGGGGTGCCGTCGGTGCGCGCGTCGATCCCGGCTAGGTGACGTCACTGGCCATTGAAGTGGATCGTGCCAACGGGAGCATGGGTGCAGGGGCGAGGATCGCCAGGTAGAGCTGGCTCTACCTTTGCTGATTGCGAAGGTAGGCGAGTACTGCCAGTACGCGCCGGTGGTCGCTCTCGTCAGGGGACAGCTCGAGCTTGGTGAAGATGTTCGCCACGTGTTTGGTGACTGTGACGTCCATGATCGACAGGGTGCGGGCGATGGCGCGGTTGGATCTGCCCTGCGACATCAGCGAGAGCACCTCGCGCTCGCGGCGGGTGAGTCGCTCCAGCTGATCGGAGGCCGCCATGACGTCGCTGCCGCCTGCCCAAGTCCGTTCGAAGAGATCGACCAAGGCCATGACCATGCTCGGCTGCCTGATCACGAGAGCCCCCACGGGGCGCGCATCGGGCGAGACCGCCAGGAACGCGACCACTCGATCGAACACCAGCATTTCTCTCAGCGGCTCATCGCTGACGCGGTGCAGGTCACCTGCCGCATGCAGCTCTCTCACCCGGGCGGCCTGGTCAGGGCTGCTCATCAGCTCAGCGCGCACGATTGTGCGGAACGTGGCGCCACGCCGCAGAGCCTCCATGGTGATGAGCCGGGCCCCCTTCGAGTCGCGGTGCCTCGCGTCCCCTGCGCGCATCGCGAGGATCTCGTCCGCCGAGGAAGTGAGGTCGCGCACCCGCTGCCACACGGCGGCGTTGTCATCGACGCGCTCCACGTCGTGCGCGGTGGCGGGCCGGCCCGCCTGCGCCGCGGCGATCTTGTTCAGCTCGTGCGCGATTCTTTCCAGACGCGCCCGGTACGGTTCAACTTCGCCTCGCGCTTCTCCTCCGCCGTAGTGGAGAGGTGTTGTTGTCGGAGTGGGGAGCAAAGCCGGCCGTCGGCTGCCTTGACTGCCCGGATCTTCGTGCATTCGATCAATCCTCAGGTCATCATCTCGTCGCTACCGGTCGCGGCGGGTCAGGAGCGTGTGGTGGCACTGGCCCATGGCGGCACACATCGAATTGCCAGCCGGTTCGCCCGGCTGTGAAGCCCAACTGGAAGCCGGTCACGACTGGTGCGCCAGCAAGTGTTCGGGTGCGAGCTGTCGGACGGGTTGCTGCTATGGCGCCAACCCGAACGGCCTGGCGATGTCGCTCGCCCCGGACGTCGGCCGCTCGGCCGGAGCCAGGTAGCAGTCTTAGGAAAGTGCGAGCAGGAGGATGACGAGAAGTGATCCCACGGTCGTCAGGATGAGGCGGGTGTTGACGCCCGGGTGGAACCAGCCGGAGAAGGCGGCTCGCGCGGCTCTGACCAGCGCGCTGACGTCGAGGCCACGCAATTCGGCGTCGGCGGACTTGGTAAAAGCGGTCTCGACGTAGCGGACGGTGAACACCTGGTCGTCGATGATGAGCCCTCCATCGACGAGCAAGAGCGACTGGAAGATCCACGACGCGATCTGGTCGGCACCGTTGCCTGCCAGGTTGAGCGAGGCCAGCAAGGTGAGGATCACAGCGACCGACATCGCGACCGCGACGCTGGGTTGCTCACTCCGAAGTTGAACCCATGCGGGTCAGCAGGTCGACTCGGCCGACCCCCGGCGACCCATCTCGGCCTCGGCGGCCTCGCGCATCGCCTTGACCTCAATGCGCTGCAGGGTGCGGTCATGACGTTCTTCTTCGCCAAGCCGCACGGGGTTGTTCATCGATCCCAGCATGACCGCTCCCCCTGGGAGGCCGTTGAGCCGGCGTGGCCGCGGGACGAGCCGAGTCCCGGATGCCAGGACCGCCCGCTACGTCCTGCGGAAGTACGTTCTCGCCGACGGAAGCGCGAGCAGGATGACGACGAGCAGCGAGCCCAGGGTGGTCAGGGCGAGCTTGGCGACGTTCGCGTAGGGAAGCCAGCCGGGCATGGCGTGCGTGGCCGCGCCGACCAGGGCCGGGACATCGATGCGGGCGAGAGTGGAGTCGCCCGAGCTCTTGAAGGCGGATTCCAGGAGCTGGACGGTGAACAGCTGACTGGGGATGATCACGGCTCCCATGGCGAAGAGGATGGGGTGGAAGATCCAGCTGAGGATCCGGCCGGCCCTCTTTCCTGCCAGGTTGAGCGCGGCCAGCGCCACCAGGATCAGGACGAGCACGATGGCCAGCGTCTCGCTTCCCCCGAAGTCGATGCCGTGCTGGGCCAGGACGGCGGCGGGCACACCCTGCCGCGTGATCTCCGCCTCGGCAGCCGCCTGCGCGCCCGCCCCGTAAAGGAGAACGACGAGGGTGCCCAAGAGGAAGGGCACAACGGTCAGAATTTGCAGCGTCGCGGCGACGGTGACGCTGCGGGGGCGGCGCGTTCGTCGGGTGTGTGCGTGGCGGGTCATGATGGCTCCTCGATGGGCTCGACTTGAACTAAGTGCAACTATACGATCGCGTTGAACTAAGTTCAAGTCTGGCTATCCTTAGCGTATGCCCCGTGACACGCTGTCCAAAGAGCAGATCGTCCTGGCGGCCGTCCAGGTCCTCGACGCCGAGGGCGTGAACGGCCTGAACATGCGGCGCCTGGGAGCCCACCTGGGCTCGGCGGCCACGGCGATGTACCACCACGTGAAGAGCAAGGACAAGCTGGTGGTGCTCGCCGCCGATCACGTCTTCAGCGAGATCGGGCTGCCTGACCTCGGCGCGGCTGGATGGCGGGAGGGCGCGGCGACGCTGGCCCGCGGCGCCTATGCGATGATCATCCGTCATTTCTGGCTGATCCCCGCCATGAGCACGCACCTCATCTACGGCCCCAACAAGGCCCGATACGACGAGCGATGCCTGGCCGTCTACGAAAGCGCGGGGTTCGCCGGCCCGGAGGCCGACCAGGCCGCCGCGACGGTCCTGATGTTCGCGATCGGCGCCGCGCAGGGAGAGGCCGCCGAGTCCGCGTGGCGGGCGCAGCTGCGCCGTACGGGAGCGGACGCGGAACAGCAGCTGCGCGACGCCATCGCGGAAGTCGGCGAGGTCTCCCACCAGTTCCCCCGACTGCGCGCCCGCCTCACAGCCTCGGCAGCCACCTCCACCCTTTCGTCCGAGGCCACCTTTGAGTTCGGACTGCAGTCCATCCTGGACGGTCTGCAGGCGCGACTCGCGTCCGGCTCCCTACCGCCTCGTTGATATCGCTGGCCGCATCGACGATCACCGGCTGAACCGTGACGCACCCGAAAGGAAGAGCACGATGATTTCCTGCAGAGCCTCACGAACGCGTCCTCGCGTGAGGCACTGTCACGCGAGGAGCGCGAGCTTCCGTCACCGAGCCCGAGGCCTCGATGCTGGAGTTGCGCCGCGCTGCAGCGGTCGCGCGGCTCTGGGAGCCGGACGGCCCAGATCCAGGGACCGGCACGGGCGTTGAGCTGGGTCGTCGCTACGGTAGTGGCGTAGGCGATCTCGCTGGGGTCGGCGAAGGTCTGCCCGGCTAAGGCCTGGCGGCGAAACAGGCGCCACCATGCTTCTTGCAGATTGAGCCAGCAGGCGCCCTTCGGGATGAACACTTGCTGGATCCGGGGGTGCCCGGTAAGCCATTCGCGGGTGGAGACGCTGGTGTGGCTGGACAGGTTGTCGGTGATCACCGCGATGGTGCCGGTCGGGTTGCTCTGCTCCAGCAGGGCTAGGAAGCGCTGCCATCCGGCGCTGTTACGCGAGGCGGAACATAGGGTGACCGCGTGACCGTCTGCGATGCGTAAGCCGCCGTAGATCCAGGTCTTCTCCGGTCCGCGGCTATAGGCCAGGGCCGCCTTGATCGGCCGTCCGTCGGTGCTCCAGCCGGGGGCAGGGTCAAAGGTTCGAGGAAGAACGGGGCCAAGTTCGTCGGCCGCCACGACCGTCACTCCCGGCGGCGGGCAGGTGTAGAGGGAAACGACGCGGGTTCTTTTGGGGCGAACTGTGGGTCATGGCTGGTGGCCCAGGAACGGGGCCGTCGCCAGCGCACGCCTTCGGCCAGCAGGATCCGCCGCACCTGCGAGCGCGCCACCATGATGCCCAGCTGGTGGGCGGCCTCGACCAGGGTATCCAGCGTCCAGTTGCCCGGCCCGCTCTCTTGGGCCGCGGTCAGCTCGCCGGTTGCCTGATCGCGCACCGGTCGGCCCGGCGGCCATGTGCGGGTCAGCGCGATGAGCTGCGAGTTGAAGCGTGCCAGCCGGTAACGCACCGTCTTCTCACTGCAGCCGACCCTGTGCGCGATCTGCGGCACCCGCAGCCGCTCCCAGCTCAGAGCGATGATCTGGGCTCTGCGAATCCAGTCGGCCGGAGCGTGTCGCGCAGCGGCCAGCTTGCGGATCTTGCGTTCCTCCACCGCGTCCTTCGGCGCCCGCGCGAACAGGAGTTTCGGCACTGCCTCACCGCCCATCGACAACCCGCTGGGGCCCTGATAGTACGTCTAATCTTGCCGCTCAAAAAAACAAAGCACTAGTGGCCCCTGCCAGTACTGGTCCCCACTATGGCGTGTTGCCCGGGTCATCCACAGGCGGGGTGCCGTTCTCCCTCGCGCAGCCGATGCCGTCGGCGGCCGGGTCGGGGGGATTCTGGCCGCCGGATGCGGCGCGCAGTTCGACGCAGCAGTGGCCCGGACGGGGGGCTAGGACCGCGCGGATACCGGCGGCTTCCAGACCGGCGAGGAAGCCGTCAACGAAGGCGTGGTTGATCCCGCACACCAGCTCGGGCGAACGAGCGGCGAGGGGGTGGAAGGGACAGTTGAGCAGTCGCAGCTCGGTGGAAGCCGGGCGGTACGGCTCGAAGCCGTGCTGCTCCAGCATCGTTTCGCTGACCTTGAGGGAGCGCTCGGGCCCCAGGCGGCCCGGGCGGGTGCGGGCGCGGATCGCCGCTCCCAACTCCTGCCCTCGGTGGCGGGCCGCGCGCAGCGCGGCAGATCGCGCGTCCCCGCCCGGCTCCTCGGTAAGGACCGCGTCGATGAGGATCTCCGCGAGTACGTCGTGGTGGCGCTCGGGAATGCTGACACGGATGTCGGTGTCGGCCGGCTCATAGACCTTGGGCTTACGGCCCACCCTGCGGACGCCACCCGGGCTGCCGTAGGCGGAGCGGAGCAACCCGGCCGCGACGAGCTTGTCCAGATGGAAGGCGGCCAGCTTGGCCGAGATGCCGGCGTCACTGGCCGCCTCCTCCCGGGTCACCGGCCGACGGGCACGCCGTACGAAGTCGTACATCCTGCGCCGCACATCGTCTCCGAGGACCAGGACCGCGTCGACGCCCACAGCGGCGGAGGTCTGCGGCGCAGCCGGATTCGCGTCAAAGGTCATGCATCCACAATAACTCCAACCCATGCTGGTTCAACGTCATGATTTCCCAGGACAGGTTGACCGGGGTGTGAATAAGTCCAATACTCGTTAGTGAAACCTCTGGAGAGGAGGCGTGCCATGTCCAGCGAATCGCAGCACGCCAAGCGGCCGGTCAGCGCCATGCTCGCCGGCCCCTACGGGCACCCGTTCCATCCCATCCTGGTCACCGTGCCGATCGGAGCGTGGGTAGGCGGTCTCGTCTTCGACGTCGCCTCCCATATCGTCGAGGACCCGGACTTCCTCGCCCGAGGAGCCATGTGGCTGATCGCGCTGGGTGTGATCGGCGCCCTGGCCGCGGCCATGGTGGGCCTGCTGGATCTGCTGGCTATCCCCACCGGTACGCGGGCGTTCCGTGTCGGCCTCATCCACATGACGCTGAACCTGCTGGTGACCGCCGCCTACGCGGGCAATTTCCTGTGGCGGTATGCCGGACAGGGGCCATCCGGCAGCGTCGGCGTGGACCAGCTCACGCTGAATGCCGTGAGCCTGGCCGTGCTCGGCGTCTCGGGATATCTGGGCGGCAAGCTCGCCTACCACTACGGCGTGCGGGTCGCGGACGAGGCGATGCAGGCCGAGGGTTTCGTCCCTGTTCAGCGGCGGCCCGGCCGTCGTACCGGCTGACCACGCTCCATCTCCATCCCCGGCGCATCCGCACCTCGACATCGGGAGTTCCCATGGCCATCGCCGCACTGATCACCTGGGTGATCACCGCTCTCGGCGGCTTCTACATGCTCGGCACCTGGATCGCGCGCGGCGGCGTCCGAGGCGGCACCAGCCGCCTGCCCGTCCCGGTCATCTTCGGCCACCTCGCGCTCGCCGCCATCGGTCTCGTCGTGTGGATCACCTATGTGATCACTGACACAGGCGCGCTGACCTGGACCGCCTTCGGCCTGCTCGTGCCCGTCGCCGCACTGGGATTCCTGATGCTCGCCCGTTGGATCCCGGTCCGCCGGGCCAGCGCAGCCGCGCCGACGGGGCCGGCCGAACGACATTTCCCGGTAGCCGTGGTCATAGGGCACGGCCTGGCCGCCCTCGTGACCGTGGTCCTGGTACTGCTCACCGCGCTCGGCATCGGAGGCTGACATGACTCGGCACCCCCACGCGACGTTGCGTATGGCCCTGGACTCCTCCCAGCCGCCGATGACGATGCCCAACGCGCTGCACGTCGTCCATGACGTCAAGGAGACGGACCTGGCGGCCGCCGAACTCGCCGCCGGGCAGTTCCTCCAGGCTCTTGGCATCAGCACCGAATCCGAGAGCATGCGCGGCACACCCGGTCGGATGGCCCGCGCCTACGCCGAACTGTTCAGCCCCCGACCGTTCGAGCTGACCACCTTCCCCAACGACGAGGGATACGACGAACTGGTCCTCGCCCGCAACATCCCGCTGCGATCCGTCTGCGAACACCACCTCCTGCCCTTCGTCGGCACCGCCCACATCGGTTACCTCCCCGGACACCGGATACTGGGCCTGTCGAAACTCGCCCGCGTCCTGGAGCATTTCGCCTGCCGCCCCCAGGTACAGGAACGCCTTACCAAACAGGTCGCCGACTGGCTCCAGACCCACCTGGACCCCCAAGGCGTCGGCGTCGTGATCCAGGCCGAACACACCTGCATGACCCTGCGCGGTGTCCAGGCCATCGGCGCCACCACCACGACCTCAACCCTCCTCGGCCTGCTGCGTACCGACGGCCGATCACGCGGCGAATTCCTCACCCTGACCGGCATGCCAGGCTGACCGGCGGCAGTTTAGGGGGGCGGAACACACAGCGGCGGGCTCTGACGCGACGTCGCTGGCATCCAGCACCTGCTCGCCGGCGGCGGCCAACTGCTGGGCGATGCCGCGGCCCAGACCGCTAGCGTACAACCATCTTCAAGCCGTCCCACGCGACCAGGCCGTGCTCACCCAGCCTGGACTCACCGACGCCGAACGCTACATCGGCAACAGCCACGACATCATCGAGTACTTCGGCGCGACCCGCGGCGAGCTGACCATCGAGTTCCACGACCCCGCGAAGATGGGCCTGGACACCAGCCGCTTCGACCGGGCCCGTGTCCACGCCCACGCCTGCGGCATCATCAACGGCAGCGCCTACATGCTCCACCTGGTCCGCGACACCGATGACGGCTTCGAACTGCGCAGCCGCTACATCTTCGATCGCGGCACCTTCCCCGTGGCCTCGGGCGAGGACCCGCGCGAGGCCGCCCGCTCCTTCGCCTACGAAATGCTCATCCACGACCAGAGCGAGTTCACCCACCTGTCGACCTTCCTAGCCGACATCTACCACGAATTCGGCCCAGGATCGGCCTAGCGGCGTGGTCGTCGAGGTGCCGGCTGATGGTCTTGAGCGCCGCTCGGAGTTCGGGTGGCGCTTGGGGTTGGTCGGCGGCCGTCAGCGGGAGGAGTAACCGGTTGTAGATCTTGGTGTAGAAGACCGCCATGCGTATGCCGTCGTCGGCGACGGCGTAGCGGTTGGAGCGGGGGAGGCGGCGCAGGTCATAGGTCATCTGGCCTGTCGTGTAGGCGGTGCTGCCGGGTAGTCCCATCATCAAGACGCGAAGGTTGTTGTTGGTGAAGCCGGTGGCGGCGAGCAGCGTCTGGCACAGGGCGCCGGCCAGGGCCATGACCCGAGGATTGCCGAAGCGTAGCACCGGGGTCCTGCGCCCCACCTCGTCTATGGCGGGGTGGGCAATCCGCTCAAAGGCGGACTCGCAAGGACGCGGCCCTCGGCGGCACGTTCGACCTGCAGTATGGGCGGGTTGGCGGCGCGGGCCTTGGAGCCAGCCAAACACTCGAATCAAGGTCAGATACAGCAGAGGAACCGGCACAGACCGCGATCTTGCCCGCGAGGCCTCTGGAGGTCAAAGCCGCAGATCAGGTACCACCCGACGAGTTATGAAGCGGTACACCTACACCACGCGCAGCCGAGTTGGCGTTCAGCGGGCAGGATCCTCGCGGTCGGCCTGGTGGTCTGGTGGCTGACGGTGGCGGCGGTCGCACTGCTGCTCGGCCCCGGCAGCGTCTACACCGCCCAGGGCCTGTTCTTCTCCGGCACCGCCCTGATCACGTTCGGCGGCGCCTATGCGGTGCTGGCCTTCGTCGCCCAGCGTGCGGTGGAGACCTATGCCTGGCTCACACCCGGCGAGGTGGTGCGCGGTCTGGCCCTGGCCGAGACCACGCCCGGCCCTCTCATCATGGTCGTGCAGTTCGTCGCGTTCCTCGGCGCCTACCGTGACCCCGGCCTGCTCACACCCTGGGCCGGTGCACTGGTCGGCGCACTGCTGACCACCTGGGTCACCTTCGTGCCGTGCTTCCTGTTCATCTTCCTCGGCGCCTTACGTGGAGAAGCTGCGCCCCAATGCCGCCATCAGCGCGGCGCTGACCGGCATCACCGCCGCCATCGTCGGCGTCATCGCCAACCTCGCCCTCTACTTCGCCGAACACACCCTGTTCACGTCCACGTTCACCTGGCTGAGCGGGCCGTTCCAGGTCCAGCTCCCCGAACTGGCCACGCTCAGCCCCGTCGCCTCCGCCATCACGTTCGCGGCGCCGGTCATGACCTTCGTGCTGAAATGGCCGATGCTGCGCATCCTCGGAATCTGCGCCGTCCTCGGTCTCAGGACCGTTCTGCTGGGCCAGCCGTAGCAGAAGGCGAAGGCTAGGCCGGTCATGCGCAGGCGGGCGGGGGCCACGTTGACGGGGAGAGAGCGACGCCGCTCAGGCGACCTGGGAAGCTGGTGGGCGTGTCAGTTGACGTGGTTGAGGAGTTCGAGCGGCATCGTTCCAGGCTGTTCGGGCTGGCCTATCGGATGCTGGGTTCGGCCGAGGAGGCCGAGGACGTCGTCCAGGACGCCTTCCTGCGCTGGCGCAAGGCCAGCACCGTCGAGTCGCCCTGGGCGTGGCTGGCCAAGGTCACCGCCAACCTGTGCGTGAACCGGTTGACGTCCGCGCGTGCGCGCCGGGAGAGCTATGTCGGTGTCTGGCTGCCGGAGCCGGTGCTGACCGAGGGCGGCGCGCTGGGCCCGCTGGACAGCGCCGAGCAGCGGGAGTTCGTCTCGCTGGCCTTCCTGGTGCTGCTGGAAACGCTCAACCCCGTGGAACGCGCGGTGTTCGTCCTGCGTGAGGCCTTCGGCTACAGCCATCGGGAGGTGGCCGAGGTCATCGACGCGTCGGAGGCCAACTCCCGGCAGCTGTACACGAGGGCTCGCCGGCGGCTGGCCCAGGCGGGCGCCGGCGCCGGACGCCGGGTGGACCGGGCCGCCCCCCGTCACCTGGTGGAGAGCTTCCTGGCGGCCGCGGAACACGGGGACCTGCCGGGGTTGGAGAAGGTGCTGGCCGACGACGTGACCGTGTGGGTGGACGGTGGCGGCAGGGTCGGCACCGCAAGGCGGCCCGTTTCCGGCCTCTCCCGGGTGGCGCGCTACCTGGTGGGCGCGCTGAACCTCGCCGGTCCACGGGTGAGCCTGTCACCTGCGGAGGTGAACGGCGTGCTGGGGCTGCTGGCCCGCGCGGGTGAGGAGCTGATCGGTGTGCTGGTGCCGGAGACGTCGGACGGCCGGATCAGCGGGATTCGCATCATCGCCAATCCTGACAAGCTGCGGTTGTCACATTCCGGTGCTCTATCCGGTTCTGAACGGGTGACCTGACACTCACACCGTTCTTGGGGGTTCCACCCGTGACGCCTTCGATCCTGGTGACGGGCGGCACCGGCCGGCTCGGCCGCGCGCTCGTGCCACAGCTGCTGGAGGCCGGCCACACCGTCCGCGTGCTGAGCCGTCAACCGCCATCCGACGAGCGGACGTGCCGCGGTGACCTGCTCACCGGTGCGGGCCTGGCGGCGGCGGTCGACGTCGCCGATGTGATCGTCCACTGCGCGACCGGTAACGGCCGGGCGGACCTCGACGGCACCCGCAACCTCATCCAGGCAGCGGTGCGAGCCGGCGGCCCGCACCTGCTGTATGTGTCCATCGTCGGAGTCGACCGGGTCGATCTGCCCTACTACCGGGCGAAACTGGCCTGCGAACAGCTCGTGGAGCGCTCCGGCCTGCCGTGGACGATCCAGCGCACGACCCAGTTCCACGAGCTCATCGTCTGGATGTGCACGAGCCAGCGGCGCCTGCCGGTGACCGTGATGCCCGCCGGTGTCAGCTTCCAGCCCGTCGACGCCGGCGAGGTGGCCACGCGTCTGACCGCACTCGCGGGCGCGGCACCGGCGGGCCGGGTACCGGACCTGGGCGGGCCCGAGGTACGTCCCGCCGTCGATCTGGCCCGCGCCTATGCGCGCTCGCGGGCCAGCCGCCGGCCGGTGCTGGCGGTGCCGATGCCCGGCCTGCGCGGCTACCGCCAGGGCGGGCACCTGACGCCCGAGCACGCCGACGGGCGGATCACCTTCGAACAGTTCCTCGCCGCATGAGCGCCCGCACCTGGCTACGCGCCGGCCTGGCCTTCCTCGCCGTAACACAGTTCGCCGTAGGAGGCTGGGCGCTGCTGTTCCCCCGCTCGTTCTTCGCCATCCCCTGGGTGGGGATGCGCATGCCGTACAACGAGCATCTGATGATGGACTACGGCGCGATGAGCCTGGCCACGTCCGTGGTGCTGGGCGTGAGCGTCTTCGTCGTACGGCGAAGCCTGGCGCGTACGGCGCTCGCCGTGTACCTGGTCTTCGCCGTGCCGCACCTGGCGATCCACCTCCGGCTGCTGGACCATCTCACGCCCGGCGAGCGCGTGCCGCTGCTGATCGGGCTCCCGGCGGCCATCGTGATCCCGCTCGTCCTGCTCGCTCTCACCAGCCGCCTCGACAAGGCCTGAGCCCGTCCGAATCCTAGAGAAAGGCGTCTTTGTCATGCTCGAAAACGTTCCGTTGCCGATCCGCAGGGACCCGGCCTGCCCGTTCAGCCCCTCCCCGGAGACGGCCCGGTTGCGTGCAACCGATCCCGTCGCTACCACCCAGACGTTCCTGCCGACCGGCGACCTGGTCGACGTCCGGCTGGTCACCGGGTACGGCACGGCCCGTGAAGCACTCGCCTGCCCGCATCTGAGCAGCCGCCCGGACGCCAAGCTGAGGACGTTGATCGGCGAGCAGGCCGGATTCCTGGTGGCCATGGACCCACCCGAACACACCCGCGTCAGACGGCTGCTGACCGGCGAGTTCACCGTCCGGCGCATCAACGCGTTCCGCCCTCGCTTCGTCGAGGTCGTCGACGAAGCCTTGGACCGGATGGAACGGACCGGGGGGCCGGTGGACCTGATGACCGCCTTCGCGCTGCCGCTGCCGTCACTGGTGATCTGCGAGCTGCTCGGCGTCCCGTATGAGGACCGCGCGGACTTCCAACGGCACAGCGACACCATGCTCGACCCCAGCCTCACGATGGAGAAGCAGTTCGCCAACGCCATCGAGATGCACACCTACATGGGTGGCCTGGTGGCCGCTCAGCGCGAGAAACCCGGCCCGGACATTCTCGGCATGCTGGTACGTGAGCATGGCGACGACCTCAGCGACGACGAACTGATCGGCATCGGCAATCTCCTGCTGATCGCCGGGCACGAGACCACGGCCAACATGCTCGGCCTCGGCACCCTGCTCTTGCTGAGCCATCCCGACCAGCTCGCGCTGGTCCGGGACGACCCCACGGTGGTCAACGGCGCAATCGAGGAGATGCTGCGTTACCTGTCGATCGTCAGAAACGGCGCCATCCGCACCGCAACCGAGAAGTTCACCCTCGCGGGACAGGTGATCCGCGAGGGCGAGCGGGTGGCGGTCTCCCTGCCCTCGGCCAACCGTGACCCCGCACTGACGGCCGAGCCCGACACCTTCGACGTCACCCGCCGCCCCAGCGCGCACGTCGCCTTCGGGCACGGCATCCACCAATGCCTCGGCCAGCAACTGGCCCGCATGGAGCTCCGCGTCGCCCTGCCGGCCCTCCTGCGCCGCTTTCCCGCGCTGCGGCTCGCCGTCCCGTACGAGGAGCTGCGCTATCGCGAGCTGGCACCCGTCAACGGCGTGCTCTCCCTCCCGGTGACCTGGTGACCGCTGGCGTATAGGGTCCGCCACCTGGCGCGCGCTCGGTGGCGGGGCCGAGGAGCTGGCCGTCCGGTCATCGTGACGGCGACGCCGTCTCAGTGCGGCTGACGGACCAGGCCCGTGTCAGCTGCACCATGCTCACGCCGAACATCAGCACGCCGAGCGGCACGTGCAGGCTCTTCACCTGCGCCATGCCCAGCGCCATCTGAGCCAGCGTCATCACCAGCATGCCTGCGGCGGGGAGAATGGCACCTATTCGCCGCGACACCAGCGCGGCGATCAGGCACAGCAGCACGGTGACCACGACACCGGGGGCGGTGGCACGGTGCGACATCCAGCCGCCGGGCGATGCCAGCAGCAGCCCGGCGGTCACCGCCTGGAGCAGCAGGGCGACGGTCTGGGCGATGATCGCGATACGTAAGAACATGATTCTTCCTTTGCTGGTAGAGGGTCGGCGAGGGGTCAGACTCCGGCCTGTTCTTCGAGCCTGACCGGTGCGGCCGGGGCCGGCTTCGACGCCCGGCGTCCGGGCATCCACCAGTTGGCCTTGCCGAACAGCTCCATGACGGCGGGAACGAGGATCATCCGGACGATGGTGGCGTCGATGAGCACGGCGACGGCCATGCCCAGGCCTCCCTGCTTGACGGCGATGTCCGGGCCGAGCAGAGACGTGGTGAAGACGGCGATCATGATCGCGGCGGCGGCCGTGATGACCTTGGCGGTCCCTGCCAGCCCTCGGGCGACGGCCGTGCGGGTGTCGCCGGTTCGCTCGTATTCCTCACGGACCCGGGAGATCAGAAAGACCTGGTAGTCCATCGACAGGCCGAACAGGACCGGGAACATCATCATCGGGACCCAGGTCGTGACCGGCATGGCGGCGGGAAAGCCGAGGGCGGGGCCGAACCATCCCCATTGGACGACCGCGACGATCACCCCGTAAGCGGCGCCGATGGACAGCAGGTTCATGACCGCCGCCTGCAGGGCGATCGTGACCGACCGGACCAGGGCGATCAGAAGCACCATGGAGATCGCGATGACGACGGCGATCATCAGAGGCAGGCGCGAGCCGGACTCCTCCGCGACGTCGATGGTGGCGGCGTTCGGGCCGCCGACGAGGACGTTCCGGCCACCGGGTGCGTTGGGCAGCACCTCGTCGCGGAGCTTGTGCACCAGGTTCGCGGTCGCCTCATCCTGGTAGCCGGTCGAGGGGAAGGCGATGAAGGTGGCGGCCTGCCCGTCCCGACTGACGCGAGGTGGTGTGGCGTAGGCGATGCCGTCGGTGTTGCGCACCGCTTCGACGACGGGGCTCAGATCGGCGTCAGTGGAGTCGACCTGCGTGGTGAAGATCAGCGGTGCGCCGTAGCCGGGTCCGAAGCCTTCGGACAGGATCTTGTAGGAGGTGTAACTGCTCCTGTCGTGGGGCTGAACGCTGGCGTCAGGCTGGCTCAGCCGCATGGACAAGGTGGGAGCGGCCAGCACCAGCAGAACCGCGCCGGCCAGCGTCGCGGCGATCACCGGCCTGCGCTGCACCGTGCCGGCCCAGCGCTCGGCGGGGGTACGGCGCTGCCGGGACGCACCGGTGACGGGCTGGTTGCCCCGCTGCGCGCGACGGGGCAGGCGCAGCGAGTTGATCTTGTAGCCGGTGAAGCCCAGGAACGCGGGCAGCAGGGTCACCGCGGCGATCATCGTCACCAGCACGATCACCGACGTGGCGACGGCCACCCCGGTCATCAGCCGCTGCCCCATGACGACCAGGCCCAGCAACGCGATCACAACGGTGACGCCGGCGAACAGCACCGCATGCCCGGCCGTGGTGAGGGCCTTGACCGTGGCGCTCTCGGGGTCATCGCCCTCCTGCAGGCTGTCCTTGTACCGGGTCACGATGAACAGGGCGTAGTCGATGCCGACCCCGAGCCCGATCATCGCGCCGAAGACCAAGGTGAAATCCGGCCCGGGAACCAGGTACCCGACCAGCTTCATCAGCGCGAGGCCGGCCACGATCGCCAGGAGGGCGGTCACGATCGGCAAACCCATCGCCACCAGCGAGCCGAAGGCGATGAACAAGATCACCGCTGCCGCCAGGAGGCCGACGCTTTCGGCCGGACCCTGCGGGGGCGTCTCGGCCTTTTCCGCCATGTACCCGCCTAGGCCAAGCGTGACGCTGTCGTCGGAGGCCGCCTTGACCAGGTCCACCAGAGGCTTGACCTCGGTCTTGTCCACCTCTTTGTCGCTCAGCGGGATCGTCGTGCGAGCGATCCGACGGTCCGCCGTCACCAGGCTCTTGTCGTCATACGGCGACGTCATCGGTCCGGTGACAGCAGAGTCGGCGAGCCCGGCGAGGACCTTCTCGATCTTCTGCCGGGCAGCGGGATCATCGATTCCCTTGTCCGCCTTGATCGCGAGGGTCAGCGTGTCGCCTTGCTGCTCGGGGAAATGCCGCTCGATCAATTCCTGCGCCTTGGCGGATTCGGAATTTCCGCCGGTGAAGTCGTTGTCGGGGGCCGCGCCGTACCCGAAGCCGACCACCGCCACGGCGATCACGCCGACGATCCAGGTGAGCAGGACCAGACGGCGGCGCCGATAACAGAATCGGGCCAGCCTGGCCAGGGCTCCATCGGTGTTGGACGTGCTCAATGCTTCTCCTCAACGTCGTTGGCAATAACCGAAGAACTCGTCTGTCCCAGAGCCTTCAGGCGATCGTGACCTGGCCGTCGACGACCTTGACCGGGATTTCGATCAGCGATGCGCGCGCCGGCCCTCCGGTCACCCGGCCGTTCTCGTCGAAGGTGGAGCCGTGGCAAGGGCAGCGAAATCCGGGGCCGACGTAGGAGACCGGGCAACCCTGATGGGTGCAGGTGGCGTTGAACGCCAGGAAGGTGTCCGGGGTCGGGCGCAGGAGATAGGCAGGTGCCCCGTTCGGCGCGGTGAAGGGTTTCGCCGATCCGGCGGTGATGTCGGCGGCGGCAGCGATCACCGGCCCGGTGCTCGGCGAGTCCTCCGGGGAGGTCTCGGGGCGCCGGGCGAGTCCCAGCGCGCTCCCCGCGGCCACTCCGACAACGGTCGTCGCGGCCGCGATCAGACCGCCCCGTAGCGCGGTTCGGCGCTTGACGTCCTCCTGTACGGCCGGCCCCTCATCCGGCGTGCCACGCGTCAGTAGAGCGAGTTTGCGACGCACCTTCGCGCGCAGCGGCAGCAGTACCCGGCGCATCATCTTCATGCGGCAGCCGAGGTGATCATGAAGCCGGTGCACATTTCATCGCTTGAGCCGTCGCCCCAGACCACGTATCGCGGTGGGAGCTTGCTCAGCGCCGGTAGTTGCTTCCGCAAAGTGGCGTCGTGAGTGCAGGTGACCCGCAGCGTGTCCCCTGGCTTGACGTCGACAGGGGTGGGCAATGGCCAGGTCTTCTGATTGTCGAAGTCGAAGGTGGGGACGTCGAGCAAGGTCTGGGCCTGGGCGGTGCCGGGATTGAGCTCGACCTTGATCGAGCGCCCGAGCATGTGCATGTGTCCCAGCGCCGCGTAGACCGTCATGGGCTGCTGTATCGGGTAATCGCAGCGCTGGGTGTTGCCGGGCACCGGCTTGCCGTTGCCGCAGAGTTCCAGCAATTGCTGGGCGATGCCCCCGACTCTGTCGCCGAAGCGCTTGGTGACATCCGCGACCGAGGCGGCGCGGTCGCACAGCACACCGGACTCCCCACTGGCGCAGGGCAGTTCGATCGGCGCCTGCAGAGGGAGCGTGCGCAGGGGTTTGGTGGCCGCCGTGCCGTCGGTCAGTCGCAACCGGACGCTGGACCGGTCCGTCTCGCCCGTGCGGCCGTCGGTGGCCAGCAGGTTGTAATGCGCCTGAACGACGATCAGGCTGCCGGGCTTGACGGGGAAGCCGACGTCCTGCTTCAGGACGCTTTCTGTGCCGTTGGGGGTCCAGGCGCTGGCGTAGGTCCCCGCTACCCGGCCCAACCCGGTGTCGCCGAAACAGGTCCAGCCGGGGCCCTGCGTCTCGGCGTCCTTGGCGTGCGCCCGCGCTGCGGCCTCGGGTGCCACCACCTGGACGACGGCGTGGTGCACGATCTTCGCATTCTGGGGCTGGAAGAGGGCTCCGGTCAGGAACATCGGCTTGGTCACGTGTGGATCGATCAGCAGGCACCGATAGTCATCGGTGCCGCCCTGGGGAGCGGACGGCGTATACGACTCCGGCATGGTCAGGTTGACGAACCGCTCGCCGGTCCGCAGCGGCTGCGATGCCGCGGGCGAGGAACTGCCATGGCCCTGGTGCGGCGCCGGGTCTGCCACGGAATCCGCGGATTCCGACGTGCAGGCGGCGAGCCCCATCACCATGGCCACCGAACCCGCTGCCAGGGCAGTCATGCGCCGGTGCCTCATCCGTTTTCTCATGATGACCTTTCGTGTCTGGCACGGGCACGCCCAAGCGCTGGGCATGGCATGCGTCCAGCTGATGGGCTGCCCTCATGGAGGTGTTCGCAGGTCTTTCGCGGGCTTCATCGTCGCGTTGCCGAGCCGCCGTGGGCCTCCGACCAGGGACGGCAGCGCCTACGCAGTTCTGCGTAGCCGTCTCGTGCCCGGCTACGTCCGTCGTCGTAGGCGCTCGCGCAGCTGAGCGGAGTGCTCCCACGCGCGGGAACCGTAGGATCGCTGCATGAAACACCGCGTGATGTGGGCGCGCCTGCCGGCGCAGGCGCAGGACGTGTTACTCGCGCTCTTCATCACCGTGATGCAGGTTCAGGGCACGATCGTCCGCAATACCGGCGAGGTGGTGCAGCGCCCACTCACCGACCTCGGACATCTGGGGTTCGGCCTGCTGATCGTGAGCGGCGTGGTCGTCGCCGTCCGCCGCCGATGGCCGGTGCTGGTGTTCGTCACCGCCGCTCTCGCCAGCTCGGTGTACTACAGCCTCGACTTCCCGGACGGGCCTGGCTGGCTCGGGCTCTTCGTCGCCCTGTACACCCTCACCGCCTACGGTGACGGGCGCCGGTCGCTGGTGATCGCCGGTGTGGGCACCTCGGTGCTCACCGCCGTCTGGCTGGTCGCCGCTGCCGACATCGAGCCACGCGCCGCCGTCGGGTGGGTGTTCTTCCGGATCGGCGCGTCGGTCATGAGCGCGGCGCTCGGCGAGTCCGTCCGGACCCGGCAGGTCATCGCGACCGAAGCGCAGGAGCGGGCCGAGTTGGCCGAACGGACGCGCGAGGAGGAAGCGCGGGCGCGGGTCGACGCCGAAAGGCTCCGGATCGCGCGCGAGGTCCACGACACCGTCGCGCACGCCATAGCGATCATCAACGTCCAGTCCGGTGTCACCGCGCACGTGCTCGACAAGCGGCCGGACGTGGCGCGCGAGGCGCTGCATGCCATTGAGCAGACCAGTTCCCGGGCACTCCACGAGATGCGAGCCATCCTCGGGGTACTCCGCGACGACAACGGCGACGACGGCGGGCGCGAGCCGTACCCAGGTCTGGGGCATATCGACGAACTGGCCGCCAAGGCGCGTGAGGCCGGGCTAGAGGTCGAGCTCGAGGAGACCTCGCCCGCGGCTCCGTTGCCCAGCGCGGTGGGGAGCGCCGCCTACCGCATCGTTCAAGAATCGATCACCAACGTGGTCCGCCACGCCGGTCCCACCAGGGTGACGGTCGCGCTGAACCCCGGGATCGAGGCCCTGGAGATCCGCGTGACCGATGAGGGAAGCCGTGCCGCCCCAGGCCGTCGCTCGGCGGATCCGCGCCCAGCGGGTCGCGGGATTCTCGGCATGCGCGAACGCTGTCAACTGCTGGGCGGGGAGCTCGACGCCGGGCCGCTTCCGGGCGGCGGGTTCGAGGTCAGGGCCCGGCTGCCCCTCGCGCTGAGCGGGGCACGCCTGTGAACGCTCCGATCAAGGTGTTGCTGGCCGACGACGAGAGGCTCGTGCGATCCGGGTTCAAGGTCCTGCTCGACCTCGAGGAGGGCCTCACGGTGGTGGGCGAGGCCACCAACGGCGCCGAAGCCGTCGAAACGGCTCGCGCCACCCGCCCCGACGTCGTCCTCATGGACATCCGCATGCCGAAGCTGGACGGGATCCAAGCCACCGCCCAGATCACCGGGACGCGCGGGTTGGAGCAGGTGCGAGTCCTCATCCTCACCACCTACGACACCGACGAGTACGTCCTCGATGCGTTGCAGGCCGGCGCCAGCGGCTTCCTGCTCAAAGATGCCGGACCGGGCGAGCTCCTGCACGCCATCCGGGTGATCGCCGCCGGCGAGGCGCTACTCGCGCCGCGGATCACCCGGCGCCTGATCGGCCAGCTCACCGCTCGGCGAACGGTCGCCCGGGTCGCAGCGGACCGGCTCGCGGTGCTGACCGAGCGCGAGCGCGAGGTCCTGGCCCTGGTGGGGCAGGGCCTGAGCAATCAGGAGATCGGTGCTGAGTTGTTTCTCAGCCCGGCCACCGCGCGCACCCATGTCAGCCGCGCGATGGCGAAACTGGAGGCGCGCGACCGTGCGCAGCTGGTGTTCATCGCTTACCAGACAGGGCTGGTCAGCCCGGCCCTGTAAGGCCCGACCACGCCGCGTTCGCGCAGCGACGAGCTCATCCAGATGTAGGTGAGCTTGCCGTTGTCCAACGCGGTGGAACGCCCCAAGCGGCGGCCTGCGGTCTGACCGACCCCACCAGCAAGGGCTATGAGAACCCCGCCTGGGTCGCGGCGCATTTCGGCTTCGAGGCCCAGATCAACGATCTGGCCCGGCCAGACGGCGCCGACAAGCACCGCACTGGCGCCATCTACGGAGCCACGGACCAGAGTTACACGCCGGTGGCGGCGAGGCCACCCGGCAAATGGAACGACTACGAGATCCGCGTCCGCGGCCAGGACTACACCGTGCTGCTCAACGGGCAGCAGGCCACCACCTTCACCGACACCGACCCCGGCCGCGGAATGCCGACCACGGCGGAAGTGCCCGCCTACCTCGGACTGCAAGCCCACACCGGTCGCGTCTGGTTCCGCCGCATCCGTATCAGCGTCATCTAGATGTCATCTAGACGAGCGCCGTTCCCTGCTCAGAGGTGAAGCAGCGCCGTACTTAGGCCGAGAACTGCGCAGATCCCCAGGATGCGCAGCATCGGCCACTTGAGGACGAAGGTCATGAGCAGCGCCGCCACGGTGATGGCGAGCGCGACGGGGCTCAGCGAGGCCGGGTCTGGCACGTGCATGGTGAAGGGGCCCCAGTTCCAGGGGGACGTCGTGGTGAACAGGGTGTGCTCGGCGAAGTAGAGCGCCAGGTTGGCGATGACGCCCACGACCGCGGCGGTGATGCCGGTGAGGGCGGCGCTGATCGCGGTGTTGTGGCGCAGCCGCTCGACGTAGGGCGCTCCGATGAAGATGAACAGGAAGCACGGGACGAAGGTGACCCAGACGGTGAGCACGGAGCCGAGCAGCGCGGCCGCCCACGGGTCGAGGCCGCCGGGGTCGCGGTAGGCGCCGAGGAAGGCGACGAACTGCACCACCATGATCAGCGGCCCGGGTGTGGTCTCGGCCAGGGCCAGCCCGCGCACCATCTCGCCTGGAGTCAGCCAGGCGTAGACCTCTACGGCGCGCTGGGCGACGAACGCCAGCACGGCGTACGCGCCGCCGAAGGTCACCAGCGCGGCGCCGGAGAAGAACAGCCCCTGGGTGGTGAAGACGCTGTCGGTGCCGAGGAAGAGCGCCACCGCAGCCACCGGCAGCCACCAGGCGACCAGCCCGATCGCGAGGATCTTGCTGGCCGAGCGCCAGCTCGGCTGGGCGTGGTGTAGGGCTTCGTCGGGGATCAGCGGGGCCGGGCCGCCGTCGCCGCCGTGCCCGTTGCCCTTGGTGAGGACCTGCGGGGCCAGCTTGTGCACCCCCCACCCGAGGAGGGCGGCGGCGGCGATCACGATGGGGAACGGCACCCCGAACAAGGCCAGCGCGCCGAAGGCGGCCACCGCGACGGCGACGAACAGTGGGTGGGTCAGCGAGCGCGTGGCGACCCGGATGACGGCCTGGGCGACGATGGCCAGGACCGCCGGGGCGATCCCGGCGAACAGAGCGGTCACCACGCCGGTGTCCTGCCACAGCACGTACACCGCCGACAGCGCGAGCAGCGCGAGCATGCCGGGCAGCACGAACAACGTGCCGGCGACCAGCCCGCCGCGGGTGCCGTTGAGCAGCCAGCCGACATAGATGGCCAGTTGCTGCGCCTCCGGCCCCGGTAGCAGCATGCAGTAGTTCAGGGCGTGGTTGAAGCGCTGCTGGCCGATCCAGCGTTTTTCCTCCACCAGGGTGCGCTGCATGACGGCGATCTGCCCGGCCGGTCCGCCGAACGTCTGCAGCGATATCAAAAACCAGGCCCGCACGGCCTGCCGGAACGGGATCACATCGCGACCTACTTCAGTCGTCACGTCAACCTCATCAGGGGAAGCGTTGTTCGGCGGGCAGGCGGACAGACCGGAAGATCCGCCACAGGGTCAGGTCGTAGGCGGTCTTGGCGGCTCCCGCGATGACGAACGGGATCGCCAGGCCGAGGGGCAGGGTCAGTCCGGCCAAGGCGGGGCCGGCCGGTCGGGTGAGGTAGCGGGCGGTGTTGGTGACGGCCGCCGCGGCGGTCCGCTCGTCGGCGGGGACCAGGGCCATCACGTAGGCCTGCCGGGTGGGCACGTCCATCTGCGACAGGCAGGCCCGCGCCATCAGCAGCGCGATCGCCCCACCCAAGCCGGGCGCGAACGGGACGGCGGCCAGCAGCAGGTTGGACGGGATGTGCGTGAACACCATCGTGCGCAGCAGCCCGACCCGCGCCGCCACCAGGGGCGCGGCCAGCAGGGACGCGGTCTGCAGCACCCCGAGCACGGCGAAGGTGATGCCGATGGTCTGCGTGGTGGCGCCGTAGCACAAGTTCAGCCAGTAGCCGAGGTAGGCCTGCACCACGAGGCCGCCGGCGAGGCTGTCGACGGCGAACAGCGCGGCCAGCCGCGCCACCGGCCCGCGCGAACGGGCCAGCATCCGGGCGGGCGGCAGCCCCGCGAGCGGGGCGGGCGCCTCGACGCTCGCGGGCAACCGAGCAGCCAGCACCACACCGGCCGTCCCCACGACGGCCAGGACCCCGCCGAGCAGCCGCCGATCCGCCGGCAGCGCACCGAGCAGCGCACCCACTGTTCCCGCGACGGCGGCGACCGCGTTGTACAGGCCGAAGCCCCGCACCACCTCGCGCTGCGGACGCCCGGTGCTGGCCAGCATGACCTGCTCCAGCGTGGTGAACGGCCCTGACTCCATCACCTCGACCGATAGCGCGCCGGTCATGGCCACCGCCGCGAGCAGCCAAGGCGGCGCTCCGAACGCGATGACGATCCCTGCGCAGACCAAGGCCCCGTACAAGGCGGCGTATACCCGGCGGCGGCCGGCACGGTCACCCCACCGCGCCAGTGCCAGGCTGGCGACAAGCGTGCCGACTAGGATGGCCGCCAGCATCAGCCCCACCCCGGCAGGCGTCAGGCCGTCGTGCCGCAGGATCGCGCCGAGCTGGACGGCCGCGATGCCGTACCCGAGACCGCGCAGCGCCTGCGAGGTCAGCAGCAGGCCGACCACGCCGCCAGCCAGGCGGCCAGCCGGGCTCATGCCGGTTCCCGCCCCAACAGCAGCGCGCGCCGGTGGAACTCGTACAGGCCGTCGAAGATCGGCCCGGTGATCTCCAGCATCCGGTCGTCGTCGCAGATCATCGACAGCCCGCGCAGTATCACGTCCATGCCGCGCGCTTCCGGTGCGTCGAAGCGCTCGTCGTCGATGTCGGCCTCGTGCACGATCTCGGCGACCTTCCACAACACCGGGTCGTCGAGCTCGTAGCGGCGCAGGATCGTCTCGAAGCTGCAGTCGTCCCCGTGATGCGACAGCTCGGCCCCGCGCATGTCGAACGGCGTGGCGTCAGCGGGCACCGATGCGGGATCGTCGACGAACACGAACTCCGGCTCGGGATCGAGGTGGCAGCGGATCAGCCAGGCGCACGCGGCCCGGTCGATGTGCACACCCGCGCGCGTCGCCCACCTCATCGCACGGCCTCCGGGTTGGCTTCGGCCAGCGCCCGCACCGCGCGCTGCGCGGCCTCGCGCTCGGCGGGCGGGAAGTAGTCGCGGCGGCCGATCCTGCGCAGCTCGGCCTGCAGCTGCTTCAGGGCGCGGCTACGCTCACCGGGCCGCGCCCGGGCCGCCGCCTCGGCCTGCTCGAGCACCGCCCGGTACTCCGCCGCCCGCGCCTGGCGCATCTCGGCGGCGATGGCCTTCTCCTGCGCCGCGCTGCCAGCGGCGGCCAGCCAAACGGTGGAGCTGCCGCCCATCTCGCCGATCTCCTCGGCGAGCCAGTCGATCTGCTCCCGGGTCCGGGCGTCGGCGGGCAAGGCCACCAGCCCGTCGCCCAGCCGCGCCACGCCGAGCCGGTCCAGCTTGCGCCAGATCGTGATCCGCAACGTCGAGGGCTGGCGCGGGATGCGATACGCCAGCAGCACCCATTGCCCGGCCGTGCCTGTCACCGTCGCCTCCACGCCATACCCCACCTCTCGAGCGTAACCCCAGTTACAGTAACCATGGTTGCACCTCATAGGTAACCGAGAGCTGACGCCCTGGGCGTGCCCGCGAAGCGGGTTGCTTTATCGATCGCAGGCGGGCGCGAGCTGGGCGAGGACCGTCCGACGCGGACGCTTCGTATCCGGTTATCGGGCAACCTGGCGGACCGGGAGAGGGCCGTGGGGATGGATCCGGTCATCGTCGAGCAGCTCGGCCGCGCCCACCCGCTCGCGGCGCACCTGGATGACTTCCTCACCGACCTGGCCAACGCCGGCGCCTCACCGCACACCCGGCGCGCCTACCGCGGAGGCCTGCTGCAGTTTGCCGCCTACCACCACGGCGAGATTCCCGCGCTGAGCGCGACGCCGATCCGCGCCTACCTGGCCGAGAGCGCCGAACTGTCGGCGGCTAGCCGCAAGCGCAAGCGCGCCGCCATCGCTTCCTTCTCGAAGTGGGCGGTCCGCCACGACCTTCTGCAGGCCAACCCGCTGGACCGGATCGGCACCGTCAAGGTGCCCAAGACGCTGCCCCGCCCGGCCAAAGCGGCCGACGTCGCCAAGGGCGCATCTCCGAGGGGATCAGGACTGCGACGATCGGCACGGTCAGCCAGAAGATCCACCGCCAGGACAGCCCAGGTCCGCTTTCCGCCGTGCGCGTCTACTGCTGTGCGGGGATCGTGCGGCGGCGCGCGGTCAAGTGGAGGAGCGGGCCGACTGCCAGGAGTGCGGCGAGGGCGGCGAATCCGTAGGTGAGAGTGGATGCTGTGGCGACGGCGGCAACCAGGAGGGGGCCTCCGGCGTCGCCGAGTTCGCGGCCGAGTTCGGCTGATCCCATGGTCTGGCCGAGCCGTTCGGGCGGAGTGACGGCGGCGAGGGCGGCGAAGCCGAGTGGGGTGATCAGGCCGCTTCCGGCGCCGATCAGGGTCGCACCAGTGAGGACGCCGGTCAGGCCGGGGAGCATGGCGCAGCCGAGACCCGCAGCGGTGATCGTGAGTCCGGTCGCGAGTCCGGTGCGGGTGGTGATGCGCCCGGTGTCCAGGGCTCGCCCCGCATAGGGCTGGACGAGTGCGGCGGTGGCGGCCAGGACGGAGACGGCCGCGCCGGTGGCCACGGTGCCGAGTCCGGCGGCGGCGCCGGAGACGGGCAGGAAGCCGACGCCGACGGAGAGTGCGGCGGTCGCGCCCGCCAGGGCCGCGGTGGGGGCGAGGAAGGTGCGGGAAGTGAGGCGGCGGGCCAGGTCAAGCACGGTCTGGCGGGACTTGGGCAGTGGGGCCAGGGCGGGGACGGCGAGCGCGGCCCAGGCGGCGACGGCTACAGCCAGAACGGCCATGACGGTGAACAGCAGGCGCAGTCCGCCGGCCCAGACCAGGACGCCGCCGATGAGGGGGCCGAGGGTGTAGCCGATGGACTTGTAGAAGCCGTAACTGCCGAACGCCCGGCCGTGCTTGGCGGCCGGGTTGAGCCGGGCGACCAGTGCGGAGGCCGAGGGGGAGAACGCCGAGGCGGCGGCGCCCTGGCCGAGCCGTGCCACCCACAGCCACCCGGGACTGTCCGCGACGGCATACAACACGGAGGCGGCAGCGAAGGCGACCAGCCCGCCGAGCAGCACGGGTTTAGCGCCGATCTTGTCGGCGAGGGTGCCGAAGACCGGCTTGAGGACTACCTCGGCGCCGTCGTACAGCGCGAGCAGGCCGCCCAGGACGAGGAGGGAGGTGACCGCGTCGTCGGAGAAGCCACCGAGGTTGGCGGCGATACCGTGCGCGCCGAAGGCGGTGGTGAACCCGGCCGCGTACAGCGGCCACATCGCCCGCCCCCGCCCGGCACCGGCGGTGTCGTGGGCGGTCACGCGTCCGCCCCCTCGTTCTGGTGCAGAGCGGTGAAGACCCGTTCGGCGTAGTCCTCGCAAGCGGCCGTGCACTGCTTGAGGCGTTCCGCGGCCTGGGCCGCATCGGGTGCGCCGAACACGTCGCGGGCCGTCAGGTCCCGGTGCCAGCGGCGCAGGCGCTCCAGGCTCTGCTCCTCTTCCTCCAGTTCGGCCAGGGTGAACTTGCCGATCCGGATTTCCTTGGCGATCTCCGCCTCGAACTTGCCGCAGTCGGCGAGGAACTCCGTCCAGTCCTCCGAGCGCGCGGCGGTGAACAGCGCCTCGAAGCGTGCCTCATCCTCGGCGGAGCGCCCGAACGCGTGCAGCGCCACTGACTGGCCCTCGGCCCGCTCGGTCAGCTCGACAGCCCGGCGCACGCCGTCGGCGAAGACCGGCACGTCCGGCACTGCCCAGATGCCCTGGCCCAGCGAGAGCGCGCCGACCTTACGCAACTCCCGCCAGACCGCCACCCGGTGCCGCGACGGATCGGCGGGCAGCTTGATGAGGAGGACGAGCCACCGTCTCCGTGCTCCATTCTTTGCCACGCCGAAGAATGTAGCAGGCGTTACATTGATTCATGGTTGGTGGGGGAAGCAGGAGGCAGCCGGGGGTTATCAGGAAAGGTGGGAGCAGCCTCGACTGGGTCTGTTCCCAGTTGAGATCAGGAGGGCAGGTCAGAGGCTACGGATCCACATCAGGGCGCCCCCCGGAAGTGGAGGCCAGCGAGGTAGCCGGTGGGAGTCTTGTCGTAGCGGGTTCGAGAGCTGATTCTCGGTACCGCCCGCCCCGCGTGGCCGCGAGCCTGTCGCGGCACGCCAGGACGCCGATCTACCCCGACCGACACGACCCTGAGTGACCGCGCACCCTGCAGTCCTGCGAACGCCGCGGCGGCGAACACCCCTCACCATGTCGGACTGGGTGAAGGTCAGCTCCCCCGCGGTGTTCACCAGGAAGCCCCCGCATTTCGGGAAGCGCACCCAAGGTCGCTACGGAATCCTTTCCAAGTGCTCCTCACGGGTGCCGATCGACACCACTCCGTCGGCGTACTCCTGGACCAGCCGAAGATCGTGGGAGGCGAACACCACAGCCATGCCCCGCGTCTGCCGCAACCGGGTAAGCAACTCCATCACCGCCCGCGCTATATCGCCGTCCAGGGCCGAGGTGATCTCGTCACAGACCAGTACGTCGGGTTCGGCGGCCAAGGCGCGCGCGATGGAGACCCGCTGCCGCTGGCCGCCGGACAGCTCGTGCGGGTACCGGTCGGCGTGCTCGGTTCCCAGGCCGACCTGTTCCAGCAGGTCGGTGACCCGCCCTGGTACGGCGGTGCGCGGGCAGCGGCGGTGCAGGCGCAGGGGGCGCGCCAGCGCGGCGGACACCGTGGTGGAGGGGTTAAGCGCGCCCATCGGGTTCTGCGGCACGAACTGCACCCGGCGGCGCTGGTCGCGAGCGCGCCTGCGTACGTCCGCGTGAAGGGCGACGTCGTCCAGGGTGACCGTGCCGCCCGAGAACGGGTGCAGGCCTACCAGCGCACGCAGCAGCGTGGTCTTGCCCGATCCGGATGGTCCCACCACGCCCACCGCGGTTCCGTAAGGCGCGTGGAGGTCGACGTCGCGCAGCACCGGCAGTCGCCGGACGCCGACGTGAGCGTCCAGTCTGCGGGCCCGTAATCCCGTCTCCTGCGACGGGATCGCGTGCCGGTTGAGCGGCGTGCGTTCGGCTGGTGGGCGAGCCGCCCGGCTGGACAGCTCGACCACCTCATCGGCCAGCTGCTCGACCAGCTCCCTGTCGTGGCACGACAGCACCACGGCGAGGCCGCGCTCGGTGGCCAGGCGGCGCAGGAGTTCACCGATCTCGTCGCGCAGGGCGGGGTCGAGCCCGGCCGTCGGCTCGTCCAGCAGGAGCAGGTCGGGTCGGCGGGCCAGCGCCCTGGCCAGGGCGACCCGGCGCTGCTGACCGCCGGACAGCTCTCCGGCCCTGCGTCTGAGCAGCCCTGCTACGGCAGGCAGGCGCACCTCGTCGAGCAGCCGGACCACCTCCCCACGAGAGCCGGTCTCGGCGATCAGGGCGGCCACGCGCATTCTCGGGTTGAGCGCCGAGCCCGGATCCTGGCCGACGTAGGCGACGCGGGTACGGCGCAGCTCGCGCAGGTCCGCCGCTTCGCAACCGAGCACGTCCACGCCGAGCACCTGGACGGTGCCTGCCCGGCGGTCCGTGCCGGGGGGAAGGTCGCCGATCAACGCGCGCAGCAGGGTGGTCTTGCCCGAGCCGGAGGCGCCCACCAGTGCGAGGACCTGCCCGGGACGGGCGGTGAGGCAGACGCCTGACAGCAGCTCGCGCCCGTTGGTGGCGGCTATGGTCAGGTCGGCGACTTCGGCATGGGGTGTCATCGGACCGCCACCTCTCTGTTGCCTGCCTTGGGGGCGAGGGCGTGGGCCGCGATGTTGACGCTCATCGCCAGCAGGCCGATCGCGATGCCCGGAGCCAGCACGGCCCAGGGGTTGAGCACGATGCCCGCGCTGTTCTCGCGGATCATCAACGCCCAGTCAGCCGCTGGGGGCTGCGGACCGACTTGGAGAAATGCCGCGGTGGAGACCACGTAGACCGCGGCGACGAAACGCAGGCCGAACAGGGCGAGGACGGTGGAGCGGAGGTTCGGCAGCACCTCGCGGACGATCAGGTGCCAGGTCCGCTCGCCGCCGGCCAGGGCAGCCTCGACGTAGCCGGTGGCCACGACGGGCGCGGCCGCCGCGGTCATGAACCGCACGGCGTACGGCGTGCCGAGCGCGACCGCCACGGTCACGAGCGCGACGTGGCCGCCCGCCGGCCAGGATTGGGTGACCAGCAGGATGCCCAGCACGGCCGGCAGCAGCATGAGCACATCGGCCACCTGGTCGACGAACCGGCCGAACGCGGGCCGCAGTGCCCCCGCGACACCGACGACAGCCGCGATCGCGGTGACGAGCAGCGCCACGACGAGGGAGGCGATGACCAGATCGCGGCCGCCGTACAACAGCCTGCTGAGCACGTCGCGGCCGAGCTGATCGCCTCCGAGCAGCGCCCCATCCATCCCGGCCGGGCCGTACGGGATCGTGACCGGCTGGTCCATCGGCTGCGGGGCAAGCAATGGCCCTCCGACGGCGACCAGCGGCAACACCAGCGCGGACAGGAGACGCTTCACAGGCGGCCTCCCGCTGCCCAGGCTCGGATCAGGTCGGCGACGAGCAGCACGCACGTGATCGCCACGCCAGTCAGCGCCACGACGCCCGCGATGATCGGGGTGTCCCGGTCGGCCACCGCGCCCGCGAGCAAGGCGCCGACCCCCGGATAGTTGAAGATCGTCTCTACCGCTACCGCACCGCCCAGCAGCATGCCGGTGGAGGTAGCCGCTCCCGCCGCGATGGTGGGAAGCGCACCAGGCAGCAGATGGTGGGTGAGGATCCGGCGGGGACGCACGCCATCGAGGACGGCCGCGCTCACATGCGGAGCCCTGGCCTCGTCGGCGAGGGCACCGCGGACGATCCGAGCGTTCCATCCGACCTGTGGGATCGCGAGCGCCAGCACCGGCAGGACCACCATGGTCCAGGAGGCGGGCGCGCCGTCAGGTCCCGCCAGCGTGGCCGCAGGCAGCACGCCCGCCCACAGGGCGAACACCAGCACCAGCCCCGCGGCGATCACGAACTCGGGCAGGGCGAGCACGACAGTGGCCGACGCGGAGATCACTCGATCGGTCACCGACCCCGGACGCAGTGCGGCCCCGCAGCCAAGGATGAGGGAGAGTGCAACCGTGATCGCCAGGGCCAGCCCGCCCAGGAGCAGCGTGTTGGGCAGGGGCCCGGCCAGCAGGCGTGAGACATGCTCGCCGCGCGCGGAGACGCCGAGATCGCCGGTCGGCAATCCGGCCATCCAGTGCAGGAAGCGCACGGCCACCGGCTGGTCCAGGCCGAGCAGGACACGCCGTCTGGCGACGTCCGCGGCGCTCTCCCCGCGATCGGCGGTCGCGTCCGCGGCATCGCCAGGAAGTGCTTCGATGACGGCGAAGACCAACGCGAGCAGCGCGGCGAGCAAGGCGACCCGGCGGGCGAGCAGCCCGCCGAACCGCAGCGCCGTCAGTGCGCCAGCCATACCCGCTCGAGCTGCACTCGTCCGTATCCGGGCAGCGTGGGCAGGTCGCGCACGGTGGGGCCGGCCAGGTCGATGCCGTCGGCCATGCCCCACAGCAGGTAGCCGGAGCGCTCGTGCTCGATCTCCTGGAGCTTGCGCAGCGCCTGCGCCCTGGTGGTCTTGTCCAGGGTGCCCACGGCCTGCTTGTAGACCTGGTCGAACTCGGCGTCGCTCCACGCCGACTCGTTCTGTCCTGCGCCGGCCAGCAGGAGCTTGCTGGCGAAGAACAGCACGGAGTCGTTGGTGCCCCAGTAGGTGGTGTAGAGGTCGCCCTTGAGCCAAGTCTTGTCCCAGAACGCTCCGGAGTCCTCCTTGACGACCTTGATCTGCACGCCTGCCTCACGCACCTGGGTGGCGAACAGCGCCGCGGACTCGGCCAGACCGGAGATGTCCTCGGTGGTGCGCAGCTCGTAGGTCTTCGACAGGTCGAACCCGGCCTCCTGCAGCAACTGCTTGGCCTTGGCCAGGTCGCGGGCGCGCTGCGGCAGGTCTTTGGCATAACCGGGGTCGCCGGTGCCGAGCACGTCGTTGGCGACCTTGCCATAGCCGCTGAGCACCTGCTTGACCATGGCCTCGCGGTCGACGGCCAGCCGCAGCGCCTCGCGGACCTTGGGGTCGGCGAAGGGGCTGCCCTCCGCGGTGCGCATGACGATCGGCATCGCCATGTCGTCGGGCCTGCGCAGCACCTGGACGTCCGGCCGGGAGGCGGCGACGCGGGCGGCGACGGCGCCCACGTTGGAGGCCAGATCGATCTGCCCGCCCAGCAGGGCATTGGCCATGGCCTGCGGGCTTTCGAAGATCTTCACCTCGATCGCGTCGAGGTACGGCTTGCCCCCGTGCCAGGTGTCGTTGCGCACCAGCCGGGCATTGCCGTCGCGGTACCAGTCGAGCTTGAACGGCCCGGTGCCCGGGGCGCCCGCGACCTCCGTGGTGCCCTTCTTCAGCACGAACGTGGTCAGGCGCAGCATCAGCGGCAGGTCGGCGTTCGGATAGTCGGAGGTCAGCACCACGGCGTCGCCGTCGGCCCTGATGTTGTCCACCTTGATGCCGGGCAGACGGGCGGCGCCCGCCGGGGTCTCCCGCAGCCGCCGCAGCGACCAGACGACGTCCTCGGCGGTGACGGGCGTGCCGTCGTGGAACCTCGCTCCCTGCGCCAGCGTGAAGCGCCAGGTCGTGACGTCCGCGTCGGCCTTCCAACTCGTGGCCAGGCGAGGAGCGGTGTTCTCGGTGGCACCCGGCACGGTCAGCGTGTCGTAGAGCAGGCTGATGATCAGATAGTCGCTCTCGTTCGCCTGCGTGCCGTGGGGGTCGCGCGTGATCGCGTTTGCCCGGCCCAGCGCACCGATCCGCAGGGTGCCGCCACTGGCGGGCTTGCCCTGAGCCGGCTGCGCCGCGGGCTTGGTGTCGTTTCCACCGCCGCAGGCCGCGAGCAAGGCCACCAGGCCGGCGCCTCCGGCCGCCATGAGAAGCTGACGCCGACTCAGGTCCACTTTGTCCCCATCCATGGTGATATTTTTACTTAGGTTTGCCTACCCTAAAAGGAAAGAAAACGCAACGTGACGACGCCTGCGCTCCGCCACGACGTTCGTGAGCTCGCCACGCTCGCCGTACCGCTCGCCCTCACCCAGCTCGCCCAGGTGGCCCTGACCACGACGGACACCGTCATGCTCGGGTTGCTCGGAGTGGAGGCGCTGGCGGCGGGCGGCTTGGCCATGGTCATCTTCAACCAGCTCCGCACCATGGGCGTCGGGCTGGTGACCGCGGTCGGCAACCAGGTGGCCGCCGCGCACGCCCGCGGGAAGGATGTCGGCGGCCTCGTGCGTGCCTCGTTGGCCCTGGCGACCATCGCCGGGGTGGTGGGCGGCGCGCTCATGGCGCTGATCGGCGAAGGCGTCGCCGCGTTGGGCCAGGATCTCGCCGTGATCGAGCGGATGCGGCCCATGCTGTGGGCGCTCGCCCCTGGGCTCGTGCCGTGCCTGTGGTTCCAGGCGATCCGGCAGTTCACCGTCGGCATGCGCCGCCCCCAGGCGCTGCTGCGCATCACACTCGTCTCGATCGTGGTGAACCTCGGGCTCAACGCCGCTCTCATGACCAGCCTCGGCCTGGCTGGCATCGGCATCGCGACCAGCACCGTCTACCTGCTGACCTTCCTGCCCCTGTACGGCTCCGCGCGGCGCGACCCAGAGCTCGCGCCGATGCTCGACCTTCGCGCCTGGCGGGCCGATCCGGCCACCCTGCGCAAGCTCACCGACCTCGGCGTGCCCATCGCGGCCACCTACGGCTCGGAGGCGGGCTTCTTCTCCGTCATCGCTCTGCTCGTCGGCACCTACGGCACCGCCGCCCTGGCCGCGCACACCGCCGTCAACCAACTCGTCTACATCGTCTTCCAGGTCTCGGTAGGCCTGTCGCACGCCGCCTCGATCGGAGTGAGCCGGGAGGCTGCCCTCGCTCAGCCGGAATCGGCGTGGCGCATCGCCCGCGCCGCGCTGGCCTGCGGCGCGGGCGTGATGGCCGTCGTGGCGGTGCTCTACCTCGCGACGCCGGAACTCATCCTGCGCCCGTTCCTGGACGGCGGCGACGGTACGGCTCTGCGCATCGCGACGAGCCTGATCATGGTGGCGGCCGTCATGCAGTTCGTCGACTGCGCCCAGAACATCGCAGTGGGGTTGCTGCGCGGGCTCGACGACACCAGGAGCGGCTTCCGGCTGACCCTCTTCGGCTACTGGGTCGTGGGACTGCCCGCCGCGTGGCTCCTTTCAGGGCCGGCAGGGCTGGGCACGGTGGGAACGTGGCTCGGTCTGTTCGCCGGACTCACCGCCACCGCGGTGCTCCTACTGAGGCGATTCGCGCAAGCCCTCTCCCGCGCCAGCGCACCGGCCTGATCGTCAATAGTGGATGCTGAGCAGGTACGCTCCGTGCGGCTCGTTGTAGGGCCGATGGTCATCTGGGTGATCTTGAGGCCGTGTCGCAGGCAGCGCTACAGGAGCGCGCTGTCGCTCACTGTACGAGGACCCTCGGGCCGCCGAAGACCGTGGCCGAGGCGATGAGCGCCTTGAGAACTTTGGTGGTCTCGCCTACCTCGTGCGAGAAGAAGGCCAGATCCGTGACGTAATGCGGCGGTCGCCGACCCGGAGCACCGGCGCGAGCTCGTGATACCGACGTCGTGGCAGGTCGCCTCGGGGATGCGGGCTAGGCCGGCAGGGTCGAGACGCCATTCCAGATGGTTGCGTTCGATGACGATCGCGCCCAGGATCTCACCGTCGGCCGCCTGCTGGAAGTGCGGGCGGGTGGCCACCAGCCGAGCGTCGCGGGCGACCGCGACGGCGGCTCGTCAGGTCGTCCATCGTGGTTCCTCTTCGGTCCTCCTGGTACTTTGTAGTACCGAGTACCACTACACAGTAGCACAGAGTAGTGAACCAATGCCTTGCCAGCGAGCGGCGAGCGCGACAGCAAGGCCGCCTGGCTGACCATGCTCGCGCGCAGCAAGCAGCACTGGGCAAAGAGCCTTGATTCCGATCGCCGAGCGGGCCGCCCACCCGTACCCGCTCCGGCGGCGTCCCGGTCGCCCGTGAGGCCTTCGCCCATGGCGCGCGGCTCATCCTCGACAGCATGGAACGGGAACCACGCGCCTGCACGTTGATCCGGCGAGGCAAATTCGTGCGGAGAGGCCCGCGTATGCGCGAAAAGCGAGCAGCGTCCATCGGCATCGACTCCTGGACCCCCAACGGCGCTCGGATCTGCGACTATCTCCTAGGTGGACGGGAGAACTGCCCTACCGACAGGGCCGCCGCCAACCGGCGGCTGCAATCGAACCCCGCCGCCAGGAAAACCGCTCAGGCCAACCGCGCGTTCCTCGGCAGGGTCGTCAGCCATTTGGCGAGTGAGGTGGGGATCGGTCAGTTCCTCGACATCGGCTCCGGGCTGCCGACACGGCGCAGCGTGCACGAGGTCGCCCAGGAGATCAACCCCGATGCCCGGATCGCCTACGTGGATCAGGACGCCGCGGCGATCCGGCACAGTCAGGCGATCCTGGCTCGCGACGGGGTGCGCAACGTCATCGCTTTCCAGGGGGACCTTCGCAAGCCGGGCCGTATCCTCGACTCTCCCCGGATCGCCGGATTCCTGGACCTCAGACAGCCGGTCGCCGTCCTGATGCTGGCGGTGCTGCATTTCATCTCCGACGAGGAGGACGCGCACGGCGTCGTCCACCACCTCGGTGGCGGGTTGGCGCCGGGCAGTCACATCGCGATCTCCCACACCGTCGACGAGTCCCCGCCCGAGGTCGGTGCCGCCGTGCGGCACGGCTTCCAGTTCGTGGGCGCTGCGCTGACGCCACGGCCGAGAGCCGAGATCGATCGCTTCTTCGAAGGGTTCGAACTGTTGGAGCCGGGAGTGGTCGATGTGTGCGATTGGCGGCCTGACCCCTTGATCGACGACTCCACGCTGGGCGGACGCATCATCGTGGGCGGCGTGGGAGCCTGCCCCTAGCGGGTGGCCAGAAGCCAGTCGGCGATGTCGGCCTCCACCATCGGGCCCACGTGTTGCGCCCGCGTGTAGTCGGCAGGCGTCGAGGGCCTTCCGCGGGCGAAAGAATGGGTGATCGTCGGTGTCGGAGACCCGGGTCGCCATCGCCGCTTTCCCCGAACTGAGCGGACAAGCATGGAGGCTCCGCGAATTTCGGGCACTGCGGGCTCTGCGGGGCCAGAGTCTCTACGCTTGAGGTCCCGGTACGCCGAGGTCCCGTTGGCCGCAGGTCCCGTACGCCGCGTGATCCTTTGCGTTTGGTGTTGGGCTAGGTCGCGTCGGACGGGATGAGACCGCGGGCTGAGGGTCTGGTGGGCTTGATGATGTGACCGGGCTGTTGGACTCGACCGCGTCGGCGGATGATCTCAGCCCGGCCGTCACGTCAGTGCATTTACGCTTGAGGTGGTTGCTCAGCACCTGGTGTGGCTCGGGCGTCTTCTTCCTCCAGCCGAACATAGCCCGCGCCGTGAACGGCCACACCCAAGATCGCGCCCACCAGGATCGCGATACCGGCGATCGGCATGATGTGCCAGAAACCGGCGACCACTCCGACGAACCCGAGCCCCAGCGCAACCTGCTGCGCCACCAGCACGACAACGGAACTCGACATGCGCCTCCGATAGGTTTCCTGCCGGTTCAACACGATAAGAGCAGACAACAGCGGGATGGCCAAGGAAAAAGCGATCACGCAGATCATGGCGGACAGGTCGAGGGAAGCGGCTCCCGAGGTCAGGAACGGCTGCACAAAGACGGCGCCAACGCCGATCAAGCCGCCGTACATCAGATTGTTTTGCCGGAGGGACTCCTCCTGCAGTCCTGCCGCCCGTTTCTTCCACCATTCCCCTTGTGCGGCGGCCTGCCGCCTCCACCATGCTTCGTTCGCGATGTTCTCGTCCATGGCGACCATTGTGCAGATGACGCAAGCCTGCCTCCACCGGCCATTGCCCCAGATTAGTGGTGAACGAGCCAGATCGCGGGTGCGACAGTGGCCGGGATGTCCGGGCCGCAGACCGGCTGCACGTCTCCCAGGCGCGGGTCAGCCAGGCCATCAACCAGCAGGACGCCGCCTGGGCGGCGCGCTGTTCGACCGCACCAACTGCCGCCAGATCCTCCTCACCCCGCTCGGCCGCCAACTCCGCAACGACCTGCGACCGGCCTACGCGAGCCCGCGCGACAGCCTCGAACGCGCCCACCGTGCCGCCCGCGGCATCACCCACGTCCTGCGCGTCGGCATGCTCCCCCTCAACGTTCGCGACCTGCGCCCCTTCTGGGACACCTTCCGCGCCCGCCATCCTCAGTGGCAGTTGCAGATCCGGCACGCCTCCTTCGTCGATCCGTTCGCCGGGTTGCGCCGTGGCGACCTCGACATGCTGGTCTGCTGGCTGCCGGTCGAAGAACCCGACCCGACGGTGGGCCCGGCCCTGTTCGCCGACCCGCGGGTGCTGGCCGTGGCCGCCGGGCACGAGCTCACCCGGCGTACCTCTGTCTCGCTGGAGATGCTCGTCGACTTCCAGCACAGCGACGCCCGGGTCGAGGCCGAACTACTGGGCCGAGGGCTTCATCCCGTCGCACACCCGCTCAGGGCACCGGATCGAGCGCGGCCCCTTGATACACAACGCCGAGGAGACTCTCACCTTGGCCAGCACCTGGGAGTTCGTCAACCTCTTCCGCGCCCACATGATGCGCTATTGGAGCCGGCCCGACATCGCCTACCTGCCCGTCAGTGACATCGACGCCCTGTCATACGACGCTCTGGTGTGGCGTACCGAGACCGAGAACGACCTTATCCAGGCCTTCGCCCGAGTCGCCGCCGACATCGACACCCTTGCCACCTGAGCCCCGCATCCTAGGCACGTCGCTTGTAATCTCTTATGGTCCTCCCTTCGGCTTGTGCGCATAGCCACTAATCCCGCATATCTACGTATTGCATACGGCTTCGCCTGCTGTACTGACCACAGAAACATCCGACCTGCTGCGGCCGCTTCGCGAGGGCGGAAGGCGACCTTCTCGTTCTCGTTGTAGAGCACGCCCTGTTGGAGGCATTGGTGCAGGCAGCCGAGCATGCGGTTGAAGGTGTTGCACAGGGCGCTGGAGTGCCGGTCATCTTGGGCGCGTCGGTGGTCGTAGTGAGCTCGAGGGCACCCGCGCCTACCGGGACGGGGTCGTGGTCGCCGAGGGCTTCCCCATAGCCGATGTCTCCGACCATCTGGCCGACCCCGCCTGCACCGTCTGGTTCGACCTGTGCACCCCCACCCCGGCCGAGCTGGGCGCGATCAGCGAAGAGCTCGGCCTGCACGAACTCGCGGTCGAGGACGTGCTA
>NZ_JBHUFV010000093.1:0-3231 GCF_042681425.1 Nonomuraea mangrovi | reverse complement strand
TCCTTCGTCGCGATCGCCGCAGCCCTCATCTGCTACCGCCGACTCACCAAATGAGACGTCGTCTAAGCGTTCTTCGCCCGGGTCCTCGGACCCAGCATCGAGGTGCCATGTCGATAGCAGCGCTGACGTGGCTTGAGGGACTGACGCTGATGGGCATGCCCACATGCGCTCGATCACTGCTGATGCGTCGGGTCGATCTACAGGCATGTCCGGCTCGTTGCCGCGGAGATCCGATCCGGGCCTCCCCTTACGCACGAGGCGGCGCAGCCTGCGCGCGTCGGAGGTCAGCGCGCTCGCCACTCATCCTCAAGCATGCCGAGGCGTTCAAGAACTCGCGCGGATGCGCTGTTGCGCCCGTTGAGACGCCCGATGATGCGGTGTAGCCCGAGTTCTTCGAAACCCCAGCCGCAGCATCACCTGGGTTGCCTCCATGGCGTACCCCTTGCCGCCCTGGTCTGGGTGGAAGATGTAGCCGATCTCACCCTGCCGGTGCTCTCGGCTTGTCCAAAACAGCACGACATCGCCGATCACCGTGTCCGTCTCTGGCAGAACCACCGCCAGCACCAGATTGCCACCCTCCCTCTCGAGGGTCGCCGCCTGAATTCTCTGCTGCAGCGACTCCCGCACCTGACCACGGTCACGGGCGCCGCGGTGACGACCGCCGGCCGACCACACCTCGCCCAGCTCCGTCCGGTGGACAGGCTGGCCGGCTGACGGCGAACGACACCCCGCATCGGCGACCATGAGCAGGACCTCGAACCGTCTCATCCTCCTGGCTCCCCACTCGGCTCACACGCGCGGGCCGGCTGCCCCAGGGAGCGGCTCCTGGCTCGCGCGATGGCGCAGGCGATGCTCCCTGCCTCGATGGGATGCTGACGCAGGTTTCCCTCGATCGCCGTGCGGAAGCCGATGAACCACAGGCCCGGTGAAGGGGACGACGCAACCGGTAGTCCCGCGGCGTTGAGAACACTCACATGGGGGCGGTATCCGGTGGGGGCGAGCACGAGATCCGGTCGGAGGCGGCGGCCGTCGCGCAGGACCACCTCCTCGCTTTCGAATCGGCTGATCTCCGTGACGACTTCCAGCCGGCCGGCTTTGAGATGCCGGACGAAGCCCTGATCGATCGCGACGGTGACGCCGGTGGTTGGCATTCGTTCGTAGGGGCCCGACGGCGGGGCGGGCAGCCCGTAGCGGGAAAGGTCGCCGAAGGCGAGCTTGGCCAGCGATCGGGCCGCGGCGTCGCGCAGGCGTTCCGGCAGTACGCCAAGATCGCGATTGTGGTTTCGGGCTTACCTTGGCTGGACCCCAACCCGGCGGGAAAGCAGCGCGGTCAGGAGGCCAAGAAGGACTGCCCGCAGCCGCCGCCCACCACCCCGTCCTCGTCGGGAACCCCGTCGGCCACGATGACCGCGACGTCCTCCTAGAGCTTGGAAAGGTCGACGATGACGTACTGGTCGCCTAGCTGGTAGCCCAGCAGCCGCCCGTCCGCCTCCGGCATGGGCAGGGACATGCTGCCCTTCTTGTCGGGCCGGATTCCGAGATCGGCAGATGTCCCCGTGGTCAGGTCGTGGAGGACGATGCCGTCTCGGGTGGGCGTCGTGAAGAAGCGCCCTCCTGTGGGCGGCGGAACGGGCCCTCTGGTGCCGGGCAGGTCGCGCTGCTGGGAACCGTCGCGCGACCGGATGAAGGGCTTGCCCTCTTCCCGCTCGCCGCTGCAGATCTGCGTGTCGCAGGTGACATTCCGCTCACCGGGGTGGGTGACGGCCGTGTTGGTCTCGCCGGTCTCGACGTTGAGGATCTCATCGAACCTGGCGCCCTCGACGGGACCGTATTCCCCGCCCGAGCCGACCCATGGCCAGCTCAGGACATGGAACTTCTCCGCGCCCGGCACCGGCTCGACGGTTCCGCCCCCGAGGGGAACCGTGAACACCCCGCCGCTACGGAAGGAGAACATGATCTTGCCGTTTCCGATCGCCAGCCGGTCGAGAGCGGCGTCGTTGTCGCGCTCCTCGGTCGGAACCGGGGCCTGGTGAGATGCCACGATCTTCGACTCGCCACCGGTCACCGGCGCCGACCACAGCTGCGCCGTGCCGCCCTTGAGCGCCGTCCACCACACGACCTGCCCGTCGCCGACCGTGAAGTCGGAGGCGAAAAGCACCGTTCCCTTCGGTGTCGGCACATCAGCGATCTTGCGCACCTCGCCGGTGCCAAGGTCGTAGGCGTAGATCCCGTCGGTCTTCTCGAAACTCGACGAGGTCTCGATGAGCAGCGTGTGGTCGTCGAGGAAGAGCTCGGGACGGTACGCGCGGCCGTCGGGCAGCTTGGCGGGGATCTTCCTGACCGCCGCCGGCCACACCTGGTCGATCGCGGGTGGCCGCGGCAGCACCTTCTCCTCATCCTCTGCGAGCGTGGCCTCTGACGTGGTCGCAGCCGAGGCGACCGTGGTGGGCAGGCCGACTGAGGTGGCAGGGCCCGCGGCCTCGGGGCCGCCGCGCAGGACGAACGCAGTTCCCGCCGCGACCACGACGACGGCCGCAGCCGCTCCCATGGCCTGCGCCCGCTGCCGGCCCCGCCGATGACGGCCTTCCAGGTGTACGGCGAGCGTCGCCGGCGCGTGCGGCGCCTGTTCCGCGGCGTGGCCGAGGGTCTGGCGCAACGTGGTCTCGAGATCGTTCATCGGGCGCTTCCCTGGGTGGTGGTGGACGGCTGTGACGGGAGTCGATGGTCCTGCGGGACGGCGTCGCGCAGCTTGTCGAGCGCGCGTGAGGCCTGGCTGCGTACGGTGCCGCGGGAGACGCCGAGCACCTGGGCGATCTCCGCGTCGCTCAGCTGCTCGTAGTAGCGCAGCACCAGCACGGCTCGCTGTTTGCGCGGCAAGCCGGACAGCGCTCGCCACATCTGCTCTTCCATCCCTGTGGGCAGCGTGTCGTGGTGCTCGCGCTCTGGTAGGTCCCAGGCGAGCAGCTCGCGGCGGCGCAAGCGCCAGGTCGCGATGTGCAGCCTGGCCATGGTGGTGCGGGCATAGCTCTCGGGATTGTCCTTGCGATGTACCCGCGACCATGCCCGGCGCATCCGCAGCAACGCCTCCTGCACGAGGTCGGCGGCGTCATGCGTGTTGCCTGTCAGCACATATCCGTACCGCAGCAACGCGTCACTTCGTTCTGCGACGAGGTCACGTCCACGGACGTGGTGTATGAATCGATCTTCGCGTGATCCTGTTTATGCAGGTTA
>NZ_JBHUFV010000092.1:0-4886 GCF_042681425.1 Nonomuraea mangrovi | reverse complement strand
ATCCAAACAGCCGCATAGGCTACGCCCATAAGACGGCTGTCCGGAATCACCGTGGCCCCTCAGATGGTCTCGATGAAATCGCAGGCCAACAGGGCATCGGCTTGCGAGCGCAGGAGTCGGCCCACGTGATGGACACCCTCTCGGGCGCCGGATCAAGCCCTTCCTGCTTGAGGATCTCCCAGACCGTCGACGCAGCGACCTTGATGCCGAGCGTGGTGAGCTCACCGTGCACCCGCCGATATCCCCACGCCGGGTTCTCGCGAACCAGTCGCAGGATGAGGACACGGATGGAGCGGACTGTGGGCGGGCGACCTCGCCTGTTCGGCCGGCACGTACGGGCGTGACGCCTTTTCATCAGATCGCGGTGCCAGCGCAAGACGGTGTCCGGTCGGACGAGCAGCCGTAGCCGGCGCAGGACCTCACGTGGCAGCGATGTCAGCAGCGCGGCGAGGAAAGCCCGGTCCTCGGGCGTGAACCTCACCCTGGTATCGCCGCCGAGTTGCCGTTCAAGCACGGTGATCTGATGGCGCAGGACAAGGATCTCGACGTCCTTGTCCCGATCGCTCATTGGCAGCAACCGCAGCGCGGCAAAGGCGTTCGTAACGGCGAGATAGGCCAGGCGAAGGAGCACGGTCGATCATCATTCCGCATGCATCTCCCTCTGCTGAGGGCCGGAGCTCGCGCACGCCATGCACGGCCCACATGGCCGTGAGCTGGGCGGACGCAATTATCGGCAGGCGCAGAGGCCCGTGTGGGAGGACGCCCCTGCCTGCGGCGTTTGAACATCCAGCGGCGCCGTACCACGTCAGCGTGCGAGCGCAGCAGCGTGCCCGGCGTCACGAACAACCGCAGCCGACCGGCTGTGGGCAGTAGCCGCGTCAGCGCGGTGATCATCGCCCGGTCCGCCCATGACAGTCGCGGTTGGGCCACCTGACGACGCAGCACCACGAGTTGTTGGCGCAGCATCAGGATCTCGACGTCCTTCGACGTCTCGGAACGGACCAGCAGCACCAGCCAGCCCGCGAGTCTGAGGAAGATCAGATAGAGCAATTGCAGCGCCATGAGCAACGATCATGCACAGTGAACGCGCGAGCGTCGAACCGCAGATCAGCCGCGTTGGCCGAGTTTCTGGCACCCACACGCCAGGCGGTGATGGTGACGATGCCGAACCCGCTGGCCAACCAGGCGTAGGTGTGGCCGCCTCGCAGGTGGGTCGGCACCAGCAAGGCCTGGCGGCCGGGTGCTAGCCGCCGCAAGCAGGAACCTCGTTTGGCGCGACGGTCACGTAACAGGTCGGCCAGGACGACAGGGTGCGAGTGGACAGCGGAATGACGACAGGGTAAGACAGCACCCAGCGGCTCCCAGTCGGGGCATCGGATCTCGGTCGACTGCTCCTCATTAGCATCCGCAGCGCGGGGACTGGGAACGGGGAGGAACTGGTCGGCCGCGACCAGAAGCTGAGCCTGCTCCGGGGATTGCTGGAGGAAGCGGCCAGCGGCCGCGGGCGGGTGATCGTGCTCCGGGGCCGTAGGTATCGGGAAGATCGCGCTCCTGGGCGCCGTCCGCACGAGGCTGAGCGGAGCAACCTGTTGGTGTTCTCAGCCGTGGGAGTCGAGGTCGGTCTGCGGGCGAAGACGTTCTACCGGTTCCTCAACGAGACCGCCAGACGGGCGGAGGAGGTACTTGGCATCAACATCGAGGATCTGGACTTCGCAGGCTGAATGGTTATTAGTGCTCTGTGGCTCGGCGCTGATTTTGCTGTCCAGTTGTAGAGCGTAGCCCCACCCATTGCCTGTCTTCCGTCGCCTTATTTGCACCATCCGGATATGGCTCTCGAACTCGTCAACGGCACACTGCGACTTCCAGAGAAAGAAATAACGTTCCCATTCGGTTGGAACATCCTCATGGCCGGGCAGTAGATCACTAGCGACAACATATTCGGTGGAGGCTGCTGCGAGCAAGATCAGATTCATTGAGTAATAGGCGTAACGCTTGGCAGGGCTGGCAATCGCCGGCCGGTAAGTGGGATATGAAGCATCTGCTCGAACATCCAGATCTCGAAACAACTCTAATGCTAGCCTCAACCATTGACTTGCTTCTCCACGCTTTATCGCGAGCATTCGGAAGAAGCTGACTAGTGGAGAATGAAGAGCCAAAGCGGACCAAGAGAGCAGAGAGCGCAATAGGCAATCGCCTAGATCGTCTAGAAGGCGACTACGCGGCCTTGACGCCATCTCGCTGAGAATAGAGGTTACTAGTCGGGCGATGAGAAAATCCCCGAAGGTCGCGTGCAAAAACTCGTAGGTTTGGAGGACGTCGGCGTCCCGAGTGGCTCGTGCCTCGTATACGAAGAAAAAGCGACCAAACAGCTGCTCTCCCGCACTGAGCGGAGTGGCGAGACTTGCGCCACGTGACGAAGCCGAACCGAGGGCGCAAAGGTCGCCGTTCACCTCTTCGCCGGTGATCCACTGACGGCGGCGATTGAACATTGAAAATGCAACGAAGGCCAAACGCTGGAGTTCGAGCTCAACTTGATCGCGCACTTCATGGGAAGGGTACAATTTCTCAGTTTCCCGTTCCACGAAGCGAACCACAAGCCGCTCATACAGATCGGCCTGCCCAAACTTCGCCTCCGTGAGCCTTAGTGAATTCCCGTCGGCATCATACAGTGCAAGCATAAGCAATAGGAGGGGCTGTTCGGACAGGCCTCGATGCTTCAGAGCTAGATCGAGTGCAAATGTCTCGAGTTCAAACTCGGCAAAGTATGTCGCACTTGATCGATTCCATACCTCGAGCCAACGGGAGATCTGCCCTTCGTCGAAGGGCTCAAGTCGTGCAACCAATGCTCCCTGTGGTAGTTTTGCATAGTGGGCTACAGCTGTCCTTGACGTGACGACAACCGCTACTGCGCGGCCCAACTCTGCCTGTTGCTCCTGGAACCTAACCACTCTCGTTAGATAGTCGGATTCCCTGAGCCCGGTTGCCTGAAGTAGCTCATCAAATCCGTCGAGAATTACGACAGGAAGAATTCCTTGTGCAGCCCTGACCAGAGCGGGCCATGAGAGTCGTTCTCCAGTAGCATTTACGATGGCTTGCTCGATTTGCTCCTGGATGCCAGCATTGGCCGATACCTCACGGAGTGGTACGCGTATAGGAAGATAGTCGTCAGAGAGCCGTGCTCCCAGTACTTTCGAAAGAGCGGACTTCCCTGCCCCGGGCTGACCCAAGACAATCAAAGGGATGCGACTCGCTGTAGGGTGTGTCAGGAACCCTGCAAGGAATGTCTCTAGATCCTCTCTGACCTCCTTGTCCTCCCAGCATGATTCCACACTTGGATTATCTGCAGCGGCCATTTCGGCGACGCGAAACCGCTGTGCGATGTAGGCCTCCTCCAGCATGGGAAGTCTCATTCCGGTTGGAACGTCACCCGCTTCGACGACTTGGTGATTGAGAGCACTGCGGTGTATCTTCTTAATGGCATCCAGTTGTTCCGGGAGCGCACATCCTGTACCAGAACGCGATAGTAGGCGTTCCAGGTTGGCCAATCCCTTTCGCGTGGATTGGTGATCCACCATGCTCGTCCAGAATGCAAATTCCGGCACCTCTATGGCTAGTCGGCGATAGTTGTCTTCGTAGCGCGCGATAGCAAATTCGGGCAGTATCCTGAACTGCGCGGATATCACCTCCCACTCATGAGACTTCAGCCGCCTCCAAAGCCCCAAGGCCACGAACAAAGCAGAGTAGCTGTCTTGAGAATTTGTGATAATATTGTCTAATATTTTCTTTAGTCACCTCATAAGGATGCTGAGGCGATGGACAAATGGGAGATTTCAGGTCATTCAGCGTCGTATTGGTGTGGCGTTCGATGGCGCGAATCCTGTTGGCACGCAGTGGTTCCCAAGCGGCTTTTATTGAGCGCAACTCTTTGTTGCTCAAATGGGTATTGAGATCATCCATAGCCTCAAAGAAGGAGGTGACGACAACGATTGTGTGAGCGGCTTCAATACGATCCGTACGACTCTGCCATTCCCTCTCTGAACGCTTGTCACGCCACTGCACCAGCAGATCGCTGCCCAGTCGTACTAGTTCATTCTTAACATCGATCAAATCCCATATCCCAAGTGTGCCAAGACTGAGGAGGGTGCTCAACGTCTTTAGCGAAGGGTCGGGACCACCAAGCAGGCGTACCGCGTCGCCAAATCTAGATTCACGGCTCATGTCAGGATTATGGCGTCAGGCGGGCTCGTGTGTGGGGTGTTTCAACGTAAGTGGCGCGCCAGCCTCGGCTCTTCCACTGAGCACGTCAATGGTCTTACCAGGAGTCGGGCCAACCCCGGCTCCCGTTCGTGACCCGCACTGTCGCCATGACCTGCACAATTAGATTCAGGTAGATCATTTACTGCCGGGTATCCGATGCTCGGGCGCAGCCTGCCGTACACGGACTTGATCTACAACCTGGACTGTGGGGCTGCCGACAATTACATCCATGCAGTTCAAGCTGCATATGGGCACTCGTGGAGAACTCCCTCGGGCCGATCTCTTCGGCTTATACCCAAGGCCGCGATTCGACTCCGGATCCTTGATCAAGTCCGGGAGTACGCAGCGGGACCGCTTGAGCCAGAGCTTGATGGGCTCGACGCTCGTTCTAGAAGCGCTCGTACTCACGCAGGGCATGATGCAGGTGGCGTTCAATCCACAGTAGGCAGCGGTCCAGCAGCTCGTGGCGGCACGACTGCGCCCACCTCTCGATGATCTAGTTCATCCGCGGCATCCAGGTCGCGAGGTCCGGTGGATACCCCGCACGAAGGTCGCCGCGCTTTCAATGAGCCCTTTTCATCCTGAAGCGGCAGGTCACAGGCTCGTTGCAAGCCGGTCGACTTGACCTA
>NZ_JBHUFV010000091.1:0-3704 GCF_042681425.1 Nonomuraea mangrovi | reverse complement strand
CTTAACCTGCATAAACAGGATCACGCGAAGATCGATTCATACACCACGTCCGTGGACGTGACCAGCCCTTCCTGACCCGGTCGAGGACGATTTCAAGATCATCCGACGCGACCGCCTCGGCGGGCTGATCCACGAATACGCGCAGGTCGCATGGGATGGTCGAGTTCTTGGCACCCACAGGGTGCCACGTGCGTGGGGAAGCGCCATGCCCGGACGCCGTCGGGCGGCCGGAAGGCAGGATCGGCGGACCGGGCCGCGGGCTACGCGTGGCGGGTGGACTGGAGGTGGTCGATGCATCGCCCCAGCAGGGTGACGAGCGTGTCCCGCTCCTCCGGGCTGAACTCGGCGGCCAGTCCGCGCTCGACCCGCACCGCGCGGGTGTCGGCTTCGGCCAGCACCTTCTCGCCCTTCTCAGTGAGCCGGGTCTCCAGGATGTTCTTGTGCCACTCATGCGGGGAGCGCTCGATGAGGCCGCTCTCCTGGAGGTTTCTGAGCACAGTGTTCATGGTGGGGGCGGTGACCGCGCAGGCCCTCGCCAGCGCCGCGGCTGAGATGCCGGGGTTGTCGGAGAGGTGAAGGAGTGCCGCGTACTGCGGCACCGTCAGGCCGGTCCCCTTGAGTGCGGCGCTCTTGGCCGCGCTGAGCGCTTGCTCGGCGCGCTTGAGGTGGCTGCCCAGGCGCTCGGGAACCGGCATCGAGGTCATCTTCGCATGGTAGCGGCCTCATGCGCTCGCCTGTTGACGAATATTAGAGCTCTAATTATCATATGTGTTCATTCAAAGAATAGAGAGCTATCAACCTCAGGAGCGACGCATGCCTCCCCTTCGCAAGGCCATCGCAGCCGCGGCCCTCGCCGCCCTGACCTGCGTGGTTCCCGCACGGGCCGACACGGCAGGCACGGTCGTGGTCGTACCCGCCCATCCCCAGGCGGTGCCCGCCCACGCCCCGGCGCACGCGCGGATATCCCCGGCGTACGAACTGCCGGGCGAGCGGGTCTACCCCGAGGGCATCGCCGCCGACTCCCGCACCGGAGACCTCTACGCCGGCTCGTACACCGACGGAACGATCTTCAAGATGACGCCCGGCGGGCGCGCGGCCTCGGTCTTCCTGCCGGCGGGCGCGGATGGGCGCGACACCGCCAACGGTCTGAAGGTTGACCGCCTCGGGCGCCTGTGGGTGACGGACTCCACGACCGGCGTGTCCGTCTACGACACCCGCACCCGCCGGTTGCTGGCCGCCTTCGAAGTCGAGGGGCGGGACCCCCGGTTCGTCAACGACGTCGCGATCACCCCCGACGGCACCGCCTACCTGACCGACAGCGTCCGCGCCGTGGTCTATCGCGTCACGCCTGACCAGGTGGCCAAGGCGAGCGGGCGGTCCGCCCCCCTCGAGCCCCGCTACGACCTCAAGGACGCGCTGGAACCGCACGAGCCGAGCGCGTTCACGCTCAACGGGATCGTCGCCGACCCCTCCGGACGCTTCCTGCTGACCGTGGACCTGACCGGGGGCGACCTGTACCGGCTCGACCTCTCCTCGGGCGCGATCGGCAGGGTCGCCCTGCGCGGCGGCGACATGAAGTACGCCGACGGGCTGGAGTTGCGGCACGGCACGCTCTGGGTGGCCCACAACGTCACCGACACCATCACCCGGTGGCGGATCGCCGCGGACGGCACGTCGGCCCGGATGGAGCGACGCGTGACCGACGATGCACTGCAGTTCCCGACGACGCTGGTGCGCAGCAGAGGAACGCTCTATGTGGTCCGTTCCCAGTTCGACAAGGGCGGTCCGGTCGGCGAGGGGACGCCCCAGCGGCCCTTCACCATCGCCTCCGTGCGGGGCGTCTGACCGGCGCACCGGAGGCCGGCGGACGGCCGACGTCCGCGTAAGAAACCGCCCAGAGCGCCGACTCAGGCCCGGAGGAACTCAGCGATTGGCTCCGCCGCTGATCATGCCTGCGACGACCGGGTTTCGGCGGATGGACCGCTGGTCGTTGAGGTCGGTCACATCGCGGGTGGGCTGCGGTGCGGTATCCGGGGGATGTTGGTTCCAGGCTTGGTGCGGCCTGTGCCCGTTGTAGTGGATCAGGTACGCGCGGAGCATGAGGGGGTTCGCTGAGGATCAGGATCCGGTCCAACAGTTCACGGCGCGCTTCAGGAAATTGAGGTCAGTCCAATGCGAGAGTGCACCGCCTCAAGCCAGTCAGCGGCCATGTCCGTTTTCGTTATGCGGCCGATCAACGCCAGGGTCGAGCTGATGCTCTCGTCCTCTTCCACGGGGTTGTCGTCGCCACTGACCTGAAAGCGCAGCCCATCCATCAGGTGATCGAGCGCGTGCGGGTCGCTGCCGTGCTTGGAGTCGGGCCAGGTGGGCCGGAAAGAGACGATGGTGTCCCCGTCCCGGATGTACTTGAAGCTGTCATGGCCGTTGACGTCCATGCTGAAGCTGAGGGCGTGACGGCCTCCTTCGGTCAGCGACAGCAGGAAAGCGTCGCCGGAACGTGCCGGCATGATGCCCGTCCAACCTCCGGCCTCGGCTACCCAGAGAGAACCGTCGTCGCCGTTGTGGTCGAGGATTTCGCTCAGGTGGCTCGGGGTGCGGGCGGAGAGGTCCAAGGAGAAGGCTTGGGCGAGGGTGCCGAGATCCGCTCCCTTGATCCAAAGGGCGCTGAATCCCAGCGACCACAGGTCCATGTCGTGATCGAGTTCTTCGGTGAAGAGAGTCGAGACCAGAAGGTCGTGCAGGTACGTCGGCGACCGCGTGATCACCTCCCGATTGTCGGTGCGCCAGGAGGGGGCATCCCAGAGGATGCCCCCTCCTGACTGCGGAGTTATGACGGTGGCGTGCCGGTGCGGATTCTGACCCAGAAGGCGTTGGACGGCCAGTTGCCCGCGCCGCCTTCATGGGAGCTCGAGGTGAAGACGCGATAGCGGGAGTAGAAAGCCCCCAGATCGCGTCCGGCGGCCTTGTTGTGCGCCGTGTAGCACGCCGTCGGGGGCGAGTTCGCTGTTCGCCCGCCTGGTCAAGGGGGCCCAGGTGGTCCAGGCGCCGTTGAGCCGGCGGCGGTGGCGCGGGCGCGCCGGCGGACCTTCCATCCGTCGGTGAGTTTCCCGGACGGGACGAAGATGCCGGTGTAGTTGCCGGAGGCGACGGTGGTTGTGGTGGTGCCGGTCCAGATGGCTCCGGTGCCTTGGCTGGGGACGGCGGGGTCGTGTTGGACCTCGACGGTGAGTGTCATGGGCCGGTCGTCGGGGTCGGTGACCTCGGCCCGGAACTCGGGGGTGAGTGTGGTGGTCGCGTCTGCGGTGTTGGTCGGCCGTACGTATTCGCTGGCCACCGTCGGTGAGTTCGGCGGCGGTGGGAGCTCCTTCGTGGCGAACGACCAGGTGTGCAACGCCATCACGTTGCCCGCGTCATCCTTGGCGCCGGTCACCTCAACCGTGTATTCGGTGCGCTCGGCCAGTGGCTGAGCGGGCGTGATGGACAGGACGGTTGTGGAGTCAGCCCCTGGCGCAGGTTGAAAGGCCCCGGCGACGTGCTCCATCGGCAACGGCAGCATCGCCTCGTCCGGGTTGGCGACGCAGCAGGGAACGGTCCGCCTCGCCCTGGCCCGCTCATCCGTGCAACCGAAAGGACGTCTTCCGTGAGCCCTTTTCATCCTGAAGCGGCAGGTCACAGGCTCGTTGCAAGCCGGTCGACTTGACCTA
>NZ_JBHUFV010000090.1:0-11848 GCF_042681425.1 Nonomuraea mangrovi | reverse complement strand
CCATCTTGTGGATCCGGAGCCTCCGAACCGCCTGAAGATCTGAACTCCGTACAGGCCCTAGGGCCTCCGCCGGTAGCGGGCCGCGAGCCGGCGCGATGCCAACAGCCCACGCGTGGAAACCAAAGTGGTCTTTGGTGGTTGGGGCTGGAAGAGTAAGCTTTCCTACATGCTTGACGTGCGCCGCCTGCGGATCCTCCAGCATCTGGATACCTACGGCACTGTCGCCGCGACCGCGGAGGCCCTGCACCTGACCGCGCCGGCCGTCTCCCAGCAGCTCGCCGTCCTCGAGCGCGAAGCGGGCGTGCCGGTCGTCGAGAAGCACGGACGCACCCTGCGCCTCACCCCCGCGGGCGAGCTCCTGGTCGCCCACGCCGAGGTCGTGCTCGGCGACCTCGCCGCCGCCGAGTCCGATCTCGCCGCGCTGCGCGGCGGGCGGCACGGCCTGGTGCGCGTCGCGGCCTTCGCCTCCGCCGCCCGCACGCTCGTGCCCGCCGTATGGCAGCGGCTGGCCGACGGCTCGCTGACCCTGCAACTGGTCGAGCAGGAACCGGAAGACGCGCTCGAGGCATTGCGCAAGCGGGAGACGGACCTGGCCATCGTCCACGGCTACACCGTGCTCCCCCGCCGTTTCCCGGCCGGCTGCGAGCAGGCGACCCTCATGGAGGATCCCGTCCTGCTGGCGCTGCACCCCGACCATGCCGGCAGGCTCGGGGTGCCCGAGGGCGAGGCCGTCGACCTCGCTCGGCTCGCCGACGCGTCGTGGCTCACGCCGGGGCCCGAGGCGTCCTGCTACGAGATGATCCAGCGGACCTGCGGCGCGGCCGGGTTCGTGCCCGCCATCCGTGCTCGCAGCAGCGACTTCTCCGTCCTGACCGCGCTGGTGGCGGCAGGAGCGGGCGTCGCTCTGGTCCCGCGCCTCGCCCTCCCAGCGGCGAGCGCGCCCATCAGCCTGCATCCGCTCGTGCGGCCCGTGAGCCGCACGATCTTCACAGTCAGCCGCGCGGGAACGGCTCGGCGCCCCGACATCCGGCGCCTGGTGACGCTGTTGCAGGAAGCCGCCGCCGACGTCGGCCAGGCGACCACGGGGCCTTGGAACGAGGCCGGCAGACCACCGGCCGCTTTGAGGACCTGCGACCCTCAAGCGCTCTAGGTCACGCAGATCGACCCTGGACTCGGCGGTGCTCCAGCGACCGGAACCGGTGCGAGCCATCGCCGCCCCTGGCTTCCCCGCGCCCGCGCGAGCAGCCGGCGTGGAGTGCCGTGCGACACGCCCCGAGAGGATCTCCCAGCGAAGCGACCATGACTCGTAGGTTGTGACCAGGCACGATGTCGACCTGAGGAGTAGGACAGATGACCAGCACGCCTTCCACCGAGCCGCCCATGGACGGCCTCCGCTCGGCTCTGTGGCTGCCGCTCTTCGACGATCTCGCCGACCCGCTCGTCGTCACGCGCCTGGCCGTCGAGGCCGAGGAAGCCGGATGGGACGGGGTGTTCGTGTGGGACCACCTGCGGTGGGGTGAGCCCGTCGAGGAGGTGGCGGATCCGTGGATCACGATGGCGGCGATCGCCACCGCCACCGAGCGCGTACGTATAGGGCCGATGGTCACCCCGCTCCCCCGCCGCAGGCCGGCCAAGGTGGCCAAGGAGACCGTGACGCTCGACCAGCTCAGCGGTGGCCGCCTGACCCTGGGCGTCGGCCTCGGCAGCGACCTCTTCGGCCTCGAACTGTCGACGACAGGCGAGGAACTGGACGACCGGGTGCGGGGACGGATGCTCGACGAATGCCTCGATCTACTGGCGGCGGCGTGGTCGGGTGAGCCCGTCCATCACAGGGGCGAGCACTACACGCTCGACGGCGTCAGGCTGCTGCCCAGACCCGTGCAGCGACCCGGCATCCCGGTGTGGACCGCGGCACTGCCGGGCAACCCGGGACCGTTGCGGCGCGCGGCCCGTCATGACGGTTTCTTCCCCGTGAACGTCAGCGGCCCCGACCAGTTCGCGGAGATGGTGGGAACGGTCAAGGAGTTGCGTTCGGCCGAGGGGAAGGACGCCGCGGCGCCTTACGATGTCGCGGTCGCCCTGCCGCCCGGCAGCGATGCCGCGCCGTACGTGGAGGCGGGCGCGACCTGGTGGATGGTCGAGTTCCCGTGGGGCGCGGTGTCCCTGGACTCCGTACGCGGCGTCCTGCGCGAGGGCCCCGCACCGCGATGACGGTTGTCCGTGCCCACGAGGGCACCCGGCCATCAACCGTCCAGGCCCTCCGCTGATCGCTCAACCCGAGCGGAGGGCCGTCCACGCCGCAAGTAGAACGAAAGGGATTTATAACCAAGAAGAGCTACAAAAGGTCACGAGCCGCCCAGAGGGGCTGCCATATGGAGTGACCTCAATGACCGATCGCAAGCACGCCTGCGGCGCCGCCATGAGACTTCGTCGCGACAGCCGCGCTTCACGCCTCCAACCGGCCGACGGGCAGGCGGCCGGAGTCGACGGGATGTCCTTGGCCCGCGTGGTCACCGACCAGGTCCGGCGGGAGGGGAAACACTTCCTGCCAGAGTGCTTCCTTGGTCAACTGGCCGCCGTCCGTGCCCAGCACACCGGCCTGGACCCGTTTCTCGACGCCTTTCTCGACTGCGTCCTCGACAAGTACGAGGACCGCTTCTGGAACCGGACATATCTGGCGCTGCCCCTTCTGGAACTCCTGCAGGACGAACGGTATGGCGGGCTGAGCCCGGCCCGGCTGTCCACCCTGCTCGTTTCCGACGTCGTACGCTTCGAGATCGAAGCCGCGACCGGGTCATCGGAGTCGTGGGGCCAGGATCGGCCGGACGCGATGACCCTGCGCAAGCGGCTCAGGCACGCCCTGCGGTTCATGGCCGACGACCTCGAGGCGGCACCCGCCGACGGCCCGCCCGGCCGGACGCTTCTGACGATGACCGAGTCCGGGCCGGAAGATCTTCTCGACCACCTGCCCAGGCCGCCCGCGACCGGCGCGGGCCAGTGGTTCGACGTCACCGTCCTCCCGGTGTACCTCCTGCACGACGAGTACTTCTTCATCCGGGTCCTGCAGACCCATGAAATGATCTTCACCGCGATCGGGTCGGACCTGCGGGCGGCGATCGGCGCGTTGCGGGACGGGCGCCTGGATGCCTGCGTGGCGCGAGTCGATCACGCGGTCGCGGTGTTCGAGCGCGCGGCGTCCCTGTTCCGGATGGTCGCGACGATGCGGCCCGAGCACTTCTCCGGATTCCGGCAGTTCACCCAGGGCGCCAGCGCCATCCAGTCCGAACAGTACAAGCGGTTCGAGATTCTGTGCGGTCCTCCGGACGCCGCGCGTCTGCGGTCGGCCGCCTTCACGAGCGTGCCGGTCGTGCGTGCCGAGGCGGAGGGTCACCACGACAGCCTGACCGGCGTGTATCTCGAACTCCGCGGCGAGGCGGGATTCAGCCCGGCGGCATGGGCGGCACTCGACGCGGCGCTCGGCCGGTTGGAGGCCATCCATCAGCGCTGGAAGTCGACGCACCGCACGCTTGCCGTACGGATGCTCGGCGACGCGCGCGGGTCGGGTGACACCGCCGGCGTGCCGTACCTCACGCAATGTCTGGGAAACCGCCTGTTCGGGCGGCTCGGCGAGGCCTCGGGGCTTGACCGACAACGGAACGGCCAGTGGCGTTAGCGAGCCGACACGCGAGGAGCTCTGGAAGGCGCTGGACTACCCGCGCGACGGTGACACGCTGGTCGTACCGTCGCTGGACCGGCTCGGCCGGTCCCTGCAGGGTTCGGTGAGGTTTCTGGAGGACATGGGGGCCGGGGCTTGTGAGCGCCGGGTGTCGTTGCCGCCGGGTGCGGAGTCCGGTTCGAGCGGGTACTGCCGGCGCGGAGGTTCCCGTCGTATCGGGGCCAGCGGAATTTCCCTGGTCATGACTCGCCCCGAACCGGATCCCACATGCCTCCAAGTCCGTGAGCCGCCCCGCCAGGAGAAGGAAAGGTGCCTCCGGCGGGGCGTGATCTCATGCTGGCACACCCTCGGCACACTCTGCCGTCACCGGCAGCCGCGGCGATGTGGCGGTGGGCGATGCCTCGGTCGGGTCGGCGTTCTTGCGCCGCTTGATCGGCGCGGCCAGGTTGCCAGTCCGCGCCGCTCCAGCCCTTTCCGAGTGGAGCCCGCCCCTGAGCGAGCGTATGAGAAGGCTCTCACGCCATCCTGATTTGCGGTGCTCGGGTCGCGCATGGCACCTTAAGACTCATTCCGATCATGACCACTCCCCACATGCCGGGCGTGGTGCACGGAATCACGAGCGGTCGCTGCGGTGGCCGTCCGTCGGCCCCGCGGTAGCGGGGATGCTCCTGGAGCCCTTCGTCGCAGAGGGCTCTCATCGGCGTCTCCTCAAACCACGCAAGGACGGGCCCATGTTCGACCCCCCTATCGATCTCAGCGCTCCCCGGCTACCAGACCGCCGCCAGCACACGGCCGGCCAGGACGGCGTTCCTCGGCCGCTGCTCCACCAAGGACAACCAGGATCCCCGCTCCTCGATCGCCGGACAGCTCTCCGAGGCCTGCCTGCTCCTGGCGCCCGGCGAGGCGTTCACCGCCCACTTCTGGGACGTGGAGTCGGGCATGCTCGGCCTGGACGAGCGCAGCCAGGGCTGCGCCGATGACTACGCGAGGCTCGGCGTGCCCGTCCCCCGCGACGGCGGGCTGCGCGAGCTGCTGGAGTGGGTCGAGCGCGGTGAACTCGATCGGGTGGTGTGCGAACGGGTCAGCCGCGTCGCCCGCGACATGCTGCCCAGCCTCCAAGTCGAGCACCACCTGGCCTCCCGCGGGGTGACGCTCGAATGCGCCAACGAACCCAGGGGCAGAATGACCACCGGACAGCTGGAGCTACGCCGTACCGCGCAGGTTCGCGCCGAGATCTACCGACACGACCTGCTGAAGCAGTCCATGCGCGGTCAACGCCAGCACGCCGCCGCCGGCTACCGGCACGGCCCGCCCTGCTACGGCTACATCGCCGTCGTGGACCCCGATGCTCCCCTGGCCGCCAATAGGTTCGGCGGCGGCCGCCCCAAAAATGCGCCTCGCGCTGCACCCCGACCAGCGCCGCGCCAACTCGGTGCAGGAAGTGTTCCGGCTCCGCCGAGACAACCAGCGAGGGGACGGCGAGATCGCTCGTCTGCTGGCCGCCGGCCTTGACCGGCATCCGCTGGCCGACGGACAGGTGCTGTGGAACGTGCGGCGGATCCGCAAGATGCTCGCACTACCCAAGTACAGCGGCTATCAGGTGTTCAACAGGTGCGCGGCCCGGACCAACCACGGCCGGATCAAACCCATCGCTGACTGGGTGTGGTCACGTGAGCAAGCCCATCCGGCGATCGTGCTCTTGGAGGAATGGCATGAGACTCAGCTGGTGACCGCGCAGATGCGAGAGCGGCAAGCGCCCGGCTGGGATCGGGTGAACGCGGCCGCCGCCCAGCGCGGGATGCAGCTCACGACGGTGCGGGAGAGCGACGCCCACGTCCTGTACGAGGCCGCGGGACGCCAGTTCGTGCTGCCGCGCGGAGAGCTGCCTGCCGCGGTGCCGACGAGGTCACCACGATCCTGGAGGCGGGCGCGTGACCGACCACGAACCCACGCCCGAACCCACGCCCGAACCCACGCCCGAACCCACGGCCGAACTTGCGGCCGACGGGGGCGCGCCATCGTCCTGCCGGCCGTTCGACTGGAAGGGCGGTGGATCACGCGGGCCGGTGCACATGGCGTCGTCGTCCACGGCCGGACGCTGCGTGAACTCCAGGCCAGCGCGCGACAGGCGCTGGCGCTGCGTCTCGGCACCCCAACGGCCCCACCCGTGCAGGTGCACCTACAGTCGGCCGAACTCGACACGCTCGTCGAGGCGCGCCTGCGCTACGACACGGCCTTGCGCCACGCGGTGCAGGCCCTGCGCGCAGACGGATCCTCCTGGTCCGACATCGCGCAGGCCTGCCACGTCCGCATCGCCGACGCGCAGACCGCGCTGGGTCAAGGCCCAGGCTGACGCGCCCGCGAAGATCACAGTGTCGCGCCCGACCACTGCGCGGCGCACGCACCAATCCAGCGCAGGGCCCTGAAGCCCATCCCCCACGACAAGGAGCCGCTCCACATGTTCAACCTCCAGACAGCGCATCTGGGGCCATTGCCGCCGCTCCCGCCACACGCGGCCACCCACTCAGCATTCCGCGCGGTCACCGAACACCGAAGGTGATCCGCTGCCGGAGGAGGTGATCCCAATCACCTGAACCCCCCCGTCAATCCAATCCACTGCCAACCGCTTGGGAGAACCCATGCTCGACCCGATGCACACGGGCGAACAGCTCTACTACCTTGGCGAATACGAGACAGAGATCAGCCGCAACACCGAAGAGGAGGACGGCACCCCCACGACCACCATCATCGTCTCGCACATGCCATCGTTCACGGTTGTCGGTCGGCAGCCCTTCACCGTGCGGCGAGGAGCGTCTTACGCCGTGCGTGAGGAGGAAGTCGAATTGCTCCACGTACGCGACCAGGATGGCAACGTGTTTTGGATCGTGGACCGCCCTGCGAAGCGGGATCAGATGCAACTGAGCCGCCAGGAGTTCGGCCAAGGTAGACGCATCTTCACCTACCAGTCCGCCAACGAGTGGGAAGCGTTCCGCGGCTATGGCGACGTCGATGACCTCAAGGCGGCGCTCGGTGACGAGGAGACCCGCAAGGCCCGCTACGACGGATACGACGCGCTGCTCGCCCGAGTGCATGAGGCGATCGGCGAGGAGTGGCCGTACGACACGAGACCGGACTACGAACTGGCCGACCCGTCCGTCCACGTTTACACCCGTGACCAGTACGAGCGGGCATGCGCCGCAGCCGGCCTGGAGCCGCTGGACGACGAACGGTGCATGAAAGGCATCGGCTGGGTACCGCTCTCCGAGGGCGAGACGGCGGTCATGCGGATGACGGTACAGACTCTCGCCGAGCGCCGCGTGAACGGCAGCAAGGCCGAGACCGAGTGGCGGCTGGCACGGGGCCGCAAGGCGGCCGAGGCCGCGGCCGGCGCTGGCCCGTACACGCGTGAGCAGTACGAGCGGGTATGCGAGATCATCGGCATTCCCACGCTGTCGGACGGCGGGTGCGTGGCGGCCGTCGAGCACCGGATGAGCCGCTACGCCGGCGGCCTCATCGTCATCGACCCGCGGCTCCCCGACGACGACCTGTCCATCGACATGGCGGGGCGTCGCGTCGATGCGATGGAGCAGGAGGCCAGATCGGCGGGCCGCCGCTGCGACGAATGCGGCACCGTCATCATCGGCTCGGCGATGGCTGCCAGTCTCGGGCTGGCGTGCAGTGTCGAGTGTTTCGACGCGATGGCGGACCGGCCCGGCCGGTACGCGACCAGAAGCAGGAACTGAGCAATCGCCTGCCCAACACATCGAGCGCGTGAGCAAGGCGCTGTCGAGGCCGCGGCAGAATGTCTCGAGCACGTCGATGGGCAGGCCTGCCCGGCGAGCGTCAGGCGTCCACAGACGGCGACTGGTGGGGTCGACCTTTACCGACAGGCCGATACGGGTCGCACGATGGGCCATCGCCCGACACCGGGGATGTCGGTGGCACCTGATGGAATTCGCGGGACCAGATCGTGCGACGTCGTAGGAGCCCGCCATGGACCGTCACGCATGGAAGCCGTTCCTCCAGCGCTGGAGCGAGGAGTGGCGCATCGCCCGCCCCGACGAGGAGCCGGACGGCGATCCCTGGCTCGGGTGCCCGCCCGCCACCGAGGACGAGGTACAGGCCCTGGAGGCGCGTCTGGGGTGCGTGCTGCCCCCATCATTCCGCGAGTTCTTATTGGTCACCAACGGCTGGCGGCACGCGGGCAACTTCGTCTGGAGCCTACGCGGCACCGAGGAGATCGGCTGGCTGGCTGATCTGGAGCCGATGTGGGCCGAGGCCTACGCCGACTGGGATGAGGAGGACGCAGAGCCCGCGGCGGCACGCTCGTTGCTGATCTCTCTGGAGGCGGATGCCGGCGTCGTCTACCTCGACCCGGGCGACGTCGACGAGCGCGGTGAATGGGCGGCCTACGACGTGTTCTCATGGACCGGCATGGGCCCCGACCGGTACGGCTCGTTCTACGAGAAGATGTACGACTTCTACGCCGGATTCCACGCCCTTGACCGCCCCCAGTGCGAGACCCAGCGCGAGTGGGACGCCAAGGTCGAGGACGCCCGGCTGGCGAGCCTGCGCGGCGAGGTGGACTGCCCACTGACCGTGTTCGCGCAGGCCACACGTTTCGGCCGCGACCGCGCCTCGTTCCTGCACTTCCAGATGCAGACCCTGTTGAGAGAAGTGGACGACGACCCCTTCTACCAGCTGGTCACAAACAGCGACACCCGGTCGTGGGTCCTCGATGAGGACCTGTTCGCCGCGCAGGCCCTGCCACTGCTCTTCACCGCGCACAAGAAGGCCCGACGGTTCGGCCTAGGTTCCACGCTCCAGTTCCTGCGGGAGCGCGGTCCGCAGCGGATCAAGGACCTGATCGCCTGTCATCAGGCGCGGCGGAAGGAGCCGGGGTTCCGGCTCCGCTTCGGCAACCCGGAATTCGACGTGGCCGCGCACGCCGCTCTCGACGCCGGACAGGACGCCTGGCCGCGCCTGCGCGATGCCCTTGTCCACTGGCGGCCGCTGCATGAGGACCATCTCGCACCGATCGCCCTGCTGGCCGACCCCAGGGCCGCCCGCCTGATCACGCCGGAGCGCGGACGCGAACTCCTGGCCATGAGACGGGGCTAAACGAAGGTCAGCCGCTACGCGCCGGGGGAACACGGAGCGTCTTCATCAGGCCCCATGGGAACGACAACTCGCGACTATCGAATAGAGACGGGGTCGGATGTCTTTCACGGCGTTACATCCCGAACTGGGCCGGATCGACGCCACGCTCACCGACCTGGGCCAGGGACTGGCGTGGGAGAGCGTCTACCGGACGCGGCCCCGGATCGGGCTCACCTGCCCCGAGTGCGGCCACGACGTGCACGCCAAGCTGTCGCCGCGGCGGACGCGATACTTCGCGCACGACCCCGGCCGCTCGCCGCAATGCCAGCTGGCGGTGGAATCGGCCGATCACCACCAGCTGAAGCTAGTGCTGGCCGAGGCGATCCGCCGCGCCGGCTGGTCAGCCGATCTCGAAGTGCCGGCACCCGACGGGTCCTGGCGGGCTGACGTGATGGCCACCTCCGTCGCAGACGGCGACCGGGTGGCGTGGGAGGCGCAACTCTCCCCGATCACCGACGACGACATCCACATGCACACCGACCGCTACGCCGACGACAACATCGATGTCTGCTGGGTCAGTTCCCGCGACCGCATCCCGTGGCTGTGTGCGGTCCCCGCAGTCGCCGTGACCCCGGCAGACCCGCCAACGGCGGCCGAGCGGTGGATGGTGCACGACGGTCTGGTGAGGTTCGACTACGCCCGAGGCGGATGGGTCCAGGTCGACGACGTCCCTCTTGCCACCGTCGTGCGGTGGGTACTCGGCCACGGCCTGACCTTTCACTCCATCGGGCGCCGTTACCGGCGCATCCACCTGCCAGGCGGCAATGCCACCACGCGCCGTTCGGCGTCGTGGACCACACAGCGCTCCATCGACACCGAAGCCAAGCACGAAGCCATGCGCCAGCGGCAGGAAGCCGCCAAGAGCGCACGTGAGGAGCACGCGCGCAGAGCCGAGGAACACCGCAAGCAGGTCGAGCGCGAACGCCAATGCCAAGAACAAGAACGTCGTCGTGCCGAAGCAGCAGAACGACACCGCCTACTCATGATCGAGCTGGAATGTCAGCGAGCGACCAGGGAGGCACAATGCCGCGAACAGGAGCGTCAGCAGCAAGAAAAGGCCCGGCAGGAGGAGTTGGCACGCCTTGAACGCGACCGCCAGGAGCAAGCCGCCGCACACCAATGGTGGAACGGGGTGTCTGCCGCCCAGCTCACCGAGCTCATAGACCACGTCGCGGCGCTGTCCATGACCGAACACGCCTCACGAGCGCTCCCGAGCCCCGACGAAGGCGACCGCGAGCACGCGTACGGCATCGCCGTCTACACCGGCCGTCGTCTCTACGGGGTGGTCAGACCCTGCCCGCAATCCCTGGGCCGGCTCCATACCCCGACGCGAGTCTTCGTGCGCAACGCCCACGAGAAGGCGTTGATCACCGCAACCGGTCTCATCGACGCTGACCTGGTCACCCACTTCGACCTGCCCGACCACGAGCAGACCACCCTGCTCTGACCGAGGCAGCTGCGCAGCAACCACGGCCGCGAGGTCAGCTACGCCGACATCGCCGCCGGCGTCGGCATCAAGGACGGCCCCCGCCTGCGGCGGGCCGTCAAGGTCGCCCGCGTGGTCGCGGCCAACCGGGGCGATCGCCTGGAGAAGTTCCTGCCGTCACAAAGCTCCGCCCGTCGCCGGGTCTTCGTCACCCGCTACATGCGCCAGGGCCTGGGCGATGAGTTCGGCGCCCGCGACGCGATGTCCGCCGCCCGCACCGCGATGACCGCGATGAAGGACATGCACCGCGCCACCACCTTCGAGGCCGGCAACGACAAGTCGATCGCGCGCCAGGAGTTCGGCACGATGGCCAAGGCCGTCGACGAGTGCATCACCAAGGTCTTCGGCATCGACAAGGTCGGCCCCCAGGTGGTCAAGCAGGAGAACACCGGCCTGCTCGCTCAGATGATCGCCGCCCTGGAAGCTCGTCTCACTGAAACCACAGGCTGACCAGGAAAGACGCCCCTCGCGACAAACTGGCTAGGAGCCGACGCCAGGCAGCTCGCAACCTGAGCCCACCGCGCAGCCTGACAGAATCGTGACCCATGATCGACGATTTCGCGAAAGACAACCTGCACGAGAGACTGCGGCGGGACCGCAAGGCGCTGCTCTGGAAACTCGACGGCTTGTCCGAATACGATGCCCGCCGACCTTTGACAGCGACCGGGACCAACCTCCTCGGCCTGGTCAAACACGTGGCTACCGTTGAGGCCAGGTACTTCGGCGAGGTCTTCGACCGCCCTTCCCCGGAACCGCTGCCCCGGTGGCAGGACTCCGACGGCAGCCACTGGGCGACCGAGGACGAGACCCGCGAACAGATCATCGGGTTCTACCGGCGCACGTGGGGACACTCGGACGCGACGATCAACGAGCTTCCCCTCGACGCCCCCGGCCACGTGCCGTGGTGGCCGGAGTCAACGCCGGCCTGGCACACGAACCTGTTCGCCATCATGGTCCATGTCCTCGGCGAGTCCACCCGGCATTCCGGGCACGCCGACATCCTGCGCGAGGGCCTCGACGGCCGGACCGGGTTGCGCCCCGAATACGAGGAGCAGATCGACGAGGAAGCCCGCGCAGCCTACTGCGCGAAGATCGAACTGGCCGCCAGGGCGGCCGCACCAATCAAGGCTTAACCACAATCGCGCCACCGTGGCCCCGCCAAGGGCGGGGCCACGGTTCACCTCCCCCCACCAGCAAGATCACTTAAACGCCCAAAGGTCGAAGCGCTGAGACGCGCCCTAAATGACCTCGAGGCGCTCTCCGCACGCTCAGTTCTTCTTGGGTCCGGGCTGCGTTCGGTCAACTTGGCCTACGTGAAAGAAGAGATCATCGTCCTCTGACCTGCAGGAAGGGTCCTCCAACCCTAGATAACGATGGACTCCACGGGAATGCGGAGAGCGATGCCGTCCTCGCACCAGGCCACCAGGGTGGACCTGTCACCCTGTGGCCGCGGTCGCGGGTGGGCTAAGGCCTGTCTGATAATTCGGTTTGGCGGAGCCACAGCATGAGGGAAGCGATGGTGACGC
>NZ_JBHUFV010000089.1:0-5786 GCF_042681425.1 Nonomuraea mangrovi | reverse complement strand
TAGCACGTCCTCGACCGCGAGTTCGTGCAGGCCGAGCTCTTCGCTGATCGCGCCCAGCTCGGCGGGGGTGGGGGTGCACAGGTCGAACCAGACGGTGCAGGCGGGGTCGGCCAGATGGTCGGAGACATCGGCTATGGGGAAGCCCTCGGCGACCACGACTCCGTCCCGGTAGGCGCGGGTACGGCAGGACGGCGGCGCGGGCGGACGCTGCTCGAGCGATTGCCGCCCTCGGCCAGTGGGCCGGGAAGTGGAGGCGGGCGGTCGGTGGTCATGCGGCATGGTGGTTCCTCAGGTGGAAGGCGGGAGCGAGCTGGGTGACGTCCCCGAAATCTTTTATGGTCCTCCCTTCGGCTTGTGCGCATAGCCACTAATCCCGCATATCTACGTATTGCATACGGCTTCGCCTGCTGTACTGACCACAGAAACATCCGACCTGCGTAACTCGTCAAGCTGTGGCCGCTTCGCGAGGGCGGAAGGCGACCTCCTCGTTCTCGTTGTAGAGCACGCCCTTCTGGAGGCAGTGGTGCAGGCAGCCGAGCATGCGGTTGAAGGTGTTGCGCAGGGCGCTGGCGCCTTCGACGAGTTCCTCCGCGAACTCATCGTCGAGGGCACCCTCGAGGGACTGGCCTCGGCCCGAGCGCGCGGCCGCGTCGGCGGGCGGCCGGCGGCCCTGGACCCTCACGGGGTGGAGATGGCCCGCGCGCTGTACGAGATGAAGGGCGGTGACGGCAAGCGCCGCTACACCGTCCAGCAGATCGCCGACCGGCTCGGCGTCAGCCGCGCCACGCACTACCGCCACCTCAAACCCGACAAACCGGTCTCGGCGTAAGAGGAGCACGGTGCTGCCCCCGGTCACCTACTACGGGGGCAAGGCCAAGCTGAGCTTGTTCTCAAGGCAGGAGCGATCTCGCAAGCGCCAAGGTTGAAGGTCAAGTTGGCGGAGCGGTGCGGCAGAGCCGTACCGCCACAAAGGCGAGCAGCCCGAGGGCGGCCAGCGCGAAGACCGCGTTGCCCACGAGGTCCACATTCGCGGGCGCTGGGAAACTCGGCGGCTGAGGGAAGCCGTGCCAGGCGTAGGTGACCAGGCCGGCAGCTCCCAGGGCGAACCTGTGCCAGGGTCCCCAGCCCGTGCGCCGGGACCAGCGCAGGATGAGCAGCGTCATCGTGGCGTAGAGCGCGAGGTAGAAGCCGACCGTGATCCACGCGGGCACGACGGACTCCAGCTTGATCCCCACCATGGCGAGCAAGCTGGGGAGCCAGAACGCCAGCCCGGCCGCGATGGTGATCGCGAAGACGGTCCACGGGCTGGCCGGCGTGGCCGCGAGCAGGGGGCGGCGGAATCGAACCGACAGGAACGCGGCGATGATCAGGGCGACGGCCGTGATCAGCGTCCAGGCGATCTGAGCGGCCGACAGCGGGTAGATGGCCGGACCTGCCAGGGCGATGGGCACCGCGCCGCCTAGCAGGAACAGGACGGCGGACACGGTGAGGCCGACCCTGCCGAGCCAGGGGGTGTCCGGCCGGCGTGAGCCCGCCTCCACGATCGAGATCGGCACCGCGATGCTCCACACCCCGTGGATGGCCAAAACGAACACGGTCCAGTAGGCGCCGATGCCCAGTGCCGGAATGAACCCGTAGTCGAGCAACCGCAACCCGACATAGTCGGGATCGAACAGCGACCGGGTGAGCAGGCCCTCCTCGATCACGGCATAGGCGAGCCCGAGCAGGATGATCCCCGGCCACCCCAGCCGCCACCGGCGGGCGACCTCACGGATCAGCAGCGCGCCACCGCCATAGAGCGGAATCAGTCCGATGATCATTGGTAGGGCGTCGATGGCGATGTTGCCCAGCAGGTACTCGCCGACCAGCGGCGCGAGAACCAGCAGGCCAAGCGCTGGAAGAATGCGTTTGAACACCTCTGCCCTCACCGGTTGTAGAGCTCTGCGCGCAGGGCGTTGCCCGAAGGGGCGGGATCGAAGGGGCAGGCGGGCGGGCGGTCGAGGGACGGGGTGACCGGCTCATCGCGATAGTACGTGTTCATCACAATTGAAAGCTATGTTGCGTTCAGAAATTCTGTCAATCAATCGATGCGCATAAGTGCAGTTAAAAGCCAATAAATTGATGCGTTGACACTGAAGCTGAATGCAATGAAACATTGCATTGTGTGGCGCCGAACGCAATAGTGGCGTCATGGCAGAAGGAAGGTTGACCCAGCAGGACCGCCGGCGCATCGCGACCGGCCTCGCCGAAGGCCGCTCCTACGCCGAGATCGCCAGGCGGCTGGACCGGCCGACCTCGACGATCAGCCGTGAGGTCGGCCGCAACGGCGGCCCCGGCGACTACCGCCCTGAGCGGGCGCACCAGGCGACGGCGCGGCGGGCGCGGCGCGGCACCCCGGCCCGTTCGCCCGATGCCGAACCCCAGGACCGCAAGGTCTTCGAGGTGGAAGAGGGAGCCGTCGAGATGGCGGTCGGGATGGGCCTGCCGAAAATGATGGCGCGCGTGCTCATCGGCCTGTGGCTGAGCGAGGACGGCAGGCTCACCGCGGCCGAGCTGTCGCGCGGGCTGAAAGTCAGTCCCGCCTCGATCTCCATGGCGGTGGGCTACCTGACCCGGCAGGGGCTGATCAGGCGCGAGCGTGATCCGCGGCGGCGGCGCGACATCTACGTGGTCGACGACGACGCCTGGTACCACTCGGCGGTGATCAGCGCGCGGCAGACGCTCACGGCGGCGGAGATCACGAAGGCGGCGGGGCAGACGCTCGGGCTCGACACGCCCGTGGGACGCCGCCTGGCCAGGGGCGGTGCGTTCCTGGAGCGGATCAGCCTGGACGCTCTGGCGTCGGCCGAACGCTGGCGCGACCTCCCGCCGTGATCAGACCGCTGGGATTGTGCCCCGGATTCCCGTGCTGTGGTCCAATCGTCCCCTCAACGCCCACGAGGCCCTGTTCGACCCGCGAAACGCAAACTCCCGCTCCGAGCGCCACGCCAGCGGAACCATGTGACGAAACTCCGTGCGAGGCGCCCGAATGCGGCCTGACCGTCCGCCGGCCTGCGCCGGGACGTCGCCGCCGCTACTGCTCAACCGCCTGCCGAGTTCGCGCGCATCGGACTACGACGCGATCGTGACCTACTCCGGGTTGTCCGGCTGCGTGACATCCCCGCTCAGCGCCGGCCGCTTGGCGACGTCCAGCCGTACCTCACCGCAGGGCTGGACGTGCGAGGGCGCCTCCACCGCGGCGCGAGCGTGACATGCCGCCGGCACCTGGGGCGCTGGCCTGGCTGTCGGTCGCGGTCTTCCTCGGCGCCTACGCGCTGATCGCCACCGAACGCATCCACCGGGTCGCCGCCGCCCTGGGCGGCGCCGGGATCATGCTGCTGATCCACGCCAGCAACGCCGAAGCAGCGTTCTTCTCCAAGGAGAGCGGCGTCGACTGGAAAGTCATCTTCCTGCTGCTAGGCATGATGGTGATCGTCGGCGTGCTCAAGCAGACCGGCGTCTTCGAGCACCTGGCGATCTGGGCGGCCAAGCGGGCGCGCGGCAGGCCGTACCGGCTCATGGTGCTACTGGTGGTGATCACCGCCGCGGCGTCCGCGCTGCTGGACAACGTCCCCACCGTGCTGCTGATCGCGCCGGTTACCTTCCTGGTGTGCGACCGGCTGGCGCTGCCCGTCGTGCCGTACCTGATCGCCCAAGCGATGGCATCGGCGGCGCCGCGGCGACCAGGATCCGCACCACCCCGGCCGCGGCCGCCTGTACCGACCAGCCGGGCAGGGCCAGTAGCGCGCCGAGCAGCAGGCCGCCCGCGGCGGTGCCGGCGGCGAGCACCAGGGCCCAGGCGGCGGCGAGGGTGAACTTGGCGGCCACGATGGCAGCGCGGGAGGCGGGCAGGGCGAGCAAATCCTTGGCGGTGTGGTCGCTGAACTCGCGGCCGAACAGCCAGATGGCGATCACGCTGTAGACCAGCAGGCCGCCCACGGCGACCGCTTGGGCCAGCAGAGCCAGATAGCCGGGCCAGTCGGCGCTGGCGCCGGACAGCTGAGCCTTCTCGCCGAGCAGTCCCAGCGCGCGGGCGCGAGTGGGGTCGGCCAGGATGAACATGAACAGGCCGCAGACGAGTGTGACGACGGTGAAGGCGAGCGCGTGCGCCGCGAACTCCTGGACGGATCCTGATCCTCAGCGAACTCCACCTGGCCTTCGTGCTTCGCGAGTACCTGAACCACTACAACGGGCACCGGCCGCACCAGTGCCGGCAACAACGGCCCCCGGACACCGCAACGCAACCCGCCCGTGACACGACCCACCTCAACGACCTGCGATCCATCCGCCGAAAACCCGCCGTCACAGGCATGATCAGCGAATACCGGCACGCCGCATAACCACGGTTCAGGCCCCGTAACCCAATATTCGAGCGGTACAGGGTGGGGGAGGGCGGCCTGCGCAGCCGGCCGTTCCCACAGCACGGATACGACGGACCTGGCAGAGCGTAGTAGATCTCTACGGATCGGCATCGCACGCCAAGCAAGCCCGCGCGCCGCGGAATTCCGGAAACCCGCGGCCCGACCGAGTGCCGTTCAGGCAGGGAGAAGGCATGCCGGCACTCCCGGCCGACCCTGGCAAGCCGAAGGGAGGAGAGCATGAAGTGCGCCCCCACCCGTCACCTCCACCCCGGCCCGTGCGCGCGCTCGCCGCCCGCGCCGACAACCTGGCCGAGGCCATCGACGCGCTGGCGACGAGAGGTCGCGAGCCGACCCCGCAGACCGCGCCGGTTACCGGCTACCGGACGCCGCCGTCCTCACCTGATCACTCATGGCTCGACCCTACGAGCTCGCACAGAGAGAAGCTCGAGCGGGCCACCCCCACGATCCGGCACAACCGCTTCACCCCGAAGGCGTTCGCGTGGTCGGCGACGAACGGGAAGCGGTTCACCAGGTTTCGCCGCTGCGGGTGCGGCGATGTCGCGGGCCGAGGTGGAAGACCTGGTCACCGCGATCATCACCGCGCCGGTCAGCTAGCGGGAGCGGCGGTCGGCACGGGCTTGCCGAACATCGTGCAGGTCACGGCCATCTGGAGCGCCTGGGCGGCCTTGGCGATCTTCGGGTCGGTCTCGAACTCGGCCCACATCTCCGTCGAGATGAGGAGGGTCGCCGAGCGGGTGCCGGTGCGGTCGGTGGAGCTGGTGGCGACGTAGCCGGGGATGCCGCCTTCGTGACCCCAGAACGTGCCGCACGGGTGGGGAACGGTCTGGATGCCAAGCCCGTAGCCGAGTCCGTCCGGCTGCTGCGGGTCCATCGGCACGGTGGCGCGCATCTGTGCCAGCTGGGCTGCGGGCAGCAGCTTGCCGGACATCAACGCGGTGTTGAACCGAGACCAGTCCCGTGTGGTGGACACCACCGCCCCGGCCGCCCCGCCCCACCCCGGGCTGTTGTCGGAGACGTCCACGTGACCGTGGTGGCGCGCCCCGGCGAAGTTCCTGAACTCGGCCGGCACACCGGGTGGCATGTGGGCGGCATCCGGTTCGTAGCCGTGGGCGTGGGGGCCACGCCAGGCGGCGTCCGTGGCGTAGTAGGTGTGCTTGAGGTTGAGCGGCCGGGCGATCCGGTCCCGGAGCAGGTCGGCCAGGCTCGCCCCGGTGACCCGCTCCAGGACGGCGCCGAGCGCGGCGTAGTTGGTGTTGCTGTACGACCATTTCGTGCCCGGCGCGAACAGTGGATCGTGCTTAGCCCCTACGGCGAGCAGCTTCGCCGAGGTCCACCGCCGCCGATCCCTTCCGAGCATCGACGGCC
>NZ_JBHUFV010000088.1:0-7338 GCF_042681425.1 Nonomuraea mangrovi | reverse complement strand
CGGACGGCTGGAACTCCTTGGCCAGCTCCTCCGGCGACCGTCCCGCGCGCACCAGCTCCACCATCTGCCGGCGAAACTCCTGCGGATAGTTGTTCGGCACAGCAGACTCCTTCTTCCGGGAACCAGGGTTCCCCAGAGACCAGGTGTCCACCAAACCGGGTCAACTCCATCTTCCACGTCGACACGGTCTTCCTGAAGCGCTTGTACGTGTTGTTCGTGATGGAGGTGGGAACGCGACGTGTGCACATCCTGGGCCTTACCGCTCACCCCACAGGCGCCTGGACGGCTCAGCACGCGAGAAATCTGTTTATGGATCTCGGCCGCCAGGCAAGGTCATTTCGGTTCCTCATCCGTGACCGGGACGCCAAGTTCACCGCCGCCTTCGACGAGATCTTCACCAGCTTGGGCATCACGATGATGAAGACACCGCCACGAACGCCCCGAGCCAACTGCTACGCCGAACGCTGGATCCGCACCGTCCGAGCCGAATGCACCGACCGCATGCTGATCTACGACGAACGCCACCTTCGCTCGGTTCTGAACGAGTACGTCGAGCACTACAACGCGCACCGCCCGCACCAGTCACGCCAACAACGCCCACCTGATCAAGACGAGGACGTCGTGGTGCCGCTGGAAGGCCGGGTTCAGCGCCGGAGGGTGCTCAGCGGAGCCATCAGCGAGTACCACCGTGCCGCCTGACTAACCCGAAGAAACACCAGCTCAGACGACGTGCACGAGTTTTGAAGCGTTACAGGACTCTGCTGGTTAACTCGGATTGGTGGCTCCGGTTCATGATCTGATGGTGCCTGTCCTGATCATGAACGGTGTGGCAGCGGTCGTCGTTCTGGACCATCGCACGCTCGCGCGCTGACCTAGTCCGGGCGCTGTTCGGCTTCGTGCAACGCGACGAGACGTGGATGACCGGATTCCAGTGGCCCGTGCTGGAGTTCGATGAGCTGACGGGATTTACGAGGCTACCGCCGCATCATCCAATGTCGCCTAGCTCCGGGCTGACTATGGACGGCTTCGACAGCCTGCCCACGATGTCCGACGACGAGCACGATGCCCTGTTTCGCCGAATTCTGACACGGCAGCCGTCCTCGGATAGTCGATTGCGCAACCCGACAGGTCCTGACGTTCCGTTACCTTCCCATTACCATATATTCAGCCTCCGGTCTCGACGAGGACGGGTAAGCATGAGCTTCCAGACTCCGCTGTACAAGTTGGCCGACTACCTGAAGTGGACCACTAGCGGCCGCATCCAGCTCCCCGATTTCCAACGCGGCTACAAATGGGAGGATGAACGCATCCGTCAGCTCCTCGTAACGATCCTGCGTGGCCATCCGCTCGGTGTCGTCATGATGCTGAAGACAGGTAACGATCAGATCCGATTCAAGCCGCGCCCAGTCGAAGGGGTCCTTCCGCCGGACACCGAACCCGGCCTGCTGCTCCTCGACGGCCAACAGCGGCTTACCTCACTCACCCAAGCTCTGACCAGCGATGGCGTTGTCCGTACCAAGGACAGCCGGGGCAAGCTCATGGACCGCCGCTACTACGTCCACATGGAGACCGCCCTTCTCGGCGAGGAGCGCATTGACGAGTCCGTCGTGTCCGTGCCAGGTGACGGTGTCCTGCGCAGCAACTTCGGTAAGGACATCGACCTCGACCTGTCCACGCCCGAGCTCGAGCGTGCCGCGGGGTATTTTCCCGCCCGCCTTCTCTTCGGTGAGGCTGACACCATCACGTGGATCCTCGCTTGCGAGGACAAGAACCAGATTTCCGCATTCCACGCCCAGGTCATCCAGCCCTGCTCGACCTACAACATCCCCGCCATCGAGTTGGACGAGACGACCAGCAAAGCGGCCGTTGCTACCGTCTTCGAGAAGGTCAACACCGGTGGCCTGCCGCTGAACGTTTTCGAGCTCCTCACCGCCACCTTCGCGGGCGACAAGAAGTACTTCGACGCCCACGGTACGGACTTCCGGCTCAATGATGACTGGCACGCGACCCAGAAGGGCTTCGCCGTGCATCCCGTCCTGGCGGCTGTCGAGAACACCGATTTTCTTCAAGCGGTGAGTCTGCTCGCGACGCTGGATCGCGCGAAGAAGGACATATCTGGCCGACCTCCCGCAGTGTCCGCCCGGAAGGAAGACCTGCTCAAGCTCGCGCTGGACGACTATCTGGAGTGGGTGCAGCCGGTCCGGGACGCCTTCGCGTGGACGGCGACCTTTCTCGCCGATCATCACATCTTCGACGTGAAGTTTCTGCCCTATCCGAAACAGCTCGTGCCGCTTGCCGCGATCAAGGTCGTCCTCGGTAACGACGCTGATCTGCACGGCGTGCGCGCCAAGCTTGCCCAGTGGTTCTGGTGCGGCATCCTGGGTGAACTTTATGGCTCGGCCATCGAGACACGGTTCGCCCGCGACATCGAACAGGTCCCGGGCTGGACGCTCGGCGCCGAGCCGGTGGTACCCCGGACGGTCGCGGACTGCACCTTCGCTGCCTCCCGGCTCCTGTCGCTTCGTACCAGGAACGCGGCGGCCTACAAAGGAATCTATGCCCTTGTCCTAGCTCAAGGGGCCAAAGACTGGATGTACGACAAGGCGCTGGACAAGATCCAATATGTGGATCTGGCCATCGACATCCACCACGTTTTCCCGTCGAAGTGGTGCCTCGACCACGACATCGACCCGAGCCGGCGAGAGAGCATCGTCAACAAGACACCCCTGTCCGCTGAAACCAACCGCGCGATCGGCGGCGTGGCGCCCTCCGCCTACCTACCGAAGATCGAGAAAAGGGCGGGAATCGACTCCATCCAGCTCGACGCTCTTGTCGGCACCCATCTTGCGGATGCTACGGAGCTGCGCGCGGACAACTTCGACGCGTTCTTCGACAAGCGCTTGCATGAGCTCGTCGCCCTGATAGAGAACGCAACAGGCAAGCCGGTGCAGAACGACCTCGAACAAGACAACGGCACCGAAAGCCTGCAACGATTCGATCCCGAAGACCTCGCCGTCCTACCCGACGTCGATGAGCTCGAGGTGTGAAGCTCACCATCAGCCGAGGGTTGGCCGGATCTGGCCATGATCACAAACACCCGGAAAAGTTCGGGGTATTTGTCTACCGTAAGCGTGCCACGAAGGGTCAGCGGCGAGCGGGGTGAGGCGTGGGCTGGCGCGAGGAGATAGTTACCGCACTGGATGAGTGGATTGCCGCTGAGGGAGGAGCAGGCGGCCAACCGCGCTGGCGTCGGCTCGGCCGCGCGATCCGTACCGGCGACGGCTTGTACGTCGTGGACGTGCGGGGCGCGGAGCTGAGCCCTGATCGGCTTGACGGGCTGCGGCTGGCGGGCGCGGAGCAGGGCAGCATCGACGAGGGCTTCGCGGTGATGGACGTCTCACAGAGCGAATCCACGCTCACCGTGCGGGTTGCCGAGTTCGCTGACCCGACCGACCCACACCTGTGGTCACTGCAACAGCCCCCCATGTTCCTGGTGGAAGCGCTCAAGAACGGCCTTGCCTCACTCGGCAGCGCGCCGCTCGGTGATCTACTGGCCGACAGGAAACCTGGTGGCAAGTTGTCGCGAGCCCGGCCGCCAGCAGGGCTGTTCCCGCAGCAGGAGGCGGCCTACCAAGCGTGCCTCGGTACCGGCGTTTGGCTGGTCTGGGGCCCACCGGGCACGGGCAAGACCCTGGTGCTGACGAAGGCGATCGGCGACCTGATCGCCGCGGGCAAGCGCATCCTGCTCGTCTCGGCCACCAACATCGCCGTGGACAACGCGCTGCTGGGCGTCATCGAGGAGCACCGCCATCCGCATGGAGCCATCGTCCGGGTCGGTCCGCCACAGTTGCGCAAAGTCACCGAGAACGCCGACGTCTCTCTGCCCCTCCTGGTACGCGCCCGGCTCACGGCTACCGATTCCAAGCGGCGCGACCTGTCGGAGCGGCTGGTGGCCGTGAGGGCACGACTGCGGCGGCTCGGCGAGCTGGCCGTGGCGCTGGCGGGGTTCGACGCCGCCGGATACCGCCGGGACGAGATCTTCCTACGAGCTCCCCAGCACCAGCCGCAGAGGTGTGAGGCGGCCGTGACCCTCCACCAAACGCGGATCGACTCACTCACCACCGCCCTCGCCGCTGCCGAGCGAGGGCTGGACGAGGCGGACACGGCTCACGCCGCCATGGAGCACGACCGCCATCTGTGGGCCCAAGTGGACGAATTGGGCGCAGAGGCCACCCGCGTCGACCAAGCCGCGACCGAGGCCGAGGCGGCGGCCTTGAAGGCGGAGCAGGCAACGGCCGAGGCCCAACGTCATGTGAACGAATTGGAGCAACGCGGCAGGTTCACCAGGTTACGTGCCAAGCGCCCGCTCGACGCCGCACGGCAAGCCCGTGACGCCGCCATGGAACGGGAGCTCGACCTGGCCGAGCGCGCGGCATCCGGCCGGAAGGTGGCCGACCGGCGTCGCGCCGACCTGGCCCTGCAGGCCAGGGGTCTGGCGGATGGCGCTTCGCACAGCCGTGCCGAGATCCGGGAGGTGGCGAGCCGCGCGGCCGCAGCATCCCGCGAAATGAGCCACCTGGCAGATGAGCACCGAGCGGAGACCGAAGCCCTGCGCCGCGCCGAAGAGTTGGCAGAACACGTGGGGCAGGCACAGGACCGGGTCGCTGAGGCGAAGCGCCACGAACATCCCCAGCTGCAGGCCGAGGCCGAACGGCTGCGCCAGCACGCCGACAGAGACGCCGCCGACGCCAAGACGCTGGAGAAGCGTTATCGAGAGGTCCAGGAGGAGTACGAGCGGCTCGAACGGGACGCGCAGGGCGAGATCATCGACGGGGCCCGGCTGGTCGCGACGACGCTCGCACGCTTCCGTACCAACAAACGGGTCTTCGCGGGCTCCTACGACGTGGTCTTGGTCGACGAGGTCGGCGCCGCCACGCTGCCCGAGGTGCTGCTCGCTGTCGCCCGCGCGCAGACGGTGGCAGTGCTGTTCGGCGACTCCATGCAACTAGGGCCGGTCATTCCGCCGCCGCTGCGCGAGAGCAAGCGCGCCGACGTCAAGCGGTGGCTGCTCCCGGACGTCTTCGAGCACTGCGGCATCGACGACCCGGCCACCGCCCGCGGCCATCCGAGCTGCATCAGCCTGGTGACCCAGAACCGCTTCGGCCCCGCCGTCATGAACCTGGCCAACGCTCTGGCCTATGACGGCGCCCTGCTCGCCGGCCCCCTGGTTCGGCCCCGCGACCCCGAAGACCCAGAGATCGTGCTCATCGACACCGACGGCCTGCACGAGCTCGCCCAGCCGCATCTTACGGGCCGCTCCAGGGGTTGGTGGCCTGCCGGAGTCCTGTTGTCACGCGCGCTGGCCGAGCTGCACGCCACCGACGGCGAGGACACCGGGATCGTCACCCCGTACCGGGATCAGGCGGAAGCCACGCTGGAGGCACTGCGCGACATCGAGGGCGAGGGGACACCACTGGCCGAGGTGGGTACCGCGCACCGGTTCCAGGGGCGGGAGTTCCCGGTCGTGGTCTTCGACACCGTTGAGGCGGAGTTGGGCAACCTGTGGATGGCCCAGGCCAGCCGGGATCCCGACGCCACGCACTGGCAGCGTATGGGGCTGCGGCTGTGCAACGTCGCGGTGACCCGCGTACGCACCCGCCTGTACGTCATCGCCAGCGGCAGACGGGTCTCCACGGTGCGCCCCAGCACCGCGCTGTCGCACATCCACGCACTGCTCCAGACCCGCCAGGTCCGCCGGGTCCGAGCCACCGCGCTGATCACGCCGCCCGCCACCGTAGCGGCCGAGCCTTACCTAGGTGTCTTCGGCAACCAGCTCAAGGAGGTGCTCGCCCGCCACATCGAGGTGAGCGACGTCCACGACGAGAGGGACTTCTACACCGCGTTCGACGACGCCCTTCGCAGCGCCAAGCACTCCCTATGGCTCTGGACGCCCTGGGTGGCCCCGCGCGTGCTGAAACTGCTCCCCAGCCTCGCGGAAGCGGCGGCGCGCGGCGTCCAGATCACCGTCTTCCTCCGCGACCCCTCCGACCAGACACAACGCAAGTACCTAGAACTGATCGACCAGGTACGAGCGGTGGCCCACACCGTCGTGTCTGTGAACTACATGCACCAGAAGATCGCGATCATCGACGAACGGACCGTCATGCTCGGCAGCCAGAACATATTGTCGCAGAGCAGAACTCGCGAGGTCATGCTGACCATGCACGGCGCCCACTTCGCCAGTAAGCTCCTCGAGCACGAGCACGCCACCGACTTCGCCTCCCCACCACCATGCGGCAGATGCGGCGGCAGTGAGATCGACCTCCGACGCGGAACGAAGGGCGACTGGTACTGGCGCTGCTACGACCAGACCTGTCAGGGTGGCTCCGGCCGCAATGCCTGGCGCGAACCCGTCACCTTCGGCGCCCGAAGGCGGCCTTCCCGCAAGCCCCGACCGTAGCACCACCTCCCGCCCGATCGACCTGGAGATAGGCGCTCAAGGACAAGACCGGCTACGCCTATGCCTTCGGTCCCGATGTCGCCCTCGGCGCCAAGAAGCGGCTGACGATCCGCGCTGATCGATGGTGGCCCGGCGTGGGTTGATCGTGATGTAGATAATGTTCGATCCGCATCCGCATCGACCGGTCCATCTGCAACGAGGCGACCTCTCCGCGGTCGCACACCGAACCTCACGGGATTCCGCCCTGGCGCCGGCCCCCGCCGACCGCACGCGTGGTGAGCACGATGGAGAACTCCTGCCGTGCCTCGCCGGTGTTTGATGAGGAGCTGGTCGTCGGCGCGGTAGATCGAGTTGTGGAGCACGGAGCGATGGAGACGGCGTTCGCAGTGACCGCGGGGATGGGCAGGACTGCACGATCCGGGGAGGATGACCTCATGTGGTTACCGACCCTGTCCGAGTTCAAGCAGGTCGCCGTCGTTCGACGTTATGTCGGCGCGAAGACTGGCGAGTACCCGCGGTACTGGCATCTCATGGGCTCCTTCATGGACCTGCCTGACCGGAAGCTGATCCGGTTCGGGCGGTCCCTGGCTGATCGGTCTCGACCGGCGGACGCGGTTCCGGGAACGGCTCGGAACGCTGCTGTTGGAAAGTGAGATGGTCTACGCGGGTGGAGCGTACTGCTTCGCGCTGGCCAGGTTCGCCGAAGAGCAGGACGCCGCGCTCCTGACCGCCTACCTGGATCGGTACCTCCCTCAGCTGGACTGTCGCTACGACCAGAACGACGCGATGGGGGCTCTCCTCCACCTTGATGAGCGCGAGCAATCGTCAAGACCTGTGGATCAAGGATTTCTAGGCGGCGATGGGTGGGGTGTCCTCCT
>NZ_JBHUFV010000087.1:0-9870 GCF_042681425.1 Nonomuraea mangrovi | reverse complement strand
CTCCTTCTTCCGGGAACCAGGGTTCCCCAGAGACCAGGTGTCCACCAAACCGGGTCAACTCCAGTTTCCGCCTGATCACCCATTTTCAGTTCGGTCTGTGGGGTGGCGGCGCCTCTCCACTCGGATCCGTGACCACGCGAAACCCCGACCAGACTGCTTTAATGATCGTCATGGTGAACTGGAGCGTGTTCAACCCGTTCGAGGCTGTGTTATGGCAGACCTGCCAGATCATCGGAGTGAACCGGTTGGGGTGGCCGGGCCGTATAGAACTCCCCTCGCTTGGGTGCATGTTCCCTCTGCTGAAGGAGGAGAACCTGGTCGCCGTAGAGCAGGCCAGGGTGCGGTGGTTGAAGTCGAAGGCTCCCCAGCCGTACGAGCGGGCTACCTACCGGGATGCGATCGGCATCAGCAGTGTGAATGACATCAAATATGCCCAGTTCGGGCTAGCTATGACCGACGAGATGAGCAAGTACTACGCCCGCAAGGACAAGGATCTGGGCGTGGGGAGGCTGACGGTCACCAACGGCCGCGTTCACTTTGAGCGACCCCGCCTGCCGGATCTGATCGTCTGGTTCTCGAACATTGAGGGCATTGACCTGACCGGCGAAGGCGTCGTGGAGATCGTCACGCGCAAGGATGACGGGTCACGGCTGGTTTTGGAGTATCACACCCCATGGGCGTCATACATCTTCGGTATGACAACGGTGGCATACTTCAAGCGCCACCCGCGCCTGCTGTCGGGTCAGTGGTTGCCGCCGGGCTTCGAAGAGCACTGTGAACGCCTTGGCGAGCCGTGTGCCCCCGCCCGCCGCCTGGCTATGAACCTTTAATCCCAATGTTCGCGGCGTGTCCGGCAGGAGAGTTCCCAGCGTCGCGCCCATCGCGACCCAGCCCTTCTGCGCCCATGCCGGCCAGCACAGATAGCGAGCCGCCTTCATGGTGATCACGCTGGAGCATGACTTTGGCGCCTCTTTGCCCGCCCTGGAGCGGCCGTTCGTAGCGGCTGACCCCAGGTGGTCGGTCCCTCCTTGTCGCGCCGCCCAGGTGCGCCCGTGACGGGCGACGTCGCCACGGTGCGCGAAGCCCCGCTCGCGGTAGTAGGCACGCAGCCGATCGTTGGATCGCACGCAGTCGAGCCGCAGGAAGCCCAGCGTTCAGGTGCCACGGCTGACCTGTGAGAACGGGCTTGGCGTACGTTTTCGTTCCGCTGCACTTCGACCCCCGCGTCATCGGGCAGCCGGTAGCGCCGGGTGCGGTAGCGGCGATACAGCCGACGGCCGCTGAGTCGGTAGATCGCGATCGGGCGCCCACGACGTGCCCAGCACGTTGCTCGGAGTGGCGGTGCTCGGGTACAACGACCAACTCGTCGAGGTCGAGGTCAAGGCCGCCGTCGCCGCGATCAGTGATGCACGTGACTGAGCGTGAGCACTCTTCTCTGACAAGGTCTGTGTACCGGCATTTCGGACATGGCACAATCTCCGCCATGTCTCCCCGGATTTTGGCCCTGGCCGCCGCACTCACCCTCGCGGCGAGCGGGTGTGGAGTGCTGCCGTTCCAGCAGGCCGCCCCACCGAGCCCCGCGCAGCCCAGCGATCCGCCTTCCAGCGCCCCGGCCACAAGCGCCCCCGCCTCCGCGGACCCGACCGCCACGCCTACGGCGACCAGCCAGGACACGCGCGAGGCGCTGGCCGAAACCCGCGGCACCGACAATGCGAACCTCAAGGTCGAGGTGGTCGGCCTCAACCGCGTCAAGGGCAAGCACCTGGTCGTCCAGATCCGCCTGTCCAACACCGGCACCGAAAAGGACCTGCCCTGGTCCTCCGACATGGGCGACCCCACCCGCCCCCTCGGCAAGATGGACTGGGCCTCCGGCATCGGCGTCCTCGACGCGCAGGCCCACACCTGGATCCTGCCGTACAAGCCCGCCGACTCCCCCTGCCTGTGCAGCGACCAGGACCGCGACGACCTTCCCTACTTCATCGAGCCCGGCCAGTCGATCACTGTCTACGGGGTCATGCCCGCCCCTTCGGGCAACCCCGCCGCCACCACGGTCGTCACTCCCGTGGGCCCGCCGATGCCGAACATCCCCATCAGTGACGACCCGCCCACCGGCGACTTCCCCGACCCCGACGCCGAGCCCGTCACCCCCATCACCCGCAGCATCCTGCTGCCCTCCGAATCCCTGGACAAGTCGGAGGAGACCGCCGACGACGGCAAGGACCTCCAGGTCAACCTCTCCTCCGACGTGCTGTTCGCGGTGAACAAGGCGACCCTCACCCCCAGGGCCAAGGCGGTCCTGGCCCGGACGGCCAAGCTCATCGACGCCTCACCCGCCACCGCGGTGAAGGTCGAGGGCCACGCCGACTCCTCCGGCAACGACGCCATCAACGACCCGCTGTCGCTGCGCCGCGCCCAGGCCGTACAGCGCGCCCTGTCGGCGGTGCTCACCAGGGACGGAGTCGGCTTCCAGGCCAAGGGGTACGGCTCCCGCCGCCCGCTGTACGGCAACGACACCGACGAGGGCAAGCGCCGCAACCGCCGGGTCACGGTCACCTTCGCCAAGCCCAAGCCCGCCGCGTCCCCCGACCCGGCCAACGACGTCGTCCAGACCCTCGCTCCCGGCGACGACGAGCTGAAGGCCACCGTCACGGCCAAGGGCCAGCCGTTCGCCATGGAGATCACCGGCCTGCGGCGGCTGCCCGGCGGCGTGGGCGTGCTCACCTACACGATCACCAACGAGGGCTCGGCCGAGGCGTGGTTCAACGAGCTCCACCACGGCCAGGACTGGCAGTCGTACAAGTACCAGTCCGCCAGCAATGTCCGCCTGACCGACGTCGCCGCCCGCCGCCAGTACCTCGCCGGCCGCCTCCAAGTCGTCACCGACAACGGTGTGGACTCCTACTGCGCCTGCACCGGGGTCTCCGGCGTCCGCCTGAGCACCGAGAAGTTCGCGCCAGGCCAGACCCGCGAGTTCTGGGGCCTGTTCGCACTCCCCGACGACGCCCAGAGTCTCAAAGTCAAGATCGCCACCTTCCGCGACCTCCAGGTGCCCGTCCGGTGACCCACCCGGGGGTACGGCATGCCGTGCCGTACCCCCGGGCTCGGGCTCAGACGTCTGGCTGCACGACGCGAGGCCAGGGCGCCCCGGCGGGAAACGTTCAGAACCTGCGCCCTGAACCAGCTCCAGGCAGGGCGGGCCACGATGTGCGCGGACCCTTCACCGTCGACGTACCGCCCGGCGTCTACACCACCGCGACCATCGTCGAACCCGGCCCCGCCCGTCCGAAGCCCCCGCACTGGCAGGCCGGGGCCACCGGGCACGCAGAGCCCATCGCTGATCTTCGAGCAGGGGAGGGGCTCACCCCGTGGTGTGCTCGGGCCATACCTCCATGCCGATGAACGCCCCATCACGTGACGCAACGGCGGAGGGTCCTGAACGCGGTGAAGATCGGCGGCACGTGCTCGGTCGCGTCGTCGGTCAGCTTCCCGGGATACACGTCGCGCAGGATGCCGAGCTGGAAGGCCTGGGTGATCCGCGCGGCGCGCTGTCTGTGTGACTGAACTTGGGCGGCGTCGGCCTCGTCGGGGGCGCCCGGCCGTACGAGTGCGGGACCGAGCACGTTCGCGGTGGCCACCGCGTCCTGTACTGCGACGTTGATGCCCACGCCGCCCGCCGGTCCGCTGATCCGGATTTGACCCTGACGTTGCGTCAGGCACCACGATGAACGCATGACCGACTACTACGAGGCATTCGATATCAGCCCTGTCCCTCCGCCCGGGCCCGACGCGACGCCACCTGAGATTTACCGGGGCATCTACGGCATGCCGATGTTCGTCACCGTGCCGACGCCGGACCTGGCCGCGTCCGTGGATTTCTGGACCCGCGGGCTCGGTTTCATCGACCTGTTCACGGTCCCGGGCCAGGTCACGCACCTTCGACGGTGGGCGTTCCAAGACGCTCTGCTCGTCCCGACCGGCGCCCTGCCGGCCCCTTCAACGGTGAGCATCGGCTTCAGTTGCGTGCTGAGCCAGGTCGACGAGATCGCGCAGGCGTGCACCGCACTGGTGCCCGGATGCACGACGGGACCGCGACAGACTCCGTGGAACACCGTAGAACTGGAGGTCATCACGCCGGAGAACGCTCGTGTGATCATGACTGCGGCCCGTCCCCTCGACCTCGACAGCGCCGAGGCACGCTACCTCGAAGCAAACGGCTTCACGCTCCCCAAGGGGTGAAACCGCGTAGGTCAGACGCGCATGTCAGACTCGACAGCGTGACCGACACCGCGATGGACGATGCCGCGGGACCCGGGGGGCTGACCGTCGGGGCCGCGGCATCGCACGTGGAAGTCACCGTCCGCACCCTCCATCATTGGGACGCGATCGGGCTCGTCCGCCCGTCCGGGCGAACCACCGGCGGTTACCGGCTCTACTCCGCGGCCGACGTCGCACGCATCCATCGGGTGCTCATCTACCGCGAGCTCGGTCTGTCGCTCGACGACATCGGTCAACTTCTCGATGCTCCGACGGTCGATATGACCGTGCCGCTGAGACAACAGCGTGCCCAGCTCCTCGATCGCATCTCCCGCTTGCAGGCGATGGTCAACGCGGTCGATCGCATGATCGAAGCCGCACGCGCCGGCATCCTGCTCTCCCCGGAGGAACAAGTCGCGATCTTCGGGCAGCGCTGGAAGCCGTCACTGGCCGCGGGCGCACGTGACCGGTGGGGCGACACAGCTCAATGGGCACAGTACGCCGAGCGCGCCGCGGGCATGACCCCCGAGGACTGGCAGCGGATCGCCGACAACATCACGACGCTCGAGCACGACCTGGCAGCAGCCAAGCGCGCCGGCGTCAGGCCAGGCAGCGCCGAAGCCAACGCTCTGGCGGAACGACACAGGGCCTCCATGGACGCGTACTTCGACTGCACCCTTTCGATGCAGGTCTGCCTGGGAAGGAAGTACGCCGCCGACCCTGGCTTCACGGCCTACTACGACGCAATCGAGCCAGGCCTGACCATCTGGCTCCGTGACGTCATCGACGCCAACGCCCGCGATCGAGGCATCGACCCGGATTCGGCGACCTGGACCTGACGAGTTGCACTGCTCCCCCACGTCAGACCCACTCGTGAACACTCCATGACGGCCGCCGCCCTGTCCGGGATGGGCGTGGCCGCCCGCGCGGCCGCCAATCCGCTGCGTGAACCAGGCGAGGCCACCGAGGCCGGGCGTCCGGATCGTCGGCGCCCCACACCCTGTTAGCCGTCGCCTTCCGGAGTTCAGACGGGCGCGGGGCCGTCGCCTTCGGACGTGACGTCTTCGATGCGCAGGGTCGGCTCGTACCCGTTGCTGCGCATGGCGTCGAGGATCTTCTCGACTTCGTCATCGATCCGCGATGCCTGGATCTCTTCAAGCTCGGCTTCGACGCGGGCCTCGACGACACGAGCGTGACGCCAAACCTTAGATCGTCGTCGCATCAAACGTCGTCCAACACTTGATCAGGTCCGTGCCGCTGGAAGGTTCGCAGCAGGATCAGCGCCGCGGCGTATGCCATGCCGTACCATGCGGGGAGCCAGCCGCCTCCGACCATGGCGACGGCGAGGCTGATCACCGCAACCGCGGCAAGCAGCAGCGCGCCGGCGGTCCGCTCCCGCGCGACGTGCGCTGCCACCCCGGCTGCCCCCAGGGCGCCCGAGGCGGCAAGGAGATCCGCTACCAGCCACACGTCGAGCAGTCCCGCCCGCACAAGCATGTCGAGCAGCGGCAACGGGAGCCACGGCGTCCAGATCCAGGTGAGCCCACCGGCCAGATTGACAGCCGAGGGGAGCACCAGCAGCAGCGACGCCGCAGCCGGCGCCCACCCGCGCCGACGACCACCGCTCAGGGCCTTACCCCAGGCCGATCGGTGACCCCGATGTCCAGACGGACAGCGAGCGTCATGATCGTTCCCTTCTTGATCGTGTAGGAGTGCCCCATATTGATGATCTTCCGGCCCTCTTCCACGCGGACGCCCGGTTCCGGGGCGGTGTAGTCGGCGCTGGCCACCGCGCGCTCGCCCAGGTAGGTGTAGGTGGAGCGGTCGAGCAGCAGTTCATGGCTCACCCAACCGTCTTCGACACGGGCCACCGCCACCGCCGGACGCCCATCGACGTCGACCGCGTCCGGGTTCACCGTCACCCCCGGAATCTTGGCCATGGCCCGGTAGACGGCCGTCTCCTGCGCTGGAGGCACCAGGTTTTGTGCGAGCAATGAGCCGAGCAGCCGGTAAGCCGAGTTGTGCCGGTCCTCCTCGGAATTGTGCATTTCGCCGACGTTGGCGTACATCCAGGCCAGCAGCGCATCGGGATCCGTGGGGAGTGCCGCCACCGTGGCATAGTCCTGAGGGGGCATGGCGCCGCCGGTTGGCGAGCGAACCAGTTTGCCGTCCTCGAAGAGGGCCAGCTCCTTGCCGTCGGCTCGGGTCCATGACCGGTCCACGCGGGTCTCCAGAGGAGTTCGCGATGTTTGCACCTCGCCCGGGGCGGCATTCCGGACGCCCTGGAAGCGCGTTTCGATGTAGACCCACTGGTCAGGGCCGGGGGCGGTGAACGCGCGGTTCCCGGCGGCCTCGGCTGCCCGGCCGAGCAACGCCTGTGCGTTGGCGGCCGGCATCGCAAGGCCGGGCACGACAGGGCGCGGCGCCTCGACTCCCGCAGGGTCGGCCACCAGCGCGACCGCGGAGATCACGGCAGCGAGCATGCCGATCGTGACGGCCCGCCGGCCCGCCCTGGTCAGGTGAACGCGACGAGCCCGCCGAGGCGCCGTCGCCGCGGCCCGCTGGAGGAGCGCATCCCTGGCGGCGGTATAGGCATCAGGCGATGGCGGGGCGGGCTGGGGCCATGCCTGGCGCAGTGCCTCCAGGTCGGCCTGCGAGTATTCGCCCATGATCAACGCTCCTTCCTGGTGAGCGCCGGATCCAGCACGGCGCGGATCTTCGTACGGGCACGGTGCAACCGTGAGCGGACCGTGCCCGCCGGGACGCCGAGCGCTCTGCCGACCTCGTCGGAGGTCAGCTCGGCCCAGGCGACCAGCAGCAGCACGTCCCGGTCCCCGGCTGGCAGCTCCGCCAGCGCCGCCGCCAGCCGACCGCGCGTGGCGAAGGCGTCGAGCGAGTCCACAACTCGCTCGGCGTGATCCTCGCCGACCTCCTTCGCACCCGTCCTTGCCAGCGCCCGGTACTGCCGGATCTCGGTCCTGTGGTGGCGAGAGATCAGGTTCGAGGCGATCCCGTACAACCAAGGCCGAGCGTCCGACCGGGACAGGTCATAGGTGCCGCGCCGGTCGAACGCGATCAGGAACACCTCGGCGGCGATGTCGTCGGCCAGCGGGCGCGACAGTCGACGCTCGGCGTAGCCGTGAATCGTCGAATAGTGGCGGTGGAACAGCGCGGCGAAGCATTCCGGCTGCTGTAAGGAGCATTCGATGAGCTCGGCGTCAGTCGCCTGTTGCGTCACCTGGGTCATGTCACGGCTCTCGCTGTCGCTCGAGGTGTCATCGGCCGCCTTCCTTTGCGCGAATCCATCGTCCTTTCTTCACCGATCGCCCCAAAGTGTTCGCGCCTCCCGGACCGAGGCTTCGCCCTTCCGAACTGTTGCACGCTGATCAACGCCCAGTGGTGGTAGCGACGCTGCCCACGCCCGTCCATAGCACTCGCTCCCACGCACCATGTGGCGGGCGCTCGAAGAGGGTTCGCGCCGAACTGCGCCCTCCGGGGCCGTCGGCCTGCCTGTTGTCGGTGACCGATCGAGAGGCTTTCGCCTACTTCCTGGGCAACATCGCCGCCGTCCATCGTGCCCGGAGCGCTGTGGTGGACGGCACCGCCGACGACCCGGGCACGGTCAACCCGGGGGCGGTGGCCGCGGTCGCGGTGCCGGACTTCCTGCGCGCCGGGTGGGGCGGGGCCGCTTCGGTCGTGTTGCGCACGCTGCAGCGGGCCTTCGGCCGCCAGCTCACCCCGGCCGGGCGCGCCGCCTGGACCAGCGGCGAGGAAGGCCGCCGCCGGGCATCGGTGTACCTGACCCGGCCGCCCTTCACGCGCAACCACACCTGGGAGAGCGACCACAAGCAGCTGCCATCGTGGTGCTCGCGCCGCGCCGCCCGGCGGTACGGCCCTGGCTGACCACCGTCGACGACGACAGCACCCGCGCCGTGCTTGGCTGGGCGCTCTCTTTGACCCTGCACGCCGGCACCGTGCTGACCGCCCTGCATATGGGGCTGGTCGACGACGTCGAGCGCGGCCCGTTCGGCGCTGTACCCGCCCAGACGCGCATCGACCGTGGCCTGGAGTTCGCCGCCGCCGTCTACCACGCGATGGCCGCACTGTGCGTCCACGTGCACCGGCTGCCCGCCCGCCAGGCCCACCGCAAAGGCAAGATCGAACGCCTGCACCGCACCATCGACCAAACCCTGCTGTGCGCTCTGCCCGGCTTCACCGAAGGACCACGCGATGCGGCGGGCAAGCTGTACGGGCCCGTCGACGACCGCTTTGGCGGTCTTTGTTGAGCGACAGGAACCTGTCAGTGGTCGGCGACATCAGTGACTCGCTGTGGCGGGCCCGAGTTTGTAGCAGGTCACGACGGCGGCAAGGTTTCCCCCCTGTGGGGGGAAACATTCCCTCGCACAGGGGATGAGCGGCATTCGGGGCAAGGGCGATCCTCAAAGGCACCAACCCGTGACGTTCGTTTGAGGAGAGCCCCCCATGGCCACTCACACCCTCTGGAGCAGACTCCATGGCCGGACCGCAGCAGGTGTGCCGCGCTGGGCCGTGCTGGCCGCCTACGCCATCCCGTTGGCGGTGCTGCCCTCCAGCCTGTGGCGTATAGCCGCCTTCCTCTTCAACGCGCCGCTGCTGGAATTCGGTCCCACACCCGCCGGAGGATTGGAGGGCCTGGCAGGTGGCTGGTGGTACATCCTGCTGCTCAGCGTGGTCAGCGAGGCGGCGGCCTTCCTCGCCGTCGGCCTGGTGAGCGAGTGGGGCGAGGTGTGGCCGCGTTGGGTGCCGGTCTTGCGCGGCCGTCGGGTGCCGGTCATGGCTGCGGTCATCCCCGCCGGTCTAGGTGCGCTCGCATTGCTGATCTTTCCGTACGCGATGACCATGATCAGCCTCGGACTGAAGATCAACGGCGATCCCGTCGAGTTGGTCACGCACGGCTGGCAGACGGTGATCTTCAACATCATGTACTGGCCACTGGCAGCCTGGAGCCCTCTGCTCGCTCTGGTTGCCGCGCACTACTACCGCCGCCGCACCGCCTCACCCCGCGACCTCTCCGTAGGGTCGCGTCGCTAAGGCCTGTACAGAGTTCGGATCTTCAGGCGGGATGGAGACTTCGGATCCACATGACGGCTCCGCGGAGATGAAGGCCGGCGAGGTAGTTGTCGGAAGTCTTGTCGAAGTGGAAGGCCAGGCCCGCGCTTCTTGCGGTTGGCCGCCTGGTCTGCATGTCTGGGATGACGGCTTTGACCCCGCGTTGTCGTAGATAGGCGCGGTTGCCGCGGGAGGAGTACGCCTTGTCGGCGGCCACCGCATCCGGGCGGGTGCACGGACGGCCGATGGGATGGAGCGTCCACCCTTGCCGGTTCGGGTCGATCGCCTGGGTGGCCTGCTTCAACAGGTACTCGGCGCTCGGGTACGACAGCCGGCCCCGTCCCGTGGCCGGGCATAGGTCGGCGACTGCGGGGCGCGGGAGCCTGAGATGGGGCGGGCCGGTCGGCCAGGAAGAGCGGACCGGAGGTGCGGCCCTTGATCAGGCGGGGCAGCAGCCGGGCGGTGCGAGCAATCGTCAAGACCTGTGGATCAAGGATTTCTAGGCGGCGATGGGTGGGGTGTCCTCCT
>NZ_JBHUFV010000086.1:0-2204 GCF_042681425.1 Nonomuraea mangrovi | reverse complement strand
GAATGCCCGCGTATGAGGTTCCTATCGTGGGGACCTGTGACGATCTTCGAGGCGGGCCCACCCAGCCAAGATCGACCCGGACGACGGCCCCCACCTTGGGATTCCGCTGCTGTTCATGGGCGTAGTGCCGGTGGCGATACTGGCGATGGAGCTGCACATCGGCCGTGAATGCACGTGGACAGTGCTGGACGGATGTCCCCGTTGTGGCGTCTCTCCCTGCGGGTGTAGCGCGAACGAAGTCCCGCCTTGTGGCACACGCATGACCAGCCGGGCCGTCGCACGTTAGACACTCCGTCTGCATTTTCCGGGAGATGTTCTGCATTGCCTGATTCGGCTATAGGGTCGGGTCCATCACGATCAGCCAGCCCGGGAGATGAGCCTGTGTCTTCGTCTTCACCCCCTCCTCATGCGGCGGACGAGTCCGCCCCGGCCGTGGGCGAGCGTCTGGAATGGCTGATCGCTCACATCCGTGATGCCGACACCACACAGTTCTTCACCGCCGTCGTTCAAGAGGCTGTGAATCAGCGGGCGGCGAAGTCCTGCGTCCAGTAGATCTGCCCCTTCGCGTCCTTGGCCGCGCCCACCCCGATGAGGGTGTACGAGCAGTTCATGATGTTCTTCCGGTGGCCGTCGCTGTTCATCCAGCCCTTGACCACCTCGACCGCCGACCGCTGCCCCATGGCGATGTTCTCGCCCAAGGCCGAGCCGGTGAAGCCGGTCGCACGAATGCGGTCCGCCATGTCGCGGCCGTCCTGGGAGTCGTGGTCGAAGTAGTCGTTCTTCGCCATGTCGGCCGAGTGCCCGAACGCTGCCCTGCGCAGCCGCGCGTCGTGCTTGAGCGGGTGGCAGCCTCCCTTGACCCGCTCGGCGTTGGTCAGCCGGACGACCTCGTTCTCCAATGCCGTGCCGACGGAGGAGATGGCCTCTTTCTGCTCGGAAACCGGCGGCGCCCCTGTCTCCCGCGTCGTGGGGGTGGGGGTTGGGGTGACGCAGGTCAGTTGTACGGCCTTGGACTTGGCGGTGCCACCCCGGTAGTCGGTGGCGACCGCATAGTACGTGCCCGGCTTGCAGGGCATCGTCAGGGTGATGCGGCCCTTCCTGGTGGCGCCGCTTTTGACGACCGGATCGTCGCCGGGGATGGCGCGCTTGACCTGGATGCGCAGCAGCGCCGGGCGCACACAGCCACGGCGGACGGCCGAGGTCTGGATTCTGAGCGTGGAGGTGCCCGGCCTGGCCACGCTCACGCGGCACTCGTCCGATTCGGAGGCCGGCTCGGGAGCCGCCTCCTCGGTCTGCGTCGGTGTCGAGGCCGGCGCCGCACCCTCCGCCGACGCGGTCACCTCCGGCGCTGCTCCGGCCGCCCCGCCAGTCGACGGGGTGCAGGAGGCGAGGCTGGCGACGACGGCGAGTACCCCGAGGGGTCGACGCATGAGGGATCCTCCGGTGGAGGGAGACGGTGGTGGTCCCGCATTCTGTCGGATCCAATACCGACTTGTCACGACAATACGGACATTTCACGCTGTGGGTAACCTCAACTCAGCACCCAACGCCGGGCCGAGCCCGTACATGTACGACCTGTGCGCCTGCCGAAAACTCTATCCATCCAGGTCAAGCGGCATGTGAGTACTCGTGGAGAACCCCGCCGAGCCGATCTCGTCGGCGTATGTTCAGGTCATCGATTCGCTTCGGATCAGTGATCGGATCTGGGACGGTACGCAGTGGTGCCGCTTGGGCCAGGGCTTGGTGGGCGCGTTGCTGGTTGTAAACCCGTTCGTACTCGAGCAGGGCGTGCCGCAGGTGGCGTTCGTTCCAGATCAGGCAGGGGTCCAGAAACTCGCGGCGGCAGGACTGCACCCATCGCTCCATGACCGCGTTCATGCGCGGCATCCGGATCCCGGTGAGCACGGTCTGGATGCTTGCGTCGGACAGGATCTCGTCCATGAGGGCCGGGAACTTGGCATCCCGGTCTCGGATCAGATAGCGCGCCCGGCAGCCCGCATCCTCCAGATCCATCACGAGATTCTTGATCGCCTGGATGACCCAGCTCGCGTTCGGGTGCGCGGTAGTGCCCAGCACTCGAACGCGCCTGGTGGCGTGCTCGATGACCGCCAGGATGTACTGGCGCTGCAAGTTCAAAGTGATTGAGGTGCCAAACAGATTCCGGACAGTCGGCTACATAAGCTGACAGAAGTCTGGAAGAGGTA
>NZ_JBHUFV010000085.1:0-14665 GCF_042681425.1 Nonomuraea mangrovi | reverse complement strand
AACAGCTCCCACAACTCGTCGGGAACCAGCCGATCCAGGAATGCTTCCATGATCGATCTAACGGCGATCACCAATCAAGACACGGTCTTAAGGCGACCGACGGGGCATCCTGGAGCGTCGCCGCCTATGTCGCGCTAGCCATGGCCATCTCAGTCATGTCCGCGCTGGCGCTGCGCGAGACCAGCCAGAGCGAGTTGGCCGACTAGGATTCCTCAGATGAGCGATCGATCGGCAGACATGCCCGTGGTCGAGCGGCGGCGCATCGCCGCCGAGGAGGTAAGGCTGCCGCCCGGCTTCGCCGTCGAGGGTACGGCGGGGCGCATTCTGCGCGAAGCGCTGCGGCTGTTCGCCGAGCGCGGCTTCTACGGCGCCTCGATCAGGGACCTGGCCGACGCCTGCGAGATCCGCTCGGCCACGCTCTACGCGCATTTCCCCACCAAGGAACACGTGCTCGCCGAGCTGGTACGGCTCGGCCACGAGAACCACCACGCCCATATCAAGGCCGCCGAAGGTGCCGAGCCGGTCGCCAAGTTGCGCGAACTCGTCCGGGCCCACGTGCTTGCCCACGCCGATTACCCGCTCCTGGCCGTCGTCGCCAACAACGAACTGCACTGCCTGTCGGACGAGATGGCCACGCCCGCGCTGGTCCTGCGCGCCGACGGCAGGCAGCGGCTGAGCGACATCCTGCACGAGGGGATCGCGGCAGGCGTGTTCGACCTCCCGGATCCCTACCTCGCGGTCACAGCGATCAGCGGGATGGGGATGCGGGTCGCCAATTGGTACGGGCCAGACGTGCCGTATCAACCCTTGGAGATCGCTGAGACCTACGCCGAGTTCGCCCTACGGATCGCAGGCGTCCACCCTGACCTTCGCCCAGGGGCTCTGCGATCATCCACCGCCTGACCCGGCGCCAGGGCGGGGGATGCGCGTCTCCGACGATCTCGACCACGAGCAGATCCTGGCGGTCGCCGCTCCGTACCTGGAGCGCTGCCTGTCTGTGCAGACCGAGTGGCGTCCAGGGGCGGTTCGGCGTTCCTGCAGCTGCCGAAAATTACATCCGTGCAGTTCACGCTGCATGCGCGTACTCGTGGAGGACTCCTCCGAGTCGGTCTCGTCGGCGTATGTTCAGGTCGACGATCCGTTTCGGATCCGTGATCGGATCTGGGACGGTACGCAATGGGGCCGCTTGGGCCAGGGCTTGGTGGGCGCGGTGCTGGTTGTAGAACCGTTCGTACTCGCGCAGGGCGTGGCGCAGGTGACGTTCATTCCACAGTAAGCAGCGATCGAGCAGCTCTCTGCGGCATGACTGCACCCATCGCTCCATGATCGCGTTCATGCGCGGCATCCGGGACCGGTGAGCACGGTCTGAATACCGATCTCGGTGAGGAGCTCGTCCATGAGGGCGGGGAACTTCGCATCCCGGTCACGGATCAGATAGCGCGCCCGGCAGCCCGCCTCCTCCAGGTCCATCACGAGATTCTTCATCGCTTGGACCACCCAGCTCGCGGTCGGATGGGCGGTCGTGCCGAGTACGCGCACGCGCCGGGTGGCGTGCTCGATGACGGCAAGTATGTACTGGCGCTGTCCGCTGAGGGTGACGGTCTCGATGAAGTCGCAGGCCAGAAGTGCATCGGCTTGCGAGCGCAGGAAGGTGGCCCATGTGGTGGACGCTCGCTCGGGAGCCGGGTCAACACCTTCCTGTTTGAGGATCTCCCAGACTGTGGATGGAGCGACCTTGATCCCAAGCGTGGCAAGCTCGCCGTGCACCCGCCGATATCCCCACGATGGGTTCTCCCGAACCAGGCGCAAGATAAGAGCGCGAATGGAGCGGATCGTCGGCGGACGCCCCGGCCGCTTCGGGCGACAGGTACGGGCATGACGTCGTCTCATCAGATCGCGGTGCCACCGCAGGACGGTATCCGGGCGGACGAGAAGCCGCAGCCGGCGCAGGACCTCGCGGGGCAGCAATGTCAGGAGAGCGGCGAGAAAGGCCCGGTCCTCCGGAGCGAGCCTCACCCTGGTATCGGCTCCGAGCTGCCGTTCAAGAACGGCAATCTGGTGACGCAGGACGAGAATCTCCACATCCTTGTCCCGATCGCCCATCGGCAGCAACCGCAGTGCGGCGAAGGCATTCGTGACGGTCAGGTAGGCCAGGCGAAAGAGCACGAGTGATCATTCTGCCGCGATCGATCCCCTCCCAAGACCCGAAGCGGGCGCACGCCAAGAGGATCCTGCGAGCCGGATGACCTGCGCGGATGGCAATATCGGCAGGCGCAGGCATGATGATCATGGTGTGTACCGGGTTGGTACGGGCGAGCACGGTAGGAGCACGGGTCGGCTAGAACTATGTTCCGCACGAGTGCGGTGGTGCATGTTTCCACAGGTCAGTGCCATGATCAAAGCGCGCCCTGCAGGATTCGAACCTGCGACCGTCGGATTAGAAGAAAGATCGTTTGCTGATTCGTCGTGTCAGATAACGTCCATCCGTCCCATGCTGGGTCGATTTCAGTGTCCGGCCGTGTCGTGAACTGTCGGCGCGTTCCGGGACGGACGAGCACGGACCGAGCACGGCTGACCCGCCGGTGTCGCATCACGCGTCTGTGTCACTGATGCGTACGAGCCACATGGCCGACGCCGAGAAGTGCCAGGTCAGCTCTGTGCGATGAGTTCTGATGCGGTACAGGAACCGGCACCGGGCAGGGCATCCGCTTCCACCGCCCGGTACGCGGCACAGCCCCTCGGCACGCTTGCCCACCGCGGGCTGACGGTCACCGTCGTGATTCCCGCCCGCCTCGTGGAACGCCTCCTCGGGCTCTATCCTGAATCGTCAAGGTCGGCGGCGGATCAGATACCGGACGTGGGGCGTCTCCAGCCACTCGTGATCGAGCTCCCTGCCGACGAGTCGGCCGATGGCGACGAGAGCCGTCGTGATCATCTCCTCCGTGGGCGATCCCACGTCCACGGGGACGTCCCAGTCGGTGGGCATCCGCAACCCCTCCGCGTGCTCTTGCAGCGGGATGAGGATCTCCTCCAGCGGCGCGGAGAACGTGAGCCGGCCGTCGATCGCGTACTCCACGCGGTGCGCGCCGTCACCGTGCCAGCCGATCGCGATGGCTCTGCCGCCATCGCGCGAGAGCGTCGACAACGTGGGCTCTTCAGTGACATCCATCCATTGGATCTGCGCTGCCAGGGTCCAGGCGTCGAAGGGGCCCACGAGGATGATCCCGTCCTCGTCGCCGGGCATCTTATCGCCCTCGAAGCCGAGACCGATGTCCGCCAGCGTGAGCGCCGTCGCGCTGCTCAGGTCGGCGCCGAGTCTCCGGGCGGTCTCCTCAACCGTCAGCCCTTCAACCCAGACGGCCGCGAAGCCGTCCGCGACGTTCTCCCAGTGGGACTCGAGCAAGTCGTACAGGTGAGTGGGGTTCGGCATGTCCATCCGATCGAACATGGGTGTGCCGCTCCTCGATCGCGAGGAGCGGCACACTGGGCGGGTTATCTCAGATCACGCTCACCCAGTACGCGTCCTTGTGGAAGACGCGGTTCTGGGCTTCCGCCATCGCGCTCAACCTGATCCGCCTGCACGCCTGGTGGAACGGACACCAAACTGGATCGGACCCGCACCAGCCATCTGGCCCGACTCGAACCGGCCCTGACCGCCTGAAACGAGTTAACCAGCAGGGTCCTACAGGTGATCAGGGCGCGCCCCCCGCCCGGGTTCTTTGGCCGGCGGTCTCGTACGTCACGCTGCCCTGCTTCCCCGCGGGGCTTCGCCTATGCGACCACCTCCTCGATCACAGCGAACTCCAACCTCTGAGAACCGTTCTTCCCGCTGCAATGGCAGACTCTCCGAACGGGGTCGCGGCTTCGTTGAGAGGGCATGACGATCACGCAGTACATCCGCCGGCCATCCCGTCACATCTTCAAGCTCGAACAGCCGCAGGCCCAGACCATCCGTGAACGTGACGAGCTTGTCTATCGCCTGACCGCACTTCAGCCCTGTGGCTGCCGTCCAGCGCGGCCCTGAGCCGAGCGCAGCTAGAAGCTCAGTCCGCTCGTGCGCTCAGGCTGGGCCTCCGTGCGGCGGCGTTAGGCTCAGTCCTTTGATGGCTGCAAGCTGGTCTGCTGAAGTTCGGCGTTGATACGCAGCGCCTCAGCGAGCTGGTCTTCCAAAACGATGATGCGGCACGCCGCCTCCAGCGCTGTGCCCTGGTCGACGAGCTCGCGAGCGCGGGCGGCCAGGCGCAACTGATAGCGCGAGTAGCGGCGGTGCCCGCCCTCGGAACGTCGCGGCTCGATCAGCTTGGCCGTGCCGAGGGCTCGCAGGAACGCGGGAGTGACGCCCAGCATCTCGGCGGCCCTGCCCATGCTGTAGGCGGGGTAGTCCTCGTCATCGAATTTGTCGTCGAACGTGTCGGTACTCCTAGCGCGCAGTCCGCTGCCTGCACCTGAGGAGTCCTCTGGCCTGTCGGCCGAGTTCTTCGCTGCTTGATCCATACACCCTTCCCATACGCGGACATGGGCCCCGGCGCTTTGCGCCGGGGCCCGAATGAGGTTAAACACCATGTTCCGGCCGTTGGGCCGGGTTCTCTTCTTCCGCACCAAGCGCCACTGAGGGCCGGAGGTGCGGGGATCGCGGATGTGTGACCGTAGACCACCGTCCTATCTGTGGAACTGCGGTACCCGTGCGGCGCGACCTTCAGCCGGCGACGGGCGATCCTGATGGCGTTCAACGCTCCCTTCTCTATCCCTAACCTTTTCGACCTTCTTCACATGACAGCCGCAGAGGCCGTCACGGCGGCGCGCCCACGCGTCAGAGCCCCTTGCACCTACCCGACCCCGGCACGTCCGGCCTTCCGCCAACTCCACCTACTGCCGACAGCGCGTCCACGTTCCGGGGCCCTTCCACAGCCTTGCCCTGGCACGTCCGACCTTCTGCCGTCTTTCTCTGTCAACCACTGCTATCCACGCTCGTCCGGGCGGTCATCTTCTTGCTGACGTTATGGGTCCCGCCCTCGTGGATCTGTCTCTTGCGATGTGAGAAACAGTACCGTGAGCAGGACTGAATGTCTACTCTGACCACTACAGATTTTCGCGCCCGAGGAGACGAGGATTCAACGCGTCGGCAATGCACCTCCTCGGCACAGCCTGACGCGGCTGGTGGAGCCGCACGGCACTGCAGGATCAGGGCTGTCTCCTCTAACATTGCGACGCTCGATCACCTCCGCGTCGTCTCGGGTGGGGATGATCAAGGGCGACTCCGTTCGTCGGGGCGTCCACATCCTTTCCCCCGAAGTCCACGATCGGGTTCTCGGGCCGATCGACCCGGCCGCGCGTGGGCGGCCTGGCCGGTGTCCTACAGGGTGCTCAGGTCGATGGCCTCGGCCATCGCGTTCAGGCCCGCGTCGTTCGGGTGGAGCCAGTCGCCCTCCTGGCCGTCGCGGACGTTGAACTCCGGCCGCAGCCGGTCGGGGTCGTCCGGGGAGACGAGGGCGCGTTCGAAGTCGGCCACGGCGTCGTACTCGCCGCTGGTCCTGATCCAGGTGTTGACCTGGTCGCGGATCTGCTCCAGCCCGTACGGCTCAGCCGTGCCGTCGGGGTAGAGCCACGGGTTGCCCTTGAACGGCATGATGGTGCCGCCGACGACGCGGATCCCGCGCGCGTGGGCGCGCCGGATGAGCTCGCGGTGTCCCGCGATGAGCTGCTCGGCGGTGACGTCGGGGTCGCGGTAGGTGATGTCGTTGATGCCCTCCATCACGATCACCGTCCGCACGCCCGGCTTGTCGAGCACGTCCCGCTGGAAGCGGGCGAGGGCGCGTTCGCCGAAGAGCGGGTGGTCGTACAGGACCCGGTTGCCGGAGATGCCGCTGTTCAGGACGGTCAGCCGGGTTCCGGAGGCGACGAGGCGCTCGGCGAGCTGGTCGGGGTAGCGGTTGTCGGCGTCGGGGGTGGAGCCGGTGCCGTCGGTGACCGAGTCGCCGAAGGTCACCACCGCGCCGCGGGCGGGGCCGCCGAGCACGTCCACGCCGCTCAGGTAGTACCACGACTGGGTGGTGTCGGTGAAGGCGGTGCCACGCGGGTCGAACCGATAGTCGCCTGACGCCCGGTAGCTGGTGGCCGAGGAGACGTCGTGGAAGGTGGCGGGTCCGGTCTTGCCACGGAAGTAGAGGGTGACGGCCAGCCGGTCGAGCGCCTGGACCGGGAGCGGGATCGGGTCGCTCACCAGCTCCTGCCCGGCCTTGACCACGGCGTCCGCGCGCCGGGAGAAGGTCACGGCGCGCAGCGTGCCAGGACGTACGGCCGCGCCGGCGGCGGCCTTGGCGATCGTCGCCCCGTTCACGGTGAGGGGCGCCGTGCCGTACCGGTTGGAGATCGTGATGCGGAGGGCGGCTCCCGATCCGGTGACGCGGAGCATCTGACGGACGGACTGGCGTTCGAAGCCCTGCTCCGCCCAGTTGGACGACCACGGCAGCCCGCCGGGTGAGGGCTGCTGGACGGCTGCCGCCCAGGCGCCCGTCCAGCGGGGCTGCGCCGTAGCCGCTTGGGCGGGAACGGCGGTGAGGGCGAGGGTGAGCGCGGCGATGGTCTTGGTGAACAGCATGAGGGGAGGATCCTTGGGTCAGAAATCGGTGGCGTGGTCGGCGGCCCACTGCGCGTAGGTGCGGGCGGGGTGGCCGGTGATCCGCTCGACGGTGTCGTTGACCTCGGCGGGCTTGCCGACGCAGGCCGCCATCAGGTCGAACAGGGCGCCGAGGAAGGCCGGGTCCATGAAGGCGCTCATCTGCTCCAGCACCGGCGCGGGGTCGAGGTCCTCGACGGTGAGCGGACGGCCGAGCGCCTGGCCGAGGATGGCGACCTGGTCGGCCTGGGTGAGCGACTCCGGCCCGGTCAGGCGGTAGGTCCGCCCGGCGTGAACGGGCTGGGTCAGCGTCGCGACCGCGACGTCGGCGACGTCGAGCTCGTGGACGGCGCTGAAGGCGGCCTTGGTGTACGGCGCGCGGATCACGTCGCCTCCGGCGAGCTGCATCGCGAAGGTCAGCGAGTTGATCGCCGGGAAGAGCAGGCGCAGGGTCGTCCACTCCAGGCCGGACTCGCGCACGGCCCGCTCCACGTCGCCGTGGTACTGGGCGATCACATCCGGCTGCGGGTCGGCTCCGTCGACCACCGCACCCGAGGACAGGAAGACGATCCGGCTCACCCCGGCTTCGCGGGCGGCGGCCAGCAGCGGCGCCGGGTCCATGCCGTACTGCAGGACCAGCAGGACGGCGCTCACTCCGTCGAGCGCGGCCGGGAGGGTTTCCGGCTTGGTTAGGTCGGCCTGGGCCAGCTCGACGCCCTGCGGCAGGGCGGCTCGTTCGGGCGTGCGGGTCAGAGCGCGGACGGGGTGGCCCGCGGCCTGCAGGGCTTCGACGGCCTGACGGCCGAAGTGGGCGGTGGCGCCGGTGACGAGGTACATGAGCACTCCAGAATGCGGAAGGGAATATTCTGTTCTAATACTGCAAGTTGGCGCAGAGCGCGTCGATCTCCTCGTCGGTGTTGTAGTAGTGCACCGACGCCCGCACCACAGCCGCCAGACCACGGCCGCCCAGGTCGTAGCGGGCGGAGGTGACCGCGGACACGCTGGTGTTGATCCCGGCCGCGCCCAGGCGGTGATGCACGTCGGCGGCGGACTCGCCGTCCACGGTGAAGGTGACGATCCCGCACAGCCGCTGCCCGTGGTCCTGGACGGTCACCCGGGGCAGCTCCCCCAGCCGCCGCCGCAGCCGGGCGGCCAGCGCGGTGACGCGCTCCTCGATGGCCTCGACGCCCCAGCTCAGGGCGTAGTCCACCGCGACACCGAGGCCGATCTTGGCCGCGTAGTTGGTCTCCCAGTTCTCGAACCGGCGCGCTCCGGGACGGATCTCGTAGGCGTCGTGGCTTGTCCAGATGGCGGCGTGCAGGTCGAGGAAGGGCGGCTCCAGGGTGTCGGCGAGCCGCTCGGAGACGTAGAGGAACCCGGTGCCGCGCGGCCCGCGCAGGAACTTGCGGCCGGTGGCCGACAGCAGGTCGCAGCCGAGCTCCCGCACGTCGACGGGGAGTTGCCCGACGGACTGGCAGGCGTCGAGCAGGAACGGGACGCCTGCGGCGCGGGTCAGCCGGCCGATCTCTGCCGCGGGGTTGACCAGTCCGCTCTGGGTCGGGACGTGGGTGACGGCGACGAGCTTGACGTCGCCGTCGAGCCGCCGCTCCAGGTCGCGCACCGACAGCTGGCCGTGCTCGTCGTCGTCGACCACCTCGACCCGGAGGCCGGTACGGCGCGCGACCTGGAGGAAGGCGATGACGTTGCTGGCGTACTCGGCGCGGGAGGTCAGGATCCTGTCCCCCGGCTTGAAGCGCAGCGCGTAGAAGGCCATGTCCCAGGCGCGGGTGGCGTTCTCGACGACGGCGATCTCGCCCGGCAGGCAGCCGATCAGCCGGGCGATCGCCTCGTAGACCGCGTCCACCTTCACAGCCGCGGCCGCGGCGGCTTCGTATCCGCCGAGCCGCGCCTCCAGCCGCAGGTGTCCGATGACGGCGTCGAGCACCGGGGCCGGAGGAAGTGCCGCACCGGCGTTGTTGAGGTGCACCACCTCGGCGCATCCCGGGGTGTCGTGGCGGGCACGGGCCACGTCCAAGAGGGTCATGGCAGTCGCGGTCCGGCCTCGCGCTGGGCGGCGAGCCAGCTCTCCACCTCGTCGGCCCGGCTGGGCAGCGCGCCGGACAGGTTGACCGCGCCTTCCGCGGTGACCAGGATGTCGTCCTCCACCCGGATCCCGATCCCGCGAAGCTCCGCGGGAACCAGGTCGTCCTCCGGCTGGAAGTACAGCCCGGGCTCGACGGTCAGCACGTTGCCCGCGCTGAGCTCGCCCCCGCGATAGCGCTCGGGTCGGGCGGTGGCGCAGTCGTGCACGTCGGTGCCGAGCATGTGACCGAACCCGTGCAGCGTCCACCGCCAGTAGTGCATCGAGGAGGGGTCCATCGCCTCGTCGGCGCTCACCTTGAGCACCCCGAGCTCGACCAGCCCCTCGGCGAGCGCCCGCATGCAGGTCAGATGGACGTCGGCGAACTTCACCCCCGGTTTGACCGTCGCGATCCCGGCCTGCTGGGCCGCGTGGACGATGTCGTAGACCTCGCGCTGGAGCGGGGTGAAGACACCGGAGACGGGCAGCGTGCGGGTGAGGTCGGCGGTGTAGAGCTGATGACCTTCCACGCCCATGTCCATGAGCAGCAACTGCCCGGGCGCGGTGAAGCCGTCGTTGCGCTTCCAGCACAGGATCGTGGCATGCGCCCCCGCGCAGACGATCGAACCGTACCCGACGTCGTTGCCGTCGTGGCGGGCACGCAGCCCGAAGACGCCTTCGACCAGCCGCTCGGACACGCCCCGGTCGGCGGGCAGCGCCCGGGCGACGTCCTCGAAGCCCCGGATGGTGGCGTCGACCGCCTCCTGGAGCTGGGCGATCTCCCACTCGTCCTTGACGAGCTTGAGCTCGGCGATCGCCGCCGCGAGCGCCCGGTCACGGACGCCGTCGGCGGGCACGGCCGCGTCGACCCGGGCGTCGAGCCCGCGCAGCACCCGGGTGCGGCCCGGCGCGCAGCGGGCCAGAGCGGCGTCGAGGTCCGCGAGCGGAGCGGTGTCGACGCCGAGCTCGGTCGTCTTCTCCCCCAGCGTACGGCGGCGCCCGGCCCACAGCTCTCCGGCCCGGTCGCGGAAGAACTCGTCCGTCTCCCGCGACGAGCGCTGGTGGGTGTAGAGCACGGCGTCACCGCCCGGCCGCAGGAACAGCACGCTGTCGGGGTCGTGGTCGCCGGTGAGGTAGGAGAAGTCGCTGCCCGGGCGGAAGCGGTAGAGGGTGGCGTTGGCGCGGATCTTGGCGGGTCCGGTGGGGATGACCAGCGTCTCCCCGGGAAAGGCCCGCGTCAGCTCGGCACGGCGGCGCGCGTAGTGCGGCACGGCCGGTTGGGGTCGCACGTCGAGCGGCTGGTCGAGCCAGCCCGCGCGCATGAACTCCAGGAGCCTGGGCGGGAAGTCGGGGTCGTGGGCGGCCTTGGTCATCGTCGGCTCTCGGTCCAGTCGACGTGCAGGTCCTCCTGCGTGGCGAAGCGCAGGAGATGCCGGGTGACGACGTCCTGGACGCCGCCCAGCGCGTCGAGGTCGGCAGCCTCGGCGACCAGGACGAGCCCTCCCTCGGCCGACCGCAGCGAGCAGGTGCCGGACCGGAAGGTGATCGTCGCGCATCCGGGGCCGGTGTGCTCGGCGCTGGCCTTGTGGCCCAGGTGGGAGACGAGCTGTTTGGCGTAGCGCTCGGGGCGGTCGGTCGCGACGTGTGCCGTGGACAGGAGCATGCGCCCTCCAAGTGTTTAGATCTGTAGACGCTTCCAGCGCTCGGCAGTCTGTCAACGACGTCCGCGATTTGTCAAAGGCGTCGACGATCCTAGACACTTGTTCCATGGCCGATGAGCAGCTCCTCTCTCTGCGCTCATCCGCGCAGTACAAAGCGCTCGGGCACCCGATGCGCCACCGCATGGTGAACCTCTTGCGCCAGCGCCCTGCCACCCTCGGCGAGTTGACCGCCGCGCTCGACTCCACCAAGGGCACGGTCGGCTACCACGTGCGGATCCTGCGCGAGGCCGGGCTGGTCCGCCTGGCGAGCACTCGGCAGGTGCGCGGCGGCACCGAGCAGCGCTTCGAGCTCGTCAACCGCGGATTCCAGCTCGACGAGGAGACCGGGGCCAGGTTCCTGCACGACGCGGCCCTGGCCGAGATGTCCCCCGTACGGCCGGGCGACCCCGGCCACACCGTGCTGCACCACGTGTGGCTCACCCCGGAGGAGGCCCGCGCCCTCGCGGAACGCGTCGAAAACTACGACCACGGCCAGCGGCTGGACCCCGAGCAGGGCACCGAGGCCTACGGCCTGCTCCTCAGCCTCTACCGCGCCGACATCCCCCGCCTCCCTCCGGAACGCCCCACGACCTGACGCCCGGCCACGCCTCGACCTGGCGACGACCAGATCGGGTGGGTCGCGGCACAGCGTGGCGGGTCACGGTGCCGGGGTGGGTCCTCGCCATAACTGCCCCGACTGCCTCGCGAATCAAGCCAGCCAAGAGCAGAAGCACGCTCGGGATCTCTTGGGCGTCTGACAGGTCTGGCTTTACCTGCCGCGATCGGGTGGCCCGGCGACGGCCCACGAAGCGGTACGGTTCGCCCCGCGCACATGCCGAACCCGTGCCGAAGAGCATGTGACGAGCATGATCTCGGCCATTTTTCGCCTCTCGGAGACGAGCCGAGAGGCGAGAAACCCCAGGTCGGATAGGGTGTGGAGTGGTAGGGCGCCCGGGGCTCGAACCCGGAACCTACGGATTAAAAGTCGTCAATCGCGAGCCACGGCGCGACGGCCAGGGCCGTGGGCGTGAGCCCGGCAAACGTCGTGACCTCGCGGTGGAGGTGGGACTGGTCGACGTAGCCGCTCTCGGTGGCAACGCGGACGGCGGCGTGACCCGCCGCGAGAAGGTGGGCGGCGTAGTCGAAGCGCACCAGTCGGGCGGCGCGTTTGGGTGTGATGCCGAGCTGGGACCGGAAGCGGGACCACAGGCGCTTGCGGCTCCAGCCGACCTCGTCCGCCAGGCCGTCGACCCGCACCCACCCCCGGCTGGTGAGCGTCCGCCGCCAGGTGTAGGCGACCTGCGGATCGACCGGTGGGTGGGCGCCCAGCCGTCGGCCGAGGATGTCCACCGCGATCGTGAACCGTTCGTCCCACGACGCGGCGGCGCGCAGCCTGTCCTCGGCTCGCCCGGCGTCGCGGCCCCAGACATCCTCAAGGGCTACCACCGTCCCGCTGAGCTCGTCCGATGCACCGAACAACGCAGCCGCCGCGACCGGCTCCAGCCGGATCTGGAGGCACTCGCCGACTCCCCAGCCAGCTGCCCGAAGATCGCCGGGGAGAAGCCCGACGACGACACTGCCGCGCTCGTGCCGCCCATGGGTTTCGTAGACGACGCCTTCTCCCTCGCTCAGATCGACGAGCAGGGTGACGGACGGATACGCGACCATGGCGATGTCCACAAAGGCCGGGGCACGATGGCGGAACCCGGCCATGCTGACCCCCGGCAGCCGAACCGACGGGCGTGGGACTGCGACGTCCACCCACGCCCGGTCAGGTGGCGTCCCGGTCGACAACACGTGACCAGTCTAGGCCTCAGGGATCATGGGTTGTCAGCGGCCCGTTGCCGTGAAGCCCAGCAGCAGTTTGCTGGTCGTCTCGGGCGCTTCCAACATAGGTAGGTGCCCGACGCCGGGCAGCAGCTCGACCCGCGCGTTCGGCACCGCGTCGTACTGGTGCGCCGACGACGGCTCCCAACGGGGGTCGGCAGCGCCGAAGATCACCAGCACGGGGACCTCAAGGGCGGCGAGACGCTCGGGCACGCTCCGCTCGGCGATGTACGCGGTGTTCCGGCGCAGCACCGTCCTCATCACGCGGTAGGTGATGCCCCGTACGTCGGCGACCACATCGTCCGGGAGGTCCACCAGGCGAGCGGCCGTCGCGCTGATCCCCCTGCGGATCATCGCATCCGAACGCCTCGACCACAGGAGCGGGCCCAAAGGCGGGGCCAACAGGACCCGAAGGATGAATGGCTGCCGAAGGAGCGCATCCAGACTGGGGCCGCTGCTGATCAGTGCAAGCGAACCCACGAGGTCGGGACGTTGTTCGGCAAGCGCGGTGGCGACGTAGCCGCCGCTGGAGTGCCCGACCGCGGCGACGTGACGAAGGCCGAGGTCGTCCAGCAGCGCCGCCACCTGGCCCGCCTGCGCAGGCACGTCGTACGACGGCGCGGGCGGGGACTGGCCGCAGCCCGGGAGGTCGACCCGGATGACGTGATGGTGGCCGGCCAGTGCCGGGACCACCGGGTTCCAGAAGCCGCCCGAGGCCCCCGATCCGTGGATGAGCAACAACGGCGGCGCCTGCCGCGGGCCGTCATGGACCACGTGCATCCCATGCGAGTGCTCAATGTCGTACTTACTCATGCGGAGACTATGCACGGGCGGTCGACTATCAGTCTTGGACAAATGTTCCCGCGGAGTTGACGACCGACGGCCGGCCACCATCGTCGCAGTCCCCGGAGGGCGGCGCTGTCATCGGCAGATGAGGACGACATCGCCCTTCCAGCACAGGGGCACGATCGATCAGCCAGCACTGCGTGCCCGCGGGCAGGCGAGGGCCATGATGCCGAACGCCTCGTCATACTCACGATCGTGTCGCCTATCCCCACAGGGTTTCGGTCCCCAACGTGCTCGATCCCAGGTGACGTTTCATGCTCATGCCGAGCGACGGGTAACACGAGTGTCCACATGCAGCTTGAAGCGCATGAATTGAATTCCGCCGGTGCAGGGCCGGTCTGGATCCCCCGCGTGCCTGACGATCGCCGGGTCGTCAACGCAATGGTCGGCTTGAGGAGCACTTGGCGAGGATCGACGTGCTGTGAACTGCACGGACGGAGTTTTCGGCAGGCCCCGCTTTGGGCACACGCCGAAGAGGCCGGCTCGACGGAGCCCTCCACGAGTACTCACATGCAACTTGACCTACACGGATGGAATTCTCGGCAGACGCGCAGTGGAACGACGATCCCAAGCCATCCGTGTGGACCAAGACCGCCGAGGAGATCCTCGAATCCCTCGCTAAATATTGCCGACGAATTTCAGGCTCAAGACGCTAGTGTTCCTCGCCTTTAATGCGCTTCATAAGTTGCTACAGTGTTGTGATGGCGCGTTCTGGTCCTCAGGCGGTTCAGATCATCCTGTCCGATAGCGAGCGTGATCAGCTCACGCAGTTGGCGGTGGGCTCCTCGAAGCTGGCCTGGCGGGCGCGGTTGGTGCTGGCCTGTGCTGAGCCGGGCAGCAGCAACGCGGGGGTGGCTGCCGCGATGGGTGCGACGCCGGATACGGTGCGCAAGTGGCGGAGTCGGTTCGCGGACTCGGGGCTGGCGGGGCTCGCCGACGAGGCGAGGTCGGGCCGGCCCAAGGCCGAATTGACACTCGATGATGACGAGCGTGCCGCGTTGACACGCTGGGCGCGGCGGGCCGGCAGTGCCCAGGCGTTGGCTCAGCGTTCGAAGGTCGTGCTGGCCTGCGCGGAGGGTGCGAGTAACGCCGAGGTGGCTGCCCGGTTGGGGGTGGGTGCGCACATGGTGGCCAAGTGGCGGCGGCGCTTCAACGAGTTCCGGCTGGAGGGGCTGATCGATGAGCCGCGGGCGGGCCGTCCCCCGACGATTACCGATGATCAGGTCGAGCAGGTCGTGGTCGATACCTTGGAGTCGACGCCGACCGGCGCGACGCACTGGTCGCGCGCCTCGATGGCCAAGCGGTCGGGGCTGTCGCCTTCGACGGTGGGGCGGATCTGGAAGGCGTTCCGGCTCAAGCCGCATCGGGCCCAGACGTTCAAGCTGTCGAAGGATCCGCTGTTCATCGAGAAGGTCCATGATGTCGTCGGGTTGTATCTGAATCCGCCCGAGCATGCCGTGGTGTTGTGCGCGGATGAGAAGTCCCAGGTCCAAGCCCTGGATCGGTCGCAGCCGGTGCTGCCGATGATGCCTGTGAGGTGCCAAACAGATTCCGGACAGTCGGCTACATAAGCTGACAGAAGTCTGGAAGAGGTAG
>NZ_JBHUFV010000084.1:0-6628 GCF_042681425.1 Nonomuraea mangrovi | reverse complement strand
GGTCAGCAGTGGCGATTCCGTAACACGCCTGTGGCCAGCGGCGTCACGATGGAATGGGCTCAGTCAAGAGCGCGTCAGGGCGGGCCGAACCACCCGCCGCATGCTCGTCGCGTGCTCTTCGGCCATCGGCACCCACGAACACCCGCCGACATTTTCAGACATTTTAAATGCGACAAAACTCAACAGAGTGATACAATTGAATCCGTTGAAACATAGCCCGGTATTAGGGCTGCTGACTTTTAATCCGTAGGTTCCGGGTTCGAGCCCCGGGCGCCCTACAACCCTCCATGCCATCGGACCTGGGAGTTCTCGATTTTCGGGGACCTTCGGCGAGGCCGAGAAACGCGAGTGGATGCTCGCTGGCTCCGCACCAGCACGGTTCACCCACACAGGTCGCCGCGGCGCTTCGACTGCTTCACGACCTGCCGGTTCCATCGAGCGTGGACCTCGACAGGATGGACCCGTTCGTACGGCTCGAGGGCTTCTGACAGGTCGGCGGGCCGCCCTCCGGGGCGGCCCGCTCGCCTACTGCGGGGCCTTGAGCGGCAGCGCGGGCTCCACGCCGACCTTCGGCAGCCGGGCCTCGATCGAGGCCCGGCTGCGCCCGAAGTGCTCCATCAGCCCGGTGATGCTGGCGCCGGGCGCGGCCGCCAGCTCCTTCAGCCGCTGGTCGTCTTCGTCGGTCCACGGCTGGTGGGAGTTGCGGTGCTGCTGACGGCGCTCTTCCACCGTGGCGCCCGTGCGCGGCATCTTGCCGAGCGCGGCCGCGCCGGAGGTCAGCAGCTGCACGACCAGCGCCAGGTCCGCCTTCGGCAGTGTGCCGCGCAGCTCGGCGATCTGCTCGCCGTTGGCGTCGCTGCCGGTCACCTCCACCTGGTGGCCGCCGTCGACGGCCGTCACGTGCAGGTCATAGGTGCGCTCGCCCTGGCTCACCTGAAGGTGGAGCTGGGATAGGGACACGAGCCTCTCCTGTCTTTTGGGGGGTTAGTCAAAGACGCGTTCGACGACGGCTTCCAGTTCGGCCTGACCCGCGCGGAAGTAGCGGGCGGTGGTGTCGAGCTTGGCGTGCCCGAGCAGCGCCTGTACCTGGGCGGGGTCGGCTCCCTCCTGACGGAGCCGGGTGGCGTAGGTATGGCGCAGATCGTGCGGGCGCACGCCCTTCAGTCCCGCCTCCTCCCCCGCGGCGAGCACCACCTGGGTGATGCCGGAGACGGTCAGCGGCCCCCGCTGTCCCATCCACAGTGGGCCCGGGTCCGAGCCGCGCTCCAGTAGCCAGGCCGACAGGCGTTCGCGCGCCGGCGCGGGCACGGGCACGTTGCGCACCTGGTCGCCCTTGCCGTGCAGCCGTACCGACCCGGTCCGCGCGGTGAGCGCGAGGTCCTCCAGATCCAGCACGCTCTCCTCCGCGCGGGCGCCGGTGTACAGCAACAGGTAGATGATCGCCGCGTCGCGTACACCGCGGCGTACGGCGGCGCGCTCAAGCGCGCCCTGCTGCTGGCGGGTCAGCGCGTCAGGTTCCCCGGGCCGGGGCACCGTTGCCGATTTGACCTTGATGCGCAGTTGGGCCGCGTGCTCGTACATCAGTGTCACTGCGGCGCGGGCCTGGTTGACGGTGCTCGGGCTGTCCTTGCGCACCTTGAGCAGGTGGCGCCGCCATGCGGTCACCGCGGCCTCGGCGCCGACGACGTCGTCGAAGGCGTCGGGGTGCGCGGCGGCATGCTCGGCCAGCCAGGCGACGTAGGCGGCGCACTGCCGGCGGTAGGCCTTCACAGTGTGCGGGCTGAGCTTGCACCTGTCGAGGTAGCGCTCGATCGCCGCCAGAGCTCGCTCCGCCACCGCGGTGACAGTCGACCGCTCGGTGCTCTGCTCGTGCAGCGCGATGATGCGAGCGCTCATCCGTAGCACACCCTTCCTCTTATCCGCTGAGCTGCGCCCTGTGTTCCGCGCAGGCGCGAACCCCATTATTCACTGAGCCGACCAAGATTCTCAACGGATAAGGAACATTATCCACTGGGATTCTGTGAGGTGTCTTCTCGCGCGTGACCGGAGGAGCACCGTGCATTCGCCGACCACACCACCGAACCGACCCTCCAGAGCGGGGAGCTTGAGCAACAACGGAACGGCCATGGCGGTAGAGGGTGCATTCGGAGTTGGTGAACACTCCAACTTCTCAACACGTTTTCCGGCACCGGTCGGGCGGTCCGCCATCCGCGCAGTGTCGGTTCCTGAAGTCCTCTGCACTGATTCCCGAGGTCGTCTTCAAACTGACTGATCTGAATGCTGTTTGCTCATCGAGCTTCGCGGTACGCCGTCGCCGACGCCCTCCGCGACGTCCCCCAGACGGAGCCGACGACCCCGCCCGCCCTTTGACACCCGACCAATCCCGCCCCGGCCTCCGGGCCCACTTGATTTTCAGGACGCGGGTTTCCGGGAGCCCTGGTCGCTTCGGTGTCCTGTCGGTTCCTGTAGGGCGATCGCCGCGTCGTTGTCGGAGACGTCGTCCGCAGTAATCCGTTTGTGTATCACCACAGCCCGCTGTCAGTATGAGGGCTCATGCGTCACCCTCTTGACACGCCGGACTGGCCGATTTCCACTGAGCGGCTGCTGTTGCGCCGGGCTGCCCCCGACGACCTAGACGCGACCTGGGCCTTCCGGCAGCTGCCGGAGACTCACGAATGGGTCGCGGCCGCCACAGAGACCTACGACGACTACCGTGAGCGTTTCCTCCGCGAGGAGCGGCTCGTAGACCTGCTCATCGTCGAACTGGACGGCCGGGTGATCGGCGACCTGACACTGAAGGTCCAGGACGGTTGGGCCCAGGAAGAGGTCGCTGACCAGGCGGAAAGCGTCCAAGGAGAGCTCGGGTGGACGCTCGATCCCTCCTACGGCGGCAAGGGCTACGCCACCGAAGCGGTACGCGCCCTCATCGACATCTCCTTCAAGAGTCTTGGCCTGCGCCGCCTGCACGCGGACTGCTTCTACGACAACGAATCCTCGTGGCGGCTGATGGAGCGGGTCGGGATGCGCCGCGAACAGCACACGGTGAGAGACTCACTCCACCGCACCAAGGGATGGCTCGACGGTCTCTCATACGCGCTCCTGGCCGAGGAATGGCCCGCTCACGAGTGATTACGGCGGAGACGCTGGGGAGCCCTCGCCGGGACGAAGATCACGCTGTCACTCATACACGCGGCCGCTCTCCTACCGGCGCTGCGGCTGGAACCCAAGGACGCCACCGCGCCGGCACGGCTCAGTGCGTGGGGTGAAGCGCGGTGAAGGACATCCGGCCCGCCCGTCGTCGTTGGTGTCCGGGGGGTGAGCCAACGCTATGCGTGGGCACTGACAATCTGCGGGCGCCGGCGGGCCGTCTCAGAAACGCTCGTTCCGCGACCGGCCGCGGTGTCAATCGCTGAGGTAGCGGTGCAGGGAGGTCTTGGGGATGCCGGTCTTGGCGGCGATGACGCCGAGGGGGCGGGTACTGAGAATCGATCGATTTACAACACCCCTCGGTTCGGGACTTCGTCATGTCTGAGGAGGGTCATGTCTGGCCTCTCCGCTAAACAAGATCCCGACTAATCGACTCGGCAGTATGTGATATCGCGGATCGCTGCCTCATCCTTCGGCCTACCACGCAGGGCCTTATCAACCTGCCGCGAGTAGGGGTGCCGGTGAGGTCGCCGCCTTCCACTTGGCCAAGCTGCTGGCCAAAGTGGGCCGCGTGGGGGAGCTACGCGAGCGGGCCGAGACTGGTCATAATTACGCCGCCGATCAATGAGCGAGGCGATGGTGCGAGCAGGCCGGGTAGAGGAGGCCGAAAGGCTCCGTCGGTACGGGCTCGAGGTCGACTGACCAGGCGGTAAGCCCATCGCGTGATGGCCCATACGTCCTGGCGGGAGAAGCGTGATGGCCCATACGTCCTGGCGGGAGAAGGGGTCTTCAATGCCTGCAGCGCGGCCGCGATGACGTCTTGCTCAGCCTGCGCTACATGGAGCCTGGCCACCGTCGGGACCTCATCGACCTGGTCGACGAGCCGCCTGGGCCGGCTCTGGATCAAAGTCTGTGAAGCAGTGCCGGGGCGCCCCGCCGCCCTGCTCGCTGATCCGAGAGAATGACGCTAGGACGCCAGCAGGTCGAGGACGAAGCCGTACAGGAAGATGAAGAACGCCAGCCAACGCAGCGGGTGCGCGGGCCGCTCGCGGTCGAGAAGTTGTGCCAGCGACTCCGCCACCACGCGTTGCGGAAGATAGAGCGCGTGTAACCAGCGCCCGTAGAGCTTGCCTTCCCCGAGCGAGAGCCCGACTGTTCCGGCTATTGCGATGGCGGCCAGGGTGAGGGTGTACCAGTCGCCCGGGTCCAGCGCGAAGCGGATCCCCAACACCAGGGCACCAAAGAGCAGCACGGCGGGCCCCACCGCCTTGCCTGCCAGCGCACGACGCTGGCGAGCCTTCTCCACCTGCATGCGCTCGGAATCGGACAGCTGGTCCGTCACCACTTTCCATGCCATGGCTTCCAGTTGGCGTTCATGTTCGGGCGCGATGGGCTTACCGGCGATCTCGCCTTTGAACCAGGCATGGAGTACGTGGTAGTCGAGGTCGCTGAGGGGCAGGTGGTCGGGCACGTGGGTTGCCGGCGGGTCGACGAGTTCGGGATCTCCGGTCGTCGTGTGCTGATGGCCCAGGGCGTACGCACCCAGCATCACCCGCCGGGTCACCACATGGTTCGTCAGCCAGTCGGCCGCGCGCAGGTATGCAGACACGCCTGTCCGGCGGTCGATCTTGGGATCGATGCCGCGCTGCCGTAGCCCAGCACGCGCGCCGATCGCGCGCAGCCGGTTGGGGTCAGTCAGGTCGATCAGTACGACGAGTGCCGCGATGAACTGCAACACCTTGCCGACTCTCCCCCACCAGGCCATCGTGGTGAATCCCAGCTGGAGCTCTTCGGTACTTTCGCCAGTGACCCACTGCTCGACCACCTCGGGCAGCCCGTTGAGCAGTGCCAAGACGATGCTCGCCAGTCCTACGCCTGAGTACACCAGCCGACGCCGCCACTTACGGGCGGGAGCCCTCAGTCGCCGTCCCCACACGGACCAGAGCCAGAAGGCGAGCACCATGGCAGCCGCTGCCACCACGCTCCAAGCCAAGCGGCGGCTCTCCAGGGTCGTCAGCGTCAGAAGGCCGATAGCGACCACGAGAGCGATGGTTCCTCGCACGATCACAGAAAAGCGCGCCGAGAGCGCGCCGTCCACTGATTCGCTGGCCCCGGAGGAAGCGAAGAACGACCGGGAGGACTCGACGCGTGTTCTCCGAAAGCTGTTGTGCGACAAGAAACTGGGGTCTGGCGCTGATCTTGTTGCGGTGCCGGTCAGGTTCGCGCCGCTTCCGCATCGAGGTGTGCGGGTTGGCAACGCCGGTTCGCGCGCATAAATGAGGAGTTTGAGTTACTGCGGCCGACCCGCGTGTACGGTTGGCGGAGCCCGCCCAGCACTGGCCCCACCTCGGCAAGACACAGGGGCGAGCCACCGATGATCGCCGAACTCGGACCCGCCAAACGCCTCGCCGCCGGAGGGTGCATGGGTCTCCGACCCGGCTAGAAATAACGCCTGCGCTCAGGATCGCAGCGGCGGCGGCGCCAGGACAAGACTTGATCTTCTTTGCAGCTCGGGTCATCCTTGCAGCTCAATTCCGCTACCCACTACCCGTTGTCCGGCTGCCGGGCTGCCCGTCAGCCGACACCTCGCCATGCGCCAAGGAGCCTGATGCCGATCCCCGGCCCCACCGAACGCCTCGCCTTCCGCGAGATGACCGCCGACGATCTCGACGACATGGCCGCCATGCTCGGCGACCCCGAAGTCATGCGCTACTACCCCGCGCCCAAGACTAGGGAGGAGGCCGGGAGCTGGATCGAGTGGAACCAGCGCCTCTACCGTGAGTACGGCCACGGCCTATGGCTGCTCACCCTTCGCGACACCGGCGAGTTCGCCGGGAACTGCGGCCTCACGCCTCAGAAGGTCGGCAACGACATTCACATCGAGGTCGGCTACCAGCTTCCCGCCCGCCTCCACGGTCAGGGGCTCGCGACCGAGGCCGCGACGGCCTGCCGTGACTTCGCTCGCGACGTCCTCGGCCTCGATCAGCTCATCGCGATCATCAACCCGAACAACGTGCCCTCCCAACGCGTCGCCGAAAAGATCGACCTCACCTTCGAGCGGATGGCCGACGTCCACGGCCGGCAGTGCCGGATCTACGCAGGACCGATCGGATAACAGCGTCTGACGCTGATATCGTAGCGCTCAGATGATCAAGACTCGTTGGCGGAGTAGGGTCGAGGTTGGCGCGGCCGTACATACTTCTCTTGATCATTTTCAGCCGGTTTACGGCGCCCTCAGTGGGGCCGTTGCTCCACGGCAGGCTGAGTCCGGCGGTGACGGCGGCCTGATCACGGGTGAGGCCGGTCGCGAAGCTGCGGAGGGCGGGCAGGCCGTCGGCCTGGACGGCTTCGATCCAAGCCGGCAGCCTTGTAGTGCGTCAAAACTCGCATGTACGGTCTGAGCTGAGGTTTCTCCGCCTTGAGGGGCCACGGTGATTCCGGACAGCCGTCTTATGGGCGTAGCCTATGCGGCTGTTTGGAT
>NZ_JBHUFV010000083.1:0-188131 GCF_042681425.1 Nonomuraea mangrovi | reverse complement strand
TACTGCACTCGGGAGGGTGTGGGAGAGTAGGTCGCCGCCGCGCAATTCTTGTCAGTTAGGCCCTGCCGGGTTATGCCCGGCGGGGCCTTTCTGCATTTCTGACGGTGTTTTCCAGGCGTTTCGAGTCCGGCTCGAAGTCACGCATCTGGAGCCTCCTGCGCCACATCCCTTGCGACCTCTCGAAGCCACGCATCTGGAGCCTCCTGCGCCACATCCCTTGCGACCTGCGGAAGCAGCTCGCAAGGCGGTCGAAACCGGGCTTTAAGCCGTCCGCCAGTGGCCGACCGCATGCTCGCCCCAGGACAACCGAGGGGTGAGACGAATGCGCAGATCATTGGCAGCGGCGGCAGCGGTAGGAATAGCGTTGGCCGGCGTCACGGCGTTGCAGGGGAGCGCACTCGCCAAGCCCAAACCGAAGGACGTCGCGGTGGGCACCAGGCTGGCCGCGGAGACGAACCCGGCGGTCCAGCAGATCATGATGGCTTACACGGCCACGCTGACGATCCCCGAGCCGGTGGCGACGAAGGCGTTCGAGGGCCTGTTCGCCAAGGCCGAGCGGCACGCGAAGGCGGGCCGGATTCCCGCCGACCACCAGAGCCAGATCAAGTGGGTGCTGAGGGCCGCGGCGAAGAACGTCGGCAAGTACCTCGTGCCCGGCAAGGCCCTGAGGAAGGACGACGGCGAGGTGGTCGCCGGTATCTGCACCGGCTGGTGGATCACGCCCGACGGGTACATGGTGACCGCCGCGCACTGTGCCGGCATGAGCAAGGCGGCGCTGCGGCAGGAGTTCGCGACCAAGGCGCTGGCCAAGATCGCCAAGCGTGATGTGCAGGACTTCATCAAGGGTGTCTCCGATGTCGCGCAGCCTGACGAGGGGATGACGAAGCTGGCCGAGGAGATGTTCACCGCCTTCGACCTCAAGGCCATGCGCGTGCGGGGTCTGAAGAAGGAACTGGCCGTCGTGATGCACGACGGTAAGGGCAAGATCTCCGTTCGGAACCTCGAACTTGTCGCGAAGGGAAGCGACTGGCCCGGCGCGGACTTCGCGCTGCTGAAGATGGCTGGGGCGCGGGGCCTGCCGACCGTCTCCCTGGGCAGCGACGACGACGTGAGGGTGGGCGACAACCTCTACATCAGCGGGTTCCCCGGCATCCTGTCGCTCAACCCGGATCTGGACGAGCTGTCGAGGCTGTATCCGTCGGTGACCGAGGGCGCCTTCAATGTCAGGCGGACCAGCGTGAAGGGCGTGCCGTATCTGCAGGCGCAGGCTCCGATGTACGTCGGCAACTCCGGCGGACCCGTGTTCAGCGCGGACGGCCGGGTGATCGGGATGGTGGTCGCGGCGGCCACCATGGACAGCGGGCTCGCCGAGAACGCCGGTTTCGTGCTGCCGGTCGGCGTCATCAGGAAGCGGCTGGCCGCCGCGGCGGTGGAGCCGCGCGGGTCACGGACGTCGCGGGTCTACAGCGCGGGCCTGGAGGACTATTTCAGCGGACGGTACGAGGCGGCGCTGGACAAGTTCCACCTGGTGCGGAAGCTGTACCCGGCCCACCCGTATGTCGGCGCGTTCATCGCCGACACGAAGAAGGCCCTGCGCTAGAAAGTCCGGCCCGGGCAGGCGTGACCGGCGGGCGCTGCGCCAGATGCGCCCCGCCCGGAGATCCCCCCACGGGGGGCGCCCCCGCGCCCGAGACGGCCCCGCGCCTCCCGAACGGAGGCGCGGGGCCGGCGATGTCAGGGGACGATGATCAGGGGAGGATGAGGAGCGCGTCGCCGACGGCGCGCTCACCGCCGTCGGACGGCTTGTTGACGACCTTGCCTCCCACGACCATCGCGGTCGACCCGCCGCCGTCGAGGTTGATCGCCTGGACCGCGCCCAGCCACTTCATCAGCTGGGCCGCCTCGATCATGTTCGCGCCGACCGTGATGCCCGGCTTGCGCCCGTCCACCGTGGCGAGGATGAGGCCGCCGGAACGGGTCACACCGGCGAGCGTGCGCGGGTGCCGGCGCAGGATCATGTTGACCGAGTCGTGGCCGTCACGCTTGGCCGTGACCCTGATGCGGCCGTTGCGGACGAGCCCCACGCCGCCGCCGATGATGCTGACGTCAGGGGTGAGCACGACCCTGCGCCCCGTGCGCTCGTCGATGACCTTGGTGTCGATGTTGACGTTCCAGTTCTCCCAGGCGTGCTCCCACAGCCATTCGCCCGCGGTGCCCGAGCCGTGCAGGACCCGTGATCCGGCCGGTACGGCGCCGCCCGCCTGCCGCAGCGCGGTGACCTTGCCCGTGGCGTCGAGGACGGCTTCGGCGCCGCCGTCGGCGGGGGTCTTGACGCCGTACTCCTCGGTGTAGAGGACGAGCTCGTCGGCGACGGGGAGGCGGTTGACGCCGTTGACGTCAAGCCGGTTGCCGTCCTGGGAGACGGCGACGACGGTGCTCTTGAGCTCGGTGACGCGGGCCGTACGTCCCTTGAGGACGAGGGCGGAGCGGCCGGGCACGGCCTCGCTGAGCATGCGGCCGCGAACGACGGAGATGCCGAGCGGCTCGCCGCGCAGGGCAGGCGAGGTGTGGATGTTGAAGAAGCCGCCGTTGACGGCGGCGATCGCGTTCTGCGCCTTGGCCATCGACGAGGTGGTCTCGCGCTTGCCGACGCTGACGCCGAGGCTGGCGGCGTAGGAGCCGCGGAAGCCGCGCGGGTCGATGGTCAGGACCTGCATCTCCCACGGGCCCGTCGTCTTCAGGCCGTCGTCGCCGAGGTAGTCGGCGCGGGCCTTGACACCCGCGTCGGTCAGAGCCTTGGCGGCCTCTTCAGCCTTGGCCTTGTCCTTGAACGGCCACAGGCCCACGCGGACCATGTAGATCTCTTCCGCCGGGTCGTCGGCCGCCGCGGGGCGGATGACCTTCTGGACGCTGGCGGTCTGGCCGGCGGCCTCCACCTCCGCGGCCTTGGCCTCGGCGGTTTCGCGCATGCCGTAGTCGCGGCCGCTCGGCATGAGCACGGTGACCGTGTAGCCGTCCTTGGCCGTGCCCGTCGAGACGGTGTAGAGGTCGATGCCGCTGGTCACGGACTTCTGCGTCTTCGCAGGGATGCCCCGTTCGCCGAGGGGGAACCGCGCCGAGGGAAAGGGCGCCGACACCTCCTGCGCGACGACGGGCACCGCCGAGGTGACCGTGAGGGCGGCGGCCGCGGCCAGGCCGATGAAGGCGCGTCGTGACATGAAAACTCCCCGTGGATGATGACAAGCCGGTCCATCCTGGCGAGATCAACTACGGGGAGGGGGCGAAACACGCGAACCCGTTGAAGACAGTTATCCAATTGACACGACAATGACGGGATTCCCCTGCGGTGGCCTACCGCTCGGCGTTACCTTTCGGTAGGCCGCGTATCAAGGATTCGAGCGGCACTCCATCCCGAGAGGCAGCCGACATGGGGCTGAACATCCTCCTTGTGATCATCGCGAGCGTGGTGCTGGGGTTCATCCTCGGCGCGTTCGTGACGCGTCCCCGCCGGTGGGACATGTACATCTGCGCGGACGACACGCTCCACGCCGAGGCGACGCAGGATCACCGCAGGTAACAGAGAGCCGGGCGCAAGCCGTACGGAATCTGGGTCCGGTACGGCTTGCGCCCTATAATGGGGCCCATGACTATCAGCATGTGGTGGCGGCCGATCGACGGCCACTGACCTCCGCATGCGCAAAGGCCGTCCTCGGACGGCCTTTCGTGGCGTCTGGGGACATTTCTCGAAAAGGACCCAGAATGAACCACACGGTGCTGACAGGTGACAGGCCGACAGGGCCGCTGCATCTCGGCCACTATTTCGGCACCCTGGCGAACAGGGTGAGACTCCAGGACATCCATCAGATGTTCGTGCTGGTCGCCGACTATCAGGTGATCATCGACAGGGATCTGCCGGGCAGGATCCAGGCCAACATCGACGATCTCCTCCTCGACTACCTCGCGGTCGGCATCGACCCAGGCAAGGTGACGATCTTCCAGCACAGCGCGATCCCCGAGCTGAACCAGCTGCTGCTGCCGTTCCTGTCGCTGGTCAGCGTGGCCGAGCTCCAGCGGAACCCGACGGTCAAGGACGAGATCGCGCACAGCTCGCAGTCCGCGGTCAGCGGGCTGATGTTCACCTATCCCGTGCACCAGGCGGCCGACATCCTGTTCTGCAAGGGCACGCTCGTCCCCGTCGGCAAGGACCAGCTGCCGCACGTCGAGGTCACCAGGCTGGTCGCGCGCCGGTTCAACGAGCGCTACGGGCCCGTCTTCCCCGTACCCGAGGCCATGATGGGCGACGCGCCGCTGCTGCACGGCCTGGACGGCGGCAAGATGAGCAAGTCGCGGGGCAACGCGATCACGCTGAAGGCGAGCGAGGACGAGACCGCCGCGCTGATCCGCGGGGCGCGGACCGACGCCGACCGCCACATCACCTACGACCCTGAGAGCAGGCCGGAGGTCGCCAACCTCCTGACGCTGGCCGGGCTCTGCCTCGGCCGCGCCCCCGAGGAGATCGCCGAGGAGATCGGGTACGGCGGAGCCGCGCGCCTCAAGGGCATGCTGACCGAGGCGGTCAACGAGTTCCTGCGCCCGATCCGCAAGCGCAGGAGCGAGGTCGACCTGGCGGAGGCGCGCCAGGTGCTGCGTGAGGGGAACGCGCGCGCGAGGGAGCGGGCCGTGCGCACGCTGGAGGAGGTCAGGCAGGCGATGGGCTTCTAGCGATCAGTGGGCCTGGTAGACCTTGCGCAGCGTCTCGTGGACGGTCCAGGTGGTCTTGGCGCCCTCGGGCAGCAGGCAGACGTCACCTGGGCCGACCTCGACGGTCTCGCCCCCCTCGACGGCGATGGTCGCCCGGCCCGACAGCACGACGAAGATCTCGTCGCGTTCCACGTCGGTCACCACGCCGGGGGTGATCTCCCAGATGCCGCGGCCTTCGTCCAGTTCGGCCACCGAGGTGACGGGCGTGCCCGAGACGATCTGAGCGGGGTCGAGCGGGTCGGGCACGAGCGGGACGTCGGCGACGTGCATGACGCGGATCAACGGTTCTCCCTGCGGAAGGATTCGAGGGCCATGAGGGCGACGTGGAGCGAGAGGCAGGATTCGACGTCGTCCAGGTCGGTGTCGAGGATGCGCTCGAGCCGGCGGAGACGGTCGTAGAAGGCGGGGCGCGACAGGTGCGCCTTCTGGGCGGCCACCGCCTTGTTGCGCCCGGCGTCCAGGTAGATGCGCAGGATGCGGGTGAGGTCCCCGCCGCGCTGGGCGTCGTGGGCGAGCAGGGGGCCGAGCTCGCGTTCGGCGAACGTCTGGATCCTGGCGTCGTCGCGCAGCAGGTGGAGCAGGCCGCGCAGGCGCAGGTCCGGCAGCCGGTAGTAGGCCCTGCCGTCCGGCTGCCGGACCGCGACGTCGGCGACCTGCTCGGCTTCGAGGAAGCTGCGCCGCACGTCGCGGATGGACTCCACCGCCGAACCGGCGGCGAGCACGAACGTGGAGCCCGGCTTCCACAGCGCGCGCAGCCGCTCGGCGAGCGCGGTCAGCGCGGGCTCGACCAGCGTGCGGGGCGGCAGGGGGAGCAGCACGCCGACGCGGTCCTGGTCGAGCGCGCCCACGAGCGCGGGCAGCTTGGCGTCGCGGCACACGGCGGCGGTGGCCTCGGCGAGCTCGCCGAGCTGGGCCTGGCCGTCGATGGCCTGGTCGAAGGGCTCGACGAGGCGCAGGACGACGCTGACGAGCTTGCGCCCGGTGAGCGGCACCCCCACCGCGCGGGCGCGGGCGGCGGCCTCGTCGGGATCGGCGTAGGCGTGGGTGAGGATGCCGGTGATGATCGTGCCGTGGGCCTGCCGTTCGAGCGACTCCTGGTGGCGCTCCAGTAACCTGCCCAGCGCCAGCGTGGTGGCGGCGCGCTCGGCCAGCACCATCTCGCGAGGGCCTGGCGCGGCGTCGCAGAGCAGGATCAGCCTGCCCCAGTCCTGGCCGCGCGCGCCGACGACGGTGACCAGCCAGCCCGCGGCGGGGTCGTAGGCGGTGCGATCCTGCGGCGCGACCGCGCGCGATCTGGTCTCCCAGCCGGCCAGCAGCACGCCGGCGTCGCGGCCCGCCGACTCGCAGGCGAGCACCTGGTGGGCGAGGTTCTCCAGCAGCACCGGCCGGCCCGACAGCCTGGCCACCTGGGCCAGGACCTCGGCGGGCGAGGCGCCCTCGACCGACAGCTCGGTGAAGACCTCGTGCAGTTGCTCCGAGGCGCGCAGTTCCTCCAACTGGATGTCGATGATCCTGGCGTGCACGGATTCGGTGATCTGCACGAAAGGGGTCTCCCTGGCCAGCACGATCAGCGGGAAGCCATGGTCCTCGGCCGCCTTGACCACCGCGCGTGGCAGCTCGCGCACGAACCTGCGGCCCAGCTCCACGACCAGGCCGGCCGCGCCCACGGCCGACAGTTCGCCGATGTAGGCGGCCAGCTTCTCGGGATCCTCGGGGAGGGCGACACCGGTGGTGAGCACCAGTTCGCCGCCGCGCAACAGATGCGCGATGTCGGCGATCTCGCCGACGTGCACCCACCGCACCCTGCTGTCGAGCCGGTCCGCGCCGGCGACCACGCGGGGGTTGCCCCTGCGAACGGTCTCCAGGGCCAGAACGTCGGCAATAGTGGGCAGCACGCGTGGAGCTTATCCGATCAGGATGTAATTCTGGGCATTCACCCGTTTACACGCTGTCGATGATTTGTCCACGAATATCGGGCCAGACTAAGTGCGCCTCCCACGGGGTCCTGACGCCATCAGGTCGATGGTCTGCGCGGCCACGACCAGGATCAACACGACCAGGACGCTCCCGGCCAGCAGGACGACCCGCTCGCCCGGCGCCGCCGGTGGCGCGGCCAGGCCGAGCGCCGCGGGGAGGGCGCCCGAGGCCAGCACCAGCCCCCGTCCCACCGAGGCGGGCGAGGCGAGAGCGTGGTCGTCGAGGCAGCCGCACGGCACCCGGCCGCGCTCGCGCAGCAGCACCGCGAGGTAGCCGGCGAAGGCGGCCTGCAGCGCGCCTGTCACGGCGGCCCCCGCCGTGAACACCGGAGCGGCTCCCGCCAGCCACGCGACTCCGGCGACGGCGCCGGCGGCCGCCTCGGCGGCCTCCATCCACAGCGCGTGACGTACCAGCCGGGGCGGCAGGAGCCGGTGGGCGCGCAGGACGCCCGCAAGCCTGGGGCCGCGAACGAGCCTGCGGGCGGCCGCGTAGAGCAGCAGGAGGGCACCGGGCAGGGCGAGCGCGGCGAGCATCCCCTCTTCGTTCATCGGCACCCGATTCCCAGGACAGCGTGTGGTCGTCGAGGAAAAGTGAACCCCCGATTCCTTTCTGCGCGGTTTCCTGCGCCTGTCCGTGTCGGCTCACGCGTTGATAGTCCGATTCGGGGATCTTGACCCGTCCGGGCGCTCCGGAAGATCGTCAACGGCGACGGCCGAGATGCGGCCACCGTGACGGAAAGTACGTGAACCCCATGAGCAGCTTCTCGCGTGCCCTGGTACCCGCGGCCGCCGCCGTCCTGCTCCTGCAGGCCGCGCCGGCCGGAGCCGACACCGGCTCCGCCGCCGGCGGCACCGTCGCCGCGGCCGCCACGCCGGAGAGCGTGTGCGGTTCGGGCTACCGGATCATCGACTCGGTCCCGATCAAGACCCCCCGACTCTGGGCGACCTCCTACCTGCTCTACAACAACAACGGCTACAACTGCGTGGTCACCTGGAAGAACACCAACCTGGGCGTGCGCACCTACACCGAGGCGCGGATCCAGGTGCAGGGGTCCAGCACCATCCACCGCGACGGCGGCGACTTCACCACGTACGCGGGCCCGGTGCGCGTCCAGGCGGGCGGCAAGTGCGTCCAGTTCGGCGGTGTCGCCTCCGACGCGCCAGGCGGCCAGCGCTTCCAGTCGCTGAGCCCGTGGGGACACTGCGGCTGACCGCCGCCCGACCTGACGAAAGGCAGGAAAGGTGAACGTACGCACACCTGACGGCCGCACGCTGACCGTCGACGGCGAACCCCAGCCGTTCATCGGCCGGTGGGCCTACGCGGTCTGGCTCTACGGCCCCGACGGCGGATACCGGGTGAACGTCTCGCCCGCCGGGTCCGAGGAGTCGATCTCCAAGCAGAGCGGCGACTGGTCCCGCTACGTCGTCCGCGAGGCCTCGAGGAACGGCGGCAGGATCCTCTCCCTCGAGGACCCGGAGAACTCCGGCACCAACATGCTGTGGATCGGGCCTTACCACGAGGTGGGCATCTTCGTCCCCGGCACCGGCGTGCCGCTGGAGACGTTCATGGACCGGCTCTCGCTGTTCGACGTGCGCGACGCCCCCGACGGGCTGACGATGCTGCCGCGCCCGGGGTCGGGCCATCAGTTCGGCAACCTGCTGGCGGTCAACACGATCAACCAGCTGTGCTCGGTGCAGGTCACGCCGGCCTCCCAGGTCACCTCCTTCATGCCCGGCACGGAGGGCAGGCGGGTGCGCGGCGGCCAGATGTGGCGCATCGACGAGACCGACCAGCGGGGGCGCGTGCGCTCCCGCTCCGCCCTGGTGGTCAACGACACCACCGCCACCACCATCACCGCCGCGCGGCCCGAGGACCCCAGGTTCGTCGTCGCGGTCGAGTCCATCAGCTGCGGACTGGGCTAGGCCGATGCAGAACATCGTCAACTCCCTCGCGGTGCTCGCCTTCCTCGGCACCGTGCTGGCCCTGTTCGCGCTGTCGGCGATGCTCAGGATGATCAGGGATCTGCAGAACGCCACGATCAAGGCCGCCGTCGCCACCGTCGACCACACCACCCCCCGCGTGGTCGAGCGGTTCGGCGACGCCGACGGGCGGCCGACGTACGTGCTCGTGGTCACGGCCGTGTGCGGCAACTGCGAGGAGCGGGCGCTGCACCTGGCGCGCGTCGCGCACGCGGTCCCCGACGCCCACCTGGTACTGCTGTCGGCCACCCTGAGCTGCGCCGAATGGGTGGCGGGCACACCGGTCGAGGCGGTGATCGACGCCGAGCTGCTCGGCAGGATCGCCGTCGGCGCCACCCCCACCCTGCTGAAGTACACCGCCGGCGGCGTCGAGGAATGGCGCAGGCTGGCCGGTTCGGACGACGACCTTGACACCATGCTCGGCGTGAGCGCCGCCGATCAGAGGGGAAGCAGATGAGCATCGACGTGGACCAGTACTGGTCGCAGGTACCGCACGCCGACGACGACGAGAACGCCGGCGCCACCATCGTCAGGAAGGCCAGGCCGTCCCGCAGGACCATGTTCAAGTCCATCGGCGTGCTCGGCGGCGCCCTGGCGCTCAACATCGTCTCGGCGCTACCCCCGAGCCGGGCCAACAGGGCGGAGGCGGCGGTCGGGAACGAGTACACGAACTGCGCCGGCTACGACAACTTCAGCGGCTACAACGACAACTCCAAGATCTGCGTCGGCGCGCCGTACTCGAAGTCGCACTGCGGTGGTGACGGCTGGTTCCTGCGCGGCAGCGGCACCTGCTGGAACAGCTACGCCACCAAGGCGTGCGGCAACGGCATGACGAAGCGGAACGCGTGGCGGTGGAAGTTCGGCAGCACCCCCTACCGCTGCGCCGACGGGTACGTCGCCACCTGCGACGGCAGCACCGTGCTGCGCATCTGTTCCTGGCCGAACCCTTGAGATGAGGGCCTCGTCCTGGATGGCCGCGTGTGCCACCGCCCTGGCGGTGGCACACCTGGTCTGGTCGCTCCCGCTCGACATGCCCGCGTGGATCCTGATGGGCGTGACGGCGGGCTTCTCGCTGTCGGGGTCGGTTTGAAGCCTCAACTCAGCGGACCTGCTGACCTCGTCGGTCTGGCGAGACAAGCTTTTGATCTTCAATTCCGGGCTGATGCTCGGCGCCCTGGTGTCAGGCGCCGTCGTCGGCGCCGTGGCCGGGATCGCCTCCGTGGTGCCGGAGCCGGTACGCCTGTGGACCCTGTTGCCCGTCGTGTCCGTCATCATGTCGTTCGAGTTGATCGGACGGCCGCTGTCCCTGCCGCAGAACCGCAGACTCGTGCCGCAGGACGTGATCCCGAAGGCCGAGTTCGAGGGGCCGCTGCAGTTCGGCTTCGAGATGGGCACCGGCGTGCGCACCTACACGCCGACCGCGCTGCCGCATCTGCTGGTGGCCGTCGTCGTGCTGGCCGGCGGTCTGGGGGCAGGACTGCTCGCGGGGATCGGGTTCGGCGCGGGGAGGGCGCTCATGCCGTACCTCAGGTCGCGCAGCGACGACCCTCGCCAGTGGGACAGGGACATGCTGTGCTCGCTGTCGCGGATGGGGCAGATCTGTGCCGCCGGATTCCTGCTCGCCCTGGTCGTCACGATCCTCTAGGAGGGCCTCATGAAGGAACGTATGCGTCGCGCGGGCGTGGCGGCCGCGGTCGCCACGCTGTGCGCGACCGGCTGCGGTACGTCCTCGTCCGCGACGACCTCCGCGCCCGCGACGACGTTCCCGGACGCGGGGACCTCTCCGTCCGCGGCGACCGCGGACGGGGAGGCCCTGCTGCTTGAGGCGGGACAGCTCGGCGGCGGCCGCGAGTGGACGGCGACCGCCACCGCCGAGGCGGCGTGGGCGGACCTGCCCGCCGACAGGGTTCCCTGCGGTGTCACGGCCATCGCCCCCGGCGCCGAGAAGACGATCAGGCGGGACTTCCGCGCCGCCGACGGGACCGTCGTGTGGGAACTGCTTCTCACGGCGCCCGGCGAGGGCGTGCAGCGGTTCAAGCGCTTCTACGCGGAGTGCGGCGCCGTCGGCGAGGTGGAGTCGCCGGGCGGCCAGGGCGGGCCCGCCACCGTCGCCCGCCTGGCCGGCGGTGTCCAGGTGGCCACCGCCACCGACGACCGGCTGATCGTGGTGGGTGGCACGCTGGACGAGGCCGGGCTGCGCCGCGTCGGCGACCTCGCCCGCACCCGCGCGTCGGGTGGCTGAGCGCCGACCACGGGAAAGGCGCCCACGACCTCCTCGTCCGCCGGTTCGGAGGGCTCAGCGGGCGCGGGCGGGCAGGCGGGCGGTCGGGAACCTGCCCATCCTCGGCCGGCGGAAGCGGCGCAGCACCATCGCTCGCACGGGGACCAGCAGTCGGTAGCGGCGGCCCATGGCGCTCTCGAACGGCAGCACGCAGCCGCGGTCGACGAGCGCCGCGAGCACTCCGGGCACGCTTCCCACCTCCAGCGGCGGCTCCGCGCACTCGGCCACGGCGCAGTGGAGGCCGAAGTCGCCGGGGAAGGCGGCGGTCCTGACCAGCATGATCTGCTGGGTGCTCGACAGCCCCTGCCATACCTGGTCGAGGCCCGCGGTGAACCGGGCGGCCGCGGGGTTGACGTCGTCGATGAGCGCGCCCAGGTCGCGCTCGGCCTGCTCGGCCAGGACCTTCAGCGGGAAGGTACGCATCAGCGAGGCCAGGCTCTCGATGATGGCGGGCACCCCGTCGGCCAGCGCGCACAGCCGCTGCACCCATGGTCGGTCGTCGGCGCCGAAGGCGAGCCCCGGTACGGCCTCGGCGGCCCTGGCCCGCAGCAACCGCTCGCCCGCGTCCAGGTCGAGCGGGCCCAGGCTCCAGATGACCTCTCCCGACAGTCCGAGCGGGCGCCTGGCCGTGATCACGACCGTGAGGTCGGGCCTGGACGCCGTCAGCCGCTCGACATCCGCCCGGATCTCGCCGAGCCGTTCGTCGCAGTCGTCGGCGATGAGCAACGCGGGCCCCGTGCCCTCGGGGGCGCTCAGTGATTCGTGCGGCCGTGCGACCCGCACCCCGCCGGAAAAGTGCCCCGTCTCCCGTACGGCGAGCTCCGCGCACAGCCGTGACTTGCCGATCCCCGGTGGGCCGATCACGGTGACCAGCCTCCGGTTGCGCACCAGTGCCGCCAGCCCCGCATGGTCGCGCTCCCTGCCCAGCAGCCGCGTGGGCACGTCGGCCATGGGCTCCCCGTGTTCCCCGTGGTTCCCGTCGTCCGTCTGGCGGCCGGGCTCGCCCGCGCCACCGCCCCTGCCCTGGACCGTGTCCGGAGGGTCGCTCCCCGTGAGGCAGCGCAGGTGGGCCTGGCGTAACAGCGTGCCGGGCTCGATGCCGAGCTCCACCGCCAGCCGGCGTCTGATCCTGTCGAACGTCACGGCGGCGGCCCCCTGCTGCCCCGTGGCGACCAGTGCCTCGATGAGGATGGCGTGCGCCTCCTCGTCCAGCGAGTCGGCCCTGCACAGCCGTTCCACCAGCCTGATCGCCAGATGCGGCTGCCCCTCGTCGAGCGCGGCCCTGGCCGAGCGTCTGGTGACCGAGTCCTGCTCGGCGAGCAGCGCCTCGATCATGCGGCTGTCGGAGCGCCGGTCGGGCACGTTGTCGAAGGGGCGGCCCCGCCACAGCCCGAGCGCCGCCGTCAGCGTCTCACTGGTCGCGTCGGACCTGCTCGCCTCGCTGCGGAACAGCTCCAGATCGGTGCGTCCCCCGCCGAGATCGAGGTGGTAGCCGTCGGACCCGGTGACCACGCGTACCTGGGTCTCTCCCGCTCCGCGCAGCCAGGCGCGCAGCCTGCAGGCGGCCAGATGCAGGGCGCCCTTGGGGTCGCGCGGCGGTTGGTCCTGCCACACGACCCTGATGAGCTCGGCCGACGGCAGCGGCGTTCCCGCCGATACGGCCAGCTGGCCGAGCAGCGCCCGAAGCAGTGGCGCGGACGGCGTGAGCACCACGCCGTCACGCATCAGTCCGACGGCCCCCAGCACGCCGACCGATACGCGGTTCATCAAAGACCTCCGAGGAAACCCCCGCCTTCAGGCGGGGGAGGAATCGGACTCCTGCGGAGCAGGACAGGAAAAGCCGATGCGCGGCCAGGGCGGAACGGCGTTTGCCGGCCGCATCGATGGAATCGAACAAACACGCGATACCTGGCTGATCGTTCGGTAGGATGCGCGGCGTGGCGCAGAGTGTGAAGCGGGCCTACAAGTACCGCTTCTACCCGACTGCCGAGCAGGCCGAAGAGCTTGCCCGGACGTTCGGCTGCGTCCGTCTCGTCTACAACAAGGCCCTGGAAGAACGGACCCGCGCCTACACCCTTGAAGGCCGCCGCGTCTCCTACGAGGAGTCGTCGGCGGCGCTGACGGCGTGGAAGCGCAGCGGCGAGTACGACTTCCTGTCGCGGGTGTCCAGCGTCCCCTTGCAGCAGGCCCTGCGTCACCTGCAGGCGGCGTTCGGCAACTTCTTCGCCAAGCGCGCCCAGTATCCGACGTTCAAGTCCCGCAAGAAGGCGCGGGCCTCGGCGGAGTACACCCGGTCGGCGTTCCGCTGGCGCGACGGCGCGCTGAGGCTGGCGAAGATGGACGCGCCCCTCCACATCGTGTGGTCGCGTCCCCTGCCGGAGGGTGGCGAGCCGTCCACGGTGACGGTGTCGAGGGACGCGGCCGGTCGCTGGTTCGTGTCCCTCCTGGTCCAGGCGAGCTGGTATGGGCGGGAACTGGTCGTGATCGACCGGTTCTTCCCCTCCAGCAAGCTGTGCTCGTCTTGCGGCACCATCCAGCAGTCCATGCCGTTGAACGTCCGAGAGTGGCGGTGCGCCTGTGGCGTCCTGCATGACCGGGACGTGAACGCGGCGAACAACATCTTGGCCGCCGGGCTGGCGGACAGGTAAAACGCCTGCGGAGCTGGTGTGAGACCTCAACGAGATCCTCTCGGGCGGGCAACCGGCGGTGAAACAGGAACCCTCACGGGCGACCGTGGGAATCCCCGTCGTTGACGAGGGGGAGGATGTCAATCCGGTCCGTCTTCGCGAACCTGATCAGCATTCATGTCGCTGATCGTGGGACAGAGGGCTTTCCTCGACCTTTCCTCGGCCTTTCGCCAGGAGGTCGGTGGCGGCCTGCGGGACTGGCTCACCGCGCGGGCACCGGGCCCTCGCCTGGCCCTCGTGGCCTGACGGGCACGGCGGGACGGCTGACCGGCAGCCCCAACGAGATCCACGCCTGGAAGCCGCCGATCACGTCGGTCGCCCTGGACAGGCCGATCTGGCGCAGGGTCGCGGCGGCGAGGCTGGAGGAGTAGCCCTCGTCGCACAGCACGATCCAGGTCACGCTGCTGGAGGCGGCTTCGGGGATGCGGGCCGCGCTGCGCGGGTCGAGCCGCCACTCCAGGTGGTTGCGCTCGATCACGATGGCGCCCGGGGCCTCGCCGTCCCTGCGCCGCTGCCATTCGGGACGGGTGTCGGCGATGAGGCCGTCGCCCACGCGCGTCAACGCCCAGGCCTGCGCGGGGCTCAGCCGCGTGAGCCCGGCGCGGGTACGCAGCAGCAGATCGTCGATGCTCACGACGCTCCACGGGAGAGAGGGGTACTGGCGGAGGCGGACGGGAATCGAACCCGCCGCGCCGAGATACTCGGCGCCACCGGTTTTGAAGACCGGGAGGGCCACCAGGCACCTGGTCGCCTCCACCCGGCACCCTAGCGGATCATGATCGTGGCGTCGCCCGCCTCCACCAATTCGCCGATCACCGGCGCGCCCGGGACCTCGCCGGCGACGAGCAGCCCGCCGGAGGTCTGCGCGTCGGCCAGCAGCAGCAGCGTCTCCTCCGTGGCCGAACCCCTGTCGAGGTGCGGGGCCACCCACTCCAGGTTGCGCCGCGATCCGCCGGGCACGTACCCGTCGCGGACCGCCTCCCGCGCGCCGGCCAGCAGCGGCACGGCGGCCGCGTCGACGACCGCGCTCACCCCCGATGCCCTGGCCAGCTTGAACAGGTGTCCCAGCAGTCCGAACCCGGTCACGTCGGTGGCGCAGCGCACGCCCGCGTCGAGCGCGGCCTTCGAGGCCTCGGCGTTGAGCGTCGTCATGATGTCGACGGCCTCGGCGAACACCTCGCCCGTGGCCTTGTGCCTGTTGTTGAGCACGCCGAGCCCCAGCGGCTTGGTCAGTGACAGCGGCGAGCCGGCCTTGCCCGCGTCGTTGCGCATCAGCAGGCCGGGGTCGGCCAGCCCGGTGACGGCCATGCCGTACTTGGGTTCGACGTCGGTCACGCTGTGCCCGCCCGCCAGGTGGCAGCCGGCCTGCGCGGCGACCTCCGCACCGCCGCGCAGCACCTCTCTCGCCAGCTCGTACGGCAGGAGCTCCCTGGGCCAGCACAGCAGGTTGAGCGCCACCACGGGCCGTCCGCCCATCGCGTACACGTCCGAGAGCGCGTTGGCCGCCGCGATCCGCCCCCAGTCGTAGGGGTCGTCGACCACGGGTGTGAAGAAGTCGGCGGTGCTCACGATCGCCGTGCCGCCCTCGATCCTGACGACGGCGGCGTCGTCGCCGGTCTCCAGGCCCACCACCAGCTCGCCGAGCGGATCGGTGGGCGTCACCCCGAACCCGGTCAGCACCTGCTCCAGTTCGCCGGCTGGGATCTTGCACGCACAGCCACCGCCCTGGGCGAATTGCGTCAATCTCACCATGATCAGACTCTAGAGACATCTATCTTGATCGTCATGACCGATCCGCGCCGACTCATCCCCCGAACGGATGCCGTGCTCGCCGACCTCCGGCTCGCCGAGGCGCTGGCGCGGCTGGGCCGTGGCAGGGTGAAGGCCGCCGTCGGAGACGCCCAGCGGCGCGTCAGGCAGGGCGTCATCACGCCCGCCCAGGTGGTGGAGTCGGCGCTCGACGAGCTGACCGGTTCGGGTCCGCGCAGGGTCGTCAACGCCACCGGCGTGCTCCTGCACACCAATCTCGGCAGGGCGCCGCTGTCGCGGACGGCGATCGAGGCGGTGCGGGCCGCCGCCGGAACCACCGACGTGGAGCTGGACCTGGCCACCGGGCGCAGGGGGCGGCGGGGGAGGGCGGCGATGGCGGCACTCGCCCGCGCGGTGCCAGGGGCGGGCGACGTGCACGTGGTCAACAACAACGCGGCCGCGCTCGTGCTGGCGGCCACGGCGCTGGCTCAGGGCCGCGAGATCGTCGTCAGCAGGGGCGAACTCGTCGAGATCGGCGACGGGTTCCGGCTGCCCGACCTGATCGTCTCGACCGGCGCGCGGCTGCGCGAGGTCGGCACCACCAACCGGACGAGCGTCGCCGACTACGCCGAGGCGATCGGGCCCGACACGGGGTTCGTGCTGAAGGTCCACCCGTCCAACTATCGCATCGAGGGCTTCGCGGCGACTCCGGACGTCGGCGAGCTCGCAGGGCTCGGTGTGCCGCTGGTCGCCGACGCGGGGTCGGGCCTTCTGCGCCCCGACCCGGCGCTGCCCGACGAGCCCGACGCCGCCACCTGGCTCGCCGCCGGCGCTGACCTGGTCACCGCCAGCGGTGACAAGCTGCTCGGCGGCCCGCAGTGCGGCCTGCTGCTGGGCAGCGCCGGCCTGATCGACCGGCTGCGCAGGCACCCGCTCGCCCGCGCCCTGCGGGTGGACAAGCTCACGCTGGCCGCGCTGGAGGCCACGATCGAGGGTCCGCCCCCGCCCACGACGCTCGCCCTGCACGCCGAACCGGTCGAACTCCTGGCCAGGGCCAGGACGCTCGCCGTACGGCTGGCCGACAAGGGGCTGGCGGCAGAGGCCGTCGCCAGCGTCGCCCGTGTGGGCGGCGGCGGGGCGCCGTGCGTCGAGCTGCCCAGCGCCGCGGTCGCGCTGGACGAGTCGCTCGCCGCGGTGCTGCGGCTGGGCGAGCCGCCCGTGCTCGGCCGCGTCGAGCGCGGCCGGCTGCTGCTCGACCTGCGGGCGGTGGCCCCTTCCGACGACCAGGTCCTGTTCGACGCGGTGGTGGCCGTATGCGGGTGATCGCCACCGCGGGGCACGTCGACCACGGCAAGTCGACGCTGTTGCGCGCGCTGACCGGCATGGAACCCGACCGCTGGGAGGAGGAGCGCCGCCGCGGGCTGACCATCGACCTCGGCTTCGTCTGGACCGGCGATCTCGCCTTCGTCGACGTGCCGGGACACGAGCGCTTCCTGACCAACATGCTGGCGGGCGTGGGCCCGGTTCCCGCGGTGCTGTTCGTCGTGGCCGCGGACGAGGGCTGGCGGGTGCAGTCACAGGAGCACCTGGATGTCGTCACCGCGCTCGGCATCGGCCACGGGGTGCTCGCGATCACCAGGTCCGACCTGGCCGAACCCGGCGCGGCGCTGGCCGAGGCGCGGGCCAGGACCGAGGGCACCACGCTGGAGGGCATGCCGGCGGTGGCCGTCAGCGCGCGCACCGGCGCGGGGCTGCCGGAGCTGCGCGCCGCCCTCGCCGAGCTGGCGGCGGGGCTGCCAGGCCCGGAGCCGGAGGCGGACGTGCGGCTGTGGATCGACAGGGTGTTCACGGTCGCGGGGCGCGGCACCGTCGTGACCGGCACGCTGGGCGCGGGCACGGTCGCGACCGGCGACACGCTGGAGGCCGGCGGGGCCGCGCTGAAGGTGCGCGGGCTGCACAGCCTCGGGCGGGCCCACGACGAGATCGCGGGGCCCGCACGGGTGGCTGTCAACGTGCGCGGCGCCGCCGCCGACGGCCTGCGGCGCGGCGACGTGCTGGTCACGCCCGGCCGCTGGCTGCCCACGACCGTCCTCGACGTACGGCTGACGCCACCCCGTGAGGAGGTGCGGCGGCTGCCGCGCCAGGCACTGTGGCACGTCGGCTCGACCGCCGTGCCCGCCAACGTCAGGCGGCTCGGCGACGACTGCGCCAGGATCGTCCTGGCCCACGCCCTCCCGCTGCGGATCGGCGACCGCGCCCTGCTGCGCGACCCGGGAAGCCGCCACCTGTGGGGCGCGACCGTCCTCGACGTCCGCCCGCCGGGGCTGCGGCGCCGAGGGGCGGCCACGCTGCGGGCGGCGGCGCTGGCGGGCATGGACGGCGGCGCCGACCTCGGGGCCGAGCTGCGCCGTCGTGGCCTGGCCACGCGGGCCGACCTGACGGCCATGGGCATCCCGTCCACGGCCACCCCCGAGGGGGCGGTCGTCGTGGGGGAGTGGCTGGTGGATCCCCACGCGTGGGCGGCCTGGCGGGAGCGGCTGACCGGGCTTGTCGCCGCGCGGGCCGTACAGGACCCGCTGGACCCCGGGCTCCCGCTGGAAGCCGCGCGGCAGGCGCTCGGGCTGCCGGACAGGGCGCTGGTGGACGCGCTCGCCGACAGCGCCGCTCCAGCCGAGCGGTTGCGGAGGGCGCGGGGGCGGCTGCTACCCCCTGGGCCGGCGCTGCCGCCGGCCACCGAGCGGGCGGTCCGCGCGCTGGAGGCCGCGTGGGCGGCCGGGCCCTTCGCCGCTCCCGACAGTGCCAGGCTGACCGAGCTCGGCCTGGACGCCCGCGCTCTGGCCGCGGCAGAGAGCGCGGGGCGGCTCACGCGCCTGGCCCCCGGCGTCGTCCTGCCTCCTGACGCCGTGGGGCGCGCGGTCGCCGTGCTCGCCACGCTGCCCCGCAGGTTCACGACGGCGCAGGCCAGGCAGGCGCTCGGGACCTCCCGCCGCGTCGCGATCCCGCTGCTGGAGAGTCTCGACGCCGCGGGGACGACCCGAAGGATCGGGGACGGCGAGCGGGAACTCGTGCGAGCAGGTCAGAAGCCCGGCGTCACCACATCGCCCGACCAGCCGCGGAAGGAATAGACGCCCAGCTCGCGCACCCGGCCCGTGACGACGTCGACCGCGTACACGGCCTCGCCCAGCGTGGGGGTGATGGTCCTGTCCTTCATCCACGCCTGGTCGCGCAGCACGGCCGAGACGGCGACTTCCGTGGGACTGACCCAGTGCCCCACACGCCACGGATAGAAGTCCTTGGGCGCGTCACGGAAGGCGACCTCCTTCGTGATCGTGCCGGTCGTGGCGTCGATCGTGACGATCCGGTCCGGGCGGGAGCCGCCCGTCGCGTTGTCCCGGCCGGTCTTCTCGCGCTCGCCCAGGTAGGCCAGCGTCCGCCCGTCGGCCGCCGGCCCGCTGACGTTGAAGCCGGCGTCGCGGGCGCTGAAGGCGCGCACCTGCCCTCCGGACAGCAGTCCGAGCCGGTTGTTCTCGTCTCCCACGACCACCGGGTCGCCGCCGCTCGGCACCCTCACCACCTGCCAGCCTTCGGGGATCTCGGTCACGTGCCCCGTCTCGACGTCCACGACCGCGTTCGGCAGGCCGACGCCGTTCAGCCCGAGGTGACGGCCGTCAGGGGACAGCCGCAGCAAGCCACCGTGCTTCACCATCGTCTTCCTGTCCACCTTCTGCGGGGTCAGCCAGACCCGGCCGTCGGCCAGGTCGCGGACCGCGAACCGCTCGTCCTTCTCGCTGTAGTAGGCGACCCGCCGCCCGTCGGGGGTGATGACCAGGGGGGCCGCGGTGTTCATGTAGTTCTGCTCGGTCTGCTCGGTGTACACGCTCAGCGCCTCCGGCATCCGGTAGTTCCGGCCGTCGCGTGTCACCACCCGCCACTGCAGGCATTCCCTGCCGGTGAAGGCGCGGCCCTGGCCGGGAGACCACTTCTTCCCGCACCAGTCGTAGTAGGCGTGGCGCAGCGGGCCCACTCCTGACGCGGGCAGCGCGTCGCCGTGCACGGTGACGGCCACCTCGCCGCCGCCTCCGGCCTGGGCGATGCCGAACCAGGTCAGCGAGGCGACCAGCAACACCGACAACGCGCCCGCCGTGAGGGCGGCCCTGCGGCGCCTGCGGATGGCGCGTCCATCGGCGACGGCCCGCCCCACGTCCACCGTCGTGAGCGGCGCTCGCTGAGCGGCCAGCGTGTCGAACAGGTGCCTGGTGTCCATCAGCGCTCCTCCATGTGCGAGAGGTCCGTGTGCGAGAGAGGGGAGTACGGCGCGTCGAGCGTCGCGCGCAGGGCGGCCAGGCCCCGGGCGGTCTGGCTCTTGACGGTCCCCGTGGAGCAGCCGAGCGCGACCGCGGTCTGCTCGACGCTCAGGTCGCAGTGGAAGCGCAGCACCAGGGTGACGCGCTGGCGCGGCGGCACCGCGGCGAGCGCCCTGCTCAGGTCCACGGCGGTGTCGCGATCGTGGCCGCCCGGCGGCGGGTCGGGCGGCGCGGCCGTCAGCCGTACGCGGGAGAACCACGCCGTCCGCTGCTCGGCGAGAAAGACGCGGATCAGGATCACCCGGACGTAGGCATCGAGATCGTCGGCGACGCGCGCCTTGCGCCACTTGACGTACAGCCGCGTGATCGCCGTCTGGACCAGGTCGTCGGCCCGGTGCCAGTCCTGGCACAGCAGGTAGGCGATCCGCCGTAACCAGGACGACCGCCCGGTCACGTAGGTGGTGTACTCCTCATCGAGGCTCATCGGTCTCCCAGGGAATCGGTTTCACACCCCGGAAGATGCCTCCGACCCTCTCGCGGGTTGCACGCTAGGAGCCGAGCCGCTTCTCCAGGCCGTCGAGCACGCACAGCAGGCCGAAGTCGAAGTTCATCTCGCGCACGACCCGCTCGTCCCTGCCCTCGTAGTCGTCGGTGCGGGCCACGAAGTCGGGGTAGTCGGACGCGGCCTTCCTCACGACCTCCCGCATGCTCGCGGCGTCGTAGGCGCCCTCCTGCGACAGGCTGCGCCACGCGACCTCGGGAATGGTCGTGCCGATGACGAACGCGGTGATCGCCGATCCGGCGTAGTCCTGCTCCATCCCCCTGAACCCGGCCAGGATGAGCGCTCTGCGCAGGAGATCGCCCGCGCGCAGCGAGTTGGGGCCGATGGCGGGCATCCTGCCGATCAGGCCGGCGGCCCACGGATGGCTCAGGATCGTCCGCCGCATGCCGTGCGCGTAGGCGGAGGCGGTGTCCTTCCAGCCCACCGCGTCGGGGTCGGGCACCGGCATCTCGCCCCAGATCTCGTCGTAGGCGAGTTCGAGCAGCTCGTCCTTGTTGGCGACGTGCCAGTAGAGGCTGGTGGCGCCCGCGCCGAGCCTGGCGCCGAGCTTGCGCATGCTCAGCGCTTCGAGGCCCTCCGCGTCCAGCAGTTCGAGCGCGGCGCGCACGATCTGGTCGCGGGTGAGCCCGTGCCCCTGCGCCTTGCTCTGCCTGGGCTCGCGGACCCACACGGAGGTGAACTGCTTGCTGGTCACGCCTTCAGGATAAAACGACTCGCACACTGTGCGAGTCCCGTCGTACAGTGTGCGAGTGAACTCGAACGCTGTACGAGACCCGCGACGCTGGTGGTCTCTCGTCGTCCTGTGCCTCGCGCTCCTGCCGCTGGTCGTGGACAGCACCGTCCTCAACGTGGCGATCCCCACCCTGATGCAGGAGCTGGGAGCCAGCCCCTCGGAGATCCAGTGGATCCTCGACTCCTACGTGCTCGTCTTCGCGGGCCTGCTGCTCACGGCCGGAAGCCTCTCCGACCGGTACGGCAGGCGCCGCTTCCTCATTATCGGCCTGGCGATCTTCGGCGGCGCCTCGCTGATCGCCGTCCTCGCCGCCGAACCGTGGCAGCTCATCGCGGCCAGAGGGCTCATGGGCGTGGGTGGCGCGATCCTCATGCCCTCGACCCTGTCCATCCTCATCACGACCTTCGACGACGACGAACGGCGCAAGGCCATGGCCGCGTGGAGCGCCGTCGCCATGCTCGGCGTGATCGCGGGGCCGATCGTGGGCGGCCTCATCATCGAGAACTACTGGTGGGGCTCGGTCTTCCTGCTGAACGCGCCCATCGCGGCGATCGGCATCGTCGCCGCCGTCGTCCTGATGCCCGAGACGCGCGGGCCCTCCCGCAGGCTCGACCCGCTCGGCGTGGTGCTGTCGATCGTCGGGCTGTTCTCGCTCGTCTACGTGGTCATCGAGCGGACCTGGAACCCCGTGATGATCGCCGTGGCCGTGGTGTCCCTCGCCGGCTTCGTGCTGTGGGAGCGCAGGACGGCCGCTCCGATGCTGCCGCTCGGCCTGTTCGGGAACCGCAACTTCAGCGGGTCGTCGTTCTCGATCCTGCTGATGTCGTTCGGGTCCGGCGCGGTGATGCTGATGCTCACGCAGTACCTGCAGTTCGTGCTCGAGTACGGCGCGGCGCAGCTCGGAGTGGCGCTGCTGCCGTACGCGATCTCGGCGGCGGTCTTCAACGGCGTCGGCGCGGGACTCGGTCAGAAGGTCAGCAACAGGACGCTCATCGTCGTGGGCATCCTGGTCATGGGGCTGTCGTTCGTGGTGATGGCCATGAGCGGCGGCTACTGGTCGCTGTTCGCCGCCTTCGTGATCATGGGCGCGGGCGGCGGGATCGCGGGGCCCGCGGCCTACGCGACGCTCATGGGGGCGGTGCCGGTCGAGCACGCGGGCGTCGGGTCCGCGCTGAACGACACCATCCAGCAGGTCGGCATGGCCCTCAGCATCGCCGCTCTGGGCAGCGTGCTGGCGGGGGTGTACACCTCGTCGATGCCCGAGTCGGCGCCCGAGGCGGCCAGGGAGTCGATCGCCCAGGCGGTGCGGCTCGCCCCCGACGTGGCGGCGGCGGGAAGGGATGCCTTCAGCACGGCGATGGCCACGGGGGCGTGGATCGGTGCGGCGTCCTGCCTCGCGGCGGCCTGCCTGGCCCTGCTGGTCCTGCGCCCCTCCGCCCCCGTCTCCCCTGTCCCCGCCGAGGTCTGACCCTCGGGCGGGGACCCGTGAAACGTCATCGGGCGGGCGCGTAGCGCGGGTCCTTGACGTTCTCCAGGCTGTCCAGCTTGTGCACCCGCTCGTCGTGCCCGATCTGCCGCAGCAGGTCCGCCACCGACCGGTAGCGGCCGTACTCGTCCGCATACGTCCCGGGGTCGGGCATGAACTCAAGGTCGGGGTTCTCCGCCACGAACCTCATGTACTCGTGCTCGGCGTGGTCCTCGAACTCCGCGTTGAGCCGGTAGCTGGCCTCTGGCCTGAACAGGAACAACGCCCACGAGACGTGGTAGTAGAAGAACGAGATGAACCACGGCGCCACCTTGTGCAGCAGCCAGTTCTGTCTCATCCCGTGGCGCTCGATCAGATCCTGCATGATCAGCAGGTGCCACTGCTCGTTGTCCTGGTCGGAGCGGGCCTCGACGATCCGCTCGAAGACCCTCTTGGCCAGGTCGGACCTGCCCGCGTAGCGGTGCACGGCCCAGTAGCCCACCCGCTCCCACGCCTGGTACGGCACGCGGGCGATGATCTCCAGCATCGCGAACTTGGTGAACGACCCCTGCTTGCCGTACATGAGGTCGACGGGCTTGAACATCATCTTGGCCAGCAGGCTGTAGTCCATGCGGGGGGTGGCCAGGGTCTCCTGCTGCGCCCTGCGGAGCGCCTCGCGGTCGAGCTTGGGGGGTCCCGCGGGGGCCTCGGGGCGGTCGATCGTGATGGTCATCTCGGGTCTCCTCTGTCGTCGATGACCCGATGGTGCTCGATGCGGCCCTGCGGGGGCGTCCGCCGCGGGAGGGCTTTCGCCATGCCTCTCGCGATGTAGGGGGCGATAAGGGCGTACATCGCCAGGCGCACGGGACATCCCCTAGGGGGCCAGGGGCTCCTGGCTGACCTGGGCGATCACCGGCGGCCCCGGCGGCGCAAGGGGTTTCGGCCGCGCGCCCGGCCTTGTCGCCTTCAACGTCCTTATGTCCTGACACATTCTTCCTGCGCAGAGTGTAAGCGGATGTCGCGTCATGCCGACAGGTTGGAGGTGGGATGTGCGGTGAATAACCGCGATACTCGGAGCATGTCGGACCTTCTCGCGCGCCACAAGGCGGTAATCCCCAACTGGGTGGCCCTCTACTACAACGAGCCCATCGAGATCGTCAGCGGCAAGGGCAACCGTGTCGTCGACGCCTCGGGCAAGAGCTACCTCGACTTCTTCGCAGGGATCCTCACCAACATGATCGGGTACGACGTGCCCGAGGTCCGTGAGGCCGTCGAGCGCCAGTTGGCCACCGGCGTCGTGCACACCAGCACCGTCTACCTGCTGCGCGGCCAGATCGAGCTGGCCGAGAAGATCGCCAGGCTCTCCGGCATCCCCGACGCGAAGGTGTTCTTCACCAACTCGGGCACCGAGGCGAACGAGACGGCCCTGCTGCTGGCCACCTACGCGCGCAAGTCCGACCAGGTGCTCGCCATGCGGCAGAGCTACCACGGCCGTTCCTTCGGCGCGATCGGCGTCACCTCCAACCGCGCGTGGAAGAACAACTCCTACTCGCCGGTCAACGCGACGTTCCTGCACGGCGCCGACCGGCACCTGCCCCAGTTCGCGGGCCTGTCCGACGCCGACTACATCAAGGTCTGCGTCGAGGACCTGCGGCACGTGCTGGCGACCGGCGTCTCCAACGACGTGGCCGCGCTCATCGCCGAGCCGATCCAGGGCGTGGGCGGCTTCACCATGGCCCCCGACGGCCTGTTCGCCGCCTACAAGGAGGTGCTCGACGAGGAGGGGATCCTGTTCATCTCCGACGAGGTGCAGACCGGCTGGGGTCGCACCGGCTCGGCGTTCTTCGGGATCCAGAACCACGGCGTGACCCCCGACATGATGACGTTCGCCAAGGGCCTGGGCAACGGGTTCGCGGTCGGCGGCATCGTGGCCCGCGGCGACCTGCTCGACAACCTGCACGCGGTCGGCCTGGCCACCTTCGGCGGCAACCCGATCTCGATGGCCGCCGCCAACGCCACCCTCGACTACGTCCTCGACCACGACCTGCAGGCCAACGCCGCCAGGACGGGCGCGCTCATCATCGACGGGCTGCGCGAGGCCGCGAAGCGGCTGCCGATCGTCACCTCCGTCCGCGGCAAGGGCCTGATGTTCGCCGTGGAGCTGGCCAGTTCCGAGCTGGCGGGCCGGTTCATGGAGGAGTCCAAGAAGCTCGGCCTGCTCGCGGGCAAGGGCGGCCTGTACGGCACGGCGATCCGCATGGCGCCGCCGCTCACCCTGACGATGGACGAGGCGGCAGAGGGCCTCGGCATCATCGTCAACGCTTTGGAGACCATCAACGATGAAGTTCGTTAACCACTGGATCAACGGCTCTCGCGTGGACGGCGACAGCCGTACCGCCGAGATCTTCAATCCCGCCACGGGTGAGGTCAGCGGCAAGGTCGCGATGGCGTCGGTCGCCGACGTGGACGCCGCCGTCGCCGCCGCGGTCGCGGCCTTCCCCGCATGGCGTGACGCCTCGCTGGTCAAGCGGGCGCGGGTGCTGTTCCGCTTCCGTGAGCTGATGGACGCCCACTCCGACGAGCTCGCCGCGCTGATCTCCGCCGAGCACGGCAAGGTCCACTCCGACGCGCTCGGCGAGGTCGCCAGGGGCCTGGAGGTCGTGGAGTTCGCCTGCGGGATCCCGCACCTGCTCAAGGGTGGCTTCTCGGAGGGCGTCTCGACCAGGGTCGACTCCTACTCGATCCGCCAGCCGATCGGCGTGGTGGCCGGCATCACGCCGTTCAACTTCCCCGCCATGGTGCCGATGTGGATGTACCCCATCGCCATCGCCTGCGGCAACGCCTTCATCCTCAAGCCTTCGGAGAAGGACCCGTCGGCCTCGCTGCTCATGGCGCGGCTGTGGCAGGAGGCCGGGCTGCCCGACGGTGTCTTCAACGTCGTCCAGGGCGACAAGGTGGCGGTCGACCGCCTCCTGGAGCACGAGGACGTCAAGGCCGTCTCCTTCGTCGGCTCCACCCCGATCGCGCGCTACGTCTACGAGACCGGCACCTCGCACGGCAAGCGCGTGCAGGCGCTCGGCGGCGCGAAGAACCACATGCTGGTCCTGCCCGACGCCGACCTCGACCTGGTCGCCGACTCGGCCGTCTCGGCGGGCTTCGGCTCGGCGGGCGAGCGCTGCATGGCGATCTCGGTGGTCCTGGCCGTCGACCCGATCGGCGACGAGCTCGTGGACAAGATCGCCGAGCGGGTCTCCAGGCTGACCATCGGCCCCGGCGACGACGAGCGTTCCGAGATGGGCCCGCTGGTCACCGAGGTGCACCGCGACAAGGTGGCCTCCTACCTGGACCTCGGCCTGTCCGAGGGCGCCAAGCTCGTGGTGGACGGCCGCGAGGTCCAGGTGCTCGGCGGCGGCAAGGCGACCGACACCCCCGGCTTCTGGCTCGGCCCCACGGTCCTCGACCACGTGCCCGCGGGCTCGCGCGTGCACACCGAGGAGATCTTCGGCCCCGTCCTGTCGGTGGTACGGGTCTCCTCGTACGAGGAGGGCCTTGAGCTGATCAACGGCGGCGAGTACGGCAACGGCACCGCGATCTTCACCAACGACGGCGGCGCCGCCAGGCGCTTCCAGAACGAGGTGGAGGTCGGCATGGTCGGCATCAACGTGCCGATCCCCGTGCCGATGGCCTTCTACAGCTTCGGCGGATGGAAGGCGTCGCTGTTCGGCGACACCCACGTCCACGGCGCCGAGGGTGTGCACTTCTACACCCGCGGCAAGGTCGTCACCTCCCGCTGGCTCGACCCTTCGCACGGCGGCGTGAACCTCGGGTTCCCGACCAACAAGTAGCGCGCCCGACGCCCCGCGAGCCTTGTGCCCGTGGGGCGTTCGCGTGCCCGCGCCCCTTGACGCGGCAGGCGCGCCCCCGTCCTCGGCCACCGGTAAGCTCCAGGCTGGACAAGGGGGAACTTCGTGAGACATCGCATACCTGTCATGGCGATCGCCGGCGTGGCGTGCATGGCGATGACCGGGTGCGCGGCGAGTGCCGGCGCGGCCAGGACCACCACCTCGGTACGGGTCACCCCCACAGCCGGCCCGGCCTCCACGTCCGCGACACCGTCGCAGCGGTCCACGCCCACCTCTCCGCCGACCCCCAGCGCGAGCCCGGTGCAGAGCGACGGCACCCTGCAGATCCTCACCTACAAGGGCTACGCCGAGTCGGGCGGGGCGGGCACCAACTGGGTGACCGACTTCGAGGGCACGACCGGCTGCCGCATCGCCAGGCTCGACGTCGTGCAGACGGCGCAGGAGATGCAGGCCAAGGTGGGGGAGCGGGCCTACGACGTGATCTCGGCCGGCCCCGAGGTGGCCGCGGGCCTGATCGCCGCGAACCAGGTGCAGCCCATCGACACGGCCAAGGTCACCGGGTACGACGAGCTGACCGAGCACCTGCGCGAGCAGACGAAGACCGGCGGCAAGGTGTACGGCGTGCCGTACCTGTGGGGCGTCAACGAGATCATCTACGACGCCGCCAAGGTCAAGCCGCGCGACGCGCTCGACCTGTACGACAGCCAGCGGTCGGCGTTGCCCGACAGCCCGCTGGGCGTCGCCGACGCCGCGCTCGCCGGGAAGGTGGCCGACCCCTTCGAGTTGACCACCGCGCAGCTCGACGAGGCCGTGAAGCTGCTGAGCCGCAACAAGCACAGGCTCTACTGGAAGGAGCCGATCTCGCTGGTGCGGGCGTTCGCGACGGGCAAGGTCGACATCGCGCAGGCCACGCCGTACTTCAGGCTTCTGCTGCGGAAGGCGGGCAAGGATGTCAAGGCGCTCGACGTGCCCACCACCGGCTGGGTCGACTCGTGGATGCTCAGCACGAACACCGCCAGCCTCGACTGCGCCTACCGCTGGCTGAGCTGGACGGCCACGTCCAAGACCCAGCACGACGCGGCCGCGTGGGTGGGGCTCGCGCCCGCCAATCCCAAGGCCTGCAAGAAGGAGCTGAGGCGGATCTGCGACGCGTACGGCGTCGACGACGAGCAGAAGCTCGAAAAGGTCACCTTTGCGGTACGCCCACCGGGGGATTGCAAACCCCCGAAGGGGGAATGCACTGACTATGCCACCTGGATAGAGCGGTGGCGTGAACTGGTGAGTTGATCGGGGGCGCGTCGACCACCGCTTGACCATGCCGCGGGCGTGCCCGTCCCCCCGCTGGGCAACGCTCGCCAGGGGCGTCCCGGGCGTTTCCCCCGACCCCGGGGCGCCCTCTCTTTTGCCCTCCCTTTACCGTGCTTGATGGCGTGGAATATCCTGTGGGTCGTCACTGTTCTTGACGATTGAAACTTCAACGTAGGGAGCGGAGATCGCCATGCAGTTCGGTATCTTCACGGTCAGCGACGTCACCCCCGACCCGACCACCGGCACGACGCCGACCGAGGCCGAGCGGATCAAGGCGATGGTCGCCATCGCGCTCAAGGCCGAAGAGGTCGGCCTCGACGTCTTCGCGACCGGCGAGCACCACAACCCGCCGTTCGTCGCCTCGTCGCCGACGACCATGCTCGGCTACATCGCGGCCAAGACCGAGCGGCTCGTCCTGTCGACGTCCACGACGCTGATCACCACCAACGACCCGGTGAAGATCGCGGAGGACTTCGCGATGCTGCAGCACCTCGCCGACGGGCGGGTCGACCTCATGATGGGCCGCGGCAACACCGGCCCTGTCTACCCCTGGTTCGGCAAGGACATCCGCGACGGCATCCCGCTGGCCATCGAGAACTACGCGCTGCTGCACCGGCTGTGGCGCGAGCCGGTCGTCGACTGGGAAGGCCGCTTCCGCACCCCGCTGCAGGGCTACACCTCGACGCCCGCGCCCCTCGACGGCGTGCCGCCGTTCGTCTGGCACGGCTCGATCCGCAGCCCCGAGATCGCCGAGCAGGCCGCCTACTACGGCGACGGGTTCTTCGCCAACAACATCTTCTGGCCGAAGGAGCACTACCAGCGGCTGATCGACCTGTACAGGAGGCGTTACGCGCACTACGGCCACGGCCTCCCCGAGCAGGCCATCGTCGGTCTCGGCGGCCAGGTGTTCATGCGGAAGAACTCCCAGGACGCGATCCGCGAGTTCCGTCCGTACTTCGACAACGCCCCCGTGTACGGCCACGGCCCCTCACTGGAGGAGTTCATGACGGAGACCCCGCTCACGGTCGGCAGCCCCGACCAGGTCATCGAGCGGACTCTCAAGTTCAGGGAGTACTTCGGCGACTACCAGCGCCAGCTGTTCCTGATGGACCACGCGGGCCTGCCGCTGAAGACCGTGCTCGAACAGCTCGACATCCTCGGCGAGGAGGTCGTGCCCGTGCTCCGCAAGGAGTTCGCCGTCGGCCGTCCGGCCAACGTGCCCGACGCCCCCACCCACCAGTCGCTGCTGGCCAAGGCCACTGCCGTAGGAGTGTGACCCATGAAGCTCGCCGTCGTCTCGGCCGGTCTCAGCCAGCCGTCCTCGACCCGCCTGCTGGCCGACCGCCTGGCGTCGGCGAGCGGCGCCAGGCTGCCGGAGGTGGAGATCGAGGTCATCGAGCTGCGCGACCTGGCCGTCGACATCGCCAATAACCTGGTGACCGGATTCCCCGGCGCCAAGCTGCGCCGCGCCATCGACGCGGTGACCTCGGCCGACGGCCTGATCGCCGTCACGCCGATCTTCACCGCGTCGTACAGCGGCCTGTTCAAGTCGTTCTTCGACGTGATCGAGAACGACGCCCTCGCGGGCAAGCCGGTGCTGATCGCCGCCACCGGCGGCACGGCCAGGCACTCCCTGGCACTGGAGCACGCGCTGCGCCCGATGTTCGCCTACCTGCGGGCGATCGTCGTCCCGACGGCGGTCTACGCGGCCTCGGAGGACTGGGGCGCCGAGGGACTGCCCGACCGCATCGAGCGCGCGGCCTCCGAGCTGGCCGCGCTGATGGGCAAGGAGCAGCCGGTCGCTCGCGAGGTCGACGAGGTCGTCCCGTTCGAGCAGCAGCTGGCGGCTCTGCGGCCCTAGCGCCGGAGCCCGGGCGGGGAACAGGCGTCGGCCCTCCCCGCCCGGGGCCCGATCAGAGCGACAGGCCCGTGAGGACCATGACCTTCTCGTAGGTGAGGTCCTCCATCGCCGAGTGGACGCCCTCGCGGCCGACGCCGGACTCCTTGACGCCGCCGTAGGGCATCTGGTCGGCGCGGTAGGAAGGCACGTCACCGATGATCACGCCGCCCACCTCCAGCTCCCGGTTGGCCCGGAAGGCCACGTCGAGCGAGCGGGTGAACACCCCGGCCTGCAGGCCGAACTTGGAGGAGTTGACCTCGGCGAACGCCTCGTCGACCGACGCGACCGACTTGAGGATCATGACGGGCCCGAAGACCTCCTCGCAGGAGACCTTCGAGTCCTCGGCGACGTCGGTGAGGACCGTGGGCGCGATGGTGGCGCCGTCGCGGGTGCCGCCGGCCAGCACGCGGGCACCCGAGGTCACGGCCTCGTCCACCCACGCCGCGACGCGCTCGGCCGCGGCCAGCGAGACCAGCGGCCCCACCTGGGTCTTCTCGTCAAGGGGGTCGCCGGTGACCAGGCCGGAGACCGCGGTGAGCAGCTTCTCCTCGAAGGCCTCGCGCACCGACTCCTCGACGATGACCCGCTGGACGGCGATGCAGCTCTGGCCCGCCTGGTAGTTGGAGAACAGCGCCACGCGGGAGGCGGCCCAGTCGAGGTCGGCGTCGGCGAGCACGACGGCGGCGGCGTTGCCGCCCAGCTCCAGCGTCACGTGCTTGCGAGGCACCTGGTCCATGATCGCGTAGCCGACCGGGCCGGAGCCGGTGAAGGACACCACGGGCAGGCGTGGGTCCTGCACCAGGGCGGCGGCCCGCTCGTTCTCGATGGGCAGCACGGAGAACATGCCCGCCGGCAGGTCCGTCTCGGCCAGGATCTCGCCGAGCACCAGCGACGACAGCGGCGTGGCGGGGGCGGGCTTGACGATCACAGGGGCGCCCACCGCGATCGCGGGAGCGACCTTGTGCGCCACGAGGTTCAGCGGGAAGTTGAAGGGCGTGATCGCCAGCACGGGTCCGCGCGGCTGCCGGGTGACGTAGCCGAGGCGGCCCTTGGCCGCGGGCTCGGTGTCGAGCCGCTGCACCCCGCCCGACCAGCGCCTGGCCTCCTCGGCGGCGAAGCGGAAGGTCGAGATCGCGCGGTTGACCTCGCCGCGCGCCCAGAAGATCGGCTTGCCGTTCTCGCCGGTGATCAGCTGAGCGATCTCCTCGGCCCGCTCGGCCAGCCGCTTGGCCACGTGGGCCAGCGCCTCGGCACGCACGTGCACGGGCAGCGCGGCGGCCTCCTTCTGTACGGCGTCCGCCGCGGCGATCGCCTCCTCGACCTGCGCGTCGGTGGGCACCGAGTAGGTGCCGACCACGCGACCGTCGTGGGAGTTGGTAACGGTGAGCTCGGTGTCCCCCTTGGCGGGGCTTCCAGCGAGCCAGAAGGTGCGCACGTCCATACCCCGACGCTATGCCAGAACCCGGGGCGGGTAAGTTCTCCACGTTGCACAACAGCGCGGGGGCGTCAGGCCGTTACGAACAAAGGCTCTTTCCTGACTGTGTAACGGAAGTAGTGCTATTTCGGGATGTTTAGGTTGTCGAGTGGTTTGAGCGATCTCCGTACTGGCTAAGTCCTCTTGGTGCGGTTCCTCCGAGCGTGAAAGGCCAAGCCCCATGACCTCCACTGCGCCGCTGGGGCTTCAGGGTGCCTACCTGCTGGGCGAGAGGACATCTCACGATCAGCTCCGCGGCCGTCTCCTTGAGGTCGCCGCGACCCTGCTGACCACCGAGGGCGCGGACGGTCTGTCGATGCGCAGGATCGCCACCGAGGCGGGCTGCTCGACGACGGTCATCTACACGATGTTCGGCAGCAGGGAGGGCCTGGCCGAGGCGCTCTACCTGGAGGGCTTCGAGCGGTTCCGCCGCTTCCTCGAAGGCGTGCCCGCGCGGAAGGACCCCTTCGAGTACCTCACCGCGCTCGGCCCCGCCTACCGCGAGGCGTGCATGGCCGAGCCGGGCTTCTACACGCTGATGTTCGAGAAGGCGATCCCCGGGTTCGAGCCGAGCGAGCGCGCGAGAACCCTGGCCCGCGCCGCCCTCAACATCCTCGACAGGGTGATCTCCGACTGCATCTCGGCCGGATACCTCGTCCCCACCCAACCCCGCAAGATCGCCGACGCGCTGTGGGCCGCCGCGCAGGGCGCGATCAGCCTCGAACGCGCGGGTCACCTGCGCGACGGCCGCACCTACGAGGCCGTCACGACCGCGACGATCTGCGGCTACCTGGCCCCGAAGAGTTGAGCGCGATCCACAGTTCGGCGCGCACCCCCGGGTCGTCGAGGTCACGGCCGAGCAGCTCCGACACGCGCTTCATCCGGTAGCGCAGCGTGTGCCTGTGCACGCCGAGCCGCTGCGCCGCCGCGTCCCAGTGGCCGTTGGCCGTCAGATACGCGCGCAACGACTCGATGAGGTCGGCCCGCGAGCCGTACTCGTGGAGCGGGGCGAGCATCGCGGAGGCGAACGCGCTCGCCGCCGCGGGGTCGAGCAGCGCCAGCAGGCCCTGCCCCGCCAGTTCGGCGAAGCTGACCGTCCCCGCGCCCGCCTTGCGCGCCGACTCCAGCGCGCGGGCCGCCTGGTCGATGCCGCTTCCCAGCTCGCCGTACAGCACCGGCGAGCTCGCCCCGACGGGGCCGTCGAGCAGCGCGGGGACCTCCCCGACCAGCGCGATCCCTCCGCTGGTGAACGTGTGCGGCTCCAGCGGCTCCAGCGTCTCGACGTCGGCCGCCAGGACGGTGAAGGGCTCGTCGGGCAGCCGCCCGCCCAGCGGGGCCAGCGCCGCGCGCGCCTGCTCGATCTCGCCCGCCAGCAGCAGGGCCAGAACGGCCGAGCGGACGCCGCGCTCGGCCGCCACCAGCGTCCTGCCCTGCTCCAGCGCGAGGGTGAGCAGGGAGCCTGCGGCGTTGATGACGGTGTGCGCCACGGGGGAGAAGGGGTGCGGGGCGCCGACCGCGAAGAAGCCGCGGATGCGTCTGGACACGCCCCCGATCGGCTGCACGATCACGTGCTCGCCGGGAGACGACAGCGCCACGCTGGACAGCGGCCGCTCGGCGGGATGGCCGTCCCTTGACGCGCGGCGCAGCCGGTCGAGGACGGGAACGACGGTGTCGAGGCGGGCGTCGGGCGTCGCGTGCTCGACCTCGCCCGACTCGCCGAGCAGCGCGGCCCAGCCCTCGACCTCCCTGGCCAGCCTGTCGATCAGCGCGTGTGTGCCCTCGGGGCGCAGCGCCGCCCGCGTCAGCCTGCCCTGCGCGGCGAACGCCCGGCTGAGCTCCTCGTACCGCTCGGCCGCCAGCAGCTCGCTGACCGTCTTGCCGATCGCGATGAACGGCGTCTCGCGCGGCACCTCCAACAGCGGGAGCCCCGCCGCGGCCGCCGCCTCGACCAGCTCCTCGGGCACCTTCTCGTGGGTCAGCCCCACGGCGAAGCCGAGCCCCGCCACCCCACGTTCGACCAGCCTGCCGACGTAGGGGCGGAAGTCGGCCGTCAGGCGCATCCCCGTGGTGAGGACCAGTTCGCCGCCCTCCAGGAACGGCGTCGGATCTTCCAACTCGCTGACCGCGACCCACCGCACAGGGCGGTCGAGCGAACCGGCCAGCGGAAGCAGCCGCATGCGGCGCACCACTGTCTGCAGAGAAGGCGCCATCGAGTGTTTGTCCATTCCGGCAAAGCGAGCTAGGCCCATTGTGCCATCACGACACATCGAGACATGGCGCCGCCCGCCGTACCGTCGCAGCATGAGCAACAAGCAGGGAGGCCCCGCGCTTCCGCAGGAGCGCCGCCTCGTCACCGAGATCCCAGGACCGAAGTCGCGGGAGCTGCTCGCACGCAAGCAGGCGGCGGTACCGCCAGGCATCGGCACGACGCTGCCGGTCTTCGTGACCCAGGCCGGTGGCGGTGTCGTCGTCGACATCGACGGCAACTCCCTGATCGACTTCGGCTCCGGCATCGCCGTGACCAGCGTGGGCAACGCCGCTCCTCGCGTGGTCGAGCGGGTCACCAAGCAGGTCGCCGACTTCACGCACACCTGCTTCATGGTCACGCCCTACGAGTCGTACGTCGAGGTGTGCGAGAAGCTCAACAGCCTCACGCCCGGCGACCACGAGAAGCGCACGTTCCTCGTGAACAGCGGCGCCGAGGCCGTCGAGAACGCGGTCAAGGTCGCGCGCCTGGCCACCGGCAGGCAGGCCGTCGTCGTGTTCGACCACGGCTACCACGGGCGCACGCTGCTGACGATGACGCTCACCGCCAAGAACATGCCCTACAAGCAGGGCTTCGGTCCGTTCGCGCCCGAGGTCTACCGGGTGCCGCTCGCCTACCCGTTCCGCTGGCCGACCGGCCCCGAGAACTGCGCGGAGGAGGCCGCCGCCCAGGCCATCGACGCGATCACCAAGCAGATCGGCGCCACCAACGTGGCCGCGGTCGTGATCGAGCCGATCGCCGGTGAGGGTGGCTTCATCGAGCCCGCCAAGGGCTTCCTGCCGCGCATCGCCGAGTTCTGCCGGGAGAACGGCATCGTCTTCATCGCCGATGAGGTGCAGACCGGCTTCGCGCGCACGGGCCGGCTGTTCGCCTGCGAGGACGAGGGTGTCGTGCCCGACATCATCGCCACCGCCAAGGGCATCGCGGGCGGCCTGCCGCTGGCCGCGGTCACCGGCCGCGCCGACCTGCTCGACAAGGTGCACGCGGGCGGCCTCGGCGGCACCTACGGCGGCAACCCGCTCGCGTGCGAGGCCGCGCTCGGCGTCCTGGAGACGATCGAGTCGGAGGATCTGGTCGGCAAGGCGCGCCGCATCGGCGAGATCATGCTGCCGAGGCTGAAGGCCATGCAGGAGCGCTTCGACATCATCGGCGACGTCCGCGGGCGTGGCGCGATGATCGCGATCGAGCTGGTCAAGCCCGGTACCAAGGAGCCCAACCCCGAGGCCGTGGCCGAGATCGTCCGCAGGTGTCACGCCGAGGGCCTGCTCGTGCTGACGGCGGGGACCTACGGCAACGTGCTGCGCTTCCTGCCGCCGCTCGTCATGCCTCAGCACCTGCTCGAAGAGGGTCTCGGCATCCTCGAAAAGGCGCTGTCCGCATAACTACGTGAAAATCGGGCATCCGGCTTGCGCTGGATGCCCGTTTTTGCGTGTCGCCATCGCCGAGTTTTCACCGTCGCTTGGCACCGCGCTAAACGATCACCGGGCTATAACGGTTCGGGTATGACCCCCAGCGGCTAGCGCGAGGAGTGTGATGGACTGGCCCGGCCTGGTGAGCTTCGACGCCGACGGTATGAGCGCGGCGCAACGTGAGGGCGACGCGTGCGTCGTCTGTCACAAGCGCTGGCCGCGCCCCAGGGTGCACGTCGGCCGTCTTTCCGACGACTCACGCGTGATGGCGTGCGTCGACTGCGCGGAGGCGCTGTTCCCGATCTTTCCCGCCGGTGTGGTGGCCTTCCCCGGTCTCTAGGCCGCCCGCGTCCTCGACTGCTCCCGCATCCCCCACGGCGAGCCGTACTCGTTGAGCAGTTCGAGGAACGGCACCGCGTCGAACGCCTCGGGGCCCAGCACGCCCTCGCCCTTCCACGCGCCGCGCGCCAGGAGCTCCAGCGCGACCACGGGGTGGATGGCGGTCTGCCACACCACGGCCTGCGCGCCGTACTCCTTCATCGACCAGGCGTTGTCGACCACGTGGTACAGGTACACCTCGCGCGGCAGGCCGTCCTTGCCGGTGCCCTTCACCCACGTGCCCGCGCAGGTCTTGCCGCGCATCCTGTCGCCGAGCGTCGCAGGGTCGGGCAGCCTGGCGGCGACCACGTCACGCGGCGCCACCTCCTCCTTGCCCACCCTGACCTTGTCGGTGCCGTCGAGGCCCAGCTTGCGGAGGGTCTTCAGCACGCCGATGAACTCCTCGCCCAGGCCGTACTTGAACGTCACCCTCTTGGCGTCGATCCACCTCGGGACCAGCAGCACTTCCTCGTGCTCGACGTTCACGCACTCCACGGGGCCGATGCCCTCGGGGAAGTCGAACACCTCCGGCTCGCTGAACGGTTCGGTCGTGCGCCACCCGCCGTCCTCCCACACCACGGGAGGGTTCAGACACTCCTCGATCGTGGTCCAGATGGAGAAGGTCGGCGCGAAGTCGTAGCCCTCGACGACCAGGTTGGAGCCGTCCCTGATGCCCACCTCGTCGATCGTCTCGAACAGGTGGTCGGCGGCGTACCTGGCGAACACGTCCGCCAGCCCCGGCTCCACACCCATCCCGACCAGCGCGAGCCTGCCGTTCGCGCGCCAGTCGCGGTCGCGGGCGAACTGCTCGTCGCCGAGCTTCACGCCCGTCAGCTCGTACGGCCTGCGCGGGTGCGGCCTGGACAGGGACATGGCCATGTCCAGGTAGTGGGCGCCCGCCTCGAGCGCGGCGTCGAACAGGGACATGGTGAAGCGAGGATCCACGGCGTTGAACAGCACGTCGCAGCGGTGCTCGCGCAGGGCGGCCGTGACCTGGGCCCGGTCGGAGGCGTCCAGCTCGACGGCGCTGAACCTGGGGTCGTTCACCTTGGCGACGGCCTCGGCCGCCCGGTTCTGTTTGGAGTCGGCCACCACGATGTGTTCGAAGAAATCTCGGCGGGCGGCGATGGACACGACGGCGGAGCCGACGCCGCCGGCTCCCACAAGCAGGATTCTCATGCTGCGAACCATACCCACTGACTGGTCATTCAGCCAAATATTTTGCGAAATGCCTGCTAGGAGGCGGTGTTTGAGCAGGCGTCCGGCTAGAGGTGCTTCTCGAAGCAGACGCTCTCCGCGCACTCCGCGTAGGGGCCGAAACGGGGGATCGGACGATAGCCGGAGGAGGCGTAGAGGCCGGCAGGAGGTCCCGGTCGCGTGTTGCGCCCGTATTTCAGCGTTGTGACAGCGCGCCGGCCGGATCGGCACGTGTCCGAGTACGCGGCCGGCCGTCCGTCCTGGTCACTCCCTTGCCGTCCGGTCAGGCCCTTTCGGCGGTGGCGAACAGGGCCTTGGCGGAGTCGCCGAAGTAGGGGCCGTACATGGTGCCGCGGTCGTCGCTGTACTTGAAGCTGCTCACCGATGTCAGCGTGCCGCGCCCGGTCACCGCGTCGAAGGAGGACAGCCAGGGGCCGCCGCTCGAACCGGCGGTCATGTCGCAGCGCAGGCCCTGGTCGCGGGTCTGGCCGTGGGGGTCGTCGCCGACCCTGCCCGCGCAATAGATGAGCCGCTCGCCGTCGAACGGAGGGTCGGCGGGGAAGCCGAAGCCGTAGGTCTGCCCGCCGCGGCCGGGGTTGAAGGCGATGTCCTGGACGCCGACCGTGTCGGCGACGTGCCTGCCGCCCGAGGTGTTGAGCGCGACCATGCCGACGTCGTAGCTGTCGTCGCCGGAACGCGACCACGGGCCGGCAACGAACATGCGGCGAGCGGTGAAGGTGCCGTACGGCCTGCCGCCCCCGGCCTCGTAGCCCGGCACGAACGTCCAGTTGGCCGCCCAGGCGCCCTTGCCGTCCTTGACGCAGTGACCCGCGGTGACCACGACGTCCTTGTTGGCGCTCTTGACCGTGCTGGCCGAGCAGACGAAGTCGACGCCGTCCATCGTCAGGAACACCCGCCCCGTCGTGCGGGTGACCGCTCCGCCCGTCATCCAGTGGGAGCCGCTGGTCGTGGCCGCGGGTCTGGCCGTCTGTCTGCGCGGCGTGCCGACCCTGCCCGTGGCGCCCGCCAGTTCGGGCGCGGTGACCAGGCCCATCCGGCTGCTGAGACCGCTGAGCAGGCCGCCGTCCTTGGCCGGCCCGCCCTTGGTCACGGTGTCGAGCAGCGTGATGGGCAGGGCCTGCGACATCCGCCGCGGTGTCCAGTAGTCGAGCACGCGGCGCTGCTCGTGAGAGCTGCGTGCGGCCACGTGCTCGACGACGTCCGCCGGCCGCGCAGGAGCGGCGACGTCCTGCTTCGGAGCGTGGTGAACGGGCGTGGCGCCGATGAGTGCCGCGCCCATCATGCCTGCGACGAGAGGTGCGGACGCAAGCAGGGGGAGGCTCGAGGTCATGAGCCCCGAGTCTGCACTACTAGGTGTGTTCTTGTGACTACTTTCGGTAAATCAGCTCAGAGCGCGTTCGTATTCTGCGCCGCGTTGTAGACGGCCTGCGCCTCGGTGCCGAAATACGGGCCGAACATCCAGTTGGGCGCGAAGTTGTACTTGAAACTGTTCACCGAGTTCTGCGTGCCGAGCCCCGTCTTCTCGTCGAAGCTCACGAACCATGGCCCGCCGCTCGAACCGCCGGTCATGTTGCAGGTCAGCCCGTGGTCCTTCGACATCAGGAAGTCGTCGAAGGCCTTGCCGCTGCAGTAGATCAGCTTCGACCCGTCGTACGGCGCGGCGGCCGGGTAGCCGAAGGAGTGCATCTGCTGGCGCCTGCCCTGGTTGAAGGCCACGCCCTGCCCGCCCACGGCGTCCGTCAGGGTCCTGCCCTGCAGCGGCGCCACCACCACGGCGGCGACGTCGTAGTTGATGTCCTCGCGGGAGTCCCACTGCGGCGTGGTCAGCAACTTGGTGGCCACCCACGTGCCGTGCGGCCGCGCGCCCTTGTCGTAGCCGGGCACGAACACCCAGTTGGTGTGGAAGGCGCCGCCCATCTTCACGCAGTGACCCGCGGTCATCACCACGCTCTTGTTCGCGCTGGTCACCGCGTTGCCCGAGCAGGAGGCGCTGCGGCCCTGGTAGGTGAAGAACACCCGTCCCGCGGTCTTGGTGATCGCACCGCCGCCGGTCCAGGCGGTGCCGGAGCTCGCCTTGGCGGCCTGGGGGTCGGTGGGGGTCGAGCTCGTGGGCGGGGCCTCCCACGGGACGCCCGTGGTCGGCTCGCCCGGCGCGCCGAGCTTGGCGCCGGACTTGGGGGCGGGCGGGTTGAGCGGCTGGGCGTCCTCCATCTTCTCCGGAGTCCAGTACTGCGTGACCGCCTTCTGCTCGGTCTTGGTCTCGGCGGCCTCCTCGGTAACCGGCTTCGGTTCCGCTCCCGCCTGTGCCGCCGCCGCCGGCAGTGTCGCCGTGCCGGCGGCGATGGTGAGGATGGAAAGCAGAGCGAGTCTGCGGTGCATGCGTACCTCCATTGACCGGAACTGAGGTTGGAAGTTAGCGGCACCAATATCCAGATTTCTCAAGATTTGCGTAGACGGATATAGCGTTATTCGGACATTTATTTACATGAATTCACCTGGTTAACAGGAGTTGCGGCGCATGCGGAACAATGGGCCCGTGGACTCAGACCTCTCCCGCTCCGTGACCGTGCTCGGATCGACAGGATCCATCGGCACCCAGGCCCTCGACGTCATCGACCGCAACCCCGGGCGGTTCCGCGTCACCGCGCTCGCCGCGGGAGGAGGGCGGCTCGACCTGCTCGCCAGTCAGGCCGTCGCCACGGGCGCCAAGGTCGTCGCGGTCGCCGACGCGGCGGCCGTACCCGCTCTCAGGCGGGAACTGCCGGGGGTCGCCGTTCTCGGCGGGCCCGAAGGGGTCGCCGAGGTGGCGGCCATGGAGTCCGACATCGTGCTCAACGGGATCACCGGCGCGCTGGGCCTGACGTCCACGCTGGCCGCCCTGGAGGCGGGGCGCACGCTCGCCCTGGCCAACAAGGAGTCGCTGATCATCGGAGGGCCGCTGGTGAAGCGGCTGGCCAAGCCAGGGCAGATCATCCCCGTCGACTCCGAGCACTCGGCGCTGCAGCAGAGCCTGTGGGCCGCGGCGCCGCCGGGCAGCGGCTACGACCCCGAGATGGTCAGCAGGCTCGTCGTCACGGCCAGCGGAGGTCCGTTCCGCGGGCGCAGGCGCTCGGAGCTCGCCGACGTCACGCCCGAGATGGCGATGGCGCATCCCACCTGGTCGATGGGGCCCGTCATCACCATCAACTCGGCCACCCTGGTCAACAAGGGCCTGGAGGTGATCGAGGCGCACCTGCTCTTCGACATCGGCTTCGACAGGATCGAGGTCGTCGTCCACCCGCAGTCGATCATCCACTCCATGGTGGAGTTCGTCGACGGCTCCACGATCGCCCAGGCCAGCCCGCCCGACATGCGGCTGCCGATCGCGCTCGCGCTGGGCCACCCAGGACGCGTCGCGGGGGCCGCCTCCGCCGTCGACTGGACGAGGGCGCACACCTGGACCTTCGAGCCGCTCGACGACGAGGCCTTCCCCTCGGTCGCGCTCGCCAGGCACGTCGGCACCGAAGGCGGCACCGCCCCCGCCGTCTACAACGCCGCCAACGAGGTGTGCGTCGAGGCTTTCCAGCAAGGCAGACTTCCCTTCCTGGGGATCGTCGACACTGTGGCGAAGGTCGTCGAACAGCACGTCACAACTCCGGCCGAATCGATCGAAGAGGTTCTCGCCGCTGACGCATGGGCGCGTCATGCCGCCAAAGGGATGTTCTCAACCACGTAACCGGACGGTCCCTATCGCTGCCTAGACTGGGGGACGTGACTTCCGTAGCACTGGGCATCCCTTCGGTCCGTCCCAAGCCGCTGGCCGAGCGGCGCCACTCCCGCCAGATCATGGTCGGCACCGTGCCGGTAGGAGGCGACGCGCCGGTCTCGGTCCAGTCGATGACCACCACGGTCACGGCCGACATCAACGCGACGCTGCAGCAGATCGCCGAGCTGACAGCCTCCGGCTGCCAGATCGTCCGCGTCGCCGTGCCGTCGCAGGACGACGCCGACGCTCTGCCGATCATCGCCAAGAAGTCGCAGATCCCCGTCATCGCCGACATCCACTTCCAGCCGAAGTACGTCTTCGCCGCCATCGAGGCGGGCTGCGCGGCCGTCCGCGTCAACCCCGGCAACATCAAGAAGTTCGACGACAAGGTGGGCGAGATCGCGCGGGCCGCCAAGGACCACGGCGTGCCGATCCGCATCGGCGTCAACGCGGGCTCCCTCGACCCCCGGCTGCTGCAGAAGTACGGCAAGGCCACGCCCGAGGCGCTGGTGGAGTCGGCGCTGTGGGAGTGCTCGCTGTTCGAGGAGCACGACTTCCGCGACATCAAGATCTCGGTCAAGCACAACGACCCCGTCGTGATGATCAACGCCTACCGGCAGCTCGCCATGCAGTGCGACTACCCGCTGCACCTCGGCGTCACCGAGGCGGGCCCCGCCTTCCAGGGCACGATCAAGTCCGCCGTGGCGTTCGGCGCTCTGCTGGCCGAGGGCATCGGCGACACCATCCGCGTCTCGCTGTCCGCTCCTCCCGTCGAGGAGGTCAAGGTCGGCGCCCAGATCCTGGAGTCGCTCGGGCTGCGCGAGCGAGGCCTGGAGATCGTCTCCTGCCCGTCGTGCGGGCGCGCCCAGGTCGACGTCTACACCCTCGCCGAGCAGGTCCAGGCCGGGCTCGAGGGCATGAAGGTGCCGCTGCGCGTCGCGGTCATGGGCTGCGTCGTCAACGGGCCTGGCGAGGCGCGCGAGGCGGACCTCGGGGTCGCCTCCGGCAACGGCAAGGGGCAGATCTTCGTGAAGGGCGAGGTCATCAAGACCGTCCCCGAGTCCCAGATCGTCGAGACGCTGATCGAGGAGGCGCTGCGCATCGCCGACAAGATGGGCGTGGACGTCGATCTCGACGACGAGGACGCCGGCGTCCAGGTCACCGTCGGCTGATCTCCCTAGCGAGAAGCGAGAGGCCACGAGACCTTGACCGGCGACCGCCCGCATGCCCCGCGGGCGGTCCGGTCGCACGGCTCGGCAGGACCGCGACCGCCCGCGTCGGCCCGTGGGGTTCTCAGGGGACCCGCGAACGCCAGTCCGTGACGCCGGCACGGCCCGGCGGGCTCCCGGCATCCCCTGCGCCACGGTCCTCGACCGTTGAAGTCGGGGGCGTGCTCCCATCCGCCGGGCGGGCCGGCCGGGCGCGTGGTTCGGGTCGGCCGAAAGGGTTTTGACGATCGCCCGCCTGTACCGATAGAGATAGACCGTGCCCATCTCGGACAGAGTCCGCCGCCTCTAGCGGCGGCGCCCTCCCTTTCCTGAGCCGCCGCATCAGCATGTCAGTTCGCCGGTGCGGCCATCACCGCTGCCCGGCTCCATGATCGACCTGCGGAGCGCGCGGTGCGCAAAACTCTTCTCATCGTTCTTCTGTCCTTCCTCACCATCCCCTTGACGATCACCGGCGCGTCGGTCGCGCTGCCGGGGATCAGGGCCGAGCTGGGCGCGAGCCTGGCCGCGACCCAATGGGTGGTCAACGGCTACAACGCCTGCTTCGCCGCCTTCCTGGTGTTCGCGGGCTCGCTGACGGACGTCCTCGGCCGGCGGCGCGTCTTCGCCTGCGGCGTCGCGCTGTTCTGCGCGAGCAGCCTGGCCGGCGCCCTTGCCGGTGACATCCTCGTCCTCAACGTCGTGCGCGCCCTCGGCGGCATCGGCGCCGCCGCGGCGACGACGGGCGGCTCGTCGATACTGGCCGCCGCCTTCGACGGCCAGGCGAGGAGCCGCGCCTTCGGCCTGCTCGGCGCGGTGCTCGGCGCCGGGCTCGCCTTCGGCCCCACCGCAGGCGGCCTGCTGGTGGACTGGCTCGGCTGGCGGGCGGTGTTCGCCGTGCCCGCGGTGATCTCCGCCGTCGTCCTGTCGCTGGTCGGCGCGCTGCCCAGGCTCAGGGGCGGCGAGGGCCGTACCGTCGACTGGCGAGGAGCGGTGCTCTTCACCACGTCGCTGCTGCTGTTGATCTTCGCGCTGGACGAGGGGCCCGCCCTGGGGTTCGGCAGCCCGCTCGTCCTCGGTGCCCTCGTGGCGGCTGTGGCGTTCGGCTTCGTGTTCGTCGTCGTGGAACGGCGCTCCGCCGACCCGATGGTCGAGCTCGACCTGCTGGCCGACCGGCGTTTCGTGGCGTTCGCCGTGGCCGCGGGCGCGCTCATGGGCATCCTGGTGCCGCTGGTGGTCTACCTGCCGTCGTACCTGATCTCCGTCGTCGGCATGGGACCAGGGCAGGCGGGACTGTGGCTGCTCATGCTCACCGTGCCCGCCGTGGTGCTGCCCCCGGCCGGCGCGGCGCTTGCGAGGGTGCGACCCGTGGCGACCGCAGCGGGTTCGGTGGCGATCAGCGGCGTGGGGGCGCTGCTGATGGTCACCGTGGGACCGGGCAGCGCCCCGCTGGGGATGCTGGCACCGTTCGCCCTGGTAGGGGTCGGCGTCGGGCTGTCGAACGGCGTGCTGGACGGCCTGGCGATCGCCGGCGTGCCGCAGGAACGGGTCGGCGCGGCGGCCGGCCTGTTCAACACCGCGCGGCTGGTGACGGAGACCGTCGTGCTCGCGGGCGTCGGCGCGATGCTGGCGGCGCTCAGCGGAGGACGGCTGGACGGCCCGAGCTTCACCGTCGCGCTCCACGCGGCATGCGTCGCGCTCGCCTGCCTCGCCGCCGTGGCGACGCTGTCCGTGATCACCCTGGCCGGCACGAGGAGAGCGGACGGCGGGAACGGCCCCGTGCCCGGCAGGGATCCGGACCGTACGGAGAGCAAGGAGAGCGTTACAGATTGGTAATCAATTCCGGATACGCTGCGTGTGCCCGCTGTCGCTCACGGCATCATCGGCTCGTCCTATGGAGCAGAGGGAGTGCAGCCGGGTGAAGCGGGTTGTCGGGATTGGTGTGGTATTGGCGCTGCTGACCGCCGGAGTCGGTGGCGCCGCGGACGCCCAGACGAGGGTAATCGGCGGCGAGGTGGTCTGGGGGCCGTGCGGGAAGCAGCCCTCGGTCGCCGACCAGGTGCTCGGCGGCCTGGGGCTCATCGAACAGGTGGCCGACACACCCGAGCAGCCGGGCGTCGAGTGCGGCGAGGTCAGGGTGCCGCTCGACTACCACGATCCGTACGGCCAGCACATCACGGTGGCGCTCAACAGGATCAAGGGCACGGTCTCCCGCGACGCCAACCACCTCGGCGTGCTGCTGGTCAACCCGGGAGGGCCCGGCGCGTCGGGGCAGGAGATGGCCAAGTACGTCGCCGCGGCGCTGCCTCCGCAGCTGGCCTCCCGCTACGACGTCATCGGCTTCGACCCGCGGGGGGTCGGCAAGAGCGAGCCTGCGCTGCGCTGCGTGGACCCGGCCCGCTTCTACGCCGCGCCCCGCCCCGACCAGGTGCCGAGCGGACCGGCCGCCGAGCAGGTGCTGATCGGCAGGGCCCAGGAGTACGCCGCCCGCTGCGGCAACCTGTGGGCCTGGATGCTGCCGCACCTGACCACCGAGAACGCCGCCCGCGACCTCGACCGCATCAGGGCCGCGCTGGGCGAGCAGCGCATCAGCTACCTCGGCTACTCCTACGGCACCTACCTCGGCGCCGTGTACGCCACGCTGTTCCCCGGCAGGGTCAAGCGCATGGTCTTCGACAGCTCGGTCGACCCCACCGGCATCTGGTACCAGGCCAACCTCGCCCAGAACAGGTCCTTCGAGCGCCGCCATCGCGACTTCCTCGCCTGGACGGCCAAGAACAACGCCGTCTACGGGCTCGGCCGCACACCGAAGCAGACCGCCTTCGCCTACGCCTCCATGCGCCAGCGGCTGGGCGCCAGGCCGGCGGGTGGCCTGGTCGGGCCGAGCGAGCTGGACGACCTGTTCACCGTCGGCGGCTACTCCAACGCGATCTGGCCCCAACTGGCCGGGGTCTGGTCGCGTTACGTCCAGCGGGGAGACGTGCAGGGCCTGGTCGACGCCTGGCGCCAGCACGCCGCGAACGACGCCGAGCAGGAGAACAGCTACGCGGTCTACCTCGGCGTGCAGTGTCGCGACGCCGCATGGCCGCGCGACTGGTCCACGTGGCACGCCGACATGACCAGTTCGCACCGCGTCGCCCCCTTCCTGACCTGGCCGAACGCTTGGTACAACGCGCCGTGCGCGTTCTGGTCCGAGCCGGGGGGCACCCCGGTCACCGTCAAGGCGGATCCGTCGCTGCCGCCGATCCTGATGCTCCAGTCGCGGCGTGACGCCGCCACGCCGTACGAGGGAGCGTTGAACCTGCGGCAGCGCTTCCCCAGCGCCCGCATGGTCGTCGAGCCCGGAGGCAACCACGGGACGTCGCTGGTCGGCAACCCTTGCGTCGACCGGCACCTGGTCCGCTACCTGAATGACGGGACGGTGCCGCCGGCCGACACCCTCTGCGAGGGCACGCCGCCGCCGGTCGCCGCTCCGCGGATGGCCGCGCCGGAGGGCCCGCGCGACCCTCGCCGAATGCCGGAGCTGCTCGGCGCCCGATAGATGGCGTGGTTCCTGTCAAAAGGGGGCAGGTCGCGTAGGCTGGCCGGTGTGATGCTGCGTACATCGGCGTCGCGCGTGCTCGACGACAGCGACAGGGACGAAGTGCTCGCACTTCTTGACACCGATCCTGTCGCCAACGTCTTCGTCGCCTCCAGGGTCAGGAGCGTCGGGTTGCACCCGACGCGCCTGGGCGGGCAGATGTGGGGATTCGGGCCGCGTGGCGCGCTCACCTCGCTCTGCTACGCGGGAGCCAACCTGGTGCCGGTCAACGCCGGTCCCGAGGCCGTGCATGCCTTCGCCGACCGCGCGCGCAAGCAGGGGCGCAGGTGCTCGTCGATCGTCGGGCCCGCGACCGCTGTCGAGCTGCTGTGGGAGCGGCTCGAGCCGTACTGGGGGCGGGCAAGGGCGATCCGCTGGTCGCAGCCGGTGATGGCGACCTCGCAGAAGTCGCCGGTGCCCGCCGACCCGCTGGTACGGCGGGTACGCCCGGACGAGTTCGACATCCTGCTGCCCGCCTGCGTCGCGATGTTCACCGAGGAGGTGGGCGTCTCGCCGAACGGCGGAGACGGCGGCGCGCTCTACCGCACGCGGGTCGCCGAGCTGATCCGCATCGGCCGTTCCTACGCCCGCATCGAGGACGGCAAGGTCGTCTTCAAGGCCGAGATCGGCGCGGTCACCCCGCAGGCGTGCCAGGTCCAGGGCGTGTGGGTCGATCCCGCGCTGCGCGGTCACGGCCACGCGGTGGCGGGGATGGCGGCGGTGGTGGAGGCGGCGCTGTCCTGCTTCGCGCCGGTGGTCTCGCTGTACGTCAACGACTTCAACCACCCCGCGCGGGCCGTCTACCGGAAGGTCGGTTTCCGCGAGGTCGACACCTTCATGTCCGTCCTGTTCTAGGAGAAGCGTCCGCCTCTAGTAGAAAGGACGTCATGATCCTTGTCACTGGAGCCACGGGAAACGCGGGCGGCGCGGTCGTCAGGGCGCTCGCCGAGGCGGGAACGCCGGTCCGCGCGCTGGTCAGACGCGAGGCAGACCTGCCGGCCGAACTGGCGATGGGCGACCTCAACGACCCCGCTTCGGTGGCGGCGGCGCTCGGCGGCGTGCGCGGGGTGTTCCTGCTCAGCGGTTACGACCGCATGGAAGAGACGCTGGAGGAGATCCGCAAGGCGGGCGTCCCACGCGTGGTGCTGCTGTCGGCCAGCGCGGCGGAGACCGGCAACCGTGACAACGCCGTCTCCCGCTACCACATCGAGTCTGAGGAACTGGTCCGCGCCTCGGGCGTGGCGTGGACGATCCTGCGGCCGCGCACCTTCTTCGCCAACACCCTGCGCTGGCTCGACCAGCTCAAGGCGGGAGACGTGGTCAGGGACGCCTTCCCCGACGTACGCGTGGCGGCCGTCGACCCGCTCGACATCGGCGCCGTCGCCGCCACGGCCCTCGTCGCCGACGGGCACGAGGGCCAGGTGTACCCGATCACGGGGCCCGAGTCGCTGCTCCCGGCCGACCGGCTGCGCATGCTCGGGCAGGCGCTCGGACGCGACCTGACCTTCGTTGGCCTGTCCGACGAGGAGGCGCGCGCTCAGATGAGCGCGGCGATGCCGGAGATGTACGTCGACGCGTTCTTCGACTTCTTCGCCGCGGGCAACCTGGACGAGTCGGCCGTTCTGCCGACGGTCGAGCAGGTGACGGGCCGCCCGCCGCGCCCGTTCGCCGAGTGGGCCGCCGCCAACGCCCACCTGTTCCGCTAGCCGGCGCCTCCCGCGTCGGAGCGCCGGAGGCGAGGACGGCGGGAGCTAGGAAGCGGTGACCTCGAGGTCGCCCGAGTCGCTGGACATGTCGATCACGCGAGAGGCCGAGGTGTCGGCCTTCGCGCCGATCTTCTTGCTCCCCGAGTCCGTCTCGGTCGTGATGTTGTACGGCCCCTGCGGCACACGCACCTCGGTCTGGCCGGAGTCCGTCCTCGTCTTGACCCTGTCGGGCTGCCCGGCGAACACGAGCGTCAGGTCGCCCGAGTCGCTCTCGGCCGTCACCCGCTTGGCCGTCAGGTCCCTGGCCTCGATCCTGCCCGAGTCGCTCTCCGCCTCGACCTCGCCGGACAGCGCGCGCAGCGTCACCTCGCCGGAGTCGGATCCGGCCCTGATCCTCAGCCCCCGCGGCACCTCGACCTCGTAGCCGACGTCGCAGCTGGCCAGCCCCACCGAGGGCGGGCAGGTGAAGGTCAGCACCAGCGTGTCGCCCTGCACCACGTGAGTGGGCTTGGGCTTGTTCTTCCGCCATGTCAGGGTCTCCGTCACGTGGATGCCCTGACGGTCGGACTCGGTGACCACGATGGCACCCGAGTCCCCCTCGATCTTGACGCCCGCCACCTTGTCGGTGACCTCGTAGGAGGCCGTGTCGCGCTCCTCGGCGCCCGCGACGCCACAGCCCGTCAGCAGCACTCCGAGCCCCAGCAGGCCCGCCATCACGATCGTCTTCTTCGTCTTCACGGTGCTTACACTCCTACACGCCCGGGGGAGCGCCTTCAGGGACGTCCCTGAAACCACCCCTGAGAGCGAAGGCATGATCCCGGAGGGGTGTTCCCGTCCTGACCCCCAGCCGACCCCCAGCGGACCGCCAGCCGATCGTGCGCGCCCTGCCGCACTGTGGTGCCCATCCACGAACGAGGAGAGACACCGTGATCGCAAACCGTGAGATCCGCCTGGCCGCCCGCCCCGTCGGCGAGCCGGCGCTCTCGAACTTCTCCCTGGCGGCCACCGAGGTCCCCGACCTGGCCGAGGGACAGATCCTGGTCCGCAACACCTGGATGTCGGTGGACCCGTACATGCGCGGGCGGATGGACGACGTCGAGTCCTACATCCCGCCCTTCGAGCTCGACGCCCCCATGGACGGCTCAGCGGTGGGCGAGGTGGTCGCCTCCCGCTCCGCCGGCATCGCCGTGGGCGCGACGGTCGCGCACTTCGCGGGCTGGAGGGAGTACGCGGTGGTGGAGGCCGCGGCCGCGACCGTGGTCGACACCGCTCTGGCGCCCGCCGAAGCCTACCTGGGCGCGCTCGGCACCACAGGCCTGACCGCGTATGCGGCGCTGACCGAGGTGGCACCCGTACGGCAGGGCGACGTCGTCTTCGTCTCGGCAGCGGCCGGAGCCGTCGGCAGCGTCGCGGGCCAGCTCGCCCGCAAGCTGGGCGCCGCCAAGGTGATCGGCTCGGCCGGCGGGCCGTTGAAGGCCAAGAGAGTGGTGGAGGAGTTCGGCTTCGACGCCGCCATCGACTACAGGGAGGGCTCGCTGGCGGCGCGGCTGGCAGAGGCCGCGCCCGACGGCGTCGACGTGTACGTCGACAACGTCGGCGGCGACCACCTGGTGGCCGCCATCGACGCCCTGCGCCACGGCGGCAGGATCGCCATGGTGGGCGCGATCAGCGCCGCCAACGCCACCGCGCCCATCCCAGGGCCGGCCAACCTGTTCTCGCTCGCGCACAAGGACGCGACGTTGCGCGGCATGCTGGTCAACTCCTACTTCCACCTGTTCCCCGAGTGGATCGGCAAGGCGGCGGGATGGCTGGCCGACGGCTCCCTGCACACCAAGCTGACCGTGGTCGACGGCATCGAGCACGCCCCCGCCGCCTTCCTCGACCTCATGCGCGGCGGCAACGTGGGCAAGATGCTGGTCCGGCTCTGAGCGGGCCGACGCGTGATCGCCCCGGCCCCGTCGTTCGTCGTACGGCACGCCGCCCGCTCGTCCCTCGGCGCGCCGCCCGCTGGGCGCCGGTACGGCGGGCGATCACCTGCCGGGCCTCCTGAAGGGGAGGTAGGGGCCCGGATGGCGCATCGTCAGAACGGTGCCCCTGGTGATGAACTCCTTGAAGAGCGCCGAGGCCCTGCCGGTGAGGACGGCGTCGCCGAGCGGACTGTCATCGGCCCGCGTGAACTGGGTGACGCCGTCTCGGCGGCCCAGGCTGATGTTCGTCCAGACGTAACGAATCCTGGCGGTCGCCGGATCCCGGCCCGCGACCAGGTCCGCGATCCCGTTCCCCGCGGACAGGCCCATCGGGATCCCGGTCTGGCACGACATCCGCGCCAGGCCGCCCGTGGCCGCGGCGGCCGCCGCGTCCCCCACGCCGAACACCTCGGGGTGCGACACCGACCGCAGCGTGTCGTCGACGATCATCCGCCCGCGCGCGTCGGTGGCCAGTCCCGCCTGCGCGGCCAGCCCGGGCACCGCGAAGCCCGCCGCCCACACCACGGCGTCGGCGGGAAGGCCCCTGCCGTCGTCGAGGACCAGCCCCTCGCCGGTGACCTCGCCGATCACGACCTGCTCGCGCACCTTGACGCCGAGCCGGTGGAAGGACCTGAACAGATGCAGACGGGCCCGTCCCGACAGGTTCGCGGCCACCCTGTCTCCCGTGACCAGCTCCACCTTCAGATTCCTGTGGGTCTCGGCCAGCTCGGCGGCCGCTTCGATCCCCGTCAGCCCGCCGCCCACCACGACGACCGTCGGTCCGCCCTCCGCCGCCGCCCGCAGCCTGTCACCGCCGTGCGCGAGCGCCGGGCTCGCCTCCCGCGGCAGCCCCACACCGCCGGACGCCACCGCCGGGTTCCCCGCTCGCGGTCGCGCGTCTCCGGCGACCGCCGGGCCACCCGTTTGCGGTCGCGCGTCTCCGGCGACCGCCGGGCCACCCGTTTGCGGTCGCGCGTCTCCGGCGGGCGCCGGGCTTCCCGTCAGTGCCGCCCGCAGGCGCAACGCCTCATCGGCGGTGGCGACGTTGAAGGCGTGCTCGCGGACGCCCGGGACGCCGTCCAGGTCCGCGCCGCTGCCGAGCGCGTAGACGAGCGTGTCGTAGCTCAGCTCGTACGGCGCCGCGTCGAGCCGTACGCGCCTGGTCGGCAGGTCGATGCCGGTCGCCCTGGCGATGACGAGCTCGACGCCCGTTCCCTCCAGCAGGGTGGCGAGGGGGAGGTTGGCCAAGGCCTGCCCGGCGGCGAGCTGGTGCAGGCGCACCCGTTCGACGAACCTGTCGGCCGCGTTGACCAGGGTCATTCGGGCGTCGGTGCCGCGCAACCGCCCGGCGGCTCGTTTGGCCGCGGCCAGGCCCGCGTAGCCGGCTCCCAGCACCACGATGCGGTGTGTCATGGTTCCTCCTTCTGAGTCACCATCTGAACCGGGCAGCGGCCCGATCCCTGACACCCGCCGCCCGTGACCCTGATCACACCTGCGCGGGGGCCACCTGCGCGGGGCGCCCACCTGCGCGGATGCGGGGCCCACCGATGACGCCCGCGCGAGGCGGTCCCATGGGGCGGGACGTCACCTCCTCCCGTCGGCGAGGCGGCGGCTCACGGTCAGGCGAACCCGGAGCGCGAGGGTGGCAGGTGTGCGGGTGCGGCGGCGCGTGGTCGGGTGCGCGGGGTGACGCAGGTGGATCGGTGGGTGAGGGCGGCGGGTCGTGGTCGTCACAGGCCAGCGGGCGGAGGCGGCGGGTCGTGGTCGTCACAGGTCGGTGGGTCGGTGGGTCGGTGGGTCGGTGGGTCGGTGGGTGGCGGTGGTGGGTCGTGGTCATGACAGGCCGGTGGATTCGAGGTGGTGGCGGAGGTGGCGAGCCGTGTGCGTGCTGGAGGTGGCGATCAGTTGCCGCGGGGTGCCTTCGAAGACGACGCGGCCGCCGTCGTGCCCCGCCTCGGGCCCGAGATCGATGATCCAGTCGGCGGCGCGGATGACGTCGAGGTCGTGTTCGATGACGACCACCGTGGCCCCGGAGTTCACCAGCCGGTCGAGGAGGCCGACGAGCCGCTCGATGTCCGCGATGTGCAGCCCGGTCGTGGGCTCGTCCAGGATGATCGTACGGCCCGGCGCGGCCAGCTCGGCGGCGAGCTTGAGCCGCTGCCGCTCGCCACCGGACAGGGAGCTGAGCGGCTGCCCCAGGGTGAGGTACCCGAGACCCACGTCGTCCAGGCGGTCGAGGGGTTCGAGGACGGGCTTCTGGGTGAAGAAGGCCCGCGCGTCGTCGACGCTCATCTCGAAGACGTCGGCGATCGAGCGGCCGTCGACCGTGTGCCGCCGGGCCTCGGGGGTGAAGCGCCTGCCCTCGCAGGTCTCGCAACGGGTGGTGACGCCCTCCATGAACGCCAGATCGGTGTAGATCAGGCCGGTCCCCTCACAGGCGGGGCAGCCGCCGGTCGAGTTCGGGGTGAACAGGCCGACGGGCTGACCGGTCGCCTTCGCGAAGATCCGGCGGACGGAGTCCAGCACGCCGGTGAAGGTCGCCGCGTTGGACCTGCGCGAGCCGCGGATCGGCCGCTGGTCGATGACGACCGCGCCGGGCTCGACGGCGGGCAGGTGCCCCAGGATGAGGCTGCTCTTGCCCGACCCCGCCACGCCGGTCACCACGGTCATGACGTGGCGTGGGACGCGCACGGTGACGTCGCGAAGATTGTGGGTGGAGGCGTGCTCGATGAGCATCCACTCGGTGATGGGGCGCGGATCTCCCCGCTCGGTCCTGTCCGCCCTGAGCCCGGCCCCCGTAGGGGTGTCGGCCCGGCGGAGGGCTGCGTAGGTGCCCTCGAAGACGACGTGGCCGCCCGACGTTCCCGCGCCGGGTCCCATGTCGATGCAGTGGTCGGCGATGGCCATGACCGCGGGCGCGTGCTCGACCACGATCACCGTGTTGCCACGGTCGCGGAGGGCGAGCAGCATCTCGCCGAGGGTGTGCACGTCGCGCGGGTGCAGGCCGACCGTGGGTTCGTCGAAGACGTAGAGCATGTCGGTGAGGGCGCTGCCGAGGTGACGCACCATCTTGACACGCTGCGACTCGCCGCCTGAGAGCGTCGAGGTCGCGCGGTCGAGACTCAGGTAGCCCAGTCCGAGCGTGACCATGCGCCGCAGGTGCTCGCGGAGCACGCCGGCCAGCGGCGCGACCTCGGGGCGGTCGAAGGAGTCGATCGTCGCGAGAAGGTCGTCGACCTGCATCGCGTTGCAGTCGGCGATGGAGCGCCCGTCGATGAGGCTGGCGCGTGCTGGGTCCGCCAGCCGCGAGCCCGCGCAGTCGGGACAGCGCCGCCTGGCGACGATGCGCTCGAACGCCTCCCGCTGGGCGCCCTTGAACGACTCAGGCTCGCGCTGTAGGTAGACGCGGGTGAACCGGGGGAGCAGACCCTCGTAGGCGGAGCCGGCGGCGTCCATGCCCGCGGGCGGCTTCAGGGTGCCGGCGGGAGCGTGCAGGAGGATGTCGCGCTCTTCGGCGGTGTAGTCGCGGATCTTCTTGTCGGCGTCGAAGAAGCCCGAGCGCGCGTAGGCCCTCCACATCCACTGTCCCGGTGCGAAGGGCGGGAACGTGATCGCGCCCTCGGCGAGCGAACGGTCCTCGTCGACGAGTTCGGTCACGACGACCGTGGCGGCCACGCCCAGTCCCTGGCAGTTCGGGCACATGCCCGCCGGGTCGTTGAAGCTGTAGGCGTTGGAGTACCCGGCAGAGGGCTTGCCGAGTCTGGAGAACAGCAGTCGCAGGCGCGCTCCGATGTCGGTCGCGGTGCCGACGGTGGAGCGCGGGCCGCCCGAGAGACGCTTCTGGTCGACGATGATCACCGCGGACAGGTTCTCCAGGTGATCGACGTCCGGCTGCCCGTAGCTGGGCAGCCGGCCCTGCGCGAAGGCCGAGAACGTCTCGTTGAGCTGCCGCCCCGACTCCGCCGCGAGCGTGTCGAAGACCAGGGACGACTTGCCCGAGCCCGAAACCCCGGTGACGACGCTCAACTTGCGCTTGGGGATGTCGACGTCGACGTTCTGAAGGGAGTTCTCACGCGCGCCGCGGATGCGGATCACCTGGTCGAGGCCGGTCATCGGCCCAGGCCCTTGAATGCCAGGATCGCCAGGGGCGCGAAGACCAGGGTGAGCAACAGCGGACCGGCAGCCGCGGTGAGGAGCGCGTGCTCCGCGGCCCAGGTCAGCCCTCCCTGGTGGACGCCGGCAAAGAGCTCCCTGACGGCGGTGGCGGTCGCCGAGAGCGGGTTCCATTCGGCGATCGCGCCGAGCCAGCCCGGCATCGTGGACGGCTTGACGAACACGGTCGACAGGAACCCGATCGGCCAGGCCAGGAGCTGGGCGGCGCTCACGGCCTCGGGGGAGCCGGCCGTCAGGCCCGCCCAGACGCCGAACCACAGGAGCCCGAAGCGCAGCCAGAGCAGCAGGCCGTACGCCGCGAGAGCGGGCAGGAGCCCGTTCTCCCACCGCCAGCCGAGGGCCAGGCCCGCGAGGGTGACCACGACGAGCTCCACGACCGAGGTCAGCAGGTCGGCGAGGACGCGGCCGAGCAGCACCGATCCAGGCGAGATGGGCAGCGAGCGGAACCGGTCGGTGACCGTCCTCGCCGCGTCGGTCGTGACCGCGGTCATGGTCGTCTCGACGCCGAACAGCATCGTGAACGCGAGGACGCCGGGGATGACGTAGAGGATGTAGTCGCCCGAGCTTCCCGCGATCGCGCCGCCGAGCAGGCCGCCCATCATGAGAATGACGAGCACGGGGAACAGCAACTGGATCGCGAACGTCACGGGCCTGGCCCGCCAGTGCCGTACGGTGCGCCCGGTGAGGATGGCCGCCTCCCGCCACAGCCGCGTCCGCCCGGTCGCTCGTGTGGGTTCCGCAAGGGAGATGGTGGTCATGAGGCGGGGGCTCCTGCCGGTCGGGTGGCGTGCAGATGGAGGTAGACGTCCTCGAGGGTCGGCCGGCGCAGCTCCCAGCGCGGCTCGCCCACGAGGCTCTTGAGGTCTTCCTGCGTTCCCTGCGCGATGACCGCGCCCTCCCGGAGGATCACCACGTCGTCGGCCAGCTCGTCGGCCTCCTCGAGGTACTGGGTGGTCAGCAGGACGGTGGTGCCCGCGTCGGCGAGGACGCGTACCGAGGCCCAGAGGTCGTGCCGCGCCTGCGGGTCGAGCCCCGTGGTCGGCTCGTCGATGAACAGGACCGCCGGCGTGGTGATGAGGGACGTCGCCAGGTCGAGCCGCCGGCGCATCCCACCGGAGAACGTGCCCACGGCTCGCCTTCCCACCTCGGTCAGCCCCGCCGTCTCGAGCAGCTCGCTCGCGCGGACGCGGGCGCGGTGGCGGTTCAGGCCCGCCAGCCTGCCGAACAGCTCGAGGTTCTCCCTTGCGCTCAGGAGCTCGTCGAGCGCCGCGTACTGGCCCACGAGCCCGATCGACGCGCGCACCTGCGTCGCCTGGCCGACCACGTCCCACCCGGCGACGCGGACCGTGCCCTCGTCCGCCCTGGTCAGCGTGGTCAGGATCCTGACCATCGTGGTCTTGCCCGCGCCGTTGCCGCCGAGCAGCGCGCAGACCCTGCCTGCCTGCACCGTGAGGTCCACGCCGTCCAGCGCGGGGCGCGCGTTGCCCGCGAAGCGCTTGCGGACCCCTCGGGCGACGATCGGCGCCTGTTGCGCCGGTCCGGTGTCCATGTCCATTGCACCCTCCCATCTGCTCAACCGTGTGGCGGACAATGTATAGTACAACGTAAACTAAGGGAGTTGAGGATGGCGAAGCGGGCGGAGCGGCCGGGAGACCCGGTCAAGCTGGTCGGGCTGCTGTGGAAGCCCACCGAGATGGTGAGCCGATCGGGGCTCACGCTGAGGCGGATCACGGACGCGGCGGTCGCCCTGGCCGACAGGGAGGGGCTCGACGCGCTCACCCTGCGCAGGGTGGCCGGTGACCTCGGCGTCAGCGCGATGGCGCTCTACCCGTACATCGCCGGGCGGTCCGAGCTCATCGAGGTCATGCTCGACGCCGTCGCCGCCGAGGTCCACAGCTCGCCGCCGGCGGGGCCATGGCGTGCCAGGGCCGAGCGGATCGCCCAGGCCAACTGGGACCACCACATGGCCCACCCGTGGACGGTGGAGGTCGCGCCCGGCCGCCCTGTTCCGGGACCGGGCGTGTCGGGCAAGTACGAGGTGGAGCTCGCCGCGCTCGACGGCGTGGGCCTGAGCGACCTCGACATGGACAGGGTGCTCACGGCGATCCTCGGACTGGTCTCCAGCGCCGCGCGCGGGACGCTCTCGCTCCGGCGGATCAGGGAGGAGAGCTCGCTGACCGACCTCCAGTGGTGGGAGACCGTCGGGCCGTCCCTGGGTGCCGCGATGGCGGGCACCTCCTACCCCGTCGCGCAACGGGTCTCGACGAGTCTCGGCGAGGCGACGGGGCTGGCGACCGACCCGGAGGGCGCGTTCCGCTTCGGCCTCGAGATGCTTCTCGACGGCCTGTCCCGCCGTATCGACTCCGGTGCCTAGATCCCTCGACATGACGCCGGGCCGCCTCCACCCGCCCTGCTCCCGCCCTCGCCCCCCGCCCGCCCTGCTCCCGCCCTCGCCTCCACCCGCTCCTGCCCTCGCCTCCACCTCCGCCCTCGCCTTTACCTCCGCCCTCGCCTTTACCTCCGCCCTCGCCTCCACCTCCACCTGCGCCTTGGCCCGCCTTCGTCCCCTCCCTCGCCTCCGCCTCCGCCGGGAGCCGGGGGCGAGCCAGGCGACCAGGTCGAGGCGGCGGGATGCTCGCGGGGCCGGACCGGGCCGGATCGGGCGGGTGGTCGCAAGACCGTGGCGGGAGGGGGCGGTCACGGTGACCGGGCGGGGCCGGGTGGGCGGTCATGGCGACCGGGCGGGGCAGGTGGCCATAGGGCTCGGGTAGCGGAAGGCGGTCAGGCCCCTGGATGACGTGCTTCTAGGAGAATCAATGCGATCTCGCCTGCAAAGGAGTCGCCGATGACCATTCGTCGTGTCGTGCCCAACATCAGCTCCGAGGCCGTCCAGGAGAGCAGGGACTTCTACACCCTCCTGGGTTTCGAGGAGGTGATGAACCACGGCTGGATCATCACCCTCGCCTCGCCCACCCAGCCCACGGCGCAGATCAGTGTCATGACCGCCGATCGGACCGCCCCCGTCAACCCCGACCTGAGCGTCGAGGTGGACGACGTGGACGCGGCCTACGAGGCGGTGCTCAAGAGCGGCGCGGAGATCGTGCACCCGCTGCGGGACGAGGACTGGGGCGTGCGCAGGTTCTTCGTCCGCGACCCCAACGGGCGCGTGATCAACGTCCTGGGACACCGCTAGAGCCCGCAGACGCCCGGTTCCCGATCATGCGCGGGTACGGCGCGGGGGCTACGCTCGCCGGGTGAACTCAACCTGGGATCCCACGATGACCGGCGTGCTACGGCTGCCCTCGGGCAGGCTCGTTCGCGGCAGGGGACTGCGCCGTCCCCTCCCGGAAGGGCCGGAGCCCGGCTTCGCGCTCTACCTGCTGGGTCACGAACCGCCCCCTACCGCATGGGAGGCACGCTGGCTGCGCTGGCCGGACTTCTGGCTGCCCTCCGACCGCGTCTCCGCCGGTGACGCGCTGCGCGAGGCATGGGCGCGTGCCGAGACCGAGCGGGTCGAGGTCGCCTGCGGCGGCGGGCAAGGACGAACGGGTACCGCGCTGGCCTGCCTCGCCGTCCTCGACGGGGTGCCCAACCGGGAGGCGGTCGCCTACGTCAGGGAGCACTATTCGGCCCGCGCCGTGGAGACACCCTGGCAGCGCCGCTTCGTCGCCCGCTTCCAGTAGGGCCGCCTCAAACAGGGCCGCCTCAAGCAGGGCCACTTCAAGCAGGGCCACTTCAAGCAGGGCCACTTCAAGCAGGGCCACCTCCAGCAGGGCCGCCTCAAGCAGAGCCATCTCCAGCAGGATCGCCACCGCGTCGGCGGCCGCCCCGACCGGCCACCGACGACGTCGGGATCGCCCGACGACGGGCTCCCGCGCCCGAGGCCGCTACCTCGGATGCCCGGGGCCCCGGCGGCCGGGCTCCGGCGATGCCCGGGGCCGCTCCACGACGACCGGGCCTCCCACGGGTGCGTCCGACGACCCACGGATGCGTCCGACGACCCACGGATGCGTCCGACGACCCACGGGTGCGCCCGAGGATGGCCCGGGGTCGCTTGGCAGGTGGCGGGTTCTTCAGAGGCGGACGAGGCGGTCAAAGAGGCGGGTGAGTTCGGCGTCGGGGTCCGTGGTCAGGCCCGCGTGGACGGCGGAGGTCTGCACGACCGTGCTGCGCGGGGCGGTCAGCCAGCGGAACCGGCTGCCCAGGGACTCCCGCACCATCGCCCCCGCGGAGTCGCCGCACGCCAGCTCGTAGCCCGCCAGCGCCTGCCGTACCTCGGAGGGGTCGGCGCCGGGGTCGAGGGCGCGCAGGCGGATCTCGTCGAGTTCGACGCGCGCGCGCAGGTAGGTGCGGGACTGGCAGTAGAGCAGGATCCCGACGTTGATCTGCTCGCCGCGCTCCACCTGCGGGATGACGCGGATGACGGCGTACTCGTAGACGTCGCGTTCCATCACTTGTCTCCCTGCTTCCAGAAGGCGCCGACCGAGCTGGGGCCGCCCTTCTGCTCGGCCTTCGCGGAGGCCTGCAACCAGTCGCGCGGGCCGTGGGCGCGGGCCAGCAGGTGTTCGACGTAGGCGTCCCGTACGGCCTGTGCCGAGTCGAACCCCGGTTCCTCCTCCAGCCACTCGTCGGGGACGAGCGCGGTGACCTCGGTGAGGAGCTCCCTGGTGATCCGCGCGGCCATGCGCTCGCCCGTCTTGGGGACGTCGGCGGCGAAGGGGGCCAGGACGTGGCTGCCGGCGTCGAAGGCGCGCTGCGGGTCGGCGTTCTTCCAGCTGTAGTGGAACCACAGCGCGGCGCCGTGGTCGATGAGCCAGGTGTCGTGGTGCCAGACCAGGAGGTTGGGGTTGCGCCACGTCCTGTCGACGTTGTGGATGAGGCCGTCGAACCACACGACCTCGGCTGCGAAGCCGGGGTCGGGCTGCCACGACAGGGGGTCGAAGCCGAGCGCTCCTGGCAGGAAGTCGATCGCGATGTTGCGTCCCTCGCTGGCCTGGAGCAGTTCCTGGATCTCGAAGTCGGGTTCCCGCAGCGCGATCTGCCTGTCGAGGTCGATGAGCTTGAGCTCGGGCGTGCGCAGGCCGAGCCGCCTTGCCAGCTCGGCGCAGATGATCTCGGCGACGAGGACCTTGGGCCCCTGTCCGGCGCCGCGGAACTTCACGACGTAGGTGCCGAGGTCGTCGGCCTCGACCACTCCCGGTAGCGATCCGCCCTCCCGCAACGGGGTCACATAGCGGGTCGCCGTGATTTCTTCCAGCATGGGACGAGGCTATCGGCCCGTCGATCGTGGTTCGGTGGCGTCCGGCATCACAGGCCGCGCGGCTCGCCGGGCGGAGGGTGCCTCCGGCCCGGCGAGTCCAGGCGCGTCACATCCTGGCGATGACCTCCTCGGCGAACCGCTCCATCGTGTCGACCTTGGGTTCGTCAGGCGACAGCCACCAAGGGGCGGCCATCGTGCCCGTGATGCCCTTGTCGGCGAAGCGGCGGTAGGTGTCGGCGTCGGGGAGCACGGCCAGCGGGGCGATGATCTCGAGCGCGTCCTCCGGCCTGCCGTACTCCTTCAGGTAGCGGCGCAGGTCGGCGAGGACGGCCTCGATCTGCTCCTCGGTGTAGATCCGGTTGCCGATCCAGCCGTCTCCGGCCCGCGCCGCCCTGCGCAGCGCCGCCTCGCTGTCGCCGCCCACGTAGATCGGGATCGGTACGGCAGGCACCGGCGACATCGACAGGGAGGGCAGGCCCGGCAGGTCCACCTGCGCGCCCGACCAGAGTTCGCGCAGGCGGGGGAGCATCTCGTCGAGCCTGCGCCCGCGCGTGTGGAAGTCCTGTCCCGTGGCGACGAACTCCTCCTTGCACCAGCCGACGCCCACCCCGAAGCTGACCCTGTCGCCCGACAGCACGGCGGCGGTCGACACCTGCTTGGCCACGGTGATCAGGTCTCGCGCGGGCGCGATGTAGACGTTGGGGGAGAAGCGCAGCCGCGTCGTCACCGCCGCCATCGCGCCGATCGTCACCCAGACGTCGGGCCAGTGCGTCTCGGCCGTCCACCGCATCCTGCCGTAGGGGTACGGCGTGCTGAAGTCGGCGAAGAACAGGTGGTCGGACAGCGTGAACGTGTCGAACCCGCAGCGCTCGGCCGCGACGGCGAGCTCGACGAACTCCGAGGTGTCGCAGAAGGAGGCGCCGAGCCAGAACCTCATCGGCTGTGCCTCATGATTCATCGCTCCTCATGTTGAGAACTCTCAGCCATCTCATGGCTGCAATCGGTAATATGTTCGAAGGTCGTGAAAGGCAGGTGATCGTATTGGCTTTTCGCAGGTCGGCGGCAAAATCTGTAGGACTGCCGTCGGTCATCCAGTTGCGGCTCAACCCGTCGCACGAGGATGCGGCACGGCTGGCGGCAGCGATGGCGCTGTGCAACGAGGCTGCCGCCTTTGTCTCCCGGCCGGCCTGGTCGCACAGAACCTTCGAGGCCGTCGCGTTGCATCGTCTGGCCTAGTACGAGGCGCGGGCGGCCTTCCCGGGGCTGGGTGCTCAGGCGGCGGTGAAGGCCATCGCCCGAGTTGTCGCCGCCTGTGCCAACCGGCGCGCGTCCAAGAAGCGAGCGCACGTCTTCCGGCCGCACGGGGAGGTGCCGTTCGATGCCCGCATGATCTCCTTCCGCAGGGATGTTCGCATCGCGTCCATGTGGACCCCGCAGGGAAGAGTTCGTGTCGGTTATCAGGGGAGGGTTGCCGATCTGAGGGCGCTCGACAGCCTGCGGGTTGGCGAGGTCGACCTGACGTGCAGGGGAGATGTATGGCTGCTCAAGGTCTCTGGGCGCACCTTGCACTCCTGGGCGTTCGCCCAGCAGATCGCGTTCACGCGATACAAGGCCGCACGACTCGGGATGGCGTTTGTGCTGGTGGATCCGTCCTACACAAGCCAGTCCTGCCCCGAGTGCGGCTTCGTCTCGAAGGCGAACCGGCCAGTGCGCGGCCGCTTTCTTCGCACCAGGTGTGGCCTCGCTGGGCATGCCGATCACATCGCAGCTCGCAACATCGCCCAGCGCGCTGTCGCGAGTTGGGGCGCAGTCAATCGCCCGCACGCTACCGGCCTCCCTTCCGCCAGATGGGACCGTGAGAGCAAGCCTTCGAAATCATCAGAAGGTAGTTGACTGGAACTCCGGGATGACCTTGGTGGCGAACAGTTCGAGGTTGCGCTTGACGGTGTCGAGCGGGAGGACTCCCTGCTGGCCCTGCATGTACAGGCCGAACCACTCCAGGTCGGGCATGCGGTCGAGCATGCGCTGGATGCCGCGCTTGACGTCGTCGGGTGAGCCGAACAGCGCCATCTCGACGTCGTTCATCCGCTGCACGTCGCCCTTCTCGGGCGAGATGGGCTGGTGCTTGTCGTCCTCCTTCTTGCGCAGCACCTCCAGGTAGCCGAACGGCCCGAAGAAGGCGGCGAAGTCCTTGGGGATCTTCTTGCCATAGGTGTTGATCGCCTCGTCCGTCGTGTCGGCGATTCCGACGATCTTGAGGATGCCGGTGTGCTCACCCAGCTTGTAGTGGCGGCCCTGCTTGGCCGACTCCTCCTGGTAGAGCTTGGCCTTCGCAGCGTGGTCGTCGGGATTGGGGGTGAACATCCACGGCATGATGTCCTCCTGCGCGGCCCTGATGACCGAGCGGTCGGAGATCGTGAACGGCTGCCAGAGCTCGGGATGCGGGTTCTGGTACGGCCTGGGGCAGACGCTGACCGCCTGGACTCTGCCGTCGTCGTCGAGCTCGTCGGGCGCGCCGAACGTCCGCGTCCACTCGGTGGCGGGCCACCCCTCGATTCCCTCGAAGGGATACGGCACCTGATAGTCCAAAATGTCGGATTTGTAGCGAAGGGTCTCCTGCGTCCAGGCCATCTTCATGATCTTGAGGACTTCGCCGAAGACGTCGAAGTTGCGGTTGTCGCTCGACGAGCCGTCCGACCTGGCCGCCGCCGCGTGCCAGCGCTGGCCGAGCACGTTCATCCACCGGTTCTGGTAGCCGCGCGCCACCCCCAGCCGCAGCCGCCCCTTGGAGAACTGGTCGAGCAGCGCCACGTCCTCCGCCGCCCTGATCGGGTCCCACGCGGGCAGCACGAGGCCCAGCGGCGCGAGCAGGATCCGCTCGGTCCGTGCCGCCAGGTCGGTGAGGAACATCAACGGGTTGACCGAGAACTCCATCCCCTCCGAATGGAAGTGGTGCTCGGTCATCATCAGCGCGTCGAAGCCGATCCTGTCGGCGTGCACCGCGATCTCCCGCACCTCGTGCAGCAGCCTCTGGTACGACTCGGTGTCCCGTCCGATCGGCCGCTTGGCCCGTGCGTTCTCCTCGGCCGCGTACCCCGAGCCGGGAATCTGGGGGTTGAGAAAGATGGCGAACTTCACCGGGAGATCTCCTTCAGCCATTGGTTGACCACGAGCAAGAACTCGGCGGGCCGCTCCTCGTGCAGGCGGTGTCCGCTGCCCTGCCAGCAGACCGTGCGCGAGGCGGGATGCTTGAACAGGTCCGTCTCCCACGCCGCCTGCGCGGGGTCGGTCCAGAAGGTGAGCACGGGGCACTCGCGCCGCGACAGGTACGGCTCGGCCGCGCCCCGCGAGCCGATCGCCTCCTCCCCCGACCACAGCCCGTCGTAGGCCTCGGCCAGCACGTGCGGCGGCGTCGCCAGCAGTCGCCGCCGGTGCCACTCGCGCAGCCAGCCGGGCGAGGCGGGGGTGTAACACCATGCGTCGATCTGTACGGCGGGCGTCTCCCGCATCGCGACCGCCATGGCCACGACCTCGTCGGGACGCCCGTAGCCCGGATCCACCGCGACGACGGCGGCCACGCGCGAGGGATGCTCGACGGCGAGCCGCGAGACGATCACCCCGCCCATGGAGTGGCCGACGGCCACGAACCGCTCGATTCCGAGCCGGTCGAGCAGTTCCACGAGGTCCTCGGCCATGCGGACGGGGTTGTTGCCCTTCTTCTCGGCCGAGGAGTAGCCGTGCCCGCGCAGGTCCACCGCGATCACCCGGTGCTTGCGCGCGAGAGAGGGGATGTGTTGTGCCCACTGGTGGGAGTCCGCGCCCCAGCCGTGGACGAGCAGCAGCGTCGTGTCGCCTGAGCCGTCGTCGGTGTAGAACAGCCGCACGCCCGCGACCGCAGCGAATCCCATGAGCGGCAAGCTACTCTAAGAAACGGTCCCGAGCAATCGCTTGGTTAAGGAGCGGTCATGCGGCTTGGCGTCACGATGTTCAGCACCGACCTGGCGATGCCCGTCGCCGACCTGGCCAGGGCGGCGGAGGAGCGCGGCTTCTCCTCCCTCTACCTGCCGGAGCACACCCACATCCCCGTCTCGCGGCGCACCCCGCCGCCGACGGGCACGCCGCAACTCGCCGAGGAGTACCGGCGCACCCTCGACCCCCTGGTGGCCCTCGCCTCGGCGGCCGGCGTGACCTCGACGATCACGCTCGGCACCGGCATCCTGCTGGCCGCCCAGCGCGAGCCCATCGTCACCGCGAAGGCCATCGCCACGCTGGACCACCTGTCGGGCGGGCGCGTGGTCGTGGGAGTCGGCTTCGGCTGGAACGTGGAGGAGATCGAGAACCACGGCGTGCCGTACAAGGACAGGCGGGAGGCGGCCAGGCGCAACATGCTGGCGATGAAGGCGCTGTGGAGCCAGGAGGTGGCGGCCTTCGACGGCGTCGAGCCGTCGTGGTCGTGGCCCAAGCCGGTGTCGGGGCCGCCGATCTACGTCGGCGGGGCCGCGGGTCCCCGGCTGTTCGCGCACGTCGCCGAGTACGCCGACGGATGGATGCCGATCGGCGGCAAGGGGATCAAAGCCGCGCTGCCCGCGCTGAGGGAGGCGTCGGCGACGGCGAAGGTCATCCCGTTCGGCACGCTGCCCACCGGCGGCAAGCTGGAGTACTACGCCACGCTCGGCATCGAGGAGACCGTGCTGTCGCTGCCGAGCGGGACGGCCGACGAGGTCCTGCCGGTTCTTGATCGGTATGCCGCCTTCCTATAGTTGTCGGCATGCCGTCGAGCCCCCTCCAACCAGGCGATCCGCACGCTCTGCAGGGATACCGGATCATGGCCCGTCTCGGGGAGGGCGGCCAGGGCGTGGTCTACGAGGCGGTGTCGTCCGGGGGCGAGCGCGTCGCGGTCAAATGGCTGCACGCCCGCAGCCACAGCACCGAGCGGCGGCTGCTGTCGGAGATCGAGAGCATCCGCAGGGTCGCGCCCTTCTGCACCGCGCGCGTGCTCGACGCGGGAGTGGCGGACGGCAGGCCGTACGTCGTCAGCGAGCTGGTCGAGGGCGTCTCGCTGCACGCGCTGGTCATGCGGGAGGGGCCGCGCTCGAGCGGGTCGCTCGACCGGCTGGCGGTGGGCACGATGACCGCGCTGGCGGCCATCCACCGGGCCGGCGTGGTGCACCGCGACTTCAAGCCGCAGAACGTGCTTCTCGACCGCGAGGGGCCGCGGGTCATCGACTTCGGGATCGCGCGGCTGCTCGACTCCACCAGCACGGTCGGCGCGCGGCCCGTCGGCACGCCCGCCTACCTCGCGCCCGAGCAGATCGGCGGCGAACCGGCGGGGACACCCGTGGACCTGTTCGCGTGGGGGCTGACCATGTCGTTCGCCTCCAGCGGTAGGGCGGCGTTCGCGGCCGACTCCTACCCCGCGGTGCTCGGCAGGATCCTGTACGGCACGCCGGACCTCGGCGAGCTGTCGGGGCCGTTGCGCGAGCTGGTGGTGGCCTGCCTGGCCCGGTCGCCCGAGGAGCGTCCCACGGCTGAGGAGGCGCTGGCCGTCCTGCTCGAGGGCCCCGCCCGCCCCGAGGATGGCGAGCGCCGGCAGCGGGCCGCCGTCTCCGGAGAGGACCGCACACGGGAGAGGGCCGCACCTGGCCGGGACCGCGCGCCAGGATCGGGGCCGGGGGCGGAGACCGAGGTGGAGGCCGGGGCGGAGGCGTCCGTGCGGGGTCATGGGCGTGCGGGGACGCTCGTGTCCGGCGAGCATCCGGCCGGGCCCCGCCGCCTCTCCCGCCTGTGGTGGATCGCGGCGGCGGCCGCGCTGTCGGCGGCGGCAGCCCTGGTGGTGGCGAGCCCGTGGCGGAGCGAGCCGCCCGCCCTCGCCGGCGAATGGTCGGGCGCGGCGCATCACCCTAGCTCTAAGGTCACCTTCCCGATACGGCTGAGCCTGCCGGACGACGCGGGCAAGGGGACGATGCGCTGGGGCGAGGGCCTGCACTGTCAGGGCGTGCTGACCAGAATCGACACGGCCACCTACGACCTGTCGCAGGTCAGAGGCGAGGGATGCCATCCGGGCAGGGTGGTGCTCGCCGCCGAGGGCGCGAGCGGCTACACGTTTCAGGTGATCAGAGCGGGTGAGGACACCCCTCGCTACTCAGGAAGTATCCAGAAATAGGACATCACAACGGCGTCACGGTCCGTTGACGCGCCGCGATCCCTCGACTTCAGTAGAGAGGTAACCGGTGGGCGGCGAGGGGAGGCGCCCGTGCCGAAACCGCTCAAGACGGGGGACCCTCAGCGACTGGGCGACTACGAACTGTCCGGGCGACTGGGGGAGGGCGGTCAGGGGATCGTCTACCTCGGCAGGTTAGGCGAAGAGTCCTTCGCGATCAAGCTGTTGCACGGACCGGTGGGGGACGAACCGGCGGCCTTCATGCGCGAGGTCGAGCTGGCCAAGCACGTGGCCCGCTTCTGCACGGCGCAGGTGATCGACGCGGGGTTCGACGACGGCAGGCCGTACATCGTCAGCGAGTACATCGAAGGACCCTCGCTGGCCAGGGAGGTGGCGCTGGAGGGACCGCGCAGCGGCGGCGCGCTCGAACGGCTCGCGGTCGGCACCGCCACCGCGCTGGCCGCCATCCACCGCGCTGGGATCGTGCACCGTGACTTCAAGCCGCAGAACGTGCTGTTAGGCGCCGACGGGCCGCGCGTGATCGACTTCGGCCTCGCCAAGGCGCTGGACGCGGCGGCGACGGTCAGCGGCAGAGGGGTGGGCACGCCCGCCTACATGGCGCCCGAGCAGATCACCGCCTCGGCGATCACCGGAGCGGTGGACGTGTTCTCGTGGGGCGCGACGACGTGCTTCGCCGCCAACGCCTCCGCGCCGTTCGGCCAGGACTCGGTCGCGCCGGTGCTCCACCGCATCCTGACCGCGCCTCCCGCGCTGGGGCGCCTCGACGGGCGGCTCGGTGACCTGGTCGCGCATTGCCTGGACAAGGACCCCCGCAACAGGCCCACCAGCAGGGAGCTGTTACTCGCGCTGCTGGGCGCGGGGGAAGGCGTGCCGGCGGAGGTGCTGCGCTCACCTCCGCCGCACATCCTGCGCGTGGACCCCCACCCGCTGGCCGAGCCGGAGGCGACGGGAGCCGCCGACGGCTACCTGCTGCCCGGCATCCCCGCGCAACGCGGTGCCGGATCAGTCTCGGGTGCCAGGATGAGGGAACCGGCCCGCGCATCGGGACGGGGCGCGGCGTCCGCCGGGCACCCCGCGCTCTCCTGGAAGGAAGAGGAGCCCCCGGCCGGCTCGAGCGAAGGGCACCCGTCGTGGCCCGGTCCCGCGGGCTGGGCGTCGGAGGCGACGCACCCCGGCCGGTGGGTGGGTCCCGCGGCCAACAGGGTCTCCCTGGCCGTCTCGTGCGCGCTCCTGATCAGCGCCGCGGTCCTGGTCGCGGTGCTGGTGCCGGCGCTGCAGAGCGTCAGCACCCCCACCGAGGCCACGCCCGAGCCGGTGGCCGTGGCCTCCACGCCCGCCCCCTCCTCCTTCCGGCAGAGCTCGTCGGCCAGGACGAAGGACACGCAGGCGACGACCAGGCGCCCGCCCCCCGCCACGGCCCCCGCCCAGCCGATGCTGCTCGCGGTGCCGGGAGTCGTGGGCATGGACCGTTCCGCGGCGGTCGCGGCCATCGAGGGAGCGGGCCTCGTCGTGGGGTCGGTGACCGAGGCCGGCTCGGCACGGCCGGCGGGCGAGGTGCTCGGGAGCACGCCCGAGCGGGGTGCCAGGCTGGCCCGGGGCTCCAGGGTCGACCTGCGGGTGTCGGCGGGCGGCGTCGAGGTGCCCGCGTTGGCGGGCCTGTCGCGCGAGGCCGCCGCCTCCGCGCTGAAGGCCGCGGGGCTGAAGACAGGGAAGATCGGCACGAGTTGCTCCGATCTGCCCGACGGTCAGGTGATCGGCAGCAGGCCGGGGGCGGGCACGCGCGTGACCCCGGGCAAGGCCGTGTCGCTGACGGTGGCCAGGCACGGTGCGGCGGTGCCGTCGGTGGTGGGGATGTCCAGGCGCGAGGCGCGGGCGGCGCTGAGAGGCGCGGGCTTCGCCGTACGGCAGCGCGCGCAGATCGTGGGTGACGCGGGCGCCGTGGACTCGGTGCTCGGGCAGAGCGTGGCGCCCGGCACGTGCGCGGCGCCGGGACGGGCGATCGTGATCACAGTGGGCGTGGCGGGGCAGTCCCTCCCCGACCCGGCGGAGCCGACCACGCCGCCCGACGTGGACCCGCCCGCGGGCACCGACCCCGAGCCGACCCCCACGCCGACCTCCGGTGAGGGCTCGCCCACCGGGTGATTCGCGAGAAATCCGTCGCGGCGGGATACGCGCCGGTCTCGGGGTCAGATGGCCAGCGCGGCCGCGGTCAGTGTGGGCAGGACGCTGTCCTCGGGCAGGTCCATCGTCTGGACGACGCCCCACTGGAGCGCGCCGAGCACCGCCCATCCGCGCACTCGCGTCTCCCGCGAGGGGTCGGGCCCGGCGAGTTTGGCGAAGATCTCGTCACGAAAGGTCCTGATGGCCTCGCCGGGCGAGCCGGGAGGCGCGTCGTCGGCGCCGCCCAGGTCCTCCATGACCAGCCTGATCACCGCGCGGTGCCGTACGGTGAACGCCACCAGGGCCGTCACGAACGCGCGCCGGTCGGCGAAGTCCGCCCCCAGCAGGGCGAGCATGTCGTCGGCGCAGGGCGCGATCAGCTCGGCGGCCAGCGTGTCCTTGGGGTGGAAGTGGTAGGCGACCGCCGTCTTCGTGAGCCCGACCGCGGCGGCGATGTCGGCCAGCGAGGTCGCGGCGTAGCCCCGCTCGGCGAACAGCGCGCGGGCCGCGGCGAGGATCCTGGTGCGGGTGTCGCGCCCCTGCTCGAGTGTGGTCATCGTCCCGCTTCCGCCCGCCGCCGCGAATGATCGCACCATCGTAGGGCGCGGCACGGCCGTACAGGACGGCGGGCTAGAAGACGATGACGGAGCGGGCGACGGCGCCCTGGCGGACGTGGGTGACGGCCTGGTCGATGTCGGCCAGGGGGAGGCGTTCGGTGACCAGCCCGTCGAGGTCGAGCCGGCCGCGGAGGTACTGCGCGGCGAGCATGGGCAGGTCGCGCAGGGGCGCCGCGTCGCCGCCCTGGGTGCCCATGAGACGGCGAGAGGCGAACAGCAGCCCAGGCTCGATGGTCAGGGGGGTCCCCGCGGCGGGGCTGCCGACCATGACGGTGGTGCCGCCCGGCTGGGTGGCGGCGAAGGCCTGGCCGAGGACGCTCGCGACCCCGGTGGCGTCGAAGGCGTAGTCGACGCCCCCGCGGACGATCTCGCCGACCTGCTGGGGGAGGTCACCGGCGAGCAGGGTGTGGGTGGCGCCGAAGTGGGCGGCGAGTTTGAGCTTCTGCTCGACGACGTCGGCGGCGATGATCGTGGTCGCGCCCGCGAGCACCGCGCCCTGGACGACGTTGAGGCCGACGCCGCCGCAGCCGACGACCAGGACGCTGGAGCCAGGGGCGACGCGCGCGACGTTCAGGACGGCGCCGACACCGGTGATGACACCGCAGGCGAGCAGGCACATCGCGTCGAAGGGGGCATCGGGCGCGATCTTCACGCACATCGCTTCGCGGACGACGGCGTACTCGGCGAAGGAGCCGATGCCGATGAACCTGCGCGTCTCCTGGCCGTCCATGGTGACCCTGGGCGCGCCGCCCATGATCGCGGTCAGCCTGGCGGGGCCCGAGCACAGGTGGAAGCGGCCCGCTCCGCAGTGCCGGCACTTCCCGCACGCGCCGCTCATCGCGATGATCACATGGTCGCCGGGTTCGACCGCCGTCACGCCCTCGCCGACGCTCTCGACGATCCCCGCGCTCTCGTGGCCCAGGATGAACGGCGGCTGCCGGACGACCGGGCTCTTGCCGTCGATCGCCTTGAGGTCGGACCCGCACACGCCGGACGCCTTGATCTGGACGCGCACCTCGCCGGGACCCGGATCGGCGATCTCCACCTCGCGGATCTCCATCGGCTGGTGGAAACCGGTGAGGACGGCGGCGCGCATCAGCATGCGGCACACGCTAGCAAGCAAATGCTTGGTTTAGAAGCGTTGACACCCATTCCGCTCGAACCTACTCTGACGCAAAACCAAGCGAGCGCTAGGCCGAAAAGGCGGAGGCTGGGTTGCGGCGAGAACTCGTGGTGCTGGCAGCGGTGGTGACGCTCGCGGGGTGCGCGGCGCAACAGGGGACGGCGGCTCCGGGCGGCGGTGGACAGACCCCGGGAGTGACGGACACGACGGTCAAGGTCGGCGGGGTGCTCACCAAGACCAGCGCGAGCGGCTACTCGACCAAGGACGCGGAGATCGGCGCCAAGGCCAGGTTCGAGCGGGCGAACGCGGCGGGCGGCGTGCACGGCAGGAAGATCGAGTTCCTCGGCGCCGAGGACGACACCCAGGACGCCGCCAAGGGCGACGCGGCGGCCAAGAAGCTCGTCCAGAAGGACAAGGTGTTCGCGCTCGTCCCCGTCCACGCCCCCAACTTCGGCGGCGCGGTCTTCCTCGAACAGCAGGGCGTGCCGTGGTTCGGCTGGGCGACCGGCCCGCAGTGGTGCGGCACCAAGACGGGCTTCGGCTACAACGGCTGCCTGGCTCCCAAGGCGGGCGCGGGCTCGCAGACCTGGTGGGGCAACCAGATGGCCGACCTGCTCGGCGGCGCCGCCGGCAAGACCGTCTACGTGCAGACGTCCGACTCGAGCGGCAGCAAGTACGGTGGCAAGACCATCTCCCAGTCCTTCCAGGCCGCCGGGTTCGAGCTCGTCGGGCTCAACTCGGCGCTGCCCGCCGCCGCTCCGCCCGCCGACTGGCTGCCCTACGTCGACAAGATCATGACCTCGAACGGGGGCGCGCCACCCGACATCGTGGTGTCGATCATCGCGGGCACCAAGTTCAACGTGGGCCTCTACGCCGCGCTGAAGAAGGCCGGGTACAAGGGCGTGCTCAGCGACGCCACCAGCTACGACGCCGCCATCCTCAAGGACGCCGCCACCGCGCAGGCGCTCGAGGGCGTGATCGCCGCGCCCATGTTCGAACCCTTCGAGTCGAGCGCCCCCGAGATCGCCCAGCTCAAACAGGACGTGGAGAAGGTCGCCCCCGGCGCCACGCTCACCCAGCACCTGGCGATCGGCTACTGGTCGGCCGACATCTTCCTGAAGATGCTGGAGCAGACGGGCAAGGACCTCACCCGCGAGAAGTTCCTCGCCACCGGCAACGGGGCGTTCACCTACGAGAACGCGGGCTTCGGGAAGATCCAGTACCCCAAGGACCACGACGAGCCCAACGGCTGCGGCGCGCTGGTCACGCTCCAGAACGGCGCCTACCAGGTCGCCAGGAGCATGAAGTGCTTCGACAACGTGCCGCTCAAGTAGATGCTCGCCTACGTCCTGAGCGGACTGGTCACCGGCGCCGTCTTCGCGGTGATGGCGTCGGGCCTGACCCTTTCCTACGCGGCCACGGGTGTGTTCAACTTCGCGCACGGGGCGGTCGGCTTCCTGACCGCGCTGGTCTTCTTCGAGCTCAACGTCGGCCTCGGCTGGCCCGGGTGGGCCGCTGCCCTGCTCGCCGTCCTCGGCTTCGCCCCGCTGCTCGGGTACGGCCTGCACAAGGCGATGTTCAGGGGCCTGGCCCACGCGGGCGAGACCGCGCAGATCGTGGCGACGATCGGGCTGACGATCGCGCTTCCGGCGCTCGGACTGCTGGTCGCCGACCTGGTGGCCGAGCCGCTCGGCCTGCCGCCCGCCGACGCCACCGCCCTTCCGCACGGTGTCGGGCCCTATCCCGCCGCCGAGGTCTCGCTCGCCGGGATGGCCTTCGACTCCGACCAGGTCATCACGTTCTGCGTCGCCGCGCTGGTGGCGGCGGGGCTGTGGCTGTTCATGCGGCACACGCCGTACGGGCTGCGGATGCGGGCCTCCGTCGACCGGCGCGGGCTGGCCACGCTGCGCGGGATCGACGCCGACGCCACCTCGGCGCTGGCGTGGACGCTCAGCTCGGGCCTGGCGGGCCTGGCGGGAGTGCTGGCCGTCCCCGTGGTGGGGCTGGACTCCGGGGCGTTCACCGTGCTGCTGTTCGCCTCGGCGACCGCCTCGGTGTTCGGGCGGCTGCGCTCGATCCCGTGGACGTTCGCCGCGGGGCTCGGCCTCGGCGTGGTGCAGAACCTGGTCGCCGGTTACGCGGACTTCGCCGCCGAGATCACCGGGCTGCGCACCGCCGTACCCGTGATCCTCCTGTTCGTCGGGCTCGTGCTGCTGAACAGGTCGCGGGAGCGGGTGGCGGGCAGCGCGGCCCAGGACACCCCGCCGCCCGACTACCTGGCCGACCTGCCCGGCTGGCGGCGAAGGCTGCCATGGCTGGTCTCGCTGGCGGCGCTGCTGGCCTGGACGTTCACCAGGCCCGCCGACGACTTCTACGTGGGCGTGGTGGCGCAGGGGCTCGTGCTGGCGCTGATCTTCTGCTCGTTCGTGGTGGTCACGGGCATCGGCGGGATGGTGAATCTCGCGCAGGCGGCCTTCGCCGCGATGGCCGCGCTGACGTGCGGGTGGGCCCTTTCCTCCGGCTGGCCGTTCCCCGTCGCGATCCTGCTGGGGGTGCTGGCGGCCGCGGCCGTCGGGGTGCTGGTGGCGCTTCCGGCGCTACGGCTCGGCGGACGGATCCTCACGCTGGCGACGCTCGCCCTGGCTCTCCTGGCCGACCAGGTGCTCTTCCAGGTCGACGCCTTCAGCAACGGGACCATCGGCTGGCCGCTGCCCGCCCTCTCGTTCGGCTTCGCCGACACCACCGATCCACGCGTGCGGGTCGTGCTCCTGCTCGTCCTCATCGGGCTGGCCGGGGTCGTGGTCCGCAACCTGGAGCGGTCGGTGTCCGGCAGGGCGATCCTGGCCGTCAGGTCGGCGCCCGCCGCCGCGGCGACCGTCGGAGTGTCGGGGCCACGCACGAAGATCATGCTGTTCGCGCTGGCGTCGGCGATCGCCGGGCTGGGCGGGGTGCTGTACGCGACGTCGAAGGGGTCGATCACGGCGACGGACCTTCCGGCGTTCGCCGGGTTCGTGTGGCTGGCCGTGGTGGTGCTGCAGGGCGTGCGCAGGATCGGCGGGGCGGTGCTCGGCGGTCTCATCGCGGCGATCTTCCCCGAGCTGCTGGCGGGGTGGGAGATCTCGGCGCACGTGGGCGCGATCCTGTTCGGCACCGGCGGGATGATCCTCGCCAAGCATCCCGACGGGGTTCTCGCCCAGCTCGCCGAGGCCCGCCACCGCCGTCGCGCCGCCCGGGCGGTCGTGCCCCCCTATGCGGACCGCGATCGCCGGACCGCCGCCCCCTCTCCGCCGCCCGGCTCCGAGCAGGCCGGGGTCGGCGGCGAACAGCGGGAACCCGCCCCGCTCCCCGGCGGGGTCCCCGGAGACCCGGCCGTCCTGCGGGCCGTCGCCTCGCTCTCCGGAGATTCCCCCGAAGAGCCGGCCGGAGCCCGGTGGGAGGGGCCGCCAGGAGGACGGGCCGTCGCCGCGCTCTCCGGAGACTCCCCTGAAGACCTGGCCGGGGTCCGGTGGGAGGGGTCGCCGGGGCCCGCGCCGGTGCTCAGCCTCGAAGGGGTCGTGGCCGGCTACGGCGACGTGACCGTCCTGCGCGGCGTCGACGTGGCGATCAGGGCGGGCGAGGTGCTGGCCCTCCTCGGCGCGAACGGCGCGGGCAAGTCCACCACCTGCGCCGTCGCGGCCGGGGACGTGCCGGTCACCACGGGCAGGGTGCTGCTCGACGGCCACGACGTCACCGGCAGCCCCGCCCACAGGCGCGCCCGCGAGGGAGTGTTCCTGGCCCCCGAGGGGCGCGGCGTGTTCCCTGGACTGACCGTCGAGGAGAACCTGCGGACCTGGCTGGACGCGCCCGACCAGGTCTACGAGCGGATGCCGCACCTGGCCGCCCGCCGTACCGTGCTCGCGGGAGCGCTGTCGGGCGGGGAGCAGCAGTTGCTCACGCTCGCGTCTGCCCTCGTCAGGCCGCCCCGGGTGCTGATCGCCGACGAGCCGTCGCTCGGCCTGGCCCCGCTGGTCGTCGAGCAGGTCTTCGCCCTGTTCGCCGAACTGCGCGGGCGCGGGGTGGCGCTGCTGCTGGTGGAGGAGAAGGCCACCGAGGCGCTGGCGGTGGCCGACAGAGTGGCCTTCATGCGGCTCGGCCGCGTCACCTGGACCGGCCCCCGCTCCGAGGTGGACGCCGACCGGCTCACCGCCGCCTACCTGGGGGTGTCGTGATGGTGACCGTGGTGGACGCGAGCGGTCTGTGGGGGAGTGTGCCCGGAGGTGTCGTGATGATCGGGATGGACGTCGACCGCCCGACCGCCGCCGGCCTGAGGGTCGCGTCATGACCGCGTCCGCGCTGGCCGTCGAGGGCGTCTGCGTGGCCTTCGGCGGGGTTCGCGCGCTGTCCGAGGTCTCGTTCGCCGTGCCGGAGGGGCAGGTCTGCGGCGTGATCGGCCCGAACGGCGCGGGCAAGACCACGCTGTTCGACGTGGTCTCGGGCCTGCGCCGCCCGCAGTCCGGGCGCGTGCTGGTCTCGGGCACCGACGTGACCGGCGTCTCCGCGGTACGGCGGGCGCGGGCGGGGCTGCGCAGGACCTTCCAGCGCACGCAGGTCTTCGGCCGCCTCACCGTGGCCGACAACGTCCTGGCCGCCATGGAGTGGCGCGGCGGGGGCGGCGGCGTGCTCGCCGACCTCGCGGGCCTGCCGGGCAGGCGACGGCTGGAGGCGGCGCGGCGCGAGCGGGTCGAGGAGGTCCTCGACCTGTGCGGGCTGCCGGCGCTGCGCGACGCCTACGCGGCCGCGCTGCCCGTGGGCCAGCGACGGCTGGTCGAGCTGGCTCGCGCGCTCGCCGACCGTCCGGCCGTCCTGCTGCTCGACGAGCCGACCTCGGGCCTCGACGCCGACCAGACGGCACGGCTGCGCGAGGTCATCGCCGCGCTCGACACCACGGTGCTGCTGGTCGAGCACGACATGGGCTTCGTCATGGACACCTGCGACCACCTTGTCGTCCTCGACCTCGGCAAGGTCATCGCGACGGGTCCGCCGTCCTCGATCAGGGCCGACCCCGTGGTGCGCGCCGCCTATCTCGGCTGACCCCACGATCCGTCCACTCGTCTCGGCCGAGCCGGTGAGCGGTCCGCTTGTCCCGGCTGTGCCGTGCGCGGTCCGCCTGTCCCGGCGGCCCCGAAGTCCGCTCTGCTCGTCTCGGCCGAGCCGGTGAGCGATCCGCCTGTCCCGGCCGGCCGCGAGGCGGCTTCGGGGCGGGATCGGCCGGGCGGCGAGGCGCGCGCGGGTCACTCGATGACGAGGTCGACGGAAATGTTGCCGCGGGTGGCGTTGGAGTAGGGGCAGACCTGGTGGGTGGCCTCGACGAGCCGCTGTCCCGCCTCGCCGTGGAGCTCGTCGGGCAGCTCCACCCTGAGCGTCACCTCCAGGCCGAACCTGCCCTCGCCGATGCTCCCGAGGCCGACCTCCGCGGTGACAGACGCGTCGGAGACGTCCAGCTTCATCCTGCGCGCCACGTTCTGCATGGCGCTGGCGAAGCAGGCCGCGTAACCGGTGGCGAACAGCTGCTCGGGGTTGGTGCCCTCGCCGGAGCCGCCCAGCTCGACGGGGTGGGCAAGGGTGACGGACAGCTTGCCGTCGTTGGTGGCGGCCCGGCCCTCACGGCCGGAGGCGGTGGCGATGGCGGTGTAGAGAGTCTTCATGCTCATGACAATAATCGACATCATGTCGACTATTCCCGGCGTAGTGTTGATTTTATGAAGAGGCGTACGGGGATGACCAAGGGCGACCGCAGGGAACAGGCCATCGTCGAGACGGCGAAGGAACTGCTCAAGACCGTTCCCCCCGGGCAGATCACGATCGACAGGCTGGCGGCGGGCGCGGGGATCTCGCGGTCGAGCTTCTACTTCTACTTCGACTCCAAGACCGCGGTGCTGGAGGCGCTGCTGACGGAGATCGCGCGGGAGATGGAGGCGGCGGCCAGGGGCTGGCTGGACGGGGCGGGCGACGACCCCGCGGCGTTGCGGGAGGCGCTGGGGGTGAGTGCCCGGCTGTGGGGCGAGCACGGGGCGCTGCTGCGGTCCGCGCTGCTGGCGGAGGATCCGGAGTTCGCGGAGTTCAGGGCGCGGGTGGTCGAGGGGTACATCGGGCAGGCGGCGGCCAGGATCGAGCGGGAGAGGGCCGCGGGGCGGGCCTGCGCGGGACCGCCCGAGGACGGGCTGGCGCGGGCGCTGGTGCGGATGAAGTTCGCGGTGCTCGCGGAGGACCAGTCGGCGCAGGCCATCGAGACCTGCGCCGTGGTGATGACCCGGGCGATCTACGGCTGAGCCGCCGTGGTGAGCTGCCGGGCGGCAGCGTGATCACCCGGGCGATCTACGGCTGAGTTGCCGTGGTGCCGTGCGGTCGTCGGCCGGGCGGCAGTGTGATCACCCGGGTGATCACCCGGGCGATCTACGGCTGGGCAGGGGTGCGAACGGCGGCGAGCTGGGTGGCCTGGGCGACGAGGCGGCCCTTGGCGTCCCACGCGTGGGCGGTCTCGTCCATCCGCTCGGCCGTCACGTCGGACGCGGTCAGCCGTACCCTGAGTGGCCCCGGGGCGGGCAGCCGCCTGATGTAGGCCGACAGCTGGATCGTGGGCACCCAGCCGGGCGCGCCGAGGTCGAAGGAGACCGGCGGCACCGGGTCCATGGCGACCAGCAGCGACAGCGGGTCCCAGTCGGAGCCGTCGGCCAGGCGTTGCCAGCCGGCGATGACGCCCTGGCGGGCGGGCTCGCCGAAGGCGAAGGCGAGATGGGCGGGGTTGAGCCGCTGCTCGACGACCTCCATCAGCGGCACCCGCATCCCCGCGCCCGGCGGCTCGGTGGGCGACAGCCAGCACTCCTGCTCGTCGGGCAGCTCCACCGGCTCGAGCCCCGACCACCACGGGTCGTCCTCGGTGAGCCTGCCGAGCGTGATCAGCGCCTCGACCAGCGGAGCGTCGTTCTGGGACATGCGAGCGCGAACCTGGGTGACGGCCTTGCCCCTGCGCAGCGTCTCCACGTCGATCCGCACCGCCCCGAACGAGGGAGGCGAGATGAACGAGCCGCTCACCGCGGTCAGGTGCGGGTGGTCCTGTCCCGCGCTCTCGATGGCGGCTCTTCCCATGACGGCCAGGAGGTAGCCGCCGTGTGCCTTGTCGCCCACGCTCCACTTCTCGTCCAGCGTGGCGTCGAATCCACCGTCCGCGCGCGGGGCAACAGCGGTCGCATCCCTAAAAGTCGTCATATGGCCACATTGACGTCGTCAAGCTGACGGTGTCAACCTGAAGGGATGAAGCGGGTTCGCGCCAATCCTGGTGAAGGAGTGCGGCTGCGCGAGGAGATCCTCGCGGCGGCCGAGGAGCTCCTGGTCGAGACGGGGCGCGAGGGGGCGTTGACGCTGCGCGCGGTCGCCGGCCGTACGGGAGTCTCGACGCCGTCGGTCTACCTGCACTTCGCCGACAAGGACGCGCTGATCGAGGCGGTCTGCCTGCGCGCATGGGACGAGCTCGAACGGCGGATGCGCGATGCCGCGCGCGGCGTCGGCGACCCGTTCAGGGCACTGGGCAGGTGCGGCAGGGTCTATGTGCGGTTCGCGCTCGACCACCCCGCGCAGTACCGGGTGCTGATGATGCGGCAGGGCTCGGGCTCGGCGGCGGAGGCGTGCTTCGGCTACATGGTGGAGGCGGTCTCGGCGTGCGTGGCGGCGGGCGTGCTGCGCGGCGACCCGCAGACGCTCGCGCTGGGGCTGTGGTCGGCGGCGCACGGGTGCGCGTCGCTCGTGATCAGCCAGCCCTCCTTTCCCTGGCCGGAGAACCTCGACGCGTTCATCGACGACACCGTCAGGATGGCCGGCTTCGGTACGGCCCTCGCCTCGCGCCTGCCCCGCCACGGCATCTCCGCCGAGATCGCCGCCGAGCTCGACGCCTTCGCCGCCCGGCTCACCGAGTAGCCGGGTCATCGAGCCGCCGGGTCACCGTCGTTAGGTCACCCGAAGGTCACCGAGTAGCCAGGTCATCGAGGAGTCAGGTCATCGAGGAGTCAGGTCACCGAGGAGCCGGCTCGCCGGGCTGGCGGGTCACCGGGCGGGCGCCAGCCTGCTCCTGAACTCCTCGAGCAGATGCCGGTACACCGCGGCCACCGCGGGCCTGGCCAGGGCGCCGGAGGCGACCGCGAGATAGCCCGTGTTGAGCGGCGGGACCTGCGGCGACGCCAGCGCGACCAGCCGTCCCGCCGCCAGGTCGTCGGCGCACAGGTAGGCGGGCAGCACCGAGACGCCCGCTCCTGCGCGCACCGCGGCCAGCACGCCGCGCAGGTCGGGGATGATCGCCCCTGCCGTCATGCTCGCCCGGCGTCCGAAGACCGTCCGCCAGTACCGCCTGATGATCGGCAGGTCCTCCGCGTAGGAGATGATTGGCGCGTCCGTCGGCACACCCGGAGCCGCCACCAGCACGAACTCCTCGTCGTAGAGCGCCTCGGCCTGCACGCCGCGCACGCGCGGCCGTACCGTGGAGATCACCAGGTCCAGCCGCCCCGCCGCCAGCTCGGCCAGCAGGTCGTCGGTCAGCCCGAACGTGGTGCGCAGCACCAGCCCCTCCGCGACCAGCGGTGCGAGCACGGGCACCACCTCCACGCACACGAACTCGGCCGGACCGCCCAGATGCACGCTCCGCATGGAGGGCAGCTCGGAGCCCACCACCTCGGCCAGCGCGTCGAGCGAACCCGCCACCCGCCTGGCCAGCTCGTCGGCCGCGGCGGTCGGCGCGACCCCTCTGGGCAACCGGTCGAACAGCGGCCGGTCCAGTGCCGCCTCCAGCGCTTTGACCTGCGCCGTCACCGCGGGCTGCGAGAGGCCGAGCGTCTGCGCGGCGGCCGTGATCGAGCCCGTACGGTGCACGGCGAGGAAGGTCCTGAGCAGGTCCAGTGAAAGCGACATATCAGCATCATGATGCCTGATGACGGGTTCGGCTATTTGTGGCTGATGGCTGTGGCGGAGCATCATCGAGGGCATGAGCAAGCGCATTCTGATCGCCCTGACCAGCCATGACGACCTGGGTGGGGCGCGAAAGACCGGTTACTACGTCTCCGAGGCCGCCCATCCGTGGCATGCCTTCCGCGAGGCCGGGTTCGAGGTGAAGGTGGCCAGCGTCCTCGGTGGGCAGCCGCCGCAGGACGGGTACGACCCCGACGATGCCGCGCAGTCCGCCTTCCTCGCCTCCGACGAGCTGCGCGACGCGGGCAGGCTCGCCGACCTCGACGGCCGCGCATTCGACGCGGTCCTGTTCGCCGGCGGGCACGGCACCATGTGGGACTTCCCGGCCGACGCGGACGTCGCCCGTATCGGCAGGGAGGTCTACGAGGGCGGCGGCGTGGTGGCCGCCGTCTGCCACGGCCCTTCCGCGCTGGTGAACATGACGCTGTCCGACGGCACCCCGCTGGTGGCGGGCAGGCGCGTGGCCGCCTTCACCAATGCCGAGGAGAAGGCCGCGGGAGTGGACGAGATCGTGCCGTTCCTGCTGGCCGACGCCCTGGTGGCCAAGGGGGCCAGGCACGAGCCCGCGCCCGACTGGCAGCCGCAGGTCGTGGTCGACGGCCGACTGGTGACGGGCCAGAACCCGGCCAGCGCCACCCCGCTGGCGGAGCGCCTCGTCGACCTTCTCAAGTAACCAAGCGTGCGCTAGGTTGGGTGAGTGGATCTCGACTTCACCCCCGCCGAGGAGGCCTTCCGCGAGGAAGTGAGGGACTGGCTCGCGGGTCACCTACCCGATCGCTTGCCCTCCATGGACACGCGTGAGGGCTTCGAGGCGCACCGCGCGTGGGAGGCGGACCTGGCCGGCGCGCGCCTGTCGGTGGTCTCGTGGCCCGAGGAGTACGGCGGGCGGTCCGCCTCCCTGATCGAGTGGCTGATCTTCGAAGAGGAGTACTGGGCCTCCGGCGCCCCCGGCAGGGTCAGCCAGAACGGCATCTTCCTGCTCGCGCCCACCCTCTTCGCCTTCGGCACGCCCGAACAGCAGGCCAGACTCCTGCCGAGGATGGCGCGAGCGGAGGACGTGTGGGCACAGGCCTGGTCGGAGCCTGAGGCGGGCAGCGACCTGGCGGCGCTCACCTCGCGAGCGGTCAGGGTGGACGGCGGCTGGCTCCTCCACGGGCAGAAGACGTGGAGCTCCCGCGCCGCCTTCGCCTCCCACGGCTTCGGCCTGTTCAGGACCTCGGGCTCGCGCCACCACGGGCTGACGTACTTCCTCTTCCCGCTCGACGCCGTGCTCGTCAGGCCGATCGCCCAGCTCGACGGCACCCACGGCTTCGCGGAGCTGTTCTTCGACGGGGTCTTCGTGCCCGACGACATGGTCCTGGGCGAGGTCGGGCAGGGCTGGAAGATCGCGATGGCGACCACGTCGTCCGAGCGCGGTCTCACGCTGCGCAGTCCCGGACGCTTCCTCGCCACCGCCGACCGGCTGGTGTCCCTGGCCCGCGACGCCGATCCGGTGCTGCGGGACAGGGCGACCAGGTGCCTGATCGACGCCGAGGCCTACCGGCTGCACACCTTCGGAGCCGTCAGGGGCGAGCTCGGCGCGACCACGAGCCTGGGCAAGGTCTTCTGGTCCGAGCTCGACGTGCGCATGCACACTCTCGCCATGGAACTCCTGGGCCAGGGCGCCGCGGCGACGCCGTGGTTCGACGGGTACGTGTTCTCCCTCGCCGGGCCGATCTACGCGGGAACCAACGAGATCCAGCGCAACATCATCGCCGAACGCGTCCTGGGGCTGCCCCGATGAACTTCACCTTCACCGACGAGCAGCTCTCCTTCGGCGCCGCCGTACGGGAGGTGCTGCGCGACCACTGCCACCCCTCGGACCGCGGGTCGGGCTGGAAGCAGCTGGCCGAGCTCGGGTTCTTCACCGCTCTGGTGGACGAGGAGGCGGGCGGGCTGGGTCTCTCGCTGATCGACGTGATCCCCGCCATCGAGGAGACGGGCCGGGCGGCCATGCCGGGGCCGGTCGTGGAGAGCCTGGCCGCCGCGCCGCACCTGCCGCTCGCGGGGCGCACCGCCCTCCTCGTCGACGGTGTGGCGCTGGACGCCGACCTGGCAGAGGCGGTGGTGGACGTGGAGGGGTACGTGGTGGCGAACCCGGTCCTGGAGCCGTCCCCGGGGGTCGACCCTGGGCGCGTGCCGTTCTCGGTGAGAGCGGCGGGCCAGGGCGAGCCCTTCGCGGGCGCCGACCTGCTCACGCGAAGGGTGACGGTCGGAGTGTCGGCACAGCTCGTCGGCGTGGCCAGGGCGTTGCTCGCGAGGTCGGTCGACCACGCCAGGACCAGGACCCAGTTCGGGCGGCCGATCGGGGCGTTCCAGGCGGTCAAGCACCAGCTGGCGGACGTGGCGATCGCGGTCGAGTTCGCCGCGCCCCTGGTCCACCGTGCCGCGCTCACCGTGGACGGCGAGGGGTCACCGCCGCGGGGCCGCGCCGACCGTGACGCCAGCGCCGCCAAGGTCGCCGCAGGTGAGGCCGCGGCGCTCGCCGCCCGCACCGCGCTCCAGGTGCACGGCGCCATCGGCTACACGGACGAGCTCGACCTGCGCTTCTGGCTGGCCAGGACCTGGTCGCTCACCGGCGCCTACGGCACCACCGCCGTCCACAGGGCGCGCGTCACGGAGGCGGTGTTCGGCGCGTGAGGTTCGGCGTCCCTCTCGGGCTCATCCACCCCGCCGCGTGGAAGGACGTCGCCGTCGCGGCCGACGAGCTCGGCTTCGAATCGCTGTGGATGCCCGAGCACCTCGTCTTCGCCACCGACCTGTCGCTCGCCCGCTATCCGGGCTCCTCCACGCCCGGCATCACGCCGCACACTCCGCTGTTCGACGCCCCCGCCTACCTGTGCTGGCTCGCGGGGCTCACGTCCACGATCAGACTGGGTACGGCGGTGCACCTCTACGCGCTGCGCCACCCCTTCGTCTCCGCGCGGGCCTTCGCCACCCTCGACATCGTCTCCGGCGGGCGCGCCCTCTGCGGCGTCGGGGCGGGGTGGTACCCGGGGGAGTGGATCGCCGCGGGAGTCGACTTCGCCACCCGCGGGCCCCGCCTCGACGAGGCCATCGAGGTGACCCGCCGCCTGTGGTCGGAGGAGACGGTGGCACACTCCGGCCGGTTCTTCACCTTCCCCGAGGTCGCCTTCGAGCCGAAACCGATCCAGCGCCCGCTTCCCATCCTCGCGGGCGGCGAGTCGGCGGCGGCGCTGCGCAGGGCCGCCACCCTGTGCGACGGCTGGATCAGCATGCCGCACACGCTGGAGTCGGCCCGGCCGCAGCTGGAGCGCCTGGCGAAGCTGCGCGACGGCCGGCCCTTCTCGGTGACCGTGCACGCCTACGGGCTGACGGAACCGGAGGAGGTGGCCGAGTGGGCGGCGATGGGCGTCGACCGGCTGATCGTCCGCCCGTGGACGCGCACCCGCGACGCCGTGGACCGCCTGACCGCCTTCGCCGCCGCGTACGGGGTCTGACCTCCACGGTGCCGGTCAGGCGCGGTGGCGGCCCTTCCTGCCTCTGGCGGTACGGCCCGCCGTGTCCCTCTCGGGGGAGGCGCCCGCGCCGGCGAGGACAGGTTCCCTCTCGGCGGTTTCCCTCCCGACGGCTTCCCACAGGGTCTCCCACGACTCGGGGACGGGCGGGGGCTGGATGACCGCCCGGCTCGTGGCCGGCTGGGGACCCGCCGGGGCGTGCGGGACGATCGAGCGGGCGGGGGCCGGTTGGGCGGCCGAGCGGGCCGGGGCCGCCGGCCGGTGGCGGCGGCCTCTGAGCGGGGCGTCAGGGGAGAACGTCGTGGCCGGGGCACCGGTCGAGGTCGCGCGGTGGGCCCTGACGGTCTCCGAGGCGCGGTGGCGGCGGCCGCGGGCCGGGGCGTCCGGCCTGAACGTGGTGGTCTCGTCCGCCGGGTGCTCCCTGCTGCGGCGCCTGCCCCGGTAGCCGTCGAGCGACCTGTTCTCGTGGGCGGCGGCGAAGGCGGACCCTTCCCATGCCTCCAGGACGTCGTGACCGGTACCCGAGGCGAGGGCGCTCTCCAGGCTGTCGTTCCTGAAGGGGTTGGGTCCGCTTCCGAAGAGGTTGAGGTCGGTGTTCAGGATGTCGTCGTCGTTCCTGAAGGGGTTGGGTCCGCTTCCGAAGAGGTTGAGGTCGGTGTTCAGGATGTCGTCGTCGTTCCTGAAGGGGTTGGGTCCGCTTCCGAAGAGGTTGAGGTCCGTGCTCAGGATGTCGTCGGCGGCCGTGCCGAACGCGTCGAACGGCGTGGTGGCCGAGGACTCCAGCTCGGCGAGGATCGCGTTCGAGGTCTCCAGCCCCGCCGCCAGCGCGGCGGCCGCGTCGAGGTCGGACCGGGCGGAGCCGGGCAGCGCGTCGAAACCGGTGGTCGCCACACTGGACGCCGCCGCCAGGCCCGGAGCGGCGAAGGGAGCCGACTCCGCGGTCTCGAATGGGACAAAGGGGGTCGTCGCCGCTGCCACGGGGGACACGTCGGGCGTGGTGGTCGCCGGGGTGAACAGCGGCTCGACGGGGGGCACCGACCCGGTCCCGCGGCGGCGGGTCCCGGCGGCGCGGCGGCGGCCGGTGCGGCGGTCGGGCTGCAACTCTGGCCTGGTGTCGAGTCGCCGGTCGGCGGACGGGCCGGCGGCGGGCCTGCGGGAGGCGGCCGGCCGTACCCTTAGCTGGCGGGTGCGGGCCACGGCCAGCAGGCCGAGCGCGGCCAGCAGCACCGGCCCGATGATGGCGGGGGACCCGAGGTTGGGGACCTGGGTGGTGGCCGAGGCGTCCGTGAACGCGGTGACGGGTTCGCGGGTGACCGCCTCGGTGTCGGCGGTGGCGGGCTTGGCGTGCTTGCCCTTCTTGCCGGGCCGCGTCTGCCCCGCGGTCGCCGCGGGCGTGTCGGCGGAACGGGCGGGCGCGGAGGGCGAGACCCTGGGCGCGGTCGCGTGCTCGCCTGCCGCGGACACCGAGGGGGCGGGGGAGGCGGTCTCGCGCCTGGGGATGAGCGCGGTGACACCCGTCGTCTCCGACTGCGGGGGCAACTGGAGCCTGTCGACCTCGCTTGGCCCGGTGTCGGGCGGGAGCGACCCGTCGACCTCGGCCTCCTTCAGCTTGGCGGCCTCGAGCCTCTTCTTGATCTTGTCCGGGTAGCCGTAGCCGACGACCTTGCTCTGGTCGCGTTCCTTGCGCTTGGCGACGCCGCCGTCGATGTTGCCCTCGATCGTGAAGATCGTGTCCCCTTCGACCTTCGTGACGATGCCCACGTGGTCGATGTTGTCGATCTTGTTGGAGCCGCTCCAGTCATAGAAGACCAGCGCGCCGGGCTTCGGCTTGGTCCCCCACGCGTCCTTCTCCTTGAACCACTCCGCGTGCGCGACGGTGTAGGCGAACTGCCCGACCCACTCCTCGTAGCCCAGCTTGTGCGCGGCCCAGGACAGGAACATGTCACACCAGGGTGCGCCGCTGTAGTCGGCGTCGAACTCGACCGTCTTGCCGTACCAGTCGCCGAACTTGGTGTACGCGCCGTGGCCCTCCGAGTAGCCGAGTTCGCTTTCGAGGAGCTTGATGAGCTTGCTGGTCTCTGGGGTCATGGAAGTATGAAGGGACCTTCCGTGCACGATGGGGCTCGTGAGGTTGGAGGCTACCTTGGGAACCGGCAGGTCAAGCACTCCCCATGTATCGGCAAAGCCATCCGCCGAGTTGAAACCGCAGGTCAACGGCCCTTCAGGGAATTCTCCCGAAAACCGACATATCCGGAAAAGATCTACCGAATAGGGTTCGGTAAGGTGTGCCGCATGTCGGTCGAACTAGGAACCGAGGAATCCCGCCTCGCCGCCCTCTGCGCCCTTGCCCAGCAGACCCGTGAGCTCATGGACGCGGTCGCGCTGACCGATGTCGCCGAGGCGGATCTCACGGCCGCCACCGCCACCCTCACCGCGGTCACCGAACGCCTGCGCGCCACGGTCCGCCAGACCCCGCAGCCGTTCGAGATCGCCCCCGACGGCACGCTCAGGCACCTCGGCAACGCGGTCACAGGCGCCGCCAACCCGCACGCGCTCCCCCTGGCCATCGAGGTGTACGACGGAGGGGTACGGGCCGAAGTGGTGTTCAGGCCGCTGCACGAGGGTCCGCCGAACGGCGTCCACGGCGGCATCAGCGCCATGATGCTCGACCATCTGCTCGGGCAGGCCGTCGCCACCGCGGGCTCGGCGGGGATGACGGGCACGCTGACCGTCCGCTACCGCAGGCCGGTGCCGTACGGGACGGATCTGGTCGCGACCGCCGAGTACACCCGCACCGAGGGCCGCAAGACGTGGGCGGAGGGGCGCATCGCGCTGCCGGACGGCGAGCCGCTGGTGGAGGCCACGGGCCTGTTCATCACCCCCACGGCCTGGATCGGCCTCTGATCCCTCCGGCGGGGCGTCAACGCCATGCCTGACGGCCCGCCCCGCGCGACGGGCGGACCGTCAGGCACGCGGGGGGACGGCTCGCCCCGCGTGCCGGGCGCCGGTCCGGCCAGGGCGTGGCCGCGACGGCCGGCCTGGTCCTGGCCCTCGCATGTGGCACGTCTGACCCGGACGAAAGCGTCACGGTCGGTGACCGTTATCGATTCGTTGTCAACCGGGGGTGAGTCTTCCGGGTCCAACCAAAAGTGAAGATCTTGTACGGCACGTTCGCGTTCGTCCTGGTGGCGCAGGTGCTGAGCGGTGGCTTCGCATCGGGCCCGACACCTCTTCGAGCCGCGTGGCTGGAGGCCCGCCCGGCCCGCGACGGCGAGGTGCCGACCGGCACGTGGCAGCTGCAGTTCGCCGACGGCAAGCGGAAGAGCCTGTCCGTCGCGCGGGCCACGACCTCCCCGTGGGACGCCGCTCCGGTCGTGATCAGCGGGGACGGCCTGCATCTCGCCTACGTCCGCAGCACTGACCTGCGCGTGGTCGTCGCCTCGTTCGCGGGCGGTGAGGACTTCGTCGGGCCCTCCGGCGAGCACGTCAAGGCCATGTGGCTCTCCGAGGACGGCGAGCGACTGCTCATCGACCACTACGCCGAGCGGCGCGCCGGCGGACGGCGGGCGGAGGACGTTCCCGACGCGCTCGTCGAGGTCGGCACGGGCCGTACCGTGCCGCTGCCCGTGGGCGGCGAGCTCGCAGGGTTCAGCGAGGACGGCGACGAGGTGCTGTCCAGGCGGACGCTGCGGGACGGCACCCTCCAGGTGTCGGCGCACAAGCCGGACGGCACGGCCGCCTCCTGGACCCCGCCGCAGGACATCGTGCTCTCCGACCTCGCGCTGTCGGCGGACGGCGCCACGCTGGTGACCCTGGACCAGGGCAGGGTGCGCCGATACGACCTGGAGACCGGGCGGTGGCTGGCCGGCGGGGCGTCGCTGGACCCCTCGGCGTACGGCCTGGCCTGGCGGGCGGGCGTGCTGACCGTCAAGACCGGGGAGCACGATGCAGGGAACAGGTGGAAGGTGAAGGTCATGGCCGTCGACCCCGCGACGGGGGCGACCCGCCGGCTGGACGGCTACCGGCTGCCAGGATGGACCGACGACGGCAGCCTGGTGGCGGCGGTGGAGCGATGATCGAGCGCGACACCGTCGCCAGGCCCACCCGGACGCCGAGCGGGCCCGCCCGGCTCACCGGGGCGGACGGTGACTCGCGCGCCGAGGTCCCCGTCCACGAGTGACGTGCCGCCTGCGGCGCCGAAGGCTAGTAGCCCGCGCCGGTCAGCATGCCGCCGTCGACGGTGAACTCGCTTCCCGTGCAGTAGCTGGACCGGTCCGAGGCCAGGAACGCCACCACGTGCGAGACCTCGACCGGCTTGGCGAAGCGCTTGATGACCATCGACTTCATGAACGCCTCGCCGTCGACCTCGGCCATCAGGTCGGGGTCGGTGACCATCGGGGTGTTGATCGCGCCAGGGTGGACCGAGTTGACGCGGATCTTGAAACGCGCCAGCTCGCGCGCCGCCGCCTTGGTGACGCCGCGCACGCCGAACTTCGAGGCGGCGTAGGCGGACAGACCCGACGCGCCGATGAACCCCTCGATGGAGGAGATGTTGACGATCGAGCCGCGTCCGGCCGCCTTCATGGGCTCGATGACGGACTTCACCCCGAGCCAGGTGCCCTTCAGGTTGACGTCGACGACCTGCTCGAAGACCTCCAGCGGCATGTCGCCGATCCGGCCGTACTTCAGGATGCCCGCGTTGTTGACGAGGACGTCCAGCCTGCCGTGTGCCTCGACGGCGGTGCCGACCGCCCGCTCCCACTCGGCGGGGCTCGTCACGTCGTGATGGACGAAGACGGCGCCGGTCTCCTCTGCCAGGGCCTTGCCCTCGTCGTCGAGCACGTCACCGAAGACGACCCGCGCGCCCTCCTCCGCGAACAGCCGCACGTGCGCCTCGCCCATGCCGCGCGCGCCGCCGGTGATCAGCGCGACCTTGCCGTCAAGCAGTCCCATCGGTGCCTCCGTAGAAACGTTGACCGGCGGCGACGGCGATCGCTGCCGCCTCCATGGATCGATATACGGGTATGCCCGCTTCTGCAGCGATCGCCCTGATCTCGTCCTCCACGGCCGGCGGGGCGAACTCGCCGTTCCTGGTGACGAGCGTGACCCTGACGCCCTCGACCTCGCCCAGGTGGCGGGCGTAGTCACGCAGGGGTTCGGCGCTGGTGCCGTAGGTGAAGAAGCTCTGCACGTTCACGTGGGCGACGACGTCCTGGTACGGCAGGCGGCGGACGATCGTGGCGATCACCTGCTTGACGAGGTCGGGCCGGACCCTGGGGCCGACGGGGACCTCCAGCGGATTGGCCAACGAGCTCCCCACGCCCAGGCCGATGGCCTTGAGGTCGTCGAGCACGTCGTCGGGGAGGGGGTCGAGGGTGAGACCTGCGTCGTCGAACGCGTCGGCGGCGAGCACGCCCGCGCCTCCGCTGGGCCCGATCACCAGCACCCCAGCACGCTCGGCCCTCGGCCCGGGGCTCTCCCCTGGATCAGAGCCGGAGTGGCGGCCGGCCCCCGCGCCTGGATCGCTGGAGCGGCCGGAAGCGGAGCGGTGGCCGGGGTGGGGCGGGGCGGGCGGGGGGCGGCGGGGAGCGTGGGACTGGAAGTAGGACAGGGTGCCGATCAGGGCGTCCTGGGTGGTGACGAGGGTGGCGCCGGTCTGGTCGGCGAGGGCCTGCCAGATCCTGGAGTCGCTCACCATCCCCCCGGTGTGCGAGGCCGCCGCCCTGCGGCCCTGGCCGCTGCGCCCGCCCACCAGCATGACGACCGGCAACGGGCATCCCGCCAGCGCCGAGAACAGCGCGAGACCGTCGCGCGGATCCTCCAGGTACAGCCCGACCACCGAGGTCGCCGGGTCGGCCGACAGCCAGCGCAGCAGCTCGGCGGGCGTCACGTCGGCCGCGTTCCCCAGGGTGGCGACCCTGCTGAACGCCAGCCCCCGCCGCTCGCCCACCTTGATCACCTCCCCGGCCAGCCCGCCGCTCTGGGAGATCAGCGCGACGGTGCCCGGCGGCCCGAGCCCGCCGCCGACGAACGTCTGCCTGCCCCTGGGACAGTAGACGCCCATGCAGTTGGGGCCGAGCAGCCGCGTCCCTGCCTCGCGGGCCGCGCCGGCCAGCGCCGCCTCCAGGTCCGGGTGCCCCGCCTCGCCGAAGCCGCCGCTCATGACCTGCGTGTACGGCACGCCGCGCGCCTCCCGTACCACCTCGGCGCAGCGTGAGGCGGGCACGGCCACCAGCGCGTAGTCCACGTCGGCGGCGGCGAGCGAAGGCACCGCCGGCACCCCGCCAACGGACGCGGCCGTGGGATGGACCGCGACGACCTCCGCGCCCGCCGCCAGATAGAACTCCAGGAACATGTTCCCGAAGTTCGGCCTGCTCGTGGACGCGCCCACCACGGCCACCCTGCGCGGCTCGAAGAGGGTGGTGAAGTCGTGCGCGGGGGGCGGGACATGCGGCGAGGAGGGCGAGGGGAGATAGCGGGCGTCCACTGCGACCACGCCCGAGGGACTCGCGATCACCGGGTTGAGCTCGAACTCGCCGAGCTCCAGCCGTTCCCACAGCCCGCCGTGCCCGCCGATCGTCAGCAGGAGCTTCACGACCGCGTCGAGGTCGACGGGCGGCGTGCCGCGGTGGCCGTACAGGAGGGGGGAGCCGCGCAGCGACGCCAGCATGCGCCGCGCGTCGGTCTCGGAGATCGGGCACAGGCGGAGCGCGGTGTCGCGCAACGCCTCGGTCCACACCCCGCCGAGCCCCGCCAGCAGGACCGGGCCGAACCCCGGGTCACGGACCAGCCCGACGATCAGCTCGACGCCCGCGGGGGCCTGCTCCTCGATCAGGAACCCGTCGCCGAGCCGGTCGCGCATCTCGGCGACGGCGGGGCCGAGCGTGTCGTGGGTCAGACCGAGCCGTACCCCTCCCGCGTCGGTCTTGTGCAGCAGGCCCGCGGACTTGAGCACCAGCGGAGGGGTCAGCGTCCCTGCGAGGGCGGGATCGGCGACCCCGCGCGGCACCGGGACGCCGGCTTCCCTGAGCAGCTCCTTGACCTGGTGTTCAGTCCACAAGGTGCTGGTACATCTCTCTGATCTCGCGCCGCAGCAGCTTGCCGGGCCCGCCGGAGGCGTCCGCGAAGTGCGGGAGCGACTCCGCGACCACGATCACGTCGGGCCGCTGGTGCGGCGGCAGCGTGTCGGCCAGCGCGAGCGCGATCTTCGAGGAGTCGAGCGCCTGCCCGGTCATGGGCACCACCGCGAGCAGGATCCGGCCGTCGCCCACGCCGACCGCGCCGGCCTCCGCCACGGAGTCGAGCGCGGTGGCCGCCTCCTCGACGGTGGAGGGCTGGGTCCAGACGCCGCCCTTGAGGATGGCGTCCTCGCGCCGCCCGAGCACCTGCAGCACGCCGTCGGCCGACAGCGTGCCGAGGTCGCCCCCGACATACCACTCGCCGCGCAGCACCTCGGCGGTCTTGTCGGGCAGCATGTCGTAGCCCGCCATGCGGTGCGGTCCCGCGAGGTTGATCTCGCCGACCGTGTCGACGACGCGCGCGCCCGACGGGTCGGTGATCGCGACGGCGCAGCCCGTGCGGGCCCGGCCCGAGGTGCCGAGCGGCGTCGAGCCGTCGTCGACCCTGCCCATGCAGGTGTAGGGGGCCTCGGTCTGCCCGTAGTAGGAGTAGACGCCCGCGCCGGGTAACCGCTGCTTGATCCTCGACAGCAGCGACGCGGTCAGCGGCTCGCCACCGAGCATGATGACGCTGATCGAGGACAGGTCCACCTGCTCGTGCTCGGCAGAGCCGAGCAGCGCCGCGTAGAAGGAGGGAATCTGCGAGACGTGGGTGACCCTCTCCCTCGGGACGACCTTCAGGAAGTTGGCGGGACCCCAGTCCTGCTCCAGCACCAGCCGCATCCCCGTGTAGAGCGCGGGCCCGACGATGGCGGGGAAGCCGATCCCCCAGATGATGGCGCCGGTGCCGAAGACCGAGTCGGGTGCGCGCGGCACGTCGAGCCAGATCTGCGCGGTCGCGAGGGACGAGGCGTGCGTGTGGACGACGGGCTTGGGCAGCCCTGTCGTGCCCGAGGTGTAGTAGAGCGCCAGCGGGTCGTCGAAGGCGGCGCCGGGCGGCGGCTCGCCCTCGTCCTGCGAGGTCAGCTCCTCGGCGTTGATCCAGGTGGTGATCTCGGGCAGGGAGGGCCTGATCTCCTCGACGATCCCCGCCACGGTGGCGTCGTGGACGAACGCCGTGCAGCCCGACGAGGCCACGACCGCCCGCAGCGTCTCAACCGGCCAGTAGGGGTTGAGCGCCGCCGTGATGGCCCCGATCTTGGCCTGCGCGAGGTAGACCTCCGCCACCGTCAAGGTCTCGTTCAGCAGCGCCGCGACCCGCTGGCCCGGCAGTACGCCCGCGGCGAGCAGCGCGTGCGCGCGCCTGTTGACGGCCCTGTTCAGCTGGTCGTAGGTGAGGTGCTGCTCGCCGCAGTAGGTCAGCGCCACCTTGTCGGGCGTGCGCAGCGCCCCGGCCGTCAGGATCGCGTAGGCGTAGTTGCCGTAGGGCGTCATCGAGAACCTCCTGGGGAGTAGAGCACGAAGAGGTTTCCTGAGGGGTCGCGCAGGACCGCGCGCGTCTCGTGCGGGCCCGCCTCGGGCTCTCTCGCCACCGCGCCGCCTCGTTCGAGGAAGTCCTGTACGGCACGCGGCAGGTCGTCCACCTTGAGGCAGAACGCCGTCGCGCCGGTCAGCTGCTCGGCCGGGCCCGCGAGCCCGATCCCGCCCTCCAGCAGCGCGAACCTGTCGCCGTCCCTGAACTTCACCGGCAGCCCGTAGAAGGCGACCGCCTTGCCGACGTCCTCGACGGGGATGAAAACGTTCACCTGGGCCTCCATTGCGGCAGTTCGTCGCTGAACGTCACTCGCACCGGCATCCCGATGCGCACCCGCTCCGGCGGGCACTCCACCACTCGGCCGAATGCGCGCGCCCCCTCCGGCAGGTCCACCCAGGCCAGCACGTACGGCTCCCGCCCGCGGAACTCGGGCACGAACGAGCGGTGCACCACCGTGAAGGTGTGCACGACCCCGTCGCCGGAGACCGGCTCGAAGACGAGGTCGTCGCCGCCGCACCACGGGCACGCGGGGGCGGGCAGGTGGACCCGCCGCTCGCAGGACGTGCATCGCTGAATGACCAACTCGCCGCGCGCGCAGGCGGCCCAGTAGGTGTCCATCGTCTGCCAAGCTAGCGCACGCTTGGTTGGCCCACAAGGGCACGCGGTCGCGTCCGCGGGACGTCCTCGACCGGGGCGAGGAACCGGTGCAGGCTCCCTCAGACGGCGGGGCCGAACCAGGTGGTCAGCGCGTCCGCGAGACCTTCGGCGCCGGTCCAGGCGACGTACCCGTCGGGGCGGACCAGCAGGGCCGCGAGGTCCTCCACGGCGCCGTCCCGCGCGGCCCCCGTGACCACGCGGACCCGGTCGCCGTGTCCGGCGGCCGTCCTTCTCACCTCGGCGGAGTCGGCCAGGTCGAGCAGCAGTCCACGGCCGTCGGCCTGCAGGTCCCTGGCGTACCCGGCGTCCTTGATCTCCAGGTCGGGCAGGAACCGGCCGACCAGGGGGTGCGCCGAGCCTGGCGCGTAGTCGATGTCCGTGCCGTTGACCATGTCGAGGAAGTGCCGCTGCGTCTCGGGGAGGCGCAGCGTCTCGCCGAGTACCTCGCGCAGCGCGTCCACCTGGGGGCCTGGCCGCATGAGCGCCACCTGGGCCCGCGTGTTGCGCAGCACCGTCGCGGCCACGGGGTGCCGCTCGGCGGTGTAGGTGTCGAGCAGTTCCTCCTGCGCGAGCCCCCTTGCCACCAGGCCGAGCTTCCAGCCCAGGTTGGCCGCGTCCTGTAGGCCCAGGTTCAGTCCCTGGCCGCCGATCGGCGAGTGGACGTGCGCGGCGTCCCCCGCGAGCAGGACCCTGCCCCTGCGGTAGGTGTCGGCGTGGCGGGTGTTGTCGCTGTAGCGGATCCCGGCCTCCACCCGGGTGACGACCGCGTCGTTCCCGCTGACCCGCCTGATGCTGCCCTGCAGTTCCTCGGCCGTCACGGGCGCGTGGCGCTCGTCGGGGCCGCCGTCGAACTCGATGGTGGCGATCTCGCCTGGCACGAGCGAAAGGTTCAGCAGGCCGCCGGGGCCGCGCATGGCCGAGGCGACGGGCGTGGCCAACTCGGCGACGGCGGTGCGGCCCGTCATGGTCGCCGGTGTGCCCTCGAAGGGAAATCCGGCCCGCTTGCGCACCGTGCTGCGCCCGCCGTCACACCCGACCACGTAGCTCGCGCGCAGGGTCTCTCCTCCGGCCAGCGTGACCACCGCGTACGGCCCCTCGTCGGCGACGTCCGTCACCTGGCAGGCGGACCGGATGCGCACGCCCAGCGACTCGGCGCGGTCGGCCAGCACGCGCTCCAGCAGGTGCTGCTTGATCATGACACGCTCGGGTGTCCTGGTGACCTCGCCGAACAGCGGCAGCCCCGCGAAGTGGCCGCCGCTCTCGCCCTTGTCGAGCAGGCTCATCATGAAGCCGATGACGTCGTGCTCGTCCTGGGGCGTCCGGTGCGCCGCCATCCCGCGGAACATCGCCCACTGCGCCTCGACCAGCGGCCCGGTCAGCCCGCGCAGCCCCAGCGTGTGCATGCTGCGTGCGTTGATCCCGCGCAGCCCCAGGTCCCGCGTGCGCCGCTGCTCGCCGGTGGCCGACTCCAGCACCAGCGGGTCCGCGCCGGCCAGCTTCAGCTCGCTCGCCAGCAGCAGGCCGACCGGCCCGCCGCCCACGATCACCACGTCCGTCATCGAACCACTCCTTACTTACGCCGTATGCTTACGCCGTAAGTACATACATACAGTGTAAGCTTTGTCAATCGGCACAACGGCACAAGGAGCCCATGGATGTCCCGGCGCGAGCCCCTGAACAGGGAGAAGATCCTCGATGCGGCGTTGACGCTGGCGGCGGAAGAGGGGCTCGAAGGGCTGTCCATGCGAAGGCTGGCCAAGTCCCTGGGCGTGGAGGCGATGTCGCTCTACAACCACGTCTCCAACAAGGCCGACATCCTCGACGGCCTGGCGGAGCGCGTCTTCAGCACGATCGAGCGGCCCGACCCCTCGCTGCCGTGGCCGGAGCAGATCAGGGTCGTGGCCGGGAACATGTACCACGCCCTCGCCCGGCACCCGGTGGTACCGCTGGCTCTGGTGACGGACCAGTCGAACCCGACGTCGGAACGGGCGCTCGCGCCGCTCGACGGCGTGGTGGGCGCCCTCTACCAGGCCGGGTTCGACGACGTCGGAGTATGGCGGGCGCTGGGAGCGGTGAACGCGCTGGTCTTCGGCTCGCTGATGCTGTCGACGGGCGGTTTCACCGGCGACTCCGATGAGCACGTGGGGCGGCGCGAGTTCGGCGCCTACGTCCGCGAGGTCGATCCGGCTCGCCTGCCGCACTTCAGCAGGCTGCTCAAGAGCATGCCCGAGGTCGTCGCCGACCCCGCGAGAGACTTCGAGAAAGCCCTCGACCTGCTCATCCGCGGCCTCGTCGAGGCCGCGCCCGCTACGCCGCGGCCCTAGGAGCCGCCGGACGCCCGTGGCGTGGTGGCTCCTGACCAGAGGTCGTCGCCGGGGGCGGCCTCCTGCGACGTCGGCGGCTCGGAGGTGACCCGTGGCTCGGGAGCGTCCGGATCGGGGACCGAGGCGGGCGCGGTGGTGGAGGAGGAGGTCGCCGGCGGGGTGGCGCCCGCCGTCGTCGAGGAGGCGGTGGGGGACGTGGCCGTGGGCGAGGAACCCGTCGGGGACGACGCGCACGGCGGCCCGTCCACAGGGACCTCGCTGATCTGCGGGCCGTTCGCCGCCGCCCGCTCGGTCTGCACGATCAGCCCGAAGTGGGCGCGCTTCCCGCACGCCACCTCGCCGAGATCCCGCAGCAGCGGCACCGTGTAGGCGGTCCTGCCCTTCAACTCCCGGACGTCCTCGTGGACCGTACGGGAGGGCCCGTCGCCGTCCCTGCGGGTGTAACTGACGCGCAGCCGTACCGGCCCCGTGCCGTCGGTCGCGACCTTCACCGCACCCGCGGACCCGCTCCATGTGACGATGTCCGCCGACTTGACGGCGGGCGATAGCGTGCCCGCCCTCGGTGGTGCGCTCGTGGGCGGGCTCGGAGGCGGCGCAGGGGGCGAGCCTGAGGGGGAGACGGACAGCCGGCCCGGCTGTGAGGCCGGCGGTCGGGTCGGTGGCGGAGTCGGCGGTGGAGGGGTGGCCGCCGTGCCGGGCGGCCTGCTCGTCGGCGTGGCGCTCCTGCCCTCGCTCGTCCTCGACACCGTGGGCTTGGCGGCCGGTTTCCTGGCCGTCGGCTTCGAGTCGACGGGAGTGGCACCCAGTTCGAAGGGCGACTTGGGGGGAGGCGCGAGGAAGGTGCCGGGCCCCGGCGGCAGCCGCCCCCCGCTGATCAGCAGCGCGAGCAGCGTCGTGACCAGTGCCCCTCCCGCGATCCACAGGTGCGGCGGCAGCCTGGGCACCCGCCATTCGCGCACGAGCGACCCTCTGGCGGGCGTCTCCTGCGGCGAGCCGGGGTTGGCCAGCGGGTAGTGCAGCGCGAGCAGCGTCGCCAGCTCGCCGAGGTGCCTGCGACCCCGCTTCTCCCATTCCGTTCCGAAGCCGGCGACGGCCGCGGACTCCAGCGCGGCCGCGAACTCCCTGGCCGAGCGCGGCCTGCCCGAGGGATCCTTGGCCAGACCGTGCCGCAGCAGGTCGCGCACCGCGTCGGGCACCACCTCGACAGGCACCGGCTCGACCAGGTGCTTGTCGCGCAGCGCCGCCACATCGGGCGCCCGGTAAGGCTGCCGGCCCGTGATGCACTCGAACAGGACGCACGCCGCCGCGTACAGGTCGGCGAGCACGCCTGCCGTTCCCCTCGTCCACAGCTCGGGCGCCATGTACGGCGGGCTGCCCGCGGGCACCCCCGGCTCCTCCACGTGGACGGCGAGCCCGAAGTCGGCGAGCTTGCTCGTCCCGTCCGCCTGGACCAGCACGTTCTCCGGCTTCACGTCCCGGTGCGCGATGCCCCGCTCATGCGCCGCCGCCAGCCCGAGCAGCGTCCCCTTCAGCACGGCCAGCGCCGCCTCGGGGCTGGTCCTGCGGTGCTCGGTCAGGATGGCCCGCAACGACACCCCGTCGACCAGCTCCATCACCGCGGCGGTCCTGGTCGGCGTCTCGACGTACTCGTAGAAGCGCACGACGTTGGGATCGTCGATCTCCACCAGACCCGGCGTCTCCGCCCTGAACCGCTCCATGAACTCGGCGTCCCTGCGCAGGGTGGCGTTCAGATACTTGATCGCCACGTAGGCGCCGGTGGACTGGTAGGTGGCGAGGAAGACCCGGCCCGTACGGCCGGAGCCCAGCTGACGTACTTCGCGGTAACCCGGAACCAAACCAGCCCCCATGCGCAGCGGGTGTCAATGGTTCGACGGTCTCACCCGGGGTTCTGGTTGTCACGAGTAACGCATTTTCGCCCAACGTCACCAAAAACTACACGGGGTAGCAGGCTGAAGGGTCGCCGCTAGTGCGGGGCGGCCACCCGGCCGCGGGACAGCAGATAGCCCATGGCGATCATGCCGAGGCCGAGGAAGAGGTGCAGCCAGTTGTCCGCGGTGTTGACGGGCACGACGTTGGCGGCGCTGTTCTGATCGATGAGGAGCCCGTAGAGCCACAGCAGCAGGTAGACGAGGCCGCCGCCGATGAGGTAGCCGCGCGCGCCGGCCCAGCTGCGAGCCAGCAGAAGACCGGCGACGCCGAACAGCAGATGGACGACATTGTGCAGGACGGACACCTGGAACACGCCGAGCAGCATCGCGCCCGACTGGTGGCCGGCGACCCCCAGGTCGTCGTAGTGCGTGGTGATCCCGGGGATGAAGCCGAGGACGCCGACGAGCAGGAACACCGCGCCGACGACGCGTGCGGCGAGCTGGACGGGCGAACCGGCGGCGGGTTTGCGTCGGGTGGCCACGAGACCCTCCTCAGGACGGGGTTCTGCGGTGTCCGCCTACCCTGGCGCCGCCGCTTCACTCGCGTCCGTCCAGGTCAGCCCACGTGCTCGTCGAGAGGGGCGACCCCGGCCCCAGATGTGGGCGGGCGACCCCTGGTCCAGCGCCGGGCAGTCGGCCCGCCCCCGCGCAGGGACCCGCCGCGGGGCTGCCGAAGGACCTCACTGCAGCGCGGACACCTTCACACCGGCCTCGTCGACCGCCGAGAGCCGGGGCCGCGCGATGCCCGATCCGGCGATGGCGACGTGCCGTCCCGAGACGCGGTGCCTGCCGACGTCCATGGCGGCGACCCGCCTGCTGCCGGCGGCCACGTAGTAGCGCCTGCCCGACGGCGCCTTCCACCACACGCCGGCCACGATGTCCGTGCGCAGCCTGCTGCAGTCCCAGGTGCCCGCGCGGGCGGCGGTCGGCGTGCCGGTGGTGCGCCCGCGCCCCGTGGCGAGCAGGACGCCCCGCACCACGCTGCCGCCGCTCGCGTCGGTCGTGCGCAGGCAGACCCAGCGCCCGCGCACCCCCTCGGGCAGTTGCCCGGCCCAGAACTCCCATGCGGTCGCCGCCTGGATCTCGCCCTCCGGACGCTCCACCGCGCAGCCGACATGCTTCCACGCGCTGAACCCCTCGGGGAGCGCGTCGAGCTCGTGGGGACCGTACCGATTGACCTCCGCGGGCGGGGGCGGCTGGTAGGAGGCGTTGGCGAGCGACAGCCGGCCGAAATCGAGCATGGTGTACGGCAGGCCGTGCGCGATCTCCGGCGCCCTCAGCCGCAGGACGGGCCCCTGCCAGCAGCCGCCGCGCTCGGCGAGCGGTACGGGAGCGGTCACGCCGTCCCTGATCTCGACCTTGTGCCAGTGCGGCGTACGGCCCGCCAGCGTCGCCTTCGACACCTCGCGCACCCATGGCGGCAGCAGGTAGCGGTTGCCCTCGGTGGTCGTGCTCAGCTTGAGCGGGCCGGCACCGTCGGGCCTGACGCGCGGCTCCGGCAGGATCTCCACAGTGGGGCCGTTGGCCGTCTCGGTGTAGCGCGCCACCTGTGAGGGCCGCCTGAGCAGGACGACGCGGGCGTCGTCCACCTGGCCCGCGAACAGCAGTTGCGCGCTGCTCGCCCCCCACGTGCCGATCGCGCGGCGCACCAGCTCCTCGTCGTGGACGAGGGAACCCCTCGGCGCCCACGTGCCGAGGTCGAGGCTGGTGCCCGCGCGCCACGCCTCGCCGGCGGCCCGCACGATCCGCGGTCTGGAGGCCGAAGGGGCGGCCGCGATGCCCGGCCGTTCGAGGTCGAGCTGGGGGAGGACGACGACGAGCGCGAGCAGGCACAGCCCGGCCGCCGCGGCGGCCCTGAGCCGGCGCCCCGCAGGAGGGCGGCCGTAGATCCTGACCAGGGTGGGGTCGAGCGCGGGCCGCCACAGCCAGCCCGCCTGCTCCTCGAAGTCGGACACGGCGGCCAGCGCCGCGGCGGGGTCGTCGACCCCGGCGCCCGTCAGGATCTCCATGACCTGGTCGTGCGGGCGCTCCTCGAGCCGTAGCAGCGCGTACGCGGCCCGGGCGGGCGCGGGGAGGCCGTCGAAGCGCCTGGTGAACTCCATGTCCCGGCTTCGCGTGACGGCGGGCACCGCCTCGACCGTCGCCAGCCTGCCCGACCACGGCATGAGCCGCTTGCGCAGCACCCTGCGCAGGAACGACTTGCGCAGCCGCACCTCCTCGATCCTGGTCCTGCCGGTCACGGCCGAGGCGGACATGCGGTGCGCGAGCACGAGCCGCCGTTCCTCGCCCGCGGCGCGGGGCAGGGAGAGGTAGGCGAGCCAGACGAGGTCGCGGTACGGCTGCGCCCGTACCCTGCTGCCCCTGATGGACCGTCGCACCCTCATCCCCTCGCTCTGCGTAGTCGAAAGAATGCGTGTCGTGACTAGGAAGGGTACGGCAGGCTTGCGGCGTGGCGCGGCGGATATCGGAAAGATGCCGGGGTTCGGCGTCTCGTCAGGGAAGGACGCTGTTGACGGCGGCGACGTAGCGGTAGAAGGCCCTGGTGCGGTGGGCCGGGTCGGCGATCCAGGCCCTGCTCAGGTTCCCGTCGGCGAAGAACTGCTCGCGCTGCCCCTTGCTCAGCTCCAGTTGCACGCCCATTCCCCTGCGGTTCCTGTTCGCGATGTTGGCGGGGCTGTCGCCGTTGAGCTCCTTCGGCGTCGACGCGGCGACGGTGAACCCGGCGGCGCGCAGCGCGGTCGCGACCCTCTTGGCCAGCCTCCTGTCCCGGCCGCCGACGTAGGTCGTCGCCTTGGTGCCCGCCGCGGCGTGCCAGGAGACGGTGTAGTCGACCGCGGCCACCACCTGGCGGCCCTTCGGCTCGTCGAAGCGGGTGGAGGTGATGTGCAGGGCGCTGTTGCCCGAGGACTTGAGTCCCTCGAAGGAGTAGAAGGCGTGCCTGTCGCCCGCGGCGTGGTCGGCGAGCTGGGTGGTGGGCGGTTCGATCGCGCCGCCGTGGATGGCGATGTGCGCCACCCTGGCCTTCTTGGGCAGGCGCTGGACGCGCCGGTAGTCCTTGCCCTCGCTCTCGTGCGCGGCCAGGTCGGCGTAGCCGGTGTAGGCGTCGGGTGCCTTCGCGGCCTGGACGGCGGGCGCGGCGGCGAGCGCGAGGAGGCCGGTGACGACGGCCGGAATGACTCTTGCCATGAGCAAGGATACGACGCGGGACCGGCCCGTGAGCGGGCTGCGCGGGCCCGGCTCCCAACGCGGCCCGGCGGCCGGCGGATCAGGGTCGCGTGACGTCCTGGTGCTCACCGGCCGCTGCCTCCGGTGACGCCCGAGTAGCTCGCGACGACCCTGAACCGGCCCGGCTCCGCCTTCTTCGGCGGGATGTGAACCGCCACCTGGAAGGTCGTGAAACCGAGCACGCCGCCGTCGGCGGTGCGCAGGGCGAAGGAGGGGTAGCGGGAGGCAGTTCGCCGGTTGATCGGGCGCCTGGCCACCTGGAGGACGTTGTGCCACCGTTGGGCGGGTGGATTTCGGGGTGTTAGGGCGGCTGTCGGTCAGCCGTGACGGGGAGGCGATCGAACTCACCTCGGCCAAGCAGCGCACGCTGCTGGCCGTCCTGCTGGCAGGAGCCAACCGACCCGTCCCGCCCGACCGGCTGGCCGACGCCGCGTGGGGGGAGGCGCCGCCCTCGCCCGCGACCCTGCGCTGGCACGTCCACCACCTGCGCCAGGCGCTCGGCGGCGACCGCGTCACCCGCGAACCCGGCGGATACCTCCTCATCGTCCGCGACGGCGAGCTCGACGCCGCCCGCTTCGAGGAGCTGTGCGCCCGCGCCGCAGGCTCGGGCCCCGCCGAGGTGGCCCGCCTCCTCAGCGAAGCGATGGGTCTGTGGCGCGGTCCCGCCTACGCCGACCTGCCGGGTGACGCTCTCACCGAGGAGGTGGCCAGGCTGGAGGAGCTGCGGCTGCTGGCCGCCGAGCAGCGCGCCGAGGCGATGCTCGCCCTCGACCGCGCCGACGAGCTCACCGCCGACCTGGCCGCCCTCGTCGCCGCCCATCCGCTTCGGGAACGGCTGCGCGAGCTGCTCATGAGAGCCCTGCGGCTGGCGGGGCGGCGCGCCGACGCCCTGCGTGTCCACCAGGAGGGCCGCGACGTGCTGGTCGCCGAGCTCGGCATCGAGCCGGGCCGCAGGCTGAGGGAGTTGCACGAGGAGATCCTGCGCGAGGAGGACCCCGTCCCCGCCGTACGGCCCGCGCAGCTGCCGCCCGACGTCTACGCCTTCACCGGCAGGGCGGCAGAGCTCGATGCCATGGACGGGGACGCGCCGCTCGTGGTCATCAGCGGCGCGGGAGGGGTGGGCAAGACAGGACTGGCCGTGCACTGGGCGCACCGGGCCGCCCACCGGTACCCCGACGGCCAGCTCTATGTCGACCTGCGCGGACAGGCGGACCCGCTCGACCCCGCCGACGTGCTCGAACGCTTCTCCCACGCGCTCGGCGTCACCAGGCCGCCCTCGGGTCTCGACGAGCGGTCGGCGCTCTTCCGCAGCCTGGTGCGCGACAGGCGGATGCTGATTCTCCTGGACAACGCCTCAGGCGCGGCGCAGGTCAGGCCGCTGCTGCCGGGAACCGCACGGTGCCGGGTCGTGGTGACGGGACGGCGGCGCTTCGACGGCCTGGTGGCAGGGGAGGGCGCCAAGCCGGTACAGCTCGACGTCCTGCCGCAGGGAGAGGCGGCCGCGCTGGTCGCCCGCATCGCCTCCCGCGAGCCGTCGGCCGAGCGGCCGCTCTCACGGGTGGCGGAGCTGTGCGACGGGCTCCCGCTCGCCCTGCGGATCGCGGGCGCGCGCCTGGCCACCCGCCCGGGCTGGACGGCCGAGGACCTGGCCGGCCGGCTGGAGGAGGAGCGCCGCCGCCTCGACGAGCTGCGCGCGGGAGACCTCGACGTGCGGGCGGGCTTCGAGCTCGGCTACCGGCACCTGCCCGCGCCCGAGCGCACGCTCTTCGAACGGCTCGGCCTGCTCGACCTGCCGGGGGGCTTCGCGCCCTGGATCGTGGCCGCCCTCATGGACGTCCAGGTCGAGCAGGCGGGCGACCTGCTCGAACGGCTGGCCGACGCCCAGCTCGTCCAGCCGCTCGGCGCGGACCCCTCGGGGCAGGAGCGCTACCGCTTCCACGACCTGATCCGCCTGTTCGCCCGCGAACGCGCCACCGCCGCCATGGACGCCCCCGCCCGCGCGGCCGTGCTCGGCAGGGCCTTCGAGACGTTCCTCGCCCTGGCCGACGAGGCCTACTCCCGCGACTACCTCGACGGGTTCATCCCCTTCCACGGCGACGCGCCGCGCAGGCGAGCCGAGCCCGAGGCGGTCGCGCGGATGCTCGGCGACCCGCTCGCCTGGCTGGAGGCCGAGCGCCGCACGCTCACCGGCCTGGTCGCGCGGGCGGCGGAGCTGGGCATGACCACGCACTGCTGGGATCTGGCGCTGTCCGGTGTGCGGCTGTACGAGATCAGCGGCTACCTCGACGACTGGCGGGCCACGACGCTGCTGGCGTTGCGCGCCTGCCGCACGAAATCGGACAGGAGGGGCGAGAACGCGATGCTCGTCTCGCTCGGCGCCCTGGAGACGATCGAGCGCCGCTACGACCAGGCCCGCCCGCTCCTGACCGAGGCGCTGCCCGGGCTGAGCGGTCACACGCGGATCCTGGCCCTGGTCAACCTGGCCTCCGTCGAGCGCAGGACGGGAAGGGCGGCGGAGTCGCTCGCCCTCTACGACGAGGCGCTCGCCCTGGTGAGGGAGAGCGGCGATGCGCCCGCGCTCGCGCTGACACTGTGCTTCCTGTCCGGCGCCTACGAGGACCTCGGCCGGTACGAGGCGGCGGAGGACCTGCTGGCCGGCGTCCCCGCCCTCGGGATCGGGCGGGTCGAGATCGAGGTGGCGATCCGCCTCGCCAAGATCGCGCTGCGGCGGGGCGACCACGCGAGGGCGTACGAGCTGTTCAGCGCCGTCGTCGACAAGGCCGGAGGATGGAGGGACAGGGTCAACGTCGCCATGGGGAAGGAGGGAGTGGGCAAGGCGCTGGCCGGGCTCGGCAGGAGGCGGGAGGCGGTGGAGGTGCTGACCGAGGCGATCCGGTTGTCGGCCGCCGTCGGCGAGAACGCCCGCGCCCTGGAGATCCGGAACTTCCTCGACGCCCTGGCGGGCGACCGGGCGCGTGGCTAGCAGGGGCGGCTCCAGGCCGCGGGCAGGGGAGGGCCGGAGGAGGGCGGTGGAGGGCCCGGTGGCCGGGGTCTGAGGCATCGTTCCCGGCCCGGCCGGGTATCCGTGCAAGCATGCCGTACACACCCGACCCGGAGCACCGCCGTCCCGACGGAGCGACTGACGCGGTCGTCGAGGGCCTCGGCCGCCTGTCGGAGGCGCTGGAGACCACCGAGCGCGCCAGGGGCCACCTCTACTCCTTCCATCAGCTCACGGGGACCGCCGACCGGACCCTCGACGACGTGGTCGAGCTGCTGGCGTCGGCGGGCCATGACGAGATGGCCCGGCGGATCCGCACCGAGCTGCTGGGGCGCGAGGTCCTGCCTGGACGCTGGACCTTCCAGATCGTCGAGGAGTACGACGACGGTTACTACCGGACGTTCAAAGAGCTCGAACGCCAGGCACGCACCGAGCTGCTCGACGGCAGGCGGCACGTTCACGAGGCCGAGATGCGGCAGCGCCGGCAGACCTGAACGCGGAGGCCGATCGTCGGTATCATGCCGCGGGTGCGGACAGATGGGGACATGTCGCCCCAAGGGCGCGGGGTGTGGCGATGGTACGGCGGCATCGCCGCCGTGGTCGTGTCGTCGATCCTGATCGCCTGGCCGCTCGGCGGTCTCGAGGACGCCGTCAAGGAGGGCCCACGGCAGATCGGGATCGGGCAGAGCGTGACCGGACACAGGGTCGCGATCAGACCGGTCAGGGTCGGGTTCGCCACGAAGGACCCGCTGCCCTGGTCGGGCACGGGGCAGAAGGGCCGCTACCTGGTGCTCGACATGGACGTGACGAACGTCAGCCCGCGGGCGGTGAACCTGACCGAGCTGTATCTCGACCTCGACGTGCACGCCGACCGCTATCACGTCGACCCGATCGCCGACCTCCATCGTCAGGCGGTCGTCCGTGACGACGGCGAGGGCGGACAGATCAACCCCGGCATGGCGGAGAAGGTCAGGTTCGCGTGGGTGCTGCCGGCGTCCGTCGGCGATCCGCGGCAGGTCACGGTCACGATGCGGGACGAGACGTGGGAGCCGAGCTGGTCGCTGCTCGGCTACAGCTCGGGCGTGTCCCTGTGGTTCAAGGGCGAGGTGATGGCGATCCTGAAGGCCCGGGTCGAGCGCGGATGAACAGAGCGGCCTCCGTGGCGGTCGGCCTGGCCCTGCTCGCCGCCATCGGAGGGGCGCAGCGGCTCATCCCTGATGCGGACCTGACCTACCGGCCGATCGCCACGGGCGGCGTGGTGGGCGAGGAGGTGCGCGTCCTGCCGTACACCTTCAGGGTCGACGGCGTGGAGGTGGGCCGCACGCTGCGGCTGGAGAAGTCCTTCGGCGGCAAGACGATGACCACCGGCGGCGTGTGGGTGGTCGTGCGGGCGGGCGCGGCGGCGACCACCGAACAGGTCACGCTGGGAACGGCCGTGCTGAGGTCGGCGGACGGCGCCGAGTTCGCGGTCAGCGACCGGGTGCTCGGCCTGGAGGGTGAGCCGCTGCAGGCGGGCATCTGGCGGTCGGGAACGCTGGCCTTCGAGATCCTGCCCGCGCAGGCGGAGGGGGCGCGGCTGGTGATCAGCAAGGCGCGGTACTCCAGCATCCACCGCCTCAACGGGGCGCTCGGTCCGGCGGTGGAGATCGACCTGGGCCTCACCCGCGAGCGGCTCGCCGCGGCGGGCCCGACGGTGACGATCAAGGAGGGCGCGCCGTGAGGAACCTTCGCTACGCGCTCGGCCTCGTGGTCGCGGTCGCCGGCGTGGTGGGCGTGCAGGCCCTTCCCCACCTCGAGCGCTACCGGGCCGCCATGGGGGACGCCGTGGTCGAGGCGCCGCCTGGCGGGCCCGCGCAGCACGCGGGATCGCGGTGGCGGCTGATCAGCCTGAAGCCCGTCGACCCAGGGGAGCGCGCCCCGGCGGGCACCAGGGCGCTGACCGCGGTGATCGGGGTGACGCCGCTGTCCCAGGAGGCCGGCAAGACGCTGGCCAAGGGGTGCGCCGCCGCGGTCCGCGACCCGTCGGGCCGGGTGTGGACCTCCGCGACCGTTAGCTCGGTCACGCCGGTCGACGGCGTGGAGCCGACGTGCTCGCGCTTCGACGGGAACTACAAGCCAGTGCCGCCGAGGGTCGGAAAGGAGCTGCGGTGGCAGGCCTCCTTCGTGGTCCCCGCGGCCGCCGCCGACCCCATGCGGATCGAGGTGCGGCTGGAGGGCGTGGAAGAGGCCCTCAGGCTGGCGCCCTGACCTCACGTCCGCCGGCCGCGGGGCCGCCGTCAGGGGAGCCCGCCGTTCCCGGGCCTGTCGTTCCCCAGGCCGGCCTCTCGGCTGCGCCCGAGCAGGTGCAGGGCGGCGGCCAGCAGGCTGATCCGTGCCACCTCGAACAGCGCGGTCACACCGAACCGGACAGGCCCGTGCCACATGGTCCACCAGTTGCTCTCGTGCGGGCCGACGAGCCTGGTGACGCCCACGAAGGTCCACTCCCTGGCCAGGAGCAGCAGGACGTAGCAGAGGCAGAACGTCAGGTAGAAGCGCGCGCCCGCGCTGAGGACGTAGCGCATGCCGTTGAGCATCGGGGTGTACTTGTCGCGCAGACCACCTGTCAGGAACTCGGCGGCCGACCTGATCTGACGCGGCAGCCGCCGCCAGACGGCTCCCGCCGTCGGCTCCACGCGGGTGCCCGCGACGATCTCCTCCTCGCGGGACATGTCCCTGCCGTACACGACGGCGGCGATCGTGAGCCAGACCAGCGGGAGCACCAGCGCCTCCACAGGACGGGGCAGCACCACGCCCACGAGGTCGGCGAGCGGGCCGAGGACCGCCCCCAGCGCGTCGCTCACCATTGCCCACGCCGCGCGGGAGGTCAGCCACTCGATCCTCGCGGAGACGAACACCTCCAGGCTGATGACCGCGAAGAACATCCACATGGACTCGAAGGCCGTGGTGAGCACCCCCGCGAAGGCGCCGCGGCCCCGCTCGTACCACTTCTCGAGCAGGGCGCGCACGGCGAACGTGACGGCGGCGATGGCGCCCGTGACCAGCAGCGGGTCGAAGGACAGGTTGTCGATCTGCTGGACGCCGCCGAGTTCCTGGGCCAGCACGCTGTACTGGCGCACGTCCTCCGCGAACAGGCCCCACGCGCCGTAGAAGACCAGGAAGGGCAGCAGGGTGTGGGCGATGGCCGTCCTGAGCCTGTCGTCTCCCACGTCCCCGGCCGTCGTGCCGGACGGGTCGGGCGCCTCGCCCCTCCTGATCACCCTGAACATGGCGATGTAGGCGGCCAGCGTCGCGAGCACGGCGAGGCTCATCACGGCGAACCCGACGTACTTGCGCGGTCCCTCGACATCGGCCGTGTACGCGGCCACCAGCAGGATCAGGTCGTGGACCAGCCGTCCCGCGCTGTAGAAGAAGGCCAGGGGCAGCAGGTGTCTGCCGGCGAGCCTCAGGCTCTCCGCGGGCAGCCAAAGTGGTGACGCCATAAGCGGTGAATCCTACTGAAGCCCTCCCATTCTCGACACACCTCACCGCTGCGATCCGCTCACCACCGCGATCCGCCGACTGTGCGCCCGCACAGGGAGAAGGCCGGAGCCGGCTGCGTGGGCCCATCGACTTCGGCACCCCGCTGGCCCACGATCTGCCCTAAGCCTCGGCCAACCACCCCCATGGAGGCAGGATTGAAACGTTTCGCCATCGCCGTCGCCCTCGCGCTCGTCGCCACCACGCTGGTCGCGACGCCCGCGCACGCGGCAGGCACGAGCTTCACCGGCAGCTACTCCAACGCGGCCGGCTTCAGGAACTACCGCGGCTACGTGCCGTCCTCCTACCGGCCCGGCACCCCGATGCCGCTGCTGGTCGCCCTGCACGGCTGCACCATGAACGCCAAGGACATGGAGGACGTCACCAGGTACAACGCGCTCGCCGAGGCCCGTGGCTTCATCGTCGTCTATCCCGAGCAGGGCATCCTGAACAACCTGCTGAGCTGCTGGAACTTCGCCCAGGCCGGCAACCAGGTGCGCGGCAAGGGCGAGCCGTCGATCATCGCGGGCATCACCGAGAAGATCCGCTCGCAGTACACCGTCGACACCCGCAGGACCTACGTCATCGGAGCCTCCTCGGGGGCCGCGATGTCGTCGATCATGGGGGCCACCTATCCCGACGTGTACGCGGCCATCGGCATCATGGCCGGCGGCCCCTTCCCGCATGACCAGAACGCGACACCCGAGCAGAGCGGCCTGCACGCCTACCAGGCGATGGGCGCCTACGCCCGCAAGATGCCCGTCTTCCTGGTCCACGGCCTCGCCGACGGGACCGTGAACCCGCAACTGGGTCGCGACGCCGTCACCCAGTGGGCCCAGACCGCCGACCTGGCGCTCGACGGGGGTGTGGACGACGACGACGTCGACGCGATCGCCGACGTCACCAGACAGGCCACGGAGAACGGGCGCGCCTTCACCCACGACACCCACACCCAGGCCGGCACCGGCGAGTCGGTGATCGAGGCCTACTTCGTCGAAGGACTGGCGCACAAGTGGTCGGGCGGCTGCTCGTGCAGCAGGTTCGGCGACCCTCTCGGGCCGGACGCCACGCGCATCTCGTGGGACTTCTTCACGGCCCACCCCATGCCGTAGCCGTCTACGCGGCCCCTGCCGAGTGACCAGGCCGGGGCCGCTCCGCCTGCCCTGAGCCCCGCTGCCGGCACGGTCCTGCGGGCTCAGGCGGGCAGCCTGGATCTGGCGCGATGCTCGCTCGGCCGCACCCCGAGCGTCCGCTTGAAGGCGACGCTGAGCGCGTAGGCGTTGGAGTAGCCGACCTGGCGGGCGACGGCGTCGACCGTCCCGTCGGTGCGGGCCAGCAGATCGGCCGCCTGGCAGATACGCCAGTCGGTGAGGTACGCCATGGGCGGCCGGCCCACCAGTTCGGTGAAGCGCTGGGCGAACCGCGACCGCGAGACGCCCGCCTTGCCGGCCAGGCTCGCCACCGTCCACGGATGCGCGGGATCGTCGTGGATGAGCCGCAGCGCCCTGCCGATCACGGGGTCGTGGTGGGCGCGGTACCACGAAGGGGCGCAGGCCTCGGGGCGATCGAACCATTCCCGCAGACTGGAGACGAGCAGCAGGTCGAGCAGCCGGTCGAGGACCACCTGCTGACCCGGCTTGTCCCGGCCGATCTCGCTGACGATCATGTCGAGGATGGGGCGGCCAGCGGATGCCGACGGAACGTGGGCGACGCGCGGCAGCGCCGAGAGCACCCGCTCCGTCACGCTGCCCCGTACCTGGTAGGTCCCCTTGAGCCCGATGGCGGAGCGGCCGAGGCCGTCGTCCGCGCACATCGGCAGCTCGTCCAGCACGGTCCGCCCGTCGGGCGTCGTGCAGAGCTCCGCGTCGTGGATCACGGCCAGCGGCGCGGTTCCGGGGGAGTCGGCGACGGTGAACGGCTCGGGGCCTCTCACGATGGCGACGTCGCGGGCGCGCAGCAGGACGGGATCGCCGCCGTCGGGCACGATCCACGCCTCACCGCTGAGGATCGCCATCAGGGTCAGCGGTGTCTCCTCCACGAAACGCAGTGCCCACGGCGGGCGGACGATCGACTGGTCGAACAGCGCCCCTCTGGGCGTGACCTCGTGCAGCAGGCTCGACAGGGCGTCTTCCACGCCGCGCAGTCTAGACGCGCGGACATCGATCCAGGAGTCTCAGCCATCGCCCGTCCGATCTGATGGCGGTTGACTGGCACGCATGACGACTTCACCGATTCTGGTTCTCGGCGGCACGGGCAAGACGGGCCGCAGGGTGGCGGCAGGGCTGCGCGCTCAGGGTCACACCGCCCGGGTGGCGTCCAGGTCGGGCGAGACCCGCTTCGACTGGGCCGACGAGGCGACGTGGAAGCCCGCCCTGTCCGGCGCGCGCGCCGCCTACGTGGTCGACTCGCAGGCGGCCGACGCCGCGACGACGCTGCGGGCCTTCGGCGAGCTGGCCGCCGCCCATGGCGTCGAACGGCTGGTCCTGCTGTCCGCGCGGGTGTGGGCGGAGATGGGTGTCCCCTCCGACGCCGAGCAGGCGGTGCGTGAGTCGGGCACGGCGTGGACGATCCTGCGCCCGACGTGGTTCATGCAGAACTTCAGCGAGGACCCGATGCTGACGGGGCCCGTGGCCGCGGGCGACGTCAGGCTGCCCGCCGGCGAGGGGAAGGAGCCGTTCGTCGACCTGGAGGACGTCGCGGACGTGGCCGTCGCCGCGCTGACAGGCCAGGGACACGACGGCCAGATCTACGAGCTGTCGGGCCCCGAGGCGATCACGTGGCGCGAGGCCGTCGGCGAGGTCGCGCGGGCCGCGGGCAGGGCGATCGGCTACACCCCGCTCAGCGTGGCGCGGTACCGCGAGGAGGCGGCCGCGCTCGGGTATCCCGCCGAGTACACGGCGCTGCTCGGAGAGCTGTTCGAGCACATCCGCCAGGGGCGCGCCGAGCACGTCTCCGACGGCGTCCAGCGCGTGCTCGGCCGCGAGCCGGGTGACTTCGCGTCCTACGCGCGCCGGACGGGGGCCGCCTTCCCCCGCGCGTAGGCCGCGGCGCCGGCCCGGGTGGGGCTCGGCTCAGGGTGGAACCTGCCCCTGGGGGAGGTCCCACACTGGGACGCGTGATGAACATCGGGGAGTTCGCCGAACTGACCGGCCTGAGCGTGAAGGCGCTCCGCCTCTACGACGAGCAGGACCTGCTGCCGCCCGCCGCTGTCGACGAGTGGTCGCGGCACCGCCGTTACAGCGCCACCCAGTTCGAGTCCGCGCTGAGGCTCAAGGCGGCCCGCTCGGCCGATCTGCCGCTGGCCGAGGCGGCCAAGCTGCTCCAGGATCCGGAGACCGCCGCCGTGACGCTGGCCGTACACAGGGACAGGCTGGCAGCCGAGCGGGAGCGCCAGGACGCCGCGCTGGCCGTCCTCGACCAGCTGCTGGCGGGCCCCGTGGAGTGGCAGGCCGAGGTACGGCAGGCGGAGCGGCAGCACTGGGCGGGCGTGCTCCTTCCACCCGAGGTCGCCGACGACGAGCGGGCGAACGAGCTGTTCGCCGGGCTGTGGCGACGGCTGTCGGCGGCGGGCAACGCACCGACAGGGGCGTTCTGGACCACGATCGGGACGGCGGAGGGCAGCGAGACCGAGACGGAGGTGGTGTGCTGCTGGCCGGTCGCCGAGCCGCCCCCCTCCGACTGGGACGACGTGCGGCGCGGCACGATCGAGCCGGGCAAGGAGATGGTGGTCCGCTGGCGGTTCGAGCAGGACGTCCCGGTCGTCGACGGGGCGGCGCACCCCGCCGTGCTCGCCCTGCTGGCCGCCGTGGAGCGCGAAGGGGTCAACGTCTCGCTCGCCCGGCTGCGCCAGATCGGTCTGCTGGAGGACGGCGTCCCCGTGGGCATGGAGGTGGCGGTCCGCCTGACGTCCTGACCGCTCGAGGCGGGACCCCCGGTTCACGCGAGCGTGCGCGAACCGCGGCGGCGGGGTGGCCGGTCGAGCAGCGCGGCGGCCACGGCACGGGCGCGGTGCGCGGGTCTCGCCGTCCGGTCGTGCATGGCCGTGACCATGGCGCCGTCCATCAGCAGGACGATCTGGCATGCCAGCCGCTCCACGTCCGGGTGCCCGCTCTCGGCGAGCAGTCCCGTGACATAGGAGGTGACGCGCTCCTTGTGCGCGACGGCGAGCTGATGAGCCGCGCTGCCGGGGGTGGCCTCGACCATGGCGTTGATGAACGCGCACCCATGGAAGTCCGCGCGGGCGAACCACTCGGCCAGGGCGTCGAAGACGTTCAGCGCCTCGCCGCCCAGGGCGTTCACCCGCTCGGCCAGCCACGCCCTCCATGCCTGGTCGCGCCGCCGCAGCACCGCCACGACCAGGTCCTCCTTGCCGGGGAAGTGGCGGTAGAACGAGGCCCGCCCGACCCCTGAGTCGCCCAGGATGCGCTCGACCCCGACCGCCCTGACGCCCTCGGCGTAGAAGAGAGCGTCGGCGGTGACGAGCAGTCGTTCGCGGGCTCCGGTAGGCATGAGCCCACGCTATCCGATCTTGACCCGAACGGAACTGTTCGGTACCGTCCGGTCGAGCCGATCACGCTGTTAATCTACGGCCCGTATTATGCGGTTCGGGACAGCCCGGTAATGATCGAGTTGGGAGTGCCGTGCGCGTTTTCAACCAGTTGGGCACGAAGGGCAAGCTGATCGGAGCGACCGCTCCGCTCGCCGCCGGCGGCGCCGCGGGCGCGACGGGCGACGGCGGGCATCACGGCTGATGGGACCGGCTGCGCCCCCGCCGTACGGCAGGCGGAAATCGCCTCGGCGTCTCCGCTGATCTCGCCGTACGGCAGGCGCCGAGCCGCCATAATCGGGGACACGCATGACTGCCCGCGTCAGGGCCCGTACGAGGGGATGTTCGGTCACACGGGGCAGGCGCCGCGGTCGCCAGGGGCACGTCCGATCTTGTCGCTCGTCACGCGACAGGAAGCCGGACTCGGGGTAGACGGGGGCGTTCGCCAAGGACGTCCGCGCACGGGGGGCCGCCCGCTCGGAGCGGGCAACGGAAACAGGGGGACACATGGTTATGCAGCTGTACGTGACCGAGCCCGACGCTCTGGGATCGACGCTGGAGACGTTAGCGCAGGAATGGTCGGCGCGGACCGGCGTCGTGGTCGAGATCTGGGCGCTGCCCAGGGCTCCTGTCCCAGGTGAGGCGGGCGAGGTCGTCCGCTACACCATCAGGACCGTGTTCGACCAGATCGAGACGTACGGCGGGACGCGCAGGCTGTCGATCGCCGTCACGTCAGGCGACTACGGGCTCAGACTGACCATCAGCCATGACGGGGAGGGCTTCCCCGTGCCGGCGGGCGAGCGCTTCGCCGTACCCGTGGCCCGGTTCGCCTCGCTGCGCGGGAAGTTGACCGTCAACGACGTTCACGGCGCGGGCACGACCATCACCGGCGCGATTCCGCTGTAAGGACTCACGGTGGGTGGAGCCCCGGACGACCGCGTGCCGCGCCTCCACCCACCGCGTCTCCACCCACCGCCCGTGCCGGCTGAGGGCGACCCCGCAGGTCATGCCGTCCGCGCACGGTCGTGTGGCATGTTCCACCCCTTCGCGAGCTTGGACGGGTGGACGTTCTCCGCGCCGCCGAAGAACTCGCAGAACTTCATGATGAGCGGATCCCACCCGACCGGGTCGACGTACTGCGTGCCGGGGATGATCAGGCTCTCGTCGACGTGGGCGCGGACGACCTCCACCTCGAAGGCGGTGGCGTGCGACGTCGGAGCGCCGAACGGGTACGACGCGGTGACCGTGCACTCCAGCTGGATGGGGCACTCGGCCGCCCGTGGCGCCTTGACCAGGTCGGACGGCTGTTCGGTCAGTCCCGCCAGCCCGAACTTGTCCGGCTCGTACCGGTAGCCCTGCCGTGCCTTGCCGGGATGTACCACGGGCGCGCCCGTCGTGAGCGCGAGTCTGTCGACCGCCTCGACCATCGCGGACGACGGCAGGTTGAGCACGCATTCGCGCTCCCGCAGCAGGTTGGCCGTCGTCTGCCCGCTGTTGCCCAGGCCCAGCATGCAGCACCGGCCCAGCCACCACGCCGAGGACATCGGCGCGAGGTTGGCGGTGCCGTCCTCGTTGAGGGAGCTGATCAGCACCACGGGCGTGCCGAAGTACATCACCTTCAGCTCGGGGGTCACGTGCACAGGTGGGGTCCTTTCGCGTCGAATGCCTGCGGAGTCCGACTCTGGCGGGTCGACGGGCGCCTGCGCTGGCGAGGATCGGACGCGTCATCCCTCGGCCGGGCGAGCGCCTGGGAGTCGCCGGCGGCCGCCGGCGGTGTGGGCGTGCCCGTGCGCCTGCTCGCGGTCCTGGGCCGCCGTCATCGGTTGGGGAGTCCGGGGGCGCACATAGCCGTGTGAAATGCGGAAATACTGTAAAGGTGAGGCGGAGGTGCGCGGGCCGGGCGGCCGCGGGCGCGGGTGCGTTGCTGATCGCCGCGTGCGGCACCGGGGGCATGGTGACGGCGGCAGGGCAGTTCGGCGCGCCGCTCGGCGCAGCCGTCGCGGCGGGGACGCGGCCGGACCCACCGGCCGTGCCGACGTCGACGACCCTCGCCACGCCCACGCCCACGCCCGCGCTGTCGGCGGCCCCGCCGGCCCAGGCGCCGCCCTCCCTCACCCAGGCGCAGATCCACGGCGCCGTCGCCCGCCTCGACGGGGTCATCCGCGCCACGATGGCCAGGACCGGCGTGCCCGGCCTGTCGGTCGCCGTCGTCCACAAGGACCGGACGCTGTACCTGAAGGGGTACGGCGTGAGGCGCGTGGGCGACCCTCGGCCCGTCGGCCCCGACACCGTGTTCCAGCTCGCCTCGGTCTCCAAGCCCCTGGCCTCGACCGTGGTCGCGGGGGTCGTGGGCGGCAAAACCGTCGCCTGGGACGACCCTGTGGTCAAGCACGACCCGGAGTTCGCGCTCAAGGACCCGTGGGTGAGCAGGCACGTCACCCTGGCCGACCTGTTCGCCCACCGCAGCGGTCTTCCCGATCACGCCGGCGACCTGCTCGAAGATCTCGGGTACGGCAGGCCGTACATCATCGCACGCCTGCGCTACGAGCCGCTGGCGCCCTTCCGCGCGAGCTACGCCTACACCAACTTCGGGCTGACGGCGGCCGCGGAGGCGGTGGCGAAGGCCCGCGGCGTCACATGGGAGGAGCTGTCGGCGCGGGTGCTGTACCGGCCACTCGGCATGACGTCCACCAGCTCGCTCTTCGACGACTACGCCAACGCGCCCGACCGGGCCTCCCTCCACGTCAAGGTGAACGGTCACTGGGAGGCCAAGGGCAGCCGCGACCCGCAGGCCCAGTCACCGGCGGGCGGCGCCAGCTCCACGGCCCGCGACATGGTCTCGTGGATGCGGCTGCAGCTCGGCGACGGCAAGGTCGGCGGCAGGACGGTCATCGATCAGGCCGCCCTCGAACAGACGCACCTGCCGCAGATCGTCTCCGCCCCGCCCAGGGCGCCGTTCGGCGAGGCCGGCTTCTACGGTCTCGGCTGGAACGTGGGCTACGACGACCTCGGACGGCTCCGGCTCAACCACTCGGGCGGGTTCGACCTCGGCGCGGCCACCACGGTGACGCTGCTCCCGACGGAAGGGCTCGGCATCGTCGTCCTCACCAACGGCGAACCCCTAGGCGTACCCGAGGCGGTGGCCGAGACCTTCTTCGACATCGCGCAGCACAGCAGGCAGACCGTCGACTGGCTTCCCCTCATCGGCGGCCTGTTCGCGAAGATGGACCAGGCCGGGCGGTCGACGCTCGACTACGCGAGACCCCCGCCCGACGCCACCCAGCGGCATCCGGCCGACGCGTACACGGGAACCTACGACAACCCCTACTACGGGCCGATGCAGGTCCTCTCCACCCCGGACGGTCTGGTGATGCGGCTCGGCCCCAAGGGGACGGCGTTCCCGCTGCGCCACTACGACGGCGACACCTTCAGCTACCCCACCCAGGGGGAGAACGCGGTGGGCCTGTCCGGCGTACGGTTCACCGTGCGGGAGGCCCGGCGGGCGACCGCGGTGACCGTCGAGCACCTCAACCAGAATGGCCTGGGCACCTTCACCCGCCGCTGAGCCCCGCCTCCACCTCGGTCCCAGGGACGACCGCCCCCGTGCCGTCCTGCGATGTCACGGGAGGCGGAGCTCGGCGAAGACAGCGCGATGGTCGGTGCGCGGGACGTCACGCACCTCCACCCGTGCCACACCCATCCGCCGGTCCGCCAGCACGTGGTCGATCGTGATCAGCGGCGGGATCAGCCGCCCGTGCGGCCACGTCGGCGTCAGCCCCTCGCCCGCCGCCTCGCCCGCGTCGATGTAGCCCTTCGCGAGCAGGTCGCGCATGGCCCTGTGGTCGAGGCTGGCGTTGAAGTCCCCGGCCAGCACGCGCATCACGTCAGGTGACGGCGGCGGCATCGCCGCGAGCGAGGCGTTCCATTCGGCGGTCATCCGGCCCAGCGGCGGATTCGGGTGGATCGCCACCACCTGCGCCCGGGCGCCCGAAGGCAGCGTCACGGTGGCCGCGGGCATGTTATGGCCGATGGGCGTGAACAACCCCTTCAGCTCGGTCAGCGGATGCTTGGCGTACAGCCCGCTGCCCGTAGCGCCCCACGCGGGCTGGAGCACCCGGTACGGCATGAGCGTGTCCAGCCCCGCCGCGTCGAGCCGCCTGACCGTCTCGGGTCCCAGTTCGAGCGCGCTGAACACGTCCGGATCGAACTCCCGTACCAGCGAGACCACGGCCTGGGCGTCCGCCCTGGAGAACAGGTTGATCGACAGCACCTTGAGCGCGGGCCCCCGCGCGGTGAGCGGGTCGGCGAAGGCGCGGGGCAGCACGCCGGTCGCCAGCGCCAGCACGGCGGCCAGCGCCGGCACGGCCGCGGCCCTCCTGCGCACCGCCAGCACCGCCGCCACGGCCGTCCCGGCCACCAGCGCGTACGGCGTGAGCGTCATCAGCTGCGTCAGGAACGATCCATGCTCAAGCCCGAGAAGCCTGACACATGCCCAGGCGGCGATCAACGCCGCCACCAGCCACGACATCCACCGCCTGCGCGCGCGGCGTGGCGCGGACTCGGTCACCCGCTGGCCCTTCTCGGCGGTGATGCTCACGTGAACCCCTTGCCTCGGCTTGTCCCATGACAGCGTCGGACACGGAAATGAAAGGCGGATGAACCACCACCGCGCGGGAAGGACCATCCCCATGCACATCGATCTCTCGGGGAAGACCGCCCTGGTCACCGGCTCGACACAGGGCATCGGGGCGGCGATCGCCGCAGGGCTCGCCAGGTCGGGGGCGCGCGTGGCGGTCAACGGCAGGAGCCGGTCGACCGTCGAGGCGGCGGCGGACAAGCTGCGCGGCGAGGTGGAGGGCGCGCAGGTGACGGCCGTCGCCGCGGACCTGTCCACCGAGGACGGCGCCGCCAGGGTGGTCGAGCTCCTGCCCGATGTGGACATCCTCGTCAACAACCTCGGCATCTTCGGCGCCAAGCCCGCGCTGGAGATCACCGACGACGAGTGGCGCAGGTACTTCGAGGTGAACGTCCTTGCCGCGGTCAGACTCACCCGCGCCTACCTGCCGGGCATGACCGAAAGGTCGTGGGGGCGCGTGCAGTACGTCGCCAGCGACTCGGCGGTGGTCACGCCCGTCGAGATGATCCATTACGGCATGTCGAAGACGGCCCTCCTCGCCGTCTCGCGCGGGTTCGCCAAGGAGGCGGCGGGGAGCGGCGTCACCGTCAACTCGGTGATCGCGGGCCCGACCCACACAGGCGGAGTCGAGGACTTCGTGTACGAGCTGGTCGACAGGGAACTGCCGTGGGAGGAGGCGCAGCGGGCGTTCATGCGCAGGCACCGGCCCCAGTCGCTGCTGCAGCGGCTGATCGAGCCCGAGGAGATCGCGAACATGGTGGTCTACCTCAGCTCGCCGCAGGCCTCGGCGACCACGGGCGGCGCGGTCCGCGTCGACGGCGGCTACGTGGACGCCATCCTGCCCTGACCGGTGCGCAGAGCGCCGCCTTGACCGGTGCGCCGAGCGCCGCCGCCGCCGAGATCGACGCCCTGCCCCCTTCCTTCTGGAACCGTCCCTGACCGACCGGGGCAGAGGACGATCCGGTGGTGCGGAAGGGCCCGTCAGGCGGGGAGGCGGCGGACCTTGACCACGGTGTCCGTACGGCCGGCCGGACGCCCGTCCGGTCCGGTCTGGATCCGCTCGTGCTCCCCGCACACCAGCACCTCCCACTGCCCGTCGGCGAGCTCGAGCGACGACAACACCTCGTCGGCTGAGGGAAGCCGCAGGTCGGAATGCGGATGCCGCGGCCCGGCGTCCGCGTGTCCGACGACCAGCAGCACCCCGCCGGGCGCGACCGCACCGGCCGCCGCCCGCAGGATCCGCTCCCGCGGCATGTCCGAATACGAGTGCAGGAAGTGCGTGGACACCAGGTCGTAGGCGCCGTCAGGGAACGTCTCACCGAGGTCGTGCCGTTCCCACTCCACCAGGTCGGCGACGCCCGCGACGGCGGCCTCGGCCGCGGCGCGGTCGAGGGCGACACCGGAGATGTCGACGCCGGTGACCCGCCAACCCCGCTGAGCCAGCCAGATGGCGTCAGCTCCTTCTCCGCAGCCGAGGTCGAGCGCCCGTCCCGGCCGCGTGCCGGTGACTTCACGCACGAGGATGGCGTTGGGGTTCCCGCTCCACACCCTGGAGCTCTGTCCGTAGCGGGCGTCCCAGAACGCCTCATCGGGCATACGGCGGGCCTGGGCGACGACGGCCTTGTGCGTCTCCTCGGCGATCAGGTCGGCGTTGATCGCCGCGCCCGCCTTGACGCCCGCGGCCGCCGCGCCGATGACCTGGTCGGCGAGGGCGGTGACGTTGCCCGCCACCCACACACCCGGTACCGCGGTCGCTCCCGAGGGATCGGCGACGATGCGGCTGCCGACCACGTGCCCGTCCATCTCCTGGTCGGCCGTCTCGAGCCCCAGGCCGGGAAGGACACCGGCGGTGAGGCGGGGGGCCACCACGAGCGCCTGGCAGGGGACCACGCCGCCGTCGGCCAGCCGTACCCCTGTGAGCGCGTCGTCCTTCACCTCCAGCTCCGCCACCTGCCCGGCCACCACGGTGATGCCGCGTGCGGACAGCCGCTCGTCCTTGTCCAGCCCTTCGCTCGTGTGCAGGAACAGCGTCACGTCCGTGCTCCACTGCCGCCACAGCAGCGCGTGGTGGACGGCCAGCGGCCCTGTGGCGAGGATGCCGATCCGCTGGTCGCGCACCTCCCAGCCATGGCAGTAGGGGCAGTGCAGCACGTCCCGCCCGAACCGCTCGGCGACGCCCGGCACGTCGGGCAGCTCGTCGACCAGGCCGGTGGTCAGCAGCAGGCGCCTGGCCGCGACAGAGGACCCGTCGTCGAGCGTGACGCGGAATCCGCCGGCCTCGACGCGCTCGGCGGCCACGGCGGTGGCGTTCACGAACTCGCCGCCGTAGCTCGATACCTCCGCGCGACCCTCGGCAAGCAGCCGTGCGGGAGGCATGCCATCGCGGGTCAGATAGGCGTGGACGTGACCGGCGGGCGCGTTACGCGGCCGGCCGGCGTCGATCACCAGGACCGAGCGTCGAGCCCTGGCCAGCGTCAGCGCGCCGCTCAACCCTGCCGCGCCACCACCGACCACGACGATGTCATGCTGCCGCTCGGCACCCGCCGCCGAGCTCCCACCCATCCCCGAGCCCATCTCCACGCCCGAGCCTGCGTCCCTCGGGTCCGAGCCTGTTCCGTTGTGTTCCGTGTGCGTTGCCATATGGTTGCCTCCGTTCACCGGAGAGCATGCGTCAACGGTTCACGGGACAGCAAACTTCGTTGCCGGAACGGCAACAGCCGTCACGAGGTGGAGTGCAGCAGGCGGCGCTGGAGGGCGTGGTCGATCAGGCCGATGAGCATGTCGCGGCTGGAACCCTTGTCGCGGGCATCGCACAGCAGGATGGGGATGACCGGGTCGAGCTGGAGCGCCACCCTGATCTCCTCCACTTCGAACAGGTCGGCCCCCTCGAAGCAGTTGACCGCCACGATGAAGGGCGTGCTGCGCCGTTCGAAGTAGTCGACGGCCGCGAAGCAGTCGGCCAGCCTGCGGGTGTCGGCCAGGACGACCGCGCCGAGCGCGCCCAGCGCCAGCTCGTCCCAGAGGAACCAGAAACGCTCCTGCCCGGGGGTGCCGAACAGGTAGAGCACGTAGTCGGTGCTCAGCGTGATGCGCCCGAAGTCCATCGCCACGGTGGTGGAGCGCTTGGTGGAGACGCCTGAGATGTCGTCCACGCCGACGCCGCGTTCGGTGAGCAGTTCCTCGGTGCGCAGTGTCCGCGTCTCGGAGACGGCGCTGACCATGGTGGTCTTGCCCGCCCCGAAACCGCCCGCGATCAGGATCTTGACCGCGTTGGGCATGCGGCGCCGTTCAGAGAGAGCGAAGACCATCGAGTACCGCCTTGTAGACCCGCGGGTCATGGATGTCGGTGTCGGGGTGGGGGTGCTGCACGTCGATCAGGTCGTGCGCCAGGAGGTCACCGAGCAGGACGCAGACCGTGCCCGGCGGGAGGTCCAGGTGGGAGGCCAGTTCGGCCACCGCGATCGGAGCCCTGGACAGACGCAGGATCGCCGCGTGTTCGGGGTCGAGCCCCAGAGCGGGGCGTTCGGCCACCGCGACCGCCTGGGTGATCAGGTTGAAGGCCCCGCGGACCGGCTGGGTGCGCCCCCTGGTGATCACGAAGGGGCGCAGCAGACTCGGGTCGACCTCCTGCTCGGGCGCGCCGGAACGAGTCATCAAGCGACCTCACCTTCTCCCAGGTCGGTGCCGTTGGCGGACGTGAGGCGGTCGTTCGTGGACAGGTGATGGCCGACCTTCGCGATGAGCATCTCCATCTCGTAGGCCACGAGGCCGAGGTCGGCGCCGTGGGTGGTGAGCGCGGCCAGGCGGGCACCGTGACCGGCGACCGTCACCCGCAGGATCAGCTCCTGCCATTCCACGAGGGTCTGCTTGACCTGGCCGCCGTCGGCGTAGTCGGTGGCGGCCTTGGCGAGGCTCTGCAGGCTGGCGGCGACGGCCGACAGCCGGGTGGCGTCTTCGGGATCCAGTCCGTCGGAGGCGGCGAGCACGAGCCCGTCGCTGCTCAGGACGATCGCGTGTGAAATGTCGGAGACCCGTGTGATCATGTCGTTGAGCAGCCAGTTCAGCTGGGCCGTAGTCATGTCGGCTCCTGATCGCCGTAGGGGTCGCGACCGCCGAGCAGGCGCTCGGCGGCGGCGCGGCCGCGGACGGTTCCCCGCTGGAGGGCCGCCAAGCGGATGCGCAGATCGTCCTCGTCGTCCACGATCCCGGGAACGGGTTCGTCGGGCCGCGCGTCGGCGGCGGAGGAGGCGGGCTGGTCGCGCAGTTCGGGAACGATGCTGGTTTGGGGCACGCGCAGGGGGAGACCTCCCGGGGTGAAGAGCGGCTGGTCGCTGGTCTGGGTCGGTACGGGAGCCGCCATCGGCGTCGACGCGGGGACCCGGATGGAGGGAGCCGCCACCGGCGCGGAGAGCGGACCCGACGGTGCTGTGGGGGGAGCCGACGGGATCGGAGCGGTGGGGGTCGTCCGGCGGCGGGTGGGCAGGGCCGGGGGTGCCTGCTCGCCCGGCGTGGGCGCGGCCTCCCCGCGCGTAGGCGGCTCCGGAGGAACGACCGGCGTGAAGAGGTCGCTCCGCTCGGGCTCACGCAGCAGCGCGAGTGGCACCAGGACCACCGCGGCGACCCCGCCGTACGGCGAGGCCTTCAGCGTCACCAGGATGTCGTGCCGGGCAGCGAGCCTGCTGACGACGTAGAAGCCGAGCCGAGCCGCCGTACCGGTGGCCTTGAACTCCGGCGGGTCGGCGATCTGCCTGTTGGCCTCGGCCAGGTCGGCGGAGGACATGCCGAGTCCGCGGTCCTCGATCTCCAGCGCGTACCCGTTGGCCACGTGCTGCCCGCCCACCGTGACCGTGGTGTTGGGCGGGGAGAAGGAGACGGCGTTGTCGATGAGTTCGGCGAGCAGGTGGGTGAGGTCGCCGACGGCCTCGCCGAGCAGGTGGCTGTCGTCGAGCGGGGTGATCGAGACCCTGCGGTAGTCCTCGACCTCGGCCAGCGCGCCGCGGGCCACGTCGATGAGCGGGACCGAGCGCCGCCATGTTCTGGCGGGTGTCGCCCCGGCCAGCACGAGCAGGTTCTCGGCCGCGCGCCTGGTCCTGACGACGAGGTGGTCCAGCGCGTACAGGTCGGTCAGTTCCTCGGGGGTGGTGGCGCGGCGCTGCATGACGTCGAGAGCGTCGAGTTGCCGCTTGACCAGCCCCTGGGTACGGCGGGCGAGGCTGGTCAGGATGTTGCGCGTGTTCAGCCGCAGCTCCGCCTGCTCGACGGAGACCCTGATCGCGGTCTCCTGCACGGAGTTGAAGGCGCGGGCCACCTCGCCGATCTCGTCAGGGCCGAACGCCAGCGGCGGTGCCTCCTCGGCCAGGTCGACGGCCTGTCCATGGCTGACCCGCTCGACCACGCCGGGCAGCCGGCGCTCGGCCAGGTCCAGCGCCGCCGCGCGCAGGCGGTTCAGCTGGGCCAGCAGCGCCCTGGTGGTGGTGACCGCGAGCACGATCGAGGTCACGACGGCCACCAGCCCGAGTCCGCCGGCGATCAGGAGGCGGATGAGCACGCCGGCCGCGACGGGTCCCGCCCGGTCGACCAGGCGGTCACCGCCCGTCTGGATCACCGTGTTCAGGCCGGACAGCGCGCCGTCGGCGGCGGGCCGCCACTGCTGCGGAGTGATCGGGGCGCTTCCCGTGAGGGCGTCGGTGGCCATGGTCTGCTCCAGCATGCGCAGCCGGGCCGCCGAAGGGCCCGCATGCCAGTCACGGAAGGCACGCTGGTCCTCCGCGGGCAGTTCGGAGGCGGCCTGCTCCATGACGTAGGTGGCGATGGTGCTCGCCCTGGTGACGTCGGCCCGGTCGTCCCCGGTGAAGCCGCCGCTGGCGAGGATGCCGCTGACGAGCGCGTCCTCGCGTGACATGAGCTCGCGTGCCTTGCTCATCGTCGCGAGCGCTCTGCCGTTCTGGGCGAGGGCCTCGTCGCCGAGGGCGGACAGCGCCGCGCCGTACATGTCGTAGAAACTGTCGGCGAGCTCGTCGTAGGCGGCCTGCGCCTGCCGGCGGTTCCGCTGTCCGGTGTCGATGAGCCTGCGCAGCTCGGGCAGGGTGGCGACCCGTCGCAGCACCTCATCGGCGCGGACGCTGAGGGCGTCGGCCGTGGCCCCCTGGGCGATGGCGGCGCGGGCGGACTCGTCGAACGCCTGCCGGAGCCGCTCGTTCTCCTCGCGCTGGGCGCGCAGCTGGGGATCGGCGGCCGATCCCGAGCCGAGGGCGGTCATGGTGAGACGCCGCTCGCGCTGCAGACCCCACAGCAGGGGCTCGCTGGGCTGGACGATGTCGGCGTCGATCGTGCTGGCCCACAGCAGGCTGACGCCGTCCGAGACGGTGACCCATGCGCTGAATCCCCAGAGGGCGACCAGGGAGACGAGCATCGCGACGATCTTGCTACGGACCCGGGTTGCCCGCCATCGCCGGTGTTCGCCGTGGTCGCCCGAGGCCCCGTCAGGGCCGCGAGATAACCGCGTTTGTCGCACACCAGGGGAATGTGGCACTCGGCACACCCTAGCGATCAGACAAATATCGCTCAAGATCTTCTGTTGATTGTGTCAGGTCGCCTCGGGTTAGGGGTGTCCGCAATCCCGCGTGACGGCCAGGGGCGCAGGTCAGCCGCCGACCGGCGCCGCCCGCAGCTCGGCCGAATGCCTCACCAGCGTGATCAGCACATCCCGGCTCGACTTCCGCTTCCTGGCGTCGCACATGACGATCGGGATGGACGGGCTGAGCTGGAGCGCCAGCCGTACCTCGTCGAGTTCGTAGGTGGGCGCCCCCTCGAAGGTGTTCACCGCCACCACGAACGGCGTGCCCCGCCGTTCGAAGTAGTCGATCGAGGGGAAGCAGTCGGCCAGGCGCCGGGTGTCGGCGAGGACGACGGCGCCGAGCGAGCCCTCGGCCAGTTCGTCCCAGACGAACCAGAACCGCTCCTGGCCCGGCGTGCCGAACAGGTAGAGCACGTACTGCTGGTCGAGCGTGATGCGGCCGAAGTCCATGGCGACGGTGGTGGTGCGCTTGTCCGTCACCCCCGAGATGTCGTCCACACCGACGCCGCGGTCGGTGAGGACCTCCTCGGTCCGCAACGGCCTGGTCTCGGAGACCGCACCGACCATGGTGGTCTTGCCCGCGCCGAAGCCACCCGCGATCAAGATCTTGATCGCGGTCGGCAGTCGCGGGCGATCAGAGCGCGCGAAGACCATCGAGCACCGCCTTATACATGTTCGCGTCGTTCATGTCCGCCTCGAATTGCGGTTCCTGCGCGGAGACGAGATTCCGGTCGTACAGGTCTCCCAGGAGCACGCGGATCGTGCCAACGGGAAGGTCCAGGTCCGCGGCGATCTCAGCCACGGACTTCGGTTCGCGGCACAGCCGCAGGATCGACAGGTGTTCGGGATCGAGCCCGGCGTCGGGACCGGGCGAGGGACCCATGGTGACCGCCATGGAGATCAGGTCGAACTTGCCGGTGGCGGGCCGTGTTCGCCCGCGGGTCACCACGTAGGGTCTGATGATCTCCGGGTCGACCCAATGATCGTCGGCGGACCCGCCAGGTGAGCTCACTGGTCGCTCCCCGCGAGCGTCTCGACGGTGCGCGCCGCCGACGTGAGGTAAGGGCCGACGCGGGCGACGAGCATGGCCATCTCGTAGGCGACCAGCCCGATGTCGGCCGTCTGGGCGCAGAGCACGGCCAGGCAGGCCCGCTCGCCTGCGACGCTGACGATGAGGAACCCTGACTTCCACTCCACCACCGTCTGCCGGACCGCGCCGCCGCTCACATGCTCGGCCACACCCCTGGCCAGGCTCTGCAGTCCGGAGGCCACGGCCGACAGGTGCTCGCCGTCGGTGCGCTGCAGCGCCGCCGAGGAGGCCATCAGCAGCCCGTCAGAGGAGAGCACGATGGCGTGTTCGGTGTCGGCCACCCGGTTGACCAGATCGTCGAGCAGCCAGTTCAGATCCGGGCTCGCACTCGGTGTCACGCGTCGTCTCCAGACTGCTGGTCCTGTATGAGCTTGGCCGCCGCGGACCTGCCGAGCCGGTTACCCGACTGCAGAGATCCCATCATCGCGCGGATCTCTTCCGGTGAGCGCTCGTCATCGTTCTCTTCATTGCTGGGCGCGGCGGCGGGAGCCTGGTCGCGCAGGGGTGGAGCGAGGTTGGCCTGAGGCACCCGCAGCGGCAGTCCGGACGGGGTGCGTCCGGTCGGCGCCGCTTCCGCGGACGGGCGCTCCTCCGGCGCCTCGACGTCGGCGACGGGCGGGGCCATACGCAGCGGTGACGCCGCTGTGAGCGTGGTGGGGCGCGTCGCGGGACGCGCGGCGGCACGCGCGACGGGACGCTCGGCCGGTCCTGCCGCCGCGGTCGCCGCGGGTTGCCTGCGCGGCAGGCTCGTCGGCGGTTCGTCCTCGGGCGTCGCGGCGTTGGCGTCCATCTCGACGAGCTCCTGCGGGAGCATCACGATGACCGTGGTCCCACCGTACGGCGAGGACCTCAGCACCACCTGGATCCCATGGCGCTCGGCCAGCCGGCTGACCACGAAGAGCCCCAGGCGCGCGGTGGTGCCCGTGATGCGGAACTCGGGCGGGTTGGCGATGCGCTCGTTGGCGGCGGCCAGGTCCTCGGGCTTCAGCCCGAGACCGCGGTCCTCGATCTCCACGACGTACCCGTTGGCCACGAGCTGCCCGCTGACCTGGACGTTGGTGTAGGGCGGGGAGAAGGAGACGGCGTTCTCGATCAGCTCGGCGAGCAGGTGGATGACGTCACCGACGGCCCGGCCCACCAGCACGACGTCGCCCATCGGCATGAGCGAGACCCGTGTGTAGTCCTCGACCTCGGCCAGCGCGCCGCGAACGACGTCGACCATCGGCACCGAGCGGCGCCAGGTACGACCAGGGGACGCGCCGGAGAGCACCATGAGGTTCTCGGCGTTGCGCCGCATGCGGATGGCCAGGTGGTCCAGCCGGAAGAGCTCCTCCAGCTCGACGGGGTCGGTCTCGCGCCGCTCCATCACGTCCAGCACGCTGAGCTGCCGGTGGACCAGTCCCTGGGTCCTGCGGGCCAGGCTGATGAGGATGTCGCGGATGCTCTGCCGCAGGGCGGCCTGCTCGGCGGCGATCCTGATCGCGGTCTCCTGCACCGTGTTGAACGCCTGGCCGACCTGGCCGATCTCGTCGGCGCCGAACTGCAGGGGCGGCGCCTCCACGGCGACGTCGACGTGCTCGCCGTGGCCGATCCGCTCGACCACCCTCGGCAGCCGTTCGTCGGAGAGCTCGTGCGCCGCGTCACGCAGCTTCTGCAACTGAGCGAACAGCGCGCGGGCCGTGGTGACGGACAGGATGATCGACGCGATGACCGCGATGAGCCCGAGGCCGCCGGCCAGGATCAGCCGTACGATGACGCCGGCCGCGACGGGCGTCGCACGCTCGACCACGCGGTCACCCGCGCCGAGCACCATGGTGTTGAAGTCGGAAAGTGCGCTCTCGGTCGCGGACTGCCACTGCGCGGCGCTGAAGGGAATCATGTCGACGACGCCGCCGTGCTGGGCGAGCATGGTCTCGAGACTGCTCAGCCGGGTGAACGCCGGGCCATCGATCAGCTTGTCGTAGGCGGCCCTGTCGGCGTCCGGCAGATCGGCCGCGGCCTGGTCGGCGACGACGCGCCACGCGCCCGAGATCCTGGCGAACTGGGAATGCTCTTCGGCGCTCAACCGTCCTTCGGCGAGCGCTCCGGCCAGCAGCGCGTCCTCCGTGGCCATGAGCTCTCGCGCTCGGCTGAGGGCCATGAGGGTGCGGGCGTCCTTGGCGAGGGTCTTGTCGTCGAGCGTCGCCATCGAGCCGTACATCCGGTAGAACGAGTCGGTGATGTCGGCGTAGGCCTGGCTTGCCTTGATCCGGCTCATGCGCCCCGCGTCGACCGCCTCCCGGATCTTGGCGAGGCCGTCGAGTTTCCCGAACAGCTCGGCCAGTCGCTTCTCGCCGTCGTCGTCGGCGGCCCAGGAGACGATGCCCGCACGTGCCGACTCGTCGAAAGCGGCTCTGGTCCGATCGGCGCGCTGTCGCTGTTTCTTCAGCTCGTCGCGGGTTCGTGTGGAGCCCTCTCCCAACTGGATCATCGAGGCTCTGCGTTCGGCCTGAAGCTCGACGAGGAGCGGCTCACTCGGCCCGACCACGCTGCTGTCGAGTTGCGCCACCCAGAGGAGGTTGACACCCTCACGGAGCGTGACCCAGGCCGCGAATGCCCACAGCGCTGTCAGGGAGAGAAGCAAAGCCGTGATCTTGGTCCGCAGACGTGAATTGCGGGGGCGCATGATACCTACTCTGCGAAGTCAATTGATTGCATACCGGCGCTGGCAACCCGGGAACTTTAGCAAGGATCATGATCGTCGCTCAAGTGACTACGGGGTTTTCCGACCTGTCATCCCGCTATGTCACCATCGTAGGTAAGATCACGAACGGTATAGTCATCGCGTGAGTGGTCCCAGCCCTGAGGCGTACTTCGGTATCCGCAACGATCTCGCCGACCGCTTGCTCAAGGGGTCGCATCAGCTGGCCGGTGTCCCGAGCCAGGATCGCGGCGCCGTCCTGCGGGCCGCGCTGGACGCGGTTCCCGAGGCCGCCGCACTCCTGCGCCCCTACCCCGTACTGTTCGCCGACGGCGAGAGCTCGGCCAGCAGGCTCGCTTTCAGCTGCCTGTCGGCCGCGGCCACGTTCCCGCGCGCGCGGCGTGACCAGATCGCGGACCTCGGAGCGCTGACCGCGATCCTGTTCGGCGTCGACGACATCGCCGACAGCATCGCGGGGGAATGGTCCGAACACGGCTTCGAGGCGTTCTTCGCCGAGCTTCCCGCCATCCTGTCCGGCGCCACCGACGCGGACCCATCCGACGGCCCCGCGGGGCAGATCCTGGCCGCGTGGACCGCGTGGTGCGCCCGGTTCCACGGATACGCCGGCGCTCCGGTCCACGCGCCGAACCTGGCACGGCAGCTGGAGTCCGCGAGCAGCGCGATGGCCCGCGAACGCGCGTGGACCGCGGGACGGCAGGCGTGGCCGTCATACGACGACTACCTCGCGAACGGGATGCTCACCATCCTGTATCACACCTGGTGGTCGGCCGCTCTGGCCATCTGCGGCCCCGTCCCCGCCGGCATGGCGCACTGGACGTCGATCGAGCAGGCCACGCATCTGGGCGCCTCGTGCCTGCGGCTGGCCAACGACATCAGGACCTTCGAGCGGGAGAAGGTCGAGGGCAAGCCCAACTCCGTGAGCATCCTGCAGCGCGCGGGGATGAGCGCGGAGGCGGCGGTCCTGCGGATCTCGGCGCACATCGACGAACTCGAGGCGGCCTTCCAGACCGAACTGGGGAAACTGCCGGCCGAGCTGACGGGGATCGCGGTGGGGCATCGCAACAGCGTGGCGTTCAACGGCCGCTGGTACATGGCGAGGGACACCCACGCATACACCGTTCGGGAGCTGGCCGACGACGTGGACGGTCACGAGGGCTAGCGGCCACGGGCGGGTGTTCGCCCGCCGACGCCTACCGGTTGCGGTCGATCGGCAGCAACTTCAGCAAGAGCTTCTCCTTGGGTCGTACCGATGCGCCCGGCACGGGGGTGAGCCGCTGCGGGTTTGTCAGCACCGGCCGGTACCTGCTGAGCAGGTTGGCGATCACCAAAGGGGCTTCGAGGTAGAACAGATGCTGGCCAAGGCAGACGTGCGGGCCCGCGCCGAACGGAATGAAGGAGTAGCGGTGGCGGCGGTCGGTCCTCTCGGGCGCCCAGCGCTCAGGGTCGAACTCGAGCGGCCGGTCCCAGAACTCGGCGAGCCGGTGCGTCGTGTACGGGCTGACCAGCACCTGCGAGCCGGCCTTGATCGGGACGCCGCCGATCTCGGTGTCCGCCACCGTCTGACGAGGGATGATCCAGGCCGACGGGTAGACGCGCAACAGCTCCTGCAGGACCATGCGCAGATATCTGAGCTTCGCGACATGCGCGGGCCGGACAGGACCCTCGCCGACCACCTCGTCGATCTCCTCCAGCAGCCTGGCGTTCACGTCGGGGTGGTCGTGCAGCACGGACCACAGCCAGGTCAGCGACATCGCCGTGGTCTCCGAGGCGGCGCCGTAGATGCTGACCAGGTCGTCGCGGACCTGCCGCAGGTCCGCCTCGCCGTCCTGTGCGATCCTCGCCCCGATCAGTGCCGAGACCACTTCGTTGGTGCCGGTGTTCTCTTTACGGGCCCTTTCGATCAGGGGGTAGACGATCTCGTCGATCTTCTTCGCGGCGGCGAGGAAGGCCCGGTCTCCTGGGACCTTGACGGAGTAGGGCACGAACGGGAACAGCAGCCGGAAGGCGATCGACGTGGCGCAGGTGGCGAACTCGGGCGAAAGGCGCTCGGCGACGTCGCGGGAGATCCGGCCGCCGAAGAGCACCTTGATGACGGCCTGGTTGACGATCGTCGTCATCTGATAGCCGCCGTCGACCGGCCGCCCGGTCCGCGCGTAGTCGTCGAGTTCGAGGATGCACTCGGCGATGATGTCGGCCATGTCTTCGCCCAGCGAGGCGGTGTATCTCGCGGTGAACAGCGGCTGGAGGATTCTCCGGCTGGACTCCCAGCCCTCGCCCTCGCCCAGGATGCTCTGGCCGATCACGCGGCTCAGCGGCCGCCAGAACATCCCCTCGCGCACGAAGTTGGACCAGTCGGTCTTCAGCACCTGCTGGACGTGGTCGGGATGGGAGACCAGATAAGGCCGGAAAGGGCCGATGTCGATCCGGACGACCCGCCCCCCTGCCTCGGTGCCCATCTTGGCCAACTCGGTGACGGGGTCCTTTACCAACCGTGGGATGGCCCGGTAGAAGGGCAGGACACGCGGTCCGGTCACGGTGGTGCCCGTGTCAAGCGACATGGCGACGATCCCCACTTCACGGCTTCAAGCATCATCCGTCAGAAGAGCTCGCTCTCCTGACATGCATAACTCCTTATGCGAAGCATCACATGATCATCCATATCCGATCAAGATGGGACAAGGGGGATAATTCGTTTCACTGGTCTCCCGCCGGACGATCGACGCCCCCGCGGCGACGCCGACCGGCCGATCGACTCCGGTGCACGATCCGCCCGAGAGGTGATCCGTGAGCTATATCGAGACGATCATCGCGCTGGTCGGCCTGCTGGGGCTGGCGCTCGTCGCGGCCGGACTCCGGCGGGCGGTCAGGGACCGGCGGTTCCTGCGGCGCGGGGTGCGCGTGCCCGCCAAGGTGATCGGCAGGCGCCCTCGCACGCAGGCGGGAGGCGGTCAGCGCTGGCTGACGTCGCTGCGCTTCACGACGGTTGACGGCGACGAGGTCACCGCCGACTCGAAGATCACCTATCCACGGCCTTCGCACGAACTCGGTGCGGGGGTGGAGGTGATCTACGACCCGGCGAACCCACGGGAGGTCATGATCGCTGACGGGGCGCGCGGGGCGCTGCGGACCCTCGCAGGACCGCTGCTGATCGGGATGGGCGCCGTGTACGCCGCCGGCGCCGTTGTCGCGCTCCTCGCCATCCGCGCCTGATCGCCGGGACGGCGGTGCGGTCCGGCCCGCTGTCAGTCGCGCCGATGTCGGCGACGAACTCGTCGAGCAGGCGACGGGCGCGGGGTCAGGCACTCGAAGGCGATGACCCCTGCGAGCTCGCCGTCGACGGCCGGGAGGTTCCCGGGGGAAGACGTGGATCCACAGCGGCTCGCCGTCCCGCGCGGGCGCCCGTAGCGGCGACGCCTACACGGCGGTCACCGCGTCGATGTCGACCAGCCCTTCTAGGGCCGCGATCCGGGGGCGTCTCCGGAGCCGGTCGGGCGTCTCGCCGCCATCTCATCCGATCGGGGCGGTTCCGGCCCCACTCATGGTCCGCACACGGAGATGTGCGAATGAACATTTGTATGTTAGAAATAGGGCTCATGGTCGCCAACCGGTTGGACCTGACCCTGCGGCTGGTGCAGGGCTCGGGTCAGGTCTCCGTGTCCGAGCTCTCCCGGCGTCTGGGGGTCTCGGAGATGACCGTGCGCAGAGACCTGGACGCCCTCGAAGCGCAAGGCCTGGTCAGGAGGGTGCACGGAGGCGCCGTCGCCACCCGCTCCCGCGAGGAGGGCGCGGGATTCGCCGCCAGGGAGCCGTGGCAGGCGGCGACGAAGAACCGCCTCGGCGCGGCGACTGCCGCCATGGTCGAGCAGGGGTCGCTGGTGTTGCTGGACGCCGGGACCACGACCGTGCACGTCGCCGAGCACCTGGCCGCGAGGGCGCCGCTGACGGTGGCGGTACTCAGCCTGCAGGCGGCGGCCAGGCTCGCCGACGTGCGGGGAGTCGAGTTGCTGGTCGTCGGTGGCCGGTCCCGCCCGGGGGAGCGGTCCCTCGTCGGGCCGCTGGCCCTGCGCACGCTGGAGTCGCTGGTCTTCGACTGCTTCGTCATGTCGATCGGCGGCGTGCACGCCGAGTACGGCTGGTCGGAGTTCTCGCTGGACGACGCGGCCGTCAAGCAGGTCGGGCTCGCCCAGTCCGCCAAGACGATCGCGGTGGCCGACGCCACCAAGCTCGGCGTCCGCGCGTTCGGCAAGGTCGCCCCTCTGGACGGCGTGGGCACCTTCGTGACCGACTCCGCGGCCGGCGACGCCGGCACCCATCCCAACGGCCCCGAGACCCTGGCGGCCCTGCGCGAGGCAGGCGTCCGCACGGTGCTGGCCTGACCCTACTCGCCTTCAAGGAGCGACATCGATGAACGCGACGCTGATGATCCTCGTCGCCGGGCCGTACCGGTCGGGCACCGGCGACGACCCCGCCAAGCTGGCCGCCAACGTGGAGGCGATGAACAGGGCCGCGCTCGACCTGTTCCGCGCGGGCCACCTGGCCGTCACGGGTGAGGCGCTCGCCCTTCCCCTCCTGGAGACGGCGGGGAGCGCGCGTCCGGGCGACGCGCTGTTCGAGGAGATCTTCCACCCCGTGGCCGAGCGGCTGCTGTCGCGCTGCGACGCGGTCCTGCGCATCGGCGGGCCCTCCGAGGGGGCGGACCGGATGGTGGCGCTGGCGCGGGCCGAGGGCAGGTCCGTCTACACCCGGCTCGACGACGTCCCCGCCGCCGGCCGCCCCGAGACGCGGCCTCAGCCCGGCGGGTGACCCCCGTGCGGCCGCCCTCTCGGCTCCCGCGTCCGCCCTCGCGGCTGTTCGAGCGCAACCGCACCTGCGTGCGCAGGGGCTACGAGCTGTTCTCCGCATGGCTGGAACGCCAGGACGGCAGGCTCACCGCGCTCGCGCCCATGGCCTCGGCGCCGGCGTTCGTGCGCTACGACAGCGACCTGACCTCCGTCGAGGTCGGCGACATGCTCAGGCGGAAGGCGAGTGTTCTGGTCGCGCCCGGCGTGTTCTTCGGACGCGAGGGGTGGTTCAGGATCAACATCGGAATGGACACCGGATACCTGTCACAGGCGCTCGACGCCCTGGCGCCCGTCGTGGCCGGACTACCCAACGCTCTTCAGAGGTGATGGACGTGGAGCTCCGCCTTCTTTCCCGTGAGTACTCCGTCTGCAGGCTGCCGGCCGGATCCACCCCGCCCGCGCCGCCGCCCACGGCCGAACTGTACGGCGTGACCGTCACGGCCGAGGAGGTCTCCGTCGTGTGCGCCGCGGGCGACGAGCCGAGCGAGGCCAGGGTGGAGGGCGGATGGAGTGCGCTGCGGGTGGCGGGCGAGCTGGACTTCTCCCTCGTCGGCATCCTGTCCTCGCTGACCGCGCCGCTGGCCGAGGCAGGCGTGTCGGTGCTCGCGCTGTCCACGTTCGACACCGACTACCTGCTGGTGAGGACCGCCGACCTGCGACGGGCGTCGAAGGCGCTGGAGGCGCGCGGGCACGTGATCACCGGCGGCTGATCCGGCCATGGCGCGCCGGCGCGAACGTTTTTACAAGGCCTAAAGTTAAGTTAACAACATTTCTTCACATCGAGGCCACCTCGACGGTGTGGTGGTGCTCGCGCAGCCGCCGCACGGCCTCCTCGGGTGTGCGCGAGTCGACCACGATGACGTCGAAGTCGTCGAGCGGCGCCACTCTGTGCAGCGCCACCCGCTCGAGCTTGGTGTGGTCGACGGCGAGGACGCGGCGGGCGGCCGCGCCCATCATCGCCCTCTTCACCAGCACGATCTCCTGCTCCTGGTGGAAGGCGTAGCGGCCGGAGATCGCCGAGGTCGACACCACGACGAGGTCGGTGCTCATGGCCTCCACCGCGTCGACGCAGGCCACGCCGAGGAAGGAGTCGTGTGTCGCGTGGTACTCGCCGCCGAGGGCCATGAGGCGAACGCCGGGGGTGCAGGCGAGCAGCTTGATCGCCTCGAGGAAGTTCGTCACCACGGTGAGCGGGGCCACCTCGCCGATGTGCCTGGCCACCGCCAGCGCGGTCGTGGAGTCGTCGAGCATGACCGAGCTGCCAGGCTCGATCAGCCTGACGACGTGCCTGGCGATCGCCTCCTTCTCCGGAAGGTGGGCGGTGAGCCGGTAGGCGATGTTGCTCTCGAAGACGTTCGAGGCCAGCGCGGTCGCGCCGCCGCGGAACTTGCGCACCATCCCCTGCCGCTCGAGCTCGTCGAGATCGCGGTGGACGGTCATCACGCTCACCCCGAACGCCTCGGCGAGCTCCGCCATCGACATCGTGCCCTGGCGCATGACGTGCTCGGCCATCGCCTGGCGCCTGGCCACGCCGCTGTTGACGCGCTGACGCGAACTCACCTGTGCACTCCTGTGGGCGTCGTGGGATCCGATGTGAATATCGCAGAATCGCGCCGCTCCCGGCGTCATGAGCGCCCTTGACACCCGCAGGAGCGGCTCCTACTCTTCCCCGTAATCACAAAATCACATCTGCCGTAGTTAGATTTAACACGGAGGCGACATTGGGCGCCGCATTACCCCACGACCTACGCTGCGACCACCGGACGACGCCTCTGGGCGTGGCGGGCCGGCCGTCGCTGGGCTGGCGGCTGGAGGGCGCCGATCCGATCGCCTACCGGGTCGACGTCGGAGAGGTGTGGTCGAGCGGGCGGATCGAGGATCCGGACGCCATCTGCCATCCGTACGACGGACCCCCGCTCCTGCCCCGCACCCGCTACGCGTGGAGCGTCACGCTCTGGGACGGCACCGGCGCCGCACGCACCGCCGAGTCCTGGTTCGAGACCGGGAACGACGCGTGGACGGCGGCGTGGATCGCTCCCGACCCGCACGCGGTCGAGCATGTGGACCCGCCCACCGAGGGCGAGCGGGCGCTGGCCGCCCACGGCCTGCTGCCGTGCCCGCAACTGCGCAGGAGCTTCGAGATTCCCCGCGCCGTCACGACGGCCCGCCTGTACATCAGCGCCAAGGGCCTCTACCACGCGCTGATCAACGGAAGACGGGTGGGCGACGCCGAGCTCGCCCCCGGCTGGACCGACTACCGCGAACGCCTCCAGTACCAGACCTACGACGTGACGTCGCTGGTCGGCGAGGGTGAGAACGCGCTCGCGGTGACCGTCGCCGACGGGTGGTGGAGCGGCTTCGCCGGGTTCGACCCGCGACAGCCCGGCTACCACTACGGCCGCTTCCCCGAGCTCATCGCCGAACTGCACCTCACGCTCGCCGACGGCTCGACGCGGGTCGTGATGACCGACGGGAGCTGGCGCACCGCCCATGGCCACGTCCGGCACGGCGACCTGCTCAAGGGCGAGTGCCACGACCTGCGGGCGGCCACACCCGGCTGGGACCTGCCCGGCTTCGACGACTCGGCGTGGCGCCCCGTCGTGGTGACGGGCGCCGACCACCACCTGCTCGTGCCGTCGGCGGACGAGCCGGTCAGGGTGCTGCGCGAGCTGGCGCCGGTGTCGGTCACCAGGACCGGGCCCCTTACCCACCTGGTCGACTTCGGGCAGAACCTCGCGGGGCGGGTCCGCCTCGCCGTACCGGCCCAGGAGCCGGGGACCCGCGTCGTCGTCAGGCACGGCGAGAAGCTGGAGAACGACGGCCGGCTGCACACCGCGAACCTGCGCACGGCCGACGCCACGGACATGCTGGTCACGGCGAGCACGGCGGCCTCGTTCGAGCCGCGCTTCACCTACCACGGCTTCCGCTATGCCGAGATCTCCGGGGTGGAGCGCCTCGGTGAGGTGAAGGCGGTGGTCCTGCACAGCGACACCCGGTGGACGGGCACGTTCGAGTGCTCGGACCCGGAGATCAACCGGCTGCACCGCAACATCGAGTGGGGCCAGCGCGGCAACTTCGTCAGCGTCCCGACCGACTGCCCTCAACGCGACGAGCGGCTCGGCTGGATGGCCGACGCGCAGGTGTTCCTGCCGACCGCCTGCCTCAACGCCGACGTGGCCGCCTTCTTCGCCAAGTGGCTGCGGGACGTACGTGACGCGCAGTCGCCCGAAGGCGGTTTCCCCAACGTGGCGCCCCGGCTGACCGGGGTCGCCGAGGAGGGCGCCCCCGGCTGGGCCGACGCGGGCGTGCTGGTGCCGTGGCACCTCTACACCGTGTACGGCGACGCGAGGTTTCTCGACGTCGACTCGATGGCCGCGTGGGTCGACTTCGTGCTGCGACACAATCCCGGCCTGATCTGGCGGGAGAAGACGGGACCGCACTACGCCGACTGGCTCGCCCCCGGCCCCGCGACCCCGCGCGAGGTGGTGGCCACCGCCTTCTTCCACCGAAGCGCGTACCTGACCGCCAGGGCGGCACAGGTGCGGGGCAGGTACGGCGAGGCCGACAGATTCCACAGCCTCGCATCCGACATCCGCACGGCCTTTATTAAAACGTTCGTAGACCCGCGGGGAGCGGTCATGGGCGACACCCAGACCGGCTACCTGCTCGCGCTCGCCTTCGACCTGCTGCCCGCCGCGCTCGCCCGCAGGGCCGCGGAACGGCTGGCCGAACTGGTGGAGGAGAACGGCCCACAGGCCGGATTCCTCGGCGTGAACCTGCTCTGCCCCGTCCTGTCGGCCACCGGCCGCCCGGACCTCGCGCACGCGCTGCTCCGCCGTACCGACCCGCCGTCCTGGCTCCACCAGGTGCGCAACGGCGCCACGACGGTGTGGGAGCGCTGGGACGGCGAGGGGGCGCCGTCCATGAACTCCTTCAACCACTACGCGTTCGGCTCTGTCGGGGAGTGGCTGTACACCGGCGTCGCCGGGATCGCCCAGGCCCCCGACTCGGTGGCCTACCGGGAGCTGGTGATCAGGCCACTCCCGGGAGACCTGAGCTGGGCGCGGGCCTCCTACGAATCCGCGCGGGGGCGGATCGCCGTCTCATGGGAGCGCGCCGACGAGGACTTCCGCCTGTCGGTGACCGTCCCGCCCGGCGCCTCGGCGACCGTGCACCTGCCCGATGGCCGGGTCCATCGGGTGACCTCGGGGGACCACCACTTCGCATCAGTCCGAGGAGAAGACTCATGACCGATCTGCGTCACGCCAGGATGAGCCGCGGCCAGTTCTTCCGCATGATGGGCGGCCTCGCGGTGGCGGCCGCGGCGACCGCGTGCTCGACCAAACCGCAGAGCACCTCCGCCACAGGAGCCGCCGCCGCGGTCGACCTGAAGTTCGTGGGAGTGGCCGACCAGAAGGCGCCGATGGACGAGCTGGTCGCGGCCTACCAGAAGGTGAAGCCGGGGGTACGGCTCACCGCGTCGTACGCGCCGACCGACCAGGTGCAGACCTCGCTGCGCACCCAGCTCGGCGCGGGCAACGCCCCCGACCTGCACGTCGTGTATCCGGGCAACGGCAGCGCCATGTCGATGTCGCAGATCGCGGGGGCGGGGCTGCTGGCCGACCTGTCCGCCCAGGCGTGGACCGCCACGATCCCCACCGGCTTCAAACCCGCCCTCCAGGTCGAGGGCAAGACCATGATGTTCTCGGCCGGCTCCTCGGTCATCGGGGCGATCTACAACAAGAAGGTCTTCGAGAAGGCCGGCGTCGACGCGCCCCCCACCACCTGGACCGAGTTCCTGACGCTCTGCGACAAGCTCAAGAAGTCGGGAGTCGCGCCGATCGCGCTCGGCGCCCAGACGCCGTGGGTCACGCAGCTCATCACCTACGCGCTGGTGCCCTCGACCGTGTACGCCAAGGACCCCTCCTTCGACGACAAGCAGCTCGCCGGGCAGACCACGTTCGCCGAGTCGGGCTGGCGCGCGGCCATGGAGATGTACATGGAGCTGAGCGAGCGCGGGTTCTTCAACGACAAGCCGAACGGCACCACCTTCGAGCAGCAGATCTCGATGGTGGCATCGGGTAAGGCGGGCATGGCGATCCAGGTCTCGGCCGTCCTGCCCGACTTCCGCAAGGCGACCTCCAGCCCCGACGACCTGTCCATGTTCCCCGTGCCCGGCGCCGACAGCGCCGACCAGGTGTGGATCCCCGCCGGAGTCGTGGTCGGCCTCGGGGCGGGGGCCAAGGGGAAGAACGTCGAGGAGGCCAAGGCGTTCGTCGACTTCCTCGGCAGGCAGGACAGCATCAACCGCTGGGCCAAGGCGATCTCGGCCATCCCGCTCACCCAGGACGGCGGCTCGACGATCGACCCCGCGGTGCGGTCCTTCCTGCCGTTCACCAAGGACAGGGCGGTGCCCTTCATGGACCAGCGCTGGCCCAACGCCGAGGTGCAGCCGGTCCACTTCGCGGTCGTCCAGGAACTGCTCGCCGGCAAGGCGACGATCGACGAGGCGCTGAAGAAGATGGACGAGGCATACCAGAAGTGATCAAGCGATTCTCCGCACTCTCCCCCTCCTGGCTGTTCGCCGCGCCCGCGCTGCTGGTCTACGCCGTCGTCGTGCTCTACCCGAGCGCCGCAGGCGTGGTCTACGCCTTCACCGACTGGAGCGGCATCGGCGAGGGCATGTCCTTCGTCGGCCTGGCCAACTTCCAGGCGATCCTGGACGACGAGCAGGCCATGGGCTCGCTCGGCAACACGCTGCTGCTCACGCTCGCGATCGTGATGGTGCAGAACGGCGTCGGCCTGCTCCTCGCCCTCGGCGTGCACGCCAGGCTGAAGAGCAGGACGCTGCTCCGAGTGATCTTCTTCGCGCCCGTCGTCGTCAGCCCCGTCATGGTCGCGTTCCTGTGGAAGTACGTCTACAACCCCGACCCGTCGGCGGGGCTCAACGGCCTGCTCGGCCTGGAGGTCGACTGGCTCGGCGACCCCGCGGTCGCGCTGTGGTCGATCGCGGGCATGGTCGTGTGGCAGTACGCCGGCTACTCCATGGTCATCTTCCTGGCCGGGCTGGAGGGCATTCCCGCCGAGCTGCACGAGGCGGCCATGATCGACGGCGCGGGCACGCTGCAGCGCTTCAGGTACGTGACCTGGCCGCTGCTCGCGCCCGCGCTGACGATCAACCTGATGCTCTCGACCATCGGCGGGCTCAAGCTGTTCGACCAGGTCTTCGCCGCGACCAACGGCGGGCCTGGCTACGCCACCGAGACCCTGTCGACCGTGCTGTACAAGCAGGCGTTCGTGTTCGGGAAGTTCGGCTACAGCACGGCGATCGCGCTGGTGCTCGCCCTGTTCGTGGCCGCCGTCTCCCTCGTCCAGATCTCCTACCTGCGCTCCAGGGAGGTGGCCCAGTGAGGAGGACCTTCCTGCTCGAGATCGTGATGATCGCCGCCGCCGTGGCGTTCCTCTTCCCCGTCTACGCCCTGGTCACGCTGTCGCTCAAGGACCCGTCGCAGCTCTCACGGAGCCCGCTGGCCCTGCCCGACCCGCCGACCGCCGCGAACTTCGCCAAGGCCTGGTCGGCCGCCGCGCTCGGCTCCTCGCTGGTGAACAGCACGGTGATCACCGTGGTCAGCCTGGTCGCGCTCATCGGGCTCGGCTCGTTCGCCGCCTACTTCCTGGCCAGGGCGAAGAGCCGCCTGGGCTACGGGCTCTACGTCCTGTTCCTCCTGGGCATCGTGCTGCCGTTCCAGCTCGGCATGATCCCGCTGTACCGGCTGGTCACCGACCTCGGGTTGATCGGCACCCACGCCGGGATGATCCTCTTCTACACCGGCATCCAGTTGCCGTTCACGGTGTTCCTCTACACCGGGTTCATCCGCGCCCTGCCCCGCGAGTACGCCAGCGCCGCCCAGATCGACGGCGCCTCGCACCTGACCGCGTTCACCAGGGTGGTCTTCCCGCTGCTGCGGCCGATCACAGGAACGGTGCTGATCCTCAACGCGGTCTTCATCTGGAACGACTTCTTCACCCCGCTGCTCTACCTCGGCGGCTCCGGCTTCGAGACCGTCCCCGTCAGCGTGTTCGCCTTCGTCGGGCAGTACGTCTCCGACTACGGCCTCGTCTTCGCGGGACTGGTCATGGGCGCGCTGCCGATCGTGCTGGTGTTCCTCGCGCTCCAGCGCTACGTGATCAAGGGCTTCTCCTCGGGACTCAAGGGATGAACCTCTTCGACGTGCTCAGGGAGCCGCCGCGCAGCCATTCGCCGGCCGCGATCTGGTGGTGGAGCGGCGAGCCCCTGCGCCGCGACCGGCTGCGCTGGCAGATGCGGCGCCTGGTCGACGGCGGGGTGCACCACCTGGTCGTGCTCAACCTCGCCCCCTCGGGCCCGCTGTTCGGCGCCGACGCCGACGACCCGCCGTTCCTGTCCGAGGAGTGGTGGGAGCTGTTCGACGGCGTCTGCGAGGACGCCCTGGAGCTGGGCGCCTTCCTGTGGTTCTACGACCAGCTCGGCTTCTCGGGCGCGGACCTGCAGGCCCGCCTGGTGCAGGAGCACCCCGAGTTCGCCGGTCAGTGGCTGGCCGCCGACGGCACGGTGACCACGCGCGGCTTCGACTACCTGTCCCGTACGGCATGCGAGGTGCTGCTGGACCGTGTCCACGGCGAGTTCGAGCGGCGGCTCGGCCACTGGTTCGGCCGCGTGATCGTCGGATCCTTCCAGGACGAGCTGCCGTCGATGCCCACCTGGTCGGGCGCCTTCGCCGCGGAGTTCCGCGCCCGCAGGGGCCAGGAGTTCCGCCTGGAGGACCCCGACTGGCACGCCTACCACCGGACCAGGGCGGAGCTGGCCGAGGAGGCGTTCTTCAGGCCGCTTGCCGAGTGGCACGCCAAGCACGGGCTCCTCAACGGGTGCGACCAGCAGGACCCCGCCAGGGCGGGCCACCCCGTCGAGGGGGTCGAGCTGTACGCCGACTACACGCGCACGCATCGGTGGTTCAGCGCGCCGGGCTCCGACCATCACGGCGACGCCCGGCTGCACTCCTCCCTCGCCCACCTGTACGGCAGGCCGCGCACCTGGATCGAGGCGTTCCACTCCAGCGGCTGGGGCGGCACCCTCGAGGAGACCCTCGACTGGCTGCTTCCCTGGCTGCGGGCGGGCGCGAACCTCTACAACCCGCACGCGGTCTACTACACGACGAAGGCCGGGTGGTGGGAGTGGGCGCCGCCCTCGACCGACTGGCGGCAGCCGTACTGGAGGCACCACCGGGTCTTCGCCGACGCGGTCACCCGCATGTGCGCGGCGCTCTCGCTCGGACGGCACGTGTGCGACATCGCGGTCCTGTTCCCCACGACGACCGCGCAGGCGGGCACGCCGCTGCCCGGCGGCTCGGCGGGGGAGCGGCAGGACGCGGCCGTGCGCGCCCAGCGCGTGTACCGGCGGCTGGTCGGGGACATGGCGTGGTTCGGGACCGTGCCAGGGGTGCTGGACCGGCTGTGCCTGGACGCCGACGTCATCGACGAGGACTCGGTCGAGCGGGCCGTGGCCGAGGACGGGCGGCTGGCCGTGTCCGGCGAGGCCTACCGCGTCGTCATCCTGCCCGCGGTCACGGAGCTGGACGAGCAAACCGCCGGACGACTGGCCGCCTTCGTCGACGGCGGAGGGCTGCTGGTCGCGGTGGGCGCCCTGCCCCGCTCCCCGGTTCTCCGCGCCCGATTCTCCGAGGATCCCGCCGCCCGCCCCGCGCAGAAGGGACGGGCGCGGTTCGTGGCGTCCGAGGACGAGCTCGGCGCGGCACTCGCCGGGTTCGAACCCCAGGTGGAGGCCGAGGTGCCGCCCCTGGTGCGCGAGGTGGACGGGGTCACGCTCGTCTTCCTGACCGCAGCGTTCCCCAGGGCGAGCAGAATCGCGGTGGGGCGGCCGGAGGAACGGGGCGTCGAGCTCGGCTGGCTGGACGCCACGATCGACTTCGACCCCCGCCGCTATCGCGACCGGACGAGGGTCAAGGTCCGCGGGGTGAGCGGGACCCCGCTGCTGGCCGGCCCGTTCGGAGGAGAGCCGCGCGCGCTGCCGTACACGACCGTGGACGGCGCCGTGGAGGTGGTCGTCCCCTTCGACGAGGGGCCCGCGGCGATGCTGCTGTTCACCGGCGAGGACCTGCCGGTCGCGCCGCCGCGCGAGCCGTACCCGCACGAGGTGGATCTCGGCGGCGACTGGGCGGTCGAGCTCGTGCCGACCATGGACGACACATGGGGCGACTTCGCCACGTCGGCCACGGTCGAGCGCTGGACGCTCACGACCCCCGAGGGCGAGCCCGTGCACGCGACGTTCGGCCCGCACGGCGAGCAGCGGACCGGCGACGGCTCAGGGCTCGACTGGCGGCCGTCGATCTGGTCGGAGTCCAGGGGGCTGCGCAAGGACCCCATCCACCGCGACACCCTCGGGCCCAAGGGGCACGTGCCCGAGGAGTTCATCGACTTCGGCCGGGTGGCGGCAGGGCAGAGCGGCTGGTTCCGCACCCTGCTCGCCGTGCCGCCCGCGGCACGGGACGTCTGGCTGGTCGTGGGCGCGGCGGCGGCGAAGACCGTCTGGCTGGACGGAGTGGAGCTGCCGCTCGACGACGCCGGCCACCTCGCGGTCGGCCCGCTTCCCCCTGCGGGCGGCGAGCGTCTGCTGGAAGTGCGGCTAGTCCCTGACGAGGACCTCGGCCTGCGCGCGCACGTGTCCGTCACCGCCGATCCCGCCCGCGTGCGCAGGCCCGAATGGATCGTGGGGCCGGTCCTGGAGACCGTCGTGGAGTCCACGGGAGAGGCCGCGGGAGGCGTCCTTCAGGTCGCCTCCACCGCGCCGTGCCTGGTCCTGGTCAACGGGCGGGAGGCCGGCCGCCAGGGCGGGTTCGACCCCTACGCCGAGGCCGACATCCCCAGGGTGCGCCGCTACGACCTGCGCCCGCTGCTGCGCCCAGGACCGAACACGATCCGGCTGGAGTGCGCGGGCGCGGTCCTGGCCGACGGCCTGGCCGTCTCTGGCCCCGGCTGGACCGGACCCGGCGGCGGCGAAGGCCCGCTGGTACGGCGGCGCCAGCACGGCGACCCCGCCGCCCTGCACCTGCGCCCCCGGCAGCACCCGCTCCCCGGAGCGGGCTGGATCGACGGGCGGGACACCGCCCTGCCCGCCGTCTTCGCCGCTCCGGGGAGCCGCAGGCCCAGGGAGGAGCGGTTCGTCGTGGACATCCCGCCCGGCGCCGTCCGGGTCGACGCCGACACCCACGGGCCCGCGCGGATCCTCGTCGACGGCGTGGAGAAGGACCTGCCCGCAGCTCTGGACGGCTCGGCGCGCAGCGCCGAGCTCCGCGTCGCCGCCCGGCCGGGCTTCGAGGGCGGCGGCGCGCTGGCGGGACCGGTCAGGTTCGACTGCGGTCCTGGCCGGATGACGCTCGGCGCGTGGGAGTCGTACGGCCTGGCGGACTACAGCGGCGGCGTCCGCTACACGACCACCGTCCGCTCGACCTCGCCCACGCCCGCCGTCCTCGACCTCGGCGGGGTACGGGGCACCGCCGAGGTCACCGTCGACGGCGTGGCCGCCGGCGTGCGGATCTGCGCGCCGTACACCTTCGACCTGAGCCTGACCCGCGGAGAGAACAGGATCGAGATCCTGGTGCTCGGCACCCTCGCGCCCTACCTCGACGCCGTCAGTCCGACCCACTTCGTCTTCCCCGGTCAGCGGGTGACCGGCCTGTTCGGGCCGGTCACCCTCCGCACCGCCCATCCCCTGGAGGAACCAGCATGAGAATCGGACTCGTCGCGGGCGGCCTGGGCGCCTACTGGCCCCAGTTCCCCGACCTGCTGCCCCAGCTGAAGCGTTCGGCCGCGCGTGTCGCCGAACGGATGAACGGGTTCGGCTGCGAGGTCGTCGACGTCGGGTTCATCTCCGACGCGCAGGAGGGCGCCGCCGCCGCCGAGCGGCTGCGCGCGGCCGGATGCGACCTGATCGTGGGCTTCCTCACCACGTACATGACCGCCACCATGCTGCTTCCCGTGGCCCAGCGCAGCGGCGCGCCCGTCCTGCTGATCAACCTGCAGCCCACCGAGGCGATGGACCACGACACCTTCGACACGGGTCAGTGGCTGGCCTACTGCGGCGCCTGCCCGCTGCCCGAGATGGCCAACACCTTCATCCGCGCGGGCATCCCGTTCCGCTCGGTGTCGGGCTACCTGGAGGACGAGCGGGCATGGGCGCGTATCGAGCGCTGGGTGAGGGCGGCGGGGGTGCGCGCCGCGCTCCGGCACGGCAGGCACGGGCTGATGGGGCACCTCTACCCCGGCATGCTGGACGTCTCGACCGACCTGACGCTGGTGCCCGCCAACTTCGGAGGGCACGTGGAGGTGCTCGAGTTCGACGACCTGAGAGTGCGCGTGGACAAGGTCACCGACGGCGAGGCGGCGGACAGGAGACGCGAGGTCGCGGAGCTCTTCGACGTGGACGCCTCCATCGCGGACGAGGACTTCGACTGGGCCGCGCGGGTCTCGATCGGGCTGGACCGCCTGGTGTCCGACTTCGGGCTGGACAGTCTCGCCTACTACCACCGCGGGCTGGAGGGCGAGATCCACGAGCGGCTGGGCGCGGGGATGATCCTGGGCGCCTCCCTGCTGACCGCGCGCGGCGTGCCCGCTGCAGGCGAGTATGAGCTGCGCACCTCGCTGGCCATGCTGATCATGGACAGGATGGGCGCCGGAGGCTCGTTCACCGAGCTGCAGGCGCTGGACTTCCTGCGCGGCCACGTCGAGATGGGCCATGACGGCCCCGCGAACCTGGCGATCAGCTCGCGGCGGCCCCTGCTGCGCGGCCTCGGCGTCTACCACGGCAAGCGCGGCTGGGGCGTGTCGGTGGAGTTCGACGTCACGCACGGCCCCGTGACCGCCTTCGGCCTGCTCCAGCGGCGCGACGGGCGGTTCGGGTTCGTCGCCGCCGAGGGCACGACGGTGGACGGTCCGCACCTGAAGATCGGCAACACGACCTCAAGGGTGGACTTCGGCCGTGACCCCGGCGAATGGACCGACGCCTGGAGCGCGACGGGGATCTCGCACCACTGGGCGCTGGGGACCGGGCACCGTGTCGAGGACCTGCGGGCCGTCGCAGATCTGCTCGAGATCGACCTCGTCGTCGTGTAGTGCCGTCAGCTCCGCGTTCGCGCTCGTGATCGATCGGTGCGTGGCCGGTGCGTGGCACCGGCCACAGTACCGATCACCGACGAACAAGGAGATCGACATGCAGAAGCTGAACGGCAAGACCGCCCTCGTGACCGGTTCCTCCCGCGGGATCGGCCGGGCCGTCGCCGAGCGGCTGGCCGCCGAGGGCGCGACGGTGATCGTCCACTACGCCTCCAACGACGCCGCCGCCAAGGAGACCGTCGAGGCCATCCGGACGCGCGGCGGCAGGGCGGCCGCCGTCCGCGCCGAGCTCGGCACCGAGGGCGACGTCGACGCGCTGTTCGGCGCGCTCGACGGCCAGGGCCTCGACATCCTGGTGAACAACGCGGCGATCGGCGGTGGCTCCATCGAGGACACCACGCCCGAGTCGTTCGACAGGGTCTTCGCGGTCAACGTGAAGGCGCCGTTCTTCATCATCCAGCGCGCGCTTCCGCTCATGCGCGACGGCGGCAGGATCGTCAACATCTCCTCCGCCGACACGCGGATCGCGCTCGCTCACGAGCTGGCCTACTCGATGACCAAGGGCGCCATCAACGTCATGAGCCGCACGCTGGCCAACGCGGTCGGCGACCGCGGCATCACCGTGAACACCGTCGCCCCCGGCCCGACCAGGACCGACATGACCGCATGGCTGTTCGCCACGCAGGGCATGGAGGAGGCCACCGCCGCGGGGGCCGCGCTCGGCAGGGTGGGGGAGCCCGCCGACATCGCCGACGTCGTCGCCTTCCTCGCCTCGGACGACGCCAGGTGGATCACCGGCAACCTCATCGACGCCACAGGCGGGATGTTCCTCGGCCCCCGGTTCTGATCTGATCACGCAGGCCCGGCTGTATCGCGGTATAGTCGGCCCGTCATGCGATACGAGGAGGTGAGCCCGATGACGATATCTCGTCCTGTCCGGGCCCTCCTGGGAGTTTCGTCGGTCTGAGCCGCGCCCAGGAGTGCCCATGTCGAGCACTTCTGAACGAAGGAACCATGGCAGTCAAGCCTTTTCAGATCACCGTTTCCGATGACATCCTGACCGATCTGCGCGCCCGCCTGGCCCGCACCCTGTACACGACCGCCTCCGACTCCGCCTACTGGGCCGCCGGCGTCGACCCCGGCTACCTGCGCGAGCTCGTCACGTACTGGGCCGACGGCTTCGACTGGCACGCGGCCGAGGCGGCGCTCAACGCCTTTCCCCACTACGTCGCCGACGTCGACGGCCGGCGGGTGCACTTCGTGCACGTCCGCGCGGAGCGCGTGGAAGGCGCGCCTGAGCCGCTGCCGCTGGTGCTGACACACGGCTGGCCGAGCAGCTTCGTGGAGATGCTGCGCGTCACGCGGCTGCTGGCCGATCCCGCCGCCCACGGCGGCGATCCCGCGGACGCGTTCGACGTGGTCGTCCCCTCCTTGCCCGGCTTCCTGTTCTCCGACCTGCCGCGCGATCTCTTCACCCGCAGGGGCGTCGCGCGGACCTGGCACACGCTCATGACGGAGACCCTCGGCTACCGGCGCTTCGGCGCCTTCGGGGGCGACATCGGGGGAGGAGTGACGCAGTGGCTCGGCGCCCTCCACCCGGGGGAGGTCGCCGGCGTCCACATCACCTCCGCGGTGGTGACGAGCAACTTCGGGGAGAACCCGGCGACCCCGGAGGAGCGGACGTTCCTCGACGCGCTCGACGCCTACGACGTCACCGACCAGGGCTACAGCGAGATCATGTGCACCAGGCCCGACACGATCGCCGCGGCCCTCATGGACTCTCCCGCCGGTCTGGTGGCCTGGATCGTCGACAAGTACCGCGACTGGAGTGACTGCGACGGCGACCTGGAGAAGAGCTGGGACAAGGACACGATCCTGACGGTGGCGACCCTCTACTGGGCGACCGGCACCATCGGCTCGTCCTTCAGGCAGTACTACGACTACGCCAACAACCGGCCGGTTCCCACGATCGGCGTGCCCGCCGCCGTCACGCTGAGCCATGAGCCGGCGTTCGCGAACTTCCCCAGGAGTCTCGCCGAGCGCATCTTCGCCGACCTGCGCCACTGGAGCGTCCCCCGGCGCGGGGGCCACTTCATGGCGCACGAGGAGCCCGAGCAGGTGGCAAGGGAACTGCGGGAGTTCTTCCGCCCCCTGAGGTCCGCCGGCTGATCACGGTGAGGCCGCTTCCCGACAGGGGGAAGCGGCCTTCCGGTTCAGCGGGCGACGCCGTTCAGGATCGCGACCAGCTGCTCCTCCTCGTAGTCGAGGTGAGCCTCGAGCTCCGTGGTGAGCAGGTCGACCTCGGCGACGAGGGCGGCGTGGTCGAGTTCGTCGCCCGCGAGAAGGGCCTGCAGCCTGGCCAGCAACCGCGCGACCACCTCGTGCTCGTCGCGCAGCCGCTTCATGGCGGGGGCGAGCTCGGGGTGACGCTCCTCCAGCGAGGGGAACATCATGCCGTCCTCGTTGGAGTGATGGTGGTGCAGCCCCTGGCACAGGGTCAGGCAGTTGACGCGCAGCTGCGCCCCGATCCCCGGCCCCGACGCGGCGATCTCCTTGCGGATCAGCGCGAGCTCCCTGCGGAACGCGCCGTGAATCGTCTTGAGCGCCTCGCCCATCGGACCCGCGGGCGGCCCGCCGTGGATGGGGTGGAGTGCGACGACCGGGATGAGCCTGCTCGTCCTGGCCTGGTAGTCCCCCCATCCGGGGTCCGCCTCCACGGCGCGGGCGAACAGCCTGTCCCGCTCCTCGCCCTCCAGCACCACCGCGTCCGCCTCGTAGGTGAAGCTCCCGTCCTCGACGGTGACGCGCGGGTGGGCGACCAGGTTGTGGTACCAACCCGGGTGAACGGGCGCCCCCATGGCGGAGGCGATGACCAGCAGCCGGTCGCCGTCGGGCAGGTAGCCGACAGGGGTCGTACGGCTCGCGCCGGTCCTGGCCCCCTTCGTCGTCAGCAGGAGCAGCCTGCCTCCGTCGAACATGGCGACCTGGCCGGAGTTGGCGCGGAACTCGTCGATGATCTGCTGGTTGAAGTCATTGGTCATGCTTGTGTCTGCTCCAGGCGTGGACGAGAAGAAGAGAAGAAGGGAGAAAGCCCGTCAGGGCACGAAACGTCGGCGCGTCGACATGGAAAGACGCCTCGACAGGAAAGAAGGCCGTCGGGAACGGCGGCGCAGGGGAGGGCGCGGAAGCGCTACGCGGTCAGCCGCGTCCTGTGAGCTGAGAAGCCACGACATCATCCCCCTGATACGGCGCCTCCATGCCACCGCCGTCCTCCGGGCCGGTGGCACGCGACATGAAGGTCATTAGAGGCCCATCCGGCGAATCTTGTCAAGGCGGTCGTCCGCCGCCTTCGCCGTCACCCGAGGGGCCCGCCGCCTTCGCCGTCACCCGAGGGGCCCGCGGCCGACGACAGGTACGCGGGCGGCCACGGATCCGTGGGCGGCGACGGATCCGCGGCGACGGCCCGCGGGCGTGCGGGCCGCTGTTCCGCCGGCCTTCCGGGGCGTGTGAGGATCGGCAGATGACACGATCGTTCGATGACCTGGTGGCCGAGGCGAACGCCGTGCCGGTCGAGGGTTGGGACTTCTCCTGGCTCGACGGGCGCGCCACCGAGCAGCGCCCGTCATGGGGATACCAGCGCCTGATGAGCGACCGGCTCGCCAGGGCCACGGCCGCGCTCGACATCCAGACCGGCGGAGGCGAGGTCCTGGCCGGAGCGGCGAAACTGCCGCCGACGATGGTCGCCACCGAGTCGTGGCCGCCGAACGTCGTCAAGGCGACCCGCCTGCTGCACCCGCTGGGCGCGGTCGTCGTCGCCGACCCCGACGAGCCGCCGCTGCCGTTCGCCGACGAAGCGTTCGACCTGGTGATCAGCCGCCATCCCGTGAGCGTCTGGTGGCGGGAGATCGCGAGGGTCCTCAGGCCAGGTGGCACGTACTTCGCCCAGCACGTCGGGCCCGGCAGCGTCTTCGGGGTGAGCGAGTACTTCCTCGGCCCGCAGCCCGAGGAGAGGGACGGACGGCATCCCGACATCGAGAGCGCCGACGCGGTCGCCGCCGGTCTCGAACTCGCCGACGTGCGCATGGAGCGGCTGCGGATGGAGTTCTCCGACATCGGCGCGGTCGTCTACTTCCTGCGCAAGGTGATCTGGATCGTCCCGGGCTTCACCGTCGACGCCTACCGCGACAGGCTGCGCGACCTGCACGAGCTGATCGAGGAGGAGGGCCCGTTCGTCGCCCACTCCTCACGCGTCCTCATCGAGGCCCGCAAGCCGGGATGACGGGGCCGGGCGCCCGCCCGGCCGATGCCGATCCACCGTCGAGTCCCACCGCGCGAGGTAGAGAAACCTCTACCGGTGATCGGTAACCAGCCCCACTGCCTGCCACGAAGCCGACTACGATCATCGAAGGCATGGACAGAAGGACAATGTGGCCGCGGGCCCGCGCGGTCGGCGCGGTGGTGGCAGCAGTGGCGCTCGGTGTGGTCATCGGCGGCGGCGGGCCGGCCGTCGCCCAGAACGGCGCCAAGGGCGGCGGCAAGGCGACATTCGAGGAGATAGACGTCCAGCGGATCAACGTGGTCGAACCGCATGGCAAGCCACGTCTGGTGCTGACCAACAAGGTGAGGTCGCCCGCGGCCGTCGTGGACGGCGTCGACCTGGGCAACGCGGGACAACGGGCCGGAATGATCTTCTACAACGCCGAAGGCGACGAGGCGGGCGGCATGGGCGTCGACAGCAGTGTCGTCGACGGGAAGCCGGGCGCGGGTGGGCAACTGGCCTTCGACCAGTACAAGCAGGACCAGACCCTGGTCCTGAGGTACGCGGAGGACCAGGGCAGGCGCGGCGTCGGCCTGACGGTTCAGGATCGGCCCGACACGCCTCTCTCCGGCATGTTCGAGGAGTACACGAAGATCCAGCAGATGCCGCCTGGCCCCGAGCGGGACCAGGCGATGGCGGAGCTGGAGAAGAAGTACCCCAGCCCAAAACGGGCCTTCTTCGGCAAGAATCCGGACAAGTCGGTGGGCCTGACGCTCGCCGACGGCAAGGGCAAGCCGCGCATCGTCGTGCGCGTCGACGAGAAGGGCGACCCGCAGATCCAGTTCTTGGACGCCAGGGGCAAGGTCACCAGGACGATCAAGGGCTGATGAGACGAGCCACGACCCCATGGCAGGCGATCCGAGGAAACCCGCTGCGGTTCCTCGGGTCGCCGTGGCCATGGCGAGCGCTCGCCTACCTGCTGACCGGGCTGCCGGGCGTCGCCGGTGTGGCCTACCTGTCATTCCTTGGGCGGCAGACGGCCGTGGTGGTGGGGACGACCATCCTGCTGGCCGTCGCTGGAGCGCTGAGCGGCCCGATCGCGGCCATGGAACGCAGGCGGCTGAGGCTGATCGATCCGGTCAAGGCGTCCGCGCCGTACCCGAAGTCGCCGGCCTTCCTCTGGCGGGAGATCGGCTACGGGCTGCTGTGGGTGACGATCCTGCCCGTGGTCGACGTCCTGGCCATCGTGCTGGCCGCGGTGACGGTCGTCTCGCTCGTCGAGAGATTCCATTCCTGGGTGGCCGGATGGCTTCCCGCCGCGTGGCAGGCGGCCGGGCTCAGCGCCCTCGTCACTCTGGTCTGGCTGGCCGGGTGCGCCTACCTGTTCACGCTGCTCGCCGCGGCGCAGGGGGCGCTGGCGCGCAGTCTGCTCACCGCGCCCGCCGAGGCGCGGATGGTCGAGCTGACCAGGTCGAGGGCCAGGCTGGTCGACGCGTTCGAGGCCGAACGGCGGCGCATCGAGCGGGACCTGCACGACGGCGCCCAGCACCGGCTCACCGCCGTGCTCATGCAACTCGGCCTCGCGCGGCTCGACGTCGCGAGCGACCCCGCAGGCACGGCGAAGGCCATCGATCTGGCCTACGGGCACACCCAGGCCGCGCTGGACGAGCTGCGCAAGGTCATCAGAGGTATGCATCCGCCCGCGCTCACCGACAGGGGGCTCGGCGTCGCGGTCGCCGAGCTGGCCCGCCACTGTCCCGTCCCTGTGACGCTCGACCTCGACCTGCCGTACCGGCCGCCGCCAGGGGTGGAGGCGGCGGCCTACTTCTGCGTCTCGGAGGCCCTCACCAACGTGATCAGACACAGCGACGCGCGGAAGGCCGCCATCAGCGCCGCGCTGGCGGGCGGGCGGCTCGTCATCGAGGTGACCGACGACGGCGTCGGCGGCGCCGATCCCTCGCTGGGCAGCGGGATCAGCGGGCTGGCCGACAGGATCGGCGTCCTCGACGGGACGCTGTCGCTCAGCAGCCCGCCTGGAGGGCCGACGATGCTCAGAGTGGGCATCCCGTGCGACTGATGATCGCCGAAGACTCGGTTCTCCTCAGGGAGGGGCTCAGCGGGATCTTCGCCAGGTTCGGCCACGAGGTGGTCGCCGCCGTCGGCAGCGCCGTCGAGCTGGTGCACGCCGTCGGCCGCGAGGTGCCCGATCTCGTGGTCGTCGACGTGCGCATGCCGCCGACCTTCCGCGACGAGGGGCTGCGGGCGGCCATCGCACTGCGCCGCGACCACCCGGGCCTCGGCGTCCTGGTCCTGTCGCAGGTCGTCGAGGAGGCCGCGGCGGGCGAGCTCATGCAGGCGGGCACGCGCGGCATCGGCTACCTGCTCAAGGACAGGATCGGCGCGATCGCCCAGTTCGTCGAGGACGCCCGCGCGGTCGCGTCGGGTGGCACGGTCATCGACCCCGACGTGATCCACCAGCTGCTCGTCCACCGTCGCGCGCACGACCCGCTCGAAGCGCTGTCGCCCCGCGAACGCGAGGTGCTCGCGCTCGTGGCCGAGGGCCGCTCCAACAGCGCGATCGCCCAGCGGCTGCACGTGTCGGAGGCCGCCGTGGCCAAACACGTCACCAGCGTCTACCTCAAGCTCGACCTCGGGCCCGACGCCGACGACCACCGCAGGGTGCTGGCCGCCCTCACCTTCCTCCGCTCCCGCTGACCACGTTCGGCGGGAGCGCGTGAAGAGGATCCGGCCAACGGTGAACAACAGGCGACCGTCCTACCGAAAGGAGCGCCATGGCGGCACCACCTGATGCCCACGGCGTGATGGAGGACGCGGACGTGGTCCTGCGGTCGCTCGACGAGCCGGACCTCTTCGCGTCGCTCTATGACCGCTACGCGGACGACATGCACCGCTACCTGGCCGCACGCCTCGGCAGAGAGCACGCCGAGGACCTCGTCGCCGACACCTTCCTGATCGCCTTCAACAGCAGGAGATCCTTCGACCCCGCGCGCGGCACGGTCAGGCCGTGGCTGTACGGCATCGCCACCAACGTCGTGGCGCGGCATCGCCGTACCGAGGGCAGGAGACTGAACGCGCTCAGCAAGGTCACCGCCGAGAGCGCCGTGGAAGGACACGAGGACGGGCTGACGTCCAGGCTGGCGGCCGAGGCGAGCAGGCCCGAGCTGCTCCGGGGGCTGAAGGGGCTCTCCCGGGCCGATCGCGACGTGGTGTTCCTGCTGGTCTTCGGCGGGCTCGACTACAACGAGATCGCGGCAGCGCTCGACATCCCCAGCGGGACGGTCGGCTCCCGGCTCAACCGGGCGAGGAACAAGCTGCGCGAGGCACTGGGCGGCGTGAATCCCATGAGGGGGCAGTGATGGACGAGCTGAAGCTGATCGAGACCGTTCTCGCCGAGCCGCGGGCCACGCCGGAGGAGCTCGCCGCCGGGCGTGATCGCTTCCTGCGGTCGGCCTACGGCGACGCCGCCTCTCGGCACCGCCGCGGGGGACGCGTGCGCTGGGCCGTCGGCGGGATGGCCGCCGTCGCGGCGCTGGCCGCGCTGTTCACCGTGCTCGTCGTGGTGCCCGCGGCCGAGCCCGCGAGCGCCAGAGAGCTCCTGCTGGTGGCCGCCGACAGGAGCGCGGCCGATCCGGCACGGGGCCGCTACACCCACTACCGGGTCGAGCGCGGCACCGTGATCGAGGTGGGCTCTGCCGAGCGGCCGTACCGGATGCTGGAGCGCCGCGTCGACGCGTGGTGGTATCCGACGGCCGCGGGCGACGACGGCTGGTACTCCTTCGCGCTGCTGGGGGCGGCGCCGGTCGGCGAGCAGGACGCCGCCGCCTGGCGCGCCGCGGGAAGCCCCGCCCGCGTCCCTTCGCTGTGCACCAGGGGAAAGGTCCACATCGACGGCAAGGAGCGGCCCGATCTCGCGACGGAGTGCCGCGAGGTCGACACGCGCCCCGCGAAGGAGCGGACCGGGCCGCTGGGCGGGTACGCGCGCTCTCATCCCGGTCTCGACGTCACCAGGCTGTCGGCCGACCCGGCGGCGCTCAGGGAGCAGCTGCTGACCTGGACGCGCTCCGGCGGGCTCGGCGGGCCGATCGAGGACGAGACCGCCCAGGTCTGGGCGGCCGCGCTGACCGTGCTCTTCCAGCCCGAAGGGCCCGTCTCGCCCCAGGTGCGGGCGGCCGTCTACCGGGTCATGGCCGACCTGCCGGGCGTCACGTCGCAGGGGGAGGCCCGCGATCCGCACGGCCGTACGGGACAGGCCTTCATCCGTGACGGAGAGGTATGGGAGGGCGCCACGAGCAGCAGCAGGGTCATCATCGACCAGGGCACGGGCCTGCCGCTCGCCGTGCAGGACTTCGAGCGGCCGGGTGGCCCCGTGACCGGCTACACCGTGCTGCTCGCCGCCACCTCGACGGACGGCCCGCCCGTGTAGCCGCCCTGTCCCGCAGGGGGTTTGGCCATGGTGCGGAGGGTGACGTCGTCGAAGTCCACGGTGACGTCGGTGGCGCTGTCCACCAGGAAGATGAGCCGCACCCTGCCGACCTCCTTGCCGCGGGCCGTGGAGGGGATCTCGCAGTCCAGCCGCAGCGGCGTCCACGTCCCCGACGGATCCAGGGTGATGACGGGCGAGCGGACCGAGCTGTTCGGGATCGGCGTGCCGTTCTGTTCCAGCAGGTCGAGCGCGAGCTGCACCGACGCCGACGTGCCTGACGGGGTCCGGTGGACGGCGGTGAGCCGCGCCAGGCCGGGGTCGATGTCGATGACCTGGCTGGGCCCGCCCCAGCCGTGGCCCGTCACCCGCAGCACCGCCGCGCCGGGCGGGCGGGAGATGGCGCGGGTGCCGTTGGAGCGGTCGAGCAGTTCCCACGGGGCGAGCCCGGTCTCGAACGACGGGTTGGCCACGAGGGAGACGGCCGACATCCCGCGCAGGATGAGGGCCGCGTAGGGGTGGTCGGCGGCGAGGGCGCGGGCCCGGTCGGTGACGGGGCCACCGACCGGCTCGTGGACCCGAAGGTGGTCCACCAGGGTCCAGTACTCGCCCGGGTTCCACCCTGTCCAGGTCAGGTTGGGGTAGGAGCCGGGGTTCATCTGCAGCACGAGCACGGGATCGGTGGCGAACTCCTTGATCAGCGCCTGCCGACGGGCGGCCAGGTCGAGGCGGCGCTGGAAGGTGTCGACGCCGTGCTGGAGCAGCGCGAGGGCGGCGGCCTGACCGTCGGGGGCGTCGACGGGGCGGGGATAGCTGAGCGCGGACGCCTCGTAGAACTCGAAGGCCCTCCTCATGATCGTCGCCCTGGCGCGCTGCGCGGGCGTGGCCGTCCTGGAGACGACGGAGTCGAGCAGGGCCCGGCTGCGGGTCAGGTCGGACTCCTCCACCAGGTCGAGGTACTGCGGCAGGTTGAAGGTCTGGTAAGTCGCCTCCGGCAGGAACCATGCCGATCCGGGCACCCGTTCGGCCCAGAAGCGCTCCCACAGGCCGAAGTAGGCGGACAGGTCGTCGGCCGCGGCGGTGCCGACCGCGCGCTCGCACCACTCGCGGTGGAGCCGGTCGACGTCGGCGTCCGCGTTCCACAGCAGCTTGGCGGTGATCCAGGGTTTGGGGCCCTCGCCCCAGTTGGGATACAGCTCGGCGTAGTGGGCGACGACGCCCTTCGCCTTGGCGTACCTGATGGTCTCGGCGTAGCGGCGGGAGAACATCCGGGGTAACAGGTACGGCGCGCCGTACAGGTAGTCGTAGAAGCCGAGCCGCGAGCAGACCGCGAGCCACCGCTCGGTCAGCGCGTGCCCTGCCTCCTGGACCGCAGGGTCGACCCAGGCGTACCTGTCCTGCGTCAGGAACGGCACCACGTGGGGGTGGAGCGGGAAGGCGGGCGGCGTCTCCAGCCTGCGGTAGGCGAGCAGGCCGAAGTCCTTTCCCGGATGGTGGACCAGCACGCGCCGGACGACCTCGTTGACCCAGGCGTAGTAGGCGGGCACGGGGTCGGCCTCGGCGAAGCCCTCGCCGTCGTTGACGCCCAGGGAGAAGGATCGGGCCGCGGGGTTGGCGGCGAAGTACTCGAGGATGCCGATGACGGCCGCGTCGATGGTGCCGGGCACGGAGAAGGCGGGCTGCCAGCCGGTCAGCTTTCCCGGCGCGGGCGGTCTGCCGCCCGGATAGTACTCGGGGTGGGTCTGGCCGTACCTCTCGACGGGGAACAGGCTGTGCAGGTTGTGGTGGAAGGCGATGGGTTCGGTGGTGACGCCCTGCATCCTGTTGCGCTGGGCCCATTGTTGCTGCAGCGGGTATCTGGCGTCGCGCAGCGGGCTGAGCGAGCGCTGGGCGAAGGCCGGCTGCTCGCGCACCTGGACCAGGGGGACCCGTAGCGTCGCCAGGGCCGGCACGTCGTCGCCGTCGGGGCCCGGCATCAGCCACCGCACCCCGGCGTAGCGCTCGAGGAACTCGCGCACCCCGTTGGCGGTGCCCGTCGCGCTGGGGCCGACGACGGTGACCGTGTCGCGGTAGAGCCTGATCACGAACCCGTCGGGGTCGAGTCCTCGGATCAGTCCCGGCACGGCGGGATCTGGTCCTGGCGAGCCCACGTGGATCGGCGTGAGCCCCGGCGAGGCCGTACGGGGCAGGCGCACGCCGGTGGCGCGCTCGATGTAGGAGACCAGCTCGTCGGCGGCGGCCTGCGCGGCGGGCGGGGCGATGACGGCGGCTCTGGCCGTGCCCGACTCGACGATGGGCAGGCTCGTCTCGGGGCGGAGGGCGGGGACGAAGGGGAGGGCTCCCATGAGGCCGAGCAGCCGGCGGCGGTTCATGTCGTCTCCAATCGAGGACCTAAGACATAGGACATAACTCGATCGGAAAAGCGTCAAGACCTCTTGCGGACGCGTTTCCCTGCGCCGCCCGGCACGCTCCCGTCACGTGGTTCGGAGCGAGACCGGGGTGCGGCCCAGGAAGGCGCGAGAGGTGCGGGTGAGGTGGGCCTGGTCGGCGAATCCCGCCATCGCCGCGGCGGAGGCCACCGACGAGCGGCCGAGGTGGGCGACCGCCGTCCGCAGCCGTGCCCACTGCCGCAGCCGTACGAGCGGGATGCCGACGGACTCGCGGACCAGGGCGCGCAGCCGCGGGGCCGACAGCCCCACCTCCGCGGCGATGGAGTCGAGAGACGCCAGGTCGGCCGCCCGCTCCAGCGCGTGGGCCACCCTCGGGTCGAGAGCGGCACCCACTCCCACGAGCGCGCCGAGCTCGGCCATGGCCGCGTCGGCGCCGGCGGCCATGGCGGCCCGCACCCGCCGTACGGCCCGCGCGTCCAGCGCCGCCACTTCCGGGCGGGACGGCGGCAGCAGCCACGGATCGACGAACAGCGCCGTGTAGGCGGAGGTGACGGCGGCGGTGTGAGCGAGCTGGGGCGGCACGAGCAGCCCCGCGGCCGAGATCCGCCCCGCCTCGGCGGGTCCCCGGTCGGGCAGCACCACCTTCCACGCGGGATGCAGGTGGCGGGCGACGCTCGCGGGCCCGTCCTCCGCGAACACGGTCAGCCCGCCGGAGGCGAACACCAGCCGGCGATCGTTCTGTTCAAGCGTCCGTGAGGGCGCGCGGGTCAGCATCGCGTCATGCACGATATCGCCGCCATCGCACTGGCGCTCTTCCTGGTCGTCACGGGGGTCTCGCACCTCATATTCCCCGGGTACTTCCGCACCCTGGTCCCCGCCTGGTTCCCCTGGGCGGGCGCGGCCGTCGCCTGCAGCGGGGCGGCGGAGATCGTCGTGGGCGCGGTGCTCCTCGTCCCGGGAGGCGGGGCGGCGGGGGGATGGGCCGCGGGAGCGCTCATCACCGCCTACCTCGCCTCGCACCTCGACGCGCTACGGCACGCGCGCCGGGATCGGCCGCGGCTGCTGGACCGGCCGGTCGGCGTCGCGGCGCGGCTGGTGGTCAACGCCGTCTACATCGGTTGGGCGGTCATGGTGGCGCTGTCCGCGCCGTGACCACGCCGTCAGCGGTCGATGGTCGTCATGAGGAACGCGGGATAACGCTCACCCGCGGCGCCGCCCAGGGCGTCGAGCGTCGCCAGCTCCCGCTCGGTGAGGGTGAGGTCCGCGGCGGCCGCGTTCTCCTTGACGCGGGCGGCGCGGGTGGTGCCGGGGATCGTCACGACGTCGTCGCCGCGCGACAGCACCCAGGCCAGCGCGAGCTGGGCGGGCGTGACGCCCTTCGCGGCGGCCAGCTCGGCGACCGTGCCGGCCAGGGCCCGGTTGCGGGTGACGTTCTCGCCCTGGAAGCGCGGGTCGGCGCGGCGGAAGTCGCCTTCGGACAGCTCGTCGGGGCCGGTGAACGAGCCGCCGAGGAAGCCGCTGCCGAGCGGCCGGTAGGCGACCAGCCGCACGCCCAGCTCGCGCAGCGTGGGCAGGATCTGGGCCTCGACGTGCCGCTCCCACAGCGAGTACTCCGTCTGCAGCGCGGCGATCGGGTGGACCGCGTGCGCCCGTCGCACGGTGGCCGCACTCGCCTCGCACAGCCCGATCTCTCGCACCTTCCCCTCGGCGACCAGTTCGGCCATCGCGCCGACGCTCTCCTCGATCGGCACCCGCGGATCCACCCTTGCCAGGTAGTACAGGTCGACGTGGTCGGTGCCGAGCCTGGTCAGCGAGCCTTCGACGGCCCGCCTGAGGTGGGCGGGGCTGCCGTCGACGCGCATCCCCTCCGGCGTGCGCACGCTGCCGGTCTTGGTGGCGAGTACGGCCTGCGCCCGCCTGCCTTTGACCGCCCTGCCGACGATCTCCTCGCTGACGCCGCCGCCGTAGAAGTCGGCGGTGTCGAGGAGGGTGACGCCGAGGTCCAGTGCGGTGTGGATGGCGTTGACGGATTCCCGCTCGTCGGCGGGGCCGTACGAGCCGCCCATGCCCATGGTGCCAAGCCCGATTCTCATCGCGATCACTCCTTGATTAGCCGTCTAACGAAAAACGATAGACGGCTAATCATTTGCCGTCAAGCTACCCTGAGAGCGTGACCGAGATCCTTGACCTGATGACCATGACCCACAAGGCGCTGCGCGCCGTGGCCGAGGAGAGCATGCGCAGGCACGGGCTCCACCTGGGTCAGAACCTGGTGCTGGCCGCGCTGTGGGAGCGCGACGGACGGACCCCCGGCGAGCTCGCCGCCACGCTGAACGTCACCACACCGACCATCGTCAAGATGGCCACCCGCATGACCGCCGCCGACCTGCTGGTACGCCGCCGGGACACCGCCGACAACCGGCTGGTCAGGCTCCACCTCACCGAGAAGGGCCGCGCGCTGCGCGAGCCCGTCCTGACGGAGCGTGCTGAGCTCGAACGGCGGATCACCGAGGGCCTCACCGGAGTCGAACGCGACCACCTGGTCTCGGCCCTGGGCAAGATCCTCGGCAACGTACGGGCGCTGGGCGCCGGGCCCGTGGACCACACCGCCGAGGTCTGACGGACCCGGCTCCCGCGCCGCTGCGGTCTGACGGACCCGGCTCCCGCGCCGCCGAGGTCTCGCATCCGGGCCTTCGCGCCCGCGCCGCCAGGGTCTCGCGCCCGCTCCCTGTGACCAAGCCGCCGAGGTTCCCACATCGCGTCGCAGCGGGTTGGTCAGCGCCGGGTCGTGAAGGCCACCGTGGCGGCGGCCAGCGGGAAGACGGCGACCACGGCCAGCGTCCGCACCAGTCCCAACGGACCGGACAGCGCGCCCGTCAGCGCCGACCCCGCGGCGCCGCCGACGAAGAAGGCGAGGTTCAGCAGGCCCATCCCCATCCCGCGGGCCTGCGGCGCGAGCCTGGCCGACATCTCGCCGGTCAGCACGACCTGCGTGACAGCGAACGCGGCCAGCGAGAGCGAGGCGGCGGCCACGAGCAGCCACCCGCCCGCCGCTCCCGTCACCGCCGCCGCTGCCAGGGCGACCCCGGCGGCCAGCGCCGTGCCGACCAGCAGTCCGCGGGCCTTGCCGGCATCGAGCAGGCCGGCCCTGCGGGAGAGCAACGCCCCCACGGCCGCGCCCGGCAGCAGCGCGGCGCCGACGGCGAGCACGCTCCAGCCGTGGGCGCCGGTCAGGAGCTGCGGCACCGCGTACATGGTGGCGAACAGCCCGCCGAAGACGCCCACCCCGATGGCGACCGCCACCCAGAACGCGCCCGAGGCGATCACCGTGTGGGGGAGGAAGCCCTCGGGCCTGCCGCGGGTCCACCACGCCAGGGCCCCGGCGGTGGCGACCGCCACGACTGCCAGCGCCGCGACGACGGGCGCTTCCAGCCGCAGGCTCCGTCCCTGTATCAGCACCAGCAGCGTGCTCACCGTGACAGTGAGAAGGGCGGCTCCTGTCACGTCGAGCGGCCCGCGCGAGCCCGCCCGCCGTACCAGGGGCAGGCAGGCCGGTACGGCCGGCAGCGACAGCACGGGAAGCACGAGCGTGACACGCCAGCTCAGCCAGGTCGTCACCACCCCGCCGACCAGCGTCGCCCCCGCCGCGAACGTCGCCATGACCATGCCGTAGCCGGCGAGCACCCTGGGCCGCCGCTCCGGCTCCACGCCCGCGAGCAGGGCCACCCCTGCCGCAGCCATCGCGCCCGAGCCCGTGGCCAGCACGAGCCGTCCCGCGACCAGCGCGCCCAAGCCGGGGGCCACGACGCAGACGAACGCGCCTGCGCCCAGCACCGCCGCGCCCGCCAGCAGCGCCGTCCTGATGCCCCGCGTGTCGGCGATCCGGCCGAACACGGCGGTGCCGACGCCGAGCGCGAGCGCGTGAGCGGTGATCACCCAGGCCACGGCCGCGGGCCCGGATCTCAGCGCGGCCGCGACCTCGGGCAGGGCGACGCCCGCGGCCGTCACCCCGAAGACCGAGGGCCCGAACAGCGCTCCCAGCCGCAGCGCGGTCGAGAGCGTGCCGATCTGCCCGCGTGTGGCGGGGTCGGCAAGGGAATGCGACATGTCAGCTCCTTCAAAGATCGGATTCCATTCGAGTCCGGGAAGAAGCGGTGAACCAGAAGCAGTTGTCGCCTCCAGTAATCAGCCGTCGTGATGAACGGGGGAGGGCGATGGAACTCCGGCAACTGCAGTACTTCGTGGCCGTGGCTGAAGAGAGCGGGTTCGGCCGCGCCGCCGAGCGGTTGCACATCGTCCAGTCGGCGGTCAGCCAGCAGGTCCGCCGCCTGGAACGCGAGCTGGGCGTGGCGTTGTTCGACCGCACCACCCGGCACGTGCACCTGTCGGCCGCAGGCGAGCGGCTGCTGCCCGAGGCCCGCGCCGTTCTGGCGGCGGCCGACAGGACACTCAGGGTGGCCGCCGACATCAGGTCGGGCGACGACGGCGTGCTGCGGCTCGGCGCGGTGAACGCACCAGGCGACCGCATCTATCGCATGCTGGGCGAGCTGGCCACCGTGGCGCCCCGGCTCCAGGTCAGACTGCGGCGGCTGAGCCTGGCCGACCGGCTGGCCGCCGTGCGGTCCGGCGAGCTGGACGCCGCGCTCGTGCGGGCGCTGACCGCCGCTCCCGAGCTGGAGCTGCTGCCCGTGTGGACCGACCCTCTGTACGCGGCGCTGCCGGCCGACCACCGGCTGGCGGACGAGCCGGTGCTGCGCCTGGAGCAACTGGCAGGGCTGCCGGTACGGCTCGCCCCGCGCGAGAACAACCCGCCGTTCCACGACCTGGTCATGGACGCGTTCCGGGCGGCGGGCGTCGAGGTGTGCCTCGGGCCGCCGTTCACCGACTTCCAGGAGACCCTTGTCTCGATCGCGTCAGGTCCTCCGTCGTGGACGGTCTTCTACGAGGTGTCGGGCCTGCCCGCCTTCCCCATGGTGGCCATGCGGCCGCTGGCCGAACCCGTGCTCGTCACCTCGCTCGCCGTGAAGCCGGGACCGCCGAGCCCCCACGTACGCCACCTGCTCCACGCGCTCGCCGCGACCGGCCCGACCACCGAGTGACCGCCTGGCTTCGGCAGTCATCGATCGGGTGACGGTCTGGCCTGGGCTGGTCGTCGGTCGGGTGACGGTCTGGCCTGGGCTGGTCGTCGGTCGGGTGACCGTTTGGCCTGGGCCGCCGGAGGAGGCCGGAGCGCTCGCTAGCTCCTCACCCGTTCCAGCGGGTCCAGGCAGAGCCAGAAGCCGTCCCGCCCCACCTCGGCCAGCACCACGTGACGGCCGGCGTCGGAGTCGTGCGCGCGGAACTCCACCGCCACCAGGTCGTCCTCGTCCTGGTCCTCCTCGTCGTCGATCAGGCGGAGCCGCAGGACGGCCTCGCCCTCCATCCGCCAGCGGAAGGTCAGCGTGTCCTCGCCGTGAAGGGCCGAGTGGTGGCGCAGCTCGCCCGTGCCGTCGGCTGAGAAGACGACCTCGTCGCCGAACAGCACCCCCGCCGTCCCGTTCGCCGAACGCCAGCGGCCGACCAGCTCCGTCATGCCGGCAAGGCTACGACGTGACGGGCCGCGATGCCTCCGCCGGCCGGTGTTCGCGGGTTACCCGGTATGGGACGGCTGTGGTGCCGTTGTCGGTGGGTGTTCGCGGTTACCAGGGATGGGTTGGTTGTGGTGCCCTGTCGGTAGGCGTTGACAGGTTGCTGGGACCTGTTGCCTGTGGTGCCGTTGTCGGTGGTGTTCGCGGGTTGTCGGGATGGGATGGCCGCGATGTCCTCGTCGATCGGCGTTGACGGGTTTCGGCGAGACCGCGGCGTGGCAGGTGTCCTGGATGACAACCGTCTGGGACGTGGTGGTCGTCGGCGGAGGGCCCGCAGGCTCGGCGGCGGCCCTGCGCGCCAAGCAGCTCGATCCCGGCGCGCGCGTCCTGCTTCTCGACAGGGACGACTTCCCCCGCGACAAGGCGTGCGGCGACGGCATCGCGGCACACGGCAGGGACGAGCTGGCCCTGCTCGGCCTTCCCGATCTCATCGCCGACTACCGGCCGACACAGCGCCTGTCAGTGGTCTCGCCCGGCGGCGTGCGCGTCTCGGCCACGGTCGCCCGCCCCAACCACGTGGTGCCCCGGCTGGTGTTCGACGCCCGCCTCGTCGAGGCCGCCCGCGCCCGAGGAGTCGAGGTACGCCGCCACCGCGTCCGGTCGCTGGCCGCCCGCGATGGCGAGGTCCTCATCGACGGCGAGGTGCGCGCCCGCACGATCGTCGCGGCGGACGGCGCTCACTCCACCGTGCGCCGCCTGATCGGCGCGCCGCCGGCGCCGGACAGGCACACCGCGATCGCGGTGCGCGGCTACGCGGACATGCCCGACTCCGACGACGCCCAGCTCATCGCCATGCAGCGGGCCGGCTGGCCGGCCTACGCGTGGGTGTTCCCCGTCGGGGACGGCACCGCCAACGTGGGCTTCGGCATGCTGCTGCCGAAGCTGCGCGCGACCGGCCTGCCGGGCAGGCAGGTCCTGCACGGCAGGCTCGCCGAGCTGCTTCCGTGCCTGCCCGCACGCGACCTGCGCGCCCACCACCTGCCGCTGTCGCCTGGCCGTCCTCGTCCGGGCGCCGGCAGGGTGTTGCTCGCGGGTGACGCCGCCGCCCTCATCAACCCGCTCACCGGCGAAGGCATCTACTACGCGCTGCTGTCGGGCAGGCTGGCGGGCGAGGCGGCGGTCACGGCTCCCACCGATCCGCTGGCCGCCTACCGGCGCGGCCTGCGGGGCGCGCTCGGACGGCATCTGCGCACGACCGACCTGCTCGCCCGCGCCGCGCAGTCGTCCGGCTTCATCGACGCGGCGATCGCCACGGCGGCGCGCCGGCCCGAGGTGTTCGACCTGCTGGTGGAGGTGGGTCTCGGCGCGGGGACGGTGCCGGTCCCGCTGGCGTGGGCCGTGATCAGCCGCTGGCTCACAGGCAGCCCGCGCCGGCATCGGTGAGTTGCGGCCGGGTCCGTCGGCACCGGTGAACCTGAGCCCGCGCCGGGACCGGTGAGCCGCCCCCCGGTCCGTCGGCACCGGTGAAGTGCGCCTGGTTCGGCGGAGCCGGCGAACTGAGCCGCAACCGGTGGGCAGTGAACCTATGAGAGGAGCGGGTGCTAGGCGGTGAGGTCGGCGCCGTTGGCGACCAGGAGGGCGACGTCGATCGCGGCCACCACGATCGCGGCGGCGAAGGGTGCCTTCGGGACGCGACCGCCCAGCAGCAGGCCCGCCAGCGCGACGGCGCTCGCCGCGACGAGCGCGCCCCACGAGGCCGCGCCCGGCTCGCCGTACGGGCCGAAGGCGAGCAGCGCCGTCGCCGCCAGCAACGGCAGCGGGACCAGCACGGAGACGAGGACGCGCCCGAGACGCTGCGGCAGGCCGCGTACTCCCGCGGCAAGGTCGGCCTGGATGTCGGGCAGCACGTTGGCCAGGTGCGCGCCGACACCGAGCAGCGCGGCGGCCGAGACGGCCCACCACGCGGGCCACGGCCGTCCGGGCAGTCCGAGGGTCACGAAGGCGGGCAGCACCCCGAAGCCCACCGCGTACGGGAGCCAGGACAGGACGGTGGCCTTGACGCCGAGGTCGTAGGCCCACGCCGCGCCGACGCCCGCCAGGTGCGCGGACCCCGCCGCCCAGCCCGAGGCCAGCGACAGCGGCACGCAGAGCGCCAGCGCGACCACCGCCGCGGCTCGTACGGCCCGCGCGCTCACCTCGCCTGTCACGATCGGCTTGTCGGCCCGCCCCGCGGCCGCGTCGCGGTCGGCGTCGACCGCGTCGTTGCACCAGCCGATCGACAGCTGCCCGGTCAGCACGGCGGCCGCCACCAGAGCGCATCCCGCGGCGTCCCGCCCGCTCGCCACGGCCAGCACGGTGACCAGGACGGTGACCGCGACCGTCGGGCCGGGATGACAGCTGCCTGCCAGCCCCCTGAGCACCCGCGCCGCGCTCAATGCCTGTCGCACCAGCCGATCATTGGCAGCCGAATCCATGCCGTCTCATGGGCATAGTAACCATCGGCCAGGGCAGCCTCCCGGGCAAGCATCTACCGGAGGGGTCCCCATGACCTGGATCGCAGCCGTCCACGGCGTGCTGCCCCCCAACCGTTACCCGCAGAGCGAACTCACCGACCTGGCCGCGCGCACGTTCCTGCCCGAAGGGGCCGACCGCCGCCTGCTGGACCGGCTGCACGCCGGGGCCAGGGTCGAGCAACGTCATCTCGCCCTCCCTCTCGACCAGTACGCCAAGCTGGACGGCTTCGGCGCGGCCAACGACGTGTTCGTCTCGACCGCCGTCGAGCTCGGCGCGGAGGCGGTCGGCGCGGCGTTGGACGAGGCGGGGCTCTCGCCCGCGGACGTCGACCTTTTCATGTTCACCTCGGTCACCGGCGTGGCGGCCCCCTCGGTGGAGGCCAGGGTGGCGGGCCTGCTGGGGATGCGGCCCGACATCAAGCGGATCCCCGTCTTCGGGCTGGGCTGCGTGGCGGGCGCGGCGGGGATCGCCCGGCTGCACGACTACCTGCTCGGCTGGCCCGATCACGTCGCCGTGCTGCTCTCGGTCGAGCTGTGCTCGCTGACGCTGCAGCGCGGCGACGCGTCCACTGCCAGCCTGGTGGCCAGCTCGCTGTTCGGCGACGGCGCGGCCGCCGTGGTGGCCTGCGGGTCGGGACGTGAGGGAAGCGGGCCGAGCGTGGTCGCGACGCGAAGCCACCTGTATCCGGGCTCCGAGCAGGTCATGGGATGGGAGGTGAGGGACAGCGGCTTCGGCGTGGTGCTCGACGCCCGCGTTCCCGAGGTCGTGCGCACCTACCTCGCCGACGACGTGCACGGGTTCCTGGCCGACCATGGCCTGACCGCGGGCGAGGTGACGGCGTGGGTGTGCCACTCGGGCGGCCCGAAGGTTCTGGACGCGGTGGCCGACGCGCTGGACCTGCCGCCGGAGGCGCTGGAGCTGACCTGGCGCTCGCTCGCGGCCAACGGCAACCTGTCGTCGGCCTCCGTGCTGCACGTGCTGCGCGATACGCTGCGCCTCCGTCCGCCGCGGCCCGGTACCGCCGGGCTGCTCATCGCGATGGGCCCCGGATTCTGCTCCGAGCTCGTCCTGCTGCGCTGGTAGCCGCCGATGCCGTGGTATCCGCTTCTCGTTCTGCTCGTGGGCGTGGAACGCCTCGCCGAGCTCGTCGTCGCACGCCGTAACGCCCGCTGGAGCATGGAACGCGGCGGGCGCGTCTACGGCCAGGGCCACTACCCGTGGATGGTGGCGCTGCACACCGGCCTGCTGGCCGGCTGCCTGCTGGAGGTGTACCTGGCAGGCAGGCCCTTCATCCCCGTGCTCGGCTGGCCGATGCTGGTCCTCGTGGTGGCCGCCCAGGCGCTGCGCTGGTGGTGCGTCCGGGCGCTCGGGCCGCGCTGGAACACCCAGGTCATCGTGGTGCCGGGGCTGCCTCTGGTACGCGGCGGGCCGTACCGGTTCGACCGGCTGCGTCACCCCAACTACGTGGCGGTGGTGGTCGAGGGGGTCGCGCTCCCGCTGGTCCACACCGCCTGGATCACCGCGCTGGTCTTCACCGTGTTGAACGCCGTCCTGCTGGCGGTGCGGATCCGCTGCGAGAACGCGGCCCTGGCCACGCTCCCGACGTGATCGACATCATCGTGGCAGGTGGCGGGCCCGCCGGGCTGGCGACCGCGATCCACGCCGCCATGGCGGGGATGAGCGTCGTGGTCGTCGAACCGCGCGCCGCGCCCGTCGACAAGGCGTGCGGCGAGGGACTCATGCCCGGCGGCGTCGCAGCCCTGCGGGCGATGGGCGTGGAGGTCGGCGGCCATCCGCTGCGCGGGATCGACTACGTCCACGCGGCGACCCGCGCACGGGCCGGGTTCGGCGGCGCGCCGGGTCGCGGCGTGCGCCGTACCGAGCTGCACGCTGCCCTGTCCGCGCGCGCCGCCGAGCTGGGCGTCCCCGTGGTGACCGGCAGGATCACGCGCGCCCGCCAGGACGCGCACGGGGTGGAGGCGGGCGGTTGGCGAGCCCGCTGGCTGGTGGCCGCCGACGGGCTGCACTCGCCGCTGCGCGCGTCGCTGCGGCTGGGCCTGCGGGATCCCCGGCCGCACAGGTACGGCCTGCGCAGGCACTACCGCGTCGCGCCATGGTCCGACTTCGTGGAGGTCCACTGGTCGGGGGAGGGGGAGGCCTACGTGACCCCCGTGGGCGAGGATCTGGTGGGCGTGGCGGTCCTCAGCTCCGAACGCCGCCGCTACGACGAGCATCTGGCCGCCTTCCCCGGCCTCCTGCGCAGGCTCACCGGCCCGGCCGCGACGCCGGTGCGCGGGGCGGGACCCCTGCGGCAGCGCGTGCGGAGCAGGGTCGTGGGACGGATCCTGCTCGTCGGCGACGCCGCCGGATACACCGACGCCATCACCGGCGAGGGCATCAGCCTGGCGGCCCTGTCCGCGCGGGCACTCGTGGGCTGCCTGGCCGCAGACCGCCCCCAGGACTACGAGCGCGCGTGGCGGCGGCTCTCCCGTACCCATCGCCTGCTCACCGAGGCGCTGCTCGGCGTCGCCCGCACGCCGCGCGCGGCCCGCCTCATCGTTCCCGCGGCCGCGCGCCTGCCCGCCCTGTTCACCACGGTGGTGCGCACACTCGCCTGATCGAACCCCGGCACTCGGTACCCGCCAGGCCTGAAGATCACCGCATATCCTCACCAGGTATGCGGTTTTCTGAACGAGTTCTCGACCTGTTCGGCGACGATGCGGTCTGGTCGGATGATCATGAGGGTATGAGCGGGCATCTGCTGCGGGTGAGCAGTGCCGCGGGTGTTTTCTACGTCAAGCACGGGCCTGTGGCCGAGGTGGAGTACGAGCGGCTGCGCTGGCTGAAGCACTGGATGGCGGTCCCCGACATCGTCGCCTTCGACGGGGACGTGCTGGTGCTGGCCGATGTGGGCCGGCCCAGCCTGGAACGCAGGGCGCCGGCCGACATCGGCACGATCATGGGCCGGACGCTGCGCGAGCTGCATGCCGTACCGATCGAGGAGTGCCCCTTCGACGAGGGGCTCGACGTACGGCTGGCTCGCGCGCGCGAGCACGTGCGGGAGGGGCTGGTGGACCCGGACGACTTCGACGACGACCACGCGGACCTGACCCCGGAGCAGGTCTACGACCGGTTGCTCGCCGAGCGGCCCGCCCGGGAGGACCTGGTGGTCGCGCACGGCGACTACACGCCCGGCAACGTGCTCGCCTCCAGGACAGGCGGGCCCGTGCTGATCGACGTGGGCGGGCTCGGCGTGGCCGACCGCTACCTGGACCTGTCCATCGCGCTGCGCGATCTGAGCGAGGACTTCGGCGCGTCCGCCGTGGACGACTTCCTCGCCGCCTACGGGCTGGAGGAGGTCGACCAGCGGCTGCTCGGCTACTACCGGCTGCTGGACGAGATGTTCTGAGAGTTAGGGGCGGAACGCCACGTCCATGGGGTCGCGCACGCGTCTGTAGAGGCCACCGGCCACCAGGCGTTCGGGCGGGGCGGCGGAGAGCGGGGTGTCGAGGCCGTCGACGGCGAACCGGACGAACGAGTTCACCGGGACGGCCGCCCCCGCCGGTAACGAGCGCCGCGCCCAGCGCCCTGAGCGGGATCATCGCCCACGCGGGGAACGGAGCACCGGCCCGGCGGCGCGCGGCCGGGCTCGGCTCATCGCCTGATGCCCTGGAAGGTGCCTGCCGGACCACGCCAAGAGGGACCTCTTGCACAAAACCGGTCTTGACATCCGCAATCCACACCCGCACCCTGTTGCGTATAGCGCGAGATGTTTCTCTTTGCGAAACCGAGGGGTGACACGATGATCCCAGCGTGCCCACTTGCATCACTGCCGCGGGGTGAGGCCTTCCGTGTGGAGGCCGATCCGCCCATCGCCGTCTTCCATACCGAGGACGGCGAGCTCCTCGCCATCGATGACACCTGCACGCACCAGGATGCCTCGTTGGCCGATGGCTGGCTCGAGGGCTGCGAGATCGAATGCCCGCTGCACGCCTCGCGGTTCGATCTGCGCACCGGCCAGGTGGACGCCCCTCCGGCCAAGCGTCCCGTCCGCACCCACCAGGTGGTCGTCGAGGACGACGTCATCTACGTCGTGCCCTCCGACGAGGAGCCGAACCTGCCTCCTGGAGTCTCGCTCAAGGGGCAGGCGTGAACACCGTCTGCGTCGTCGGCGCCTCGCTCGCCGGACTCCTGACCGCCAGGGCGCTGCGCAACCAGGGCTACGCGGGCAGGCTGGTCCTCGTGGGCGAGGAGCTCCACCGCCCGTACGACCGGCCGCCGCTGTCCAAGGACTTCCTCAAGGGCGCGATCGGGGAGGCCGACCTCGCCCTGGAGGGCGAAGGCGAGGAACTCGGCATCGAGTGGCGGCTCGGCGTGGCCGCGACCGCGCTCGACGCCGCGGGCCGCAAGGTCACGCTCAGCGACGGCACCTCGATCAGGGCTGACGGCATCGTGATCGCCACCGGCGCCTCCGCCCGCGAGCTGCAGGGCTCGCGGGGGCTGGCGGGGGTGCACACGCTGCGCACGCTGGACGACGCCCGCGCCCTCAGGGGCGACCTGGGCAGCGCCGGGCGGATGGTCGTGATCGGCGGCGGCTTCATCGGCGCCGAGGTGGCCGCGACCGCAAGAGACCTCGGACTGGACGTCACGCTCGTGGAGTCGGGAACCGCGCCGCTGGCGGGCGTTCTCGGTCACTCGATGGCGGAGGCGATCGCCACCCTGCACGAGCGGCGGGGCGTGCGCCTGGTGCGCGGCGCATACGTCACGGAGCTGACGGGAACGGGCAGAGTGGACGGCGTACGGCTGGCCGACGGCACCCACCTGCCCGCCGACGTCGTGGTCGTGGGGATCGGGGCGATCCCCAACATCGCGTGGCTGGAGGGAAGCGGCGTCGAGCTCGGCGACGGTGTGATCTGCGACGAGGGCGGCGGCACCTGCGTGCCCGGCATCGTCGCGGTCGGCGACTGCGCGGCCTGGTTCGACCCCGCTCAGGGCGGCCACCACAGGATCGAGCACTGGACGGGCGCCAGGCAGCGGGCCGCCGTGGCGGCGGCGACGCTGCTGTCGGGCGGCACCGCCCGTCCCGAGCCCGCGCGCCCCGCCTATTTCTGGTCCGATCAGTTCGACATCAAGATCCAGTTCATCGGGCACGCCAGGCATGCCGACTCGGTGACCGTGGAGGAGGGTGACCCCGCCGACCACAGCTTCCTCGCCGTCTACCGGCAGGGCGACCGCCCTGTCGCGGTGCTGGGAGTCAACCAGGTCAGGCTGTTCACCCGCTGGCGCCGCCACTTGGAGACCGCGCCGGTCCAGGCCGGCTGACACAGGAGTGAATCATGGCTCATGAAGTACGCGGCGTGGTCGCGACGGGCAAGGGCAAGCCGGTAAGCCTGGAGACGATCCTGGTTCCGGACCCGGGTCCAGGCGAGGCGCTGGTGAAGGTGCAGGCGTGCGGCGTCTGCCACACCGACCTGCACTACCGTGAGGGCGGCATCAGCGACGACTTCCCCTTCCTGCTCGGACACGAGGCGGCGGGCGTCGTGGAGGCCGTCGGCCCCGACGTCAAGGACGTCGCCGTGGGCGACTTCGTCATCCTCAACTGGCGCGCGGTGTGCGGTTCGTGCCGCGCCTGCCTGCGGGGCCGCCCGCAGTACTGCTTCGCCACGCACAACGCCGTTCAGAAGATGACGCTGAAGGACGGCACCCCGCTCAGCCCGGCGCTCGGGATCGGCGCGTTCGCCGAGAAGACGCTGGTGGCGGCCGGGCAGTGCACCAAGGTCGATCCCGCCGCCAGCCCGGCCGCGGCGGGGCTGCTCGGCTGCGGCGTGATGGCGGGCCTCGGCGCCGCGGTGAACACCGGCGCGGTCAGCCGCGGCGACTCGGTCGCGGTGATCGGCTGCGGTGGCGTGGGCAACGCGGCCATCGCGGGCGCGCGGCTGGTCGGGGCCACCACGATCATCGCGGTGGACGTGGACGATCGTAAGCTCGCCTGGGCGCGCGACTTCGGCGCGACCCACACGGTGAACGCCAAGGAGAGCGACCCCGTCGAGGCCGTCAGGGAGCTCACCGGCGGGTTCGGGGCCGACGTGGTGATCGACGCGGTCGGCCGCCCCGAGACCTTCAAGCAGGCGTTCTACGCGCGCGACCTGGCGGGGACCGCCGTGCTCGTGGGCGTGCCGACCCCGGAGATGACACTCGATCTGCCCCTCCTCGACGTCTTCGGCCGCGGCGGCGCGCTGAAGTCGAGCTGGTACGGCGACTGCCTGCCCAGCCGTGACTTCCCGATGCTGATCTCGCTCTACCTTCAGGGCCGCTTCGACCTGGACGCCTTCGTCACCGAGACCATCGGCCTCGACGACGTGGAGGACGCCTTCGCCAAGATGCACCACGGCGAGGTGCTGCGCTCGGTGGTGGTGCTGTGATGTACGTCGAGCGCCTGGTCACCTCGGGGACGTTCAGCCTGGACGGCCAGACGTGGGACGTCGACAACAACGTGTGGCTCCTCGGCGACGACGACCAGGTGCTGGTCATCGACGCGGCCCACGACGCGGACGCGATCGCCGAGGCCGTCGGCGACCGCAGGCTCGTGGGCATCGTGTGCACCCACGCCCACGACGACCACGTGAACTCCGCTCCCCGGCTGGCGGCGCGCACCGGCGCGCCGGTCTTCCTGCACCCCGACGACTCGGTGCTGTGGAAGCTCGCGCACCCGGTCGCCGCTCCCGACCGGGCGCTGGCGAACGGCCAGATCATCAGGGTCGGCGACAGCGCCGTCCATGTCCTTCACACCCCTGGGCACGCTCCGGGCGCGGTCTGCCTGTACGTGCCCGAACTGGGCGTCCTGTTCTCCGGCGACACGCTCTTCCAGGGTGGTCCCGGGGCGACGGGCAGGTCGTTCAGCGACTTCCCGACGATCATCTCGTCGATCAGCCGAACGCTGCTCACCTTGCCGGCCGAGACGGTGGTCCACACCGGCCACGGCGACGACACGAGCATCGGAGCCGAGGCTCCGCAGCTCGAGGACTGGATTCGCCGAGGCCACTGACCCGGCACGTATCAGAGGAGTACTCCCGTGACCACCTCCAGCACCGCCCCCACCTCCAGCGTGATCCCCACCCTGCCCGGCCACTACTACACCGACCAGGAGCTGTTCGCGCGGGAGCAGAAGAACATCTTCGAGGCGATGTGGTTCTGCGTGGTGCGCTCGTCCGACCTCCCCAAGCCCGGCTCGTTCAAGACGGTCCAGGTCGGCAGCGAGAGCATCCTGGTCACCAGGGCGCGCGACAAGTCGGTGCGCGCCTTCTTCAACGTCTGCAGGCACCGCGGCGCGCAGCTGTGCACCGAGGAGTCGGGCGAGGTCGCGCGCGCCTTCCAGTGCATGTACCACGCATGGACCTACGGCCTCGACGGCAAGCTGGTCGCCGCGCCCAACCTCACCAAGATGGCCGATCTCGACCGCGTCCAGTACGGCCTGATCAACGTGCACGTCCGGGAGTGGCTCGGCTATGTGTGGGTCTGCCTGGCCGATGAGCCTCCCTCCTTCGAGGAGGACGTGCTGGGCGCCGTGACCGAGCGGCTCGGCGCCCTCGATCTGATCGACAACTACGACGTGGCGGGGCTCGAGGTCGGCCGCAGGATCGTCTACGACGTGAAGGCCAACTGGAAGCTCATCATCGAGAACTTCATGGAGTGCTACCACTGCGCCACGATCCACCCCGAGCTGACGGAGGTGCTGCCGGAGTTCGCCGACGGCTACGCCGCGCAGTACTTCGTCGGGCACGGGGCGGAGTTCGGCGAGGAGATCAGGGGCTTCACCGTGGACGGCTCGGAGGGGCTCGACCGCATCCCCGGCGTGAGCGAGGACCAGGACCGGCGCTACTACGCGATCACGATCAAGCCGCAGGTCTTCATCAACCTGGTGCCCGACCACGTGATCGTGCACCGTATGTTTCCCTTGGCGGTCGACAGGACCGTCGTCGAGTGTGATTGGCTCTATCTTCCCGACGTGGTGGCGAGCGGAAAGGACCTGGACAAGTCCGTGGAGCTCTTCCATCGTGTCAACGAGCAGGACTTCGAGGCGTGCGAGCGCTGCCAGCCCGCCATGGGCTCGCGGACGTACGCCAAGGGCGGCGTGCTCGTGCCGAGCGAGCACCACATCGGCGCCTTCCATGAGTGGGTGCAGGACAGGATCGGCTGACAGTGGTTCGAAAGGCGCCGCACGACGACGTCGGCGACGAGGGCATGCGGGTCCGCCCGCCCAAGGACTGGGCCGGCGGGCTGCCCGCCGTGGCGCACGCGATGGAGACGGCCTACCGCCAGATGGGGGTGGGCCGCACCGCGCTGACCTTGCTGCAGGTCAACCAGAAACGCGGCTTCGACTGCCCTGGCTGCGCCTGGCCCGAGGGCGAGCACCGCAGCCCCGCCGAGTTCTGCGAGAACGGCGCCAAGGCGGTCGCCGAGGAGGCCACCACGCGAAGGGTCGGGCGGGAGTTCTTCGCCGCCCACCCGGTGGGCGAGCTGGCCGTTCGCAGCGATCACTGGCTCGGCCAGCAGGGCAGGCTCACCGAGCCGATGCACAAGCCCGCCGGCTCCGACCACTACGTGCCGATCGGGTGGGACGCCGCCTTCGAGATCATCGCCAGGGAGCTGCGCGCCCTCGACGGTCCCGACGAGGCGGTGTTCTACACCTCGGGACGCACGTCCAACGAGGCCGCCTTCGCCTACCAGCTGCTCGTGCGCCGCTTCGGCACCAACAACCTGCCTGACTGCTCCAACATGTGCCACGAGTCGAGCGGCTCCGCGCTCAACGAGACGCTCGGCATCGGCAAGGGCACGGTGTCGCTGGAGGACCTGCACAGGGCCGAGCTCATCTTCGTGGTGGGTCAGAACCCCGGTACCAATCACCCCCGCATGCTGACGGCGCTGGAGCGCGCCAAGCGCGGAGGGGCGCGGATCGTCGCGGTCAACCCGCTGCCCGAGGCCGGCCTGCTGCGGTTCAAGAACCCGCAGAAGCCCTCAGGCCTCGGCAAGGGCACCTCGCTGGCCGACCGCTTCCTGCAGATCCGCCTGAACGGGGACATGGCGCTGTTCCAGGCCCTGTCCCTGCTGCTGCTCGACTCCGCGGACGAGGAGTTCATCGAGCGGCACACGCACGGGTTCGAGGAGTGGGAGCGGCACCTGCGCGGGCTCGACTGGGACCAGGTGCTGGAGGCCACGGGTCTGACCATGGCCGAGCTGGAGGCGACGGCCGAGGACGTGCGCGCGGCCGGGTCGGTCGTCGTGTGCTGGGCGATGGGGCTGACCCAGCACCGCAACTCCGTCGCCACGATCAGGGAGGTCGTCAACTTCCTGCTGCTGCGCGGCAACGTCGGCAGGAGCGGGGCGGGCGTCTGTCCCGTGCGCGGCCACTCCAACGTCCAGGGCGACAGGACCATGGGCATCTACGAGAAGCCCGCGCGGGCCTTCCTCGACGCGCTGGGCAAGGAGTTCGGCTTCTCCCCGCCCACCCGTCACGGCCTCGACACCGTGGAGGCGATCCGCGCCATGCGCGACGGGGCGGCCAACGTGTTCGTCGGGATGGGCGGCAACTTCGTCAGGGCCACTCCCGACAGCGACGTCACCGAGGCGGCGCTGCGCAGTACCAGGCTGACCGTGCAGGTCTCCACCAAGCTGAACCGCTCACACGCGGTGTGCGGCAGGGAGGCGCTCATCCTGCCCACCCTGGGCCGCACCGAGCGCGACCCGGCAGGGTACGTGACCGTCGAGGACTCGATGGGCCTGGTCCACGCCTCCCACGGCAGGCTCAGGCCGGCCTCGGCCGACCTTCTCTCCGAGGTGGCCATCGTCTGCCGGCTGGCGGGCGCGCTGTTCGGCGAGGACCCGCACGTGCCGTGGGCGGACTTCGAGCACGACTACGGCGCGATCAGGGACCGCGTGTCGCGGGTGATCCCCGGCTTCGAGGACTTCAACGCCCGCGCGCTCGCCGGTTTCGCCTTGCCCAACGCGCCCAGGGACGAGCGCAGGTTCCCCACCGCGACGGGGAAGGCGAACTTCACCGTCAACGAGCTGGAGGTGCTGCGGGTCCCGCAGGGAAGACTGCTGCTGCAGACGGTCAGGAGCCACGACCAGTACAACACCACGATCTACGGGCTCGACGACCGCTACAGGGGGGTCAAGGCGGGCCGCAGGGTCGTCTTCGTCCATCCCGACGACCTGGCCGAGCGCGACCTCGCCGACGGCGACCTGGTGGACCTGATCAGCGAGTGGCCGGACGGCGAGCGCAAGGCCGACGGGTTCAGGGTGATCGCCTACCCGACGGCCCGCGGCTGCTGTGCGGCCTACTTCCCCGAGACCAACGTCCTGGTGCCGCTGGACTCGGTGGCCGAGACGTCCAACACCCCCACCTCCAAGAGCGTGGTGGTACGGCTGGCGAAGGCTAGCCCGCGTAGCCGAGGCGGCGGCTGATCTCGTCGGCGCCGTTCATCAGCACCGGGGCCAGCTCGTGCATGCGTTCGGCGCTGAAGCGGTAGGCGGGGCCCGACGCGCTGACGGCCGCGACCACCTCTCCGTGATAGGAGCGGATGGGCGCGGCCATGGCGTTGAGCCCCTCCTCCAGCTCCTCCAGGCAGAAGGCGTAGCCGACCGCGCGCGTCTGGGTCAGCTGCTGCTCCAGCACGTCGACCCCGGTGATCGTCCTGGGCGTGAAGCTCTGCAGCTCGCCGTCGGCCAGGAGCCTGCCCCGCTGCCTGTCGTCCAGGTAGGCCAGCAGGACCTTTCCGCTGGAGGTGGCGTGGAGCGGGGTGACCTGGCCGACCCAGTTGTAGGCGGTGACCGCCGAGGGCCCCCGTACCTGGTCGAGGTTGACCGCGTAGGAGGAGCGGAGCACGGCGATGTTGACCGTCTCGCCGATCTCCTGCGCCAGCCGCTGACAGACGGCCCGCCCGCGCTGGGTGATGTCCATCTGGGTGCTGACGCCGCCGGCCAGCCTGATGATGCCGAAGCCGAGGCGGTACTTGCCCCTGTCCTCGGCCTGCTCGACGAGGCCGCGTGCCTCCAGGGCGCCGAGCAGCCTGAAGGCGGTCGACTTGTGGACGTCGATCTCGGCGGCCACCTCGCTGACGCCGGCCTCTCCTCGGCGCGAGAGGATCTCCAGCACGCTGATCGCCCGATCGACCGACTGCACGCCCCCGCTGCTCGAGTCGTTGCTCATAGCGAAACTGTAAGTGCTGAATGGAACCGCGTCGAACACAAGACCAAAAGATCTCCTGTTGCGACTAGTGCAACACAATGCGTATAGCGCTACGATTCGGTGAAACGCGCGAGCGAGACGAGGCAACATGACGTCACAGCAGTACGACTTCGTCATCGTCGGAGGCGGCTCGGCGGGCAGTGCCCTGGCCAACCGGCTTTCCGCGGACCCCGCCACGCGGGTGCTGGTCCTCGAGGCCGGCCGGTCCGATTATCCGTGGGACGTCTTCATCCACATGCCGGCCGCGCTGCCCTTCCCGATCGGCAACCGCTTCTACGACTGGAAGTACGAGTCGGAGCCCGAGCCGCACATGAACGGCAGGCGCATCTATCACGCGCGCGGGAAGGTGCTCGGCGGCTCCAGCAGCATCAACGGCATGATCTTCCAGCGCGGCAACCCCCTCGACTACGAGAGGTGGGGCGCCGATCCCGGGATGAAGACGTGGGACTACGCCCACTGCCTGCCGTACTTCAAGCGGATGGAGAACTGCCTGGCCGACCCTGGCACGGCCTTCCGCGGCCATGACGGGCCGCTGGCGCTGGAGAGGGGGGCGGCGAGCACACCGCTCTACAAGGCCTTCTTCGAGGCCGTGCAGGAGGCGGGCTACCCCCTCACCGACGACGTCAACGGCTACCGCCAGGAGGGCTTCGCCCGCTTCGACCGCAACATCAGGCGCGGCCGCAGGCTCAGCGCTGCCCGCGCCTACCTGCACCCGGTCATGAAGCGCCCGAACCTCACGGTGAGGACGCGGACGCTGGTGACACGGATCCTCTTCGAGGGCAGGCGTGCCGTCGGCGTGGAGTTCGACGGCGGCACCGTCCGCGCGGGCGAGGTCATCCTGTGCGGAGGAGCCATCAACTCGCCGCAGCTCCTGCAGCTGTCCGGCGTCGGGAACGCGCGGGAACTGGGCGCCCTCGGCGTCGACGTGGTGCACGACCTTCCTGGCGTGGGGGAGAACCTCCAGGACCACCTGGAGGTCTACATCCAGCACGGCTGCAGCCAGCCCGTCTCCATGCAGCCGAACCTGCAGAAGTGGCGCCATCCCTGGATCGGCGCCCAGTGGCTGTTCCTGCGCAAGGGGCCGGGCGCGACCAACCACTTCGAGGCCGGCGGCTTCGTCCGCAGCAACGACGACGTCGACTACCCCAACCTGATGTTCCACTTCCTGCCCATCGCCGTGCGCTACGACGGTTCGGCGCCCTCAGGAGGGCACGGATACCAGGTGCACGTCGGCCCCATGTACTCCGACGCCCGCGGCTCCATCAAGATCAAGAGCACCGATCCGCGGCAGCATCCGGCCCTGCGCTTCAACTACCTGTCCACCGAACAGGACAGGAGGGAATGGGTGGAGGCCGTCAGGGTGGCCCGCGACATCCTGGGTCAGCCCGCGCTCGGCGCGTACAGCACGGGCGAGATCTCGCCCGGCCCTTCCGTGGAGACCGACGAGGAGATCCTCGACTGGGTGGCGAAGGACGGTGAGACGGCCCTGCACCCCTCCTGCACCGCGAGGATGGGCGTGGACGACATGTCGGTCACCGACCCGGAGACCATGCGGGTGCACGGCGTGGACGGGCTGCGGGTGGTGGACGCCTCGGTCATGCCGTACGTCACCAACGGCAACATCTACGCGCCGGTCATGATGCTGGCGGAGAAGGCGGCCGACCTGATCCTCGGCAACACGCCGCTGCCGCCCGAGACGACGGAGTTCTACCGCCACCGTTCGTGACGGCGGGCGTCCCGCCGGCGCCTGGGCGCGCCGGCGGGACGACGAGAGACGGGACGACAAGAAGAAGGACGCAAAGAAGGCGGTGGGGGACGCAGCACCCCCACCGCCTCATCCTTGGGCGTCGCTCAGCGGAAGACGACCGTCCTGTCCCCGTTGAGCAGCACGCGGTGCTCGCTGTGCCACTTGACGGCCCTGGCGAGCACCTGGGCCTCGACATCCCTGCCCGCCGCGACCAGGTCCTCGGGGTCGAGCTCGTGGTCCACCCTCGCCACGTCCTGCTCGATGATGGGGCCCTCGTCGAGGTCGGCCGTGACGTAGTGCGCGGTCGCGCCGATCAGCTTCACCCCGCGCTCGTGAGCCTGGTGGTACGGCTTCGCGCCCTTGAACCCCGGCAGGAACGAGTGGTGGATGTTGATGGCACGGCCTTCCAGCCGCTTGCACATGTCGTCCGACAGGATCTGCATGTAGCGGGCCAGCACCACCAGGTCCGCCTCGTACTCCGCCACCAGGTCGAGAACCTTGGCCTCGGCCTCGGCCTTCCCGTCCGCGGTGACGGGGACGTGGTGGAAGGGCACGCCGTAGGAGGCCGCGAGAGGCTCCAGGTCGGGATGGTTGGAGACGATCGCGGGGACGTCGATGTTGAGGCCGCCCACCTGTCTGCGGAAGAGCAGGTCGTTCATGCAGTGGCCGAACTTCGACACCATGACGAGCGCCCGCGTGGGCGTCGAGGCGTCGTTGAGCTGCCAGGTCATCTGGAAGGACTCGGCGACGTAGGCGAAGCCCTCACGCAGTTCCTCCAGCCCGTCCTGGGCGGCGAAGTGGACCCGCATGAAGAACCCGCCGCCGAGCCTGTCGTTGAACTGCTTGCTCTGCAACATGTCACCGCGGTGCTGCACGAGGAAGCTGCTCACCGCGTACACGATGCCTGGCTTGTCCGAGCAGGAAACGGTGAGGATGAACTCGCGGCCGGGGCCTGGACGAGGAGACATCACACCTCCTTGTGTTGCGTATTACGCAAAATGGTGATGTATACGCAACAGCGTGGACGTGCGCAGGCCTGCCCGTCAAGAGGGATGACGATGGGTAAACGGAATCACAACGTATGGATTCGCCCAGTGATTCCCTCAAAGCCTTGACGAACGGAGGGTAGCGGGTCAATTCTGTTCCTCACTGAGCATTGCCTTGCGCCATACGCAACGATCAGGGGTGTGCCGATGACCGATCTCTATATCGGCGGCACGTGGACCAAGCCGGTCGCCGGCGGGCAGCGGAGTATCCTTTCGCCCGCCGACGGCAGCCTCGTGACCACGGTCGCAGAAGCAACAGCGGCCGACACCGTGGCCGCCATCAGGGCCGCGCGCCATGCCTTCGACAGCGGCCCGTGGCCCTTCACTCCCGCCAGGGAGCGGGGCGCCCTGCTGTCCGCGGTCGCCGACCTCGTGGAGCGCGACCGTGACGCCTTCGCCCGCGCCGAGTCAGGCGACACGGGCAAGCGCCTGGTCGAGAGCGAGTACGACGTCGACGACTCCGTCGCCTGCCTGCGCTACTTCGCCGGCGTGGCCGGCACCGACGCGGGACGGGTCATCGACACCGGCCGCGACGACGCGATCAGCAGGGTCGTCTACGAGCCCGTCGGCGTCTGCGGCCTGATCACGCCGTGGAACTACCCGCTGCTGCAGACCACCTGGAAGGTGGCGCCCGCGCTCGCCGCGGGCAACACCTTCGTGCTGAAGCCGAGCGAGCTCACGCCGAGCACGGCGATCCTGCTCGTCCGGGCGCTGGAGGAGGCGGGCCTGCCCGAGGGTGTGGCCAACCTCGTGCTCGGCGCGGGCCCCGAGGCGGGCGCGCCGCTCGCCGAGCATCCCGACGTCGACCTGGTGTCGTTCACCGGCGGCCTGGCCACCGGGCGGCGGATCATGGCGGCGGCCTCGGCCACGGTCAAGCGCGTCGCGCTCGAACTCGGCGGCAAGAACCCCAACATCGTCTTCGCCGACGCGGACTTCGAGACCGCGGTCGACTTCGCGCTCACCGCCGTGTTCCTGCACTCCGGGCAGGTCTGCTCGGCGGGCGCGCGGCTGCTGGTCGAGGACTCCCTGCACGACGCCTTCGTCGACGAGGTGGTCAGGAGGGCGGAGCGCATCCGCCTCGGCGGCCCCTTCGACGCCGAGGCACAGGCGGGGCCGCTCATCTCCGCGGCCCACCTGGCGAAGGTGGAGGAGTACGTGGCCGCCGGCCTCGCCGAGGGCGCGACACTCCGCTGCGGCGGACGCAGGCTGGACGGCGAGGGCTTCTTCTTCCCGCCCACGGTGCTCGACGACTGCAAGCAGGGCATGCGCGTGGTGCGGGAGGAATCCTTCGGCCCCGTGCTGACCGTCGAGCGCTTCACCACCGAGGAGGAGGCGATCCTCCTCGCCAACGACACCGAGTACGGCCTGGCCGGCGCGGTCTGGACCCAGGACGCCGGCAAGGCGCAACGGGTCGCGGGACGGCTCCGCCACGGCACGGTGTGGATCAACGACTATCACCCCTACGTGCCGCAGGCCGAATGGGGTGGCTTCAAGCAGTCAGGCATCGGCCGCGAACTCGGGCCGACCGGACTCGACGAGTACCGCGAGATCAAGCATGTGTGGCAGAACACCCGCCCGCGCCCCCAGCGGTGGTTCCCAGCGAACTGACGCTCCGACGACCAAGAGGTGGTCATGACCGTGTCGTCACTGACCGAACGTAGTCAGCTCCACACCGAAGCCCCGCCCATCCTCGATGTCAGAGGGCTGTGGAAGGTGTTCGGTCCCAAGGCCGACGGAGTCGTCGGTTCCACGCTCAGCCGCAAGGAACTCAAGGAGCAGACCGGCTGCGTCGCCGCCGTGCGCGACGTCTCCTTCGAGGTGCGGCGGGGCGAGGTGTTCGTCGTCATGGGCCTGTCGGGCTCGGGCAAGTCCACCCTCGTGCGCTGCCTGACCAGGCTCATCGAGCCCACGGCTGGCGAGGTCGTGCTGGACGGCGAGGACATCCGCAAGGCCGACGCTCGCCGGCTGCGCGAGCTGCGCAGGCACCGCATGGCCATGGTCTTCCAGCACTTCGGCCTACTGCCGCACCGGTGCGTCCTGGACAACGTGGCCTTCGGCCTGGAGATCCGCGGCGTGCCCAAGCAGGACCGCTACGCCCGCGCCCGCGAGGTCGTGGGACTGGTCGGCCTCAACGGCTTCGAGAACTCCTACCCCGACCAGCTGTCCGGTGGCATGCAGCAGCGCGTCGGACTGGCCCGCGCGCTGGCCGCCGACCCCGAGGTGCTGCTGTTCGACGAGCCGTTCTCCGCGCTCGACCCGCTGATCAGGCGGGAGATGCAGAACGAGGTCATCCGCCTGCACCACGAGGTCGGCAAGACGATGATCTTCATCACCCACGACCTCAGCGAGGCGCTGAAGCTCGGCGACCGGATCCTCATCATGCGCGACGGCGAGCTCGTCCAGGTCGGCACCCCCGACCAGGTGGTGGGCGCCCCTGCCGACGACTACGTCAGGGACTTCGTCAGCGACGTCCCTCGCTCGCACGTCCTCACGTTGCGCTGGATCATGCGCCAGCCCCTCATGGACGAGTCGCTCGACGGTCCCGTGCTCGGCCCCGACGTCGTCATCCGCGACGCGGTGCACGCCGTGCTCTCGGCCGACCGCCCCGTGCGCGTCGTCGAAGGGGACAACCTGCTCGGGGTGGTCACCAGCGCGGAGATCCTCGAAGTGATCGCGGGAGGGGAGGAGCGGTGACCTCCGTCGCGGTGGTGGCCGCCAGGCTGCCGGCACGCCGATACCTGCTTCTCGCGGTGCTGGCCGTATGGGTGCTGGGCTGGGCGCTGTTCCACGGCCGGGACACGCTCGAGCTCGGCGGCGCCGAGCTGACGCCCCTGCACACCTCGCTCAACGAGGGCATGGACGCCATCGACGACAGCCGCAACAGCAACCCGTTCTTCCTGTACTTCATCAACTACGTCAGACTCTTCCTCGACGAGTCGGTGACGTTCGTCCAGGCGCTCATCAGCCAGCCCTCCTTCGGGCGTCCCCTTCCCGTGCTCGGCTGGCTGGGCGTCGTCGGGCTGGCCACGGCCATCGCCTGGCTGTGGGGCAACGGCAGGGTGGCGCTGCTCACCGCCGCGGGCTTCCTCTCCTTCGGCCTGCTGGGGCTGTGGCAGGAGAGCATGGACACGCTCGCGCTCACGCTGACCGCGGTGGCGCTCTCGCTGGCCGTCGGCATCCCGCTCGGGGTGTGGGCGGGGCTGAGCGACCGGTTCAACCGGGTGGTCACGCCGGTGCTCGACTTCATGCAGACGATGCCGACGTTCGTCTACCTGGCGCCGCTGACGCTCTTCTTCCTCATCGGCCCCGCCAGCGCCACGGTCGCCACGATGATCTACGCGATCCCGCCGGCGATCCGCATCACCTCCCACGGCATCAGGCAGGTCTCGCCCGACACGCTGGAGGCGGGCGCCTCGCTGGGCGCCACGGGCGCGCAGGCGCTCCGCCACGTGCGCCTGCCGATGGCGAAGCAGACGATCATCGTCGGCGTCAACCAGACCATCATGGCGGCGCTGTCCATGGCGACCATCGCGGCCCTCATCGACGCGCCGGGCCTGGGCAAGACGGTGCTGAAGGCGCTGCAGACGCTCGACGTCGGCACCGCGTTCAACGCGGGCCTGGCCATCGTCATCATGGCCGTCGTGCTGGACCGGGTCACCTCGGCGGCCAGCAGGAGGGTGGAGGCGGAGCGGCGCGCCGGCAGGCTGCGCACCCCGGGCCGCCGCAGGCTGGAGCTGGCCGGCACGTTCGGCGTCGTGGCCGTGCTCGGCTACCTGTCCTACACCTACGTCTGGGCCGCGGAGTTCCCCATCCAGGCCGAGTTCGGCTCCTACGTGCGTCAGGCCGCCGACGCGGCCAGCGTGTGGGTGCAGGACAACCTCGCCGTCTACACCGACGCGCTCAAGAACGTGCTCACCAACACGCTGCTCAACCCCTTCGAGGCGCTGCTGACGCAGACGCCGTGGTGGCTCGTGCTGGCCGTCGCGGTCGCCGTCGCGCTGCTGGTGGGCAGCGTGCGCGCGGCGCTCGTGACAGCCGTCGGGCTGGCCGTGCTCGTGCTGCTCGGCCTCTGGCAGGACAGCATGGTGACGCTCGCCTCGACGCTCGTCGCGACGATCCTCGTCATGGTGCTCGGCGTGGTCCTGGGCGTGTGGATGGGCCGCAGCGACAGGGTCGACACGGTGCTCAGGCCCGTGCTCGACGCCGGCCAGACCATGCCCGCCTTCGTCTATCTGGTGCCGATCCTCGGCCTGTTCGGCCCGACGCGGTTCACCGCCATCATCGCGGCCGTCGTCTTCGCCGCGCCCATCGCGATCAAGCTGGTCGCGGAGGGCATCAGAAGAGTCTCGCCCACCACCGTGGAGGCCGCCATCTCGGCCGGCACGGGCACGTGGCAGCTCATCTCCAAGGTCCAGCTCCCGATGGCGCGCAGCGGCGTGACGCTGGCGGCCAGCCAGGGGCTCATCTACGTGCTGTCGATGGTGGTCGTCGGCGGCCTGGTGGGAGCGGGGGCCCTCGGCTACGACGTGGTCGCGGGCTTCTCCCAGCACCAGCTCCGCGGCAAGGGGCTGGCGGCGGGGCTCGCGATCGTCGTGCTCGGCATCGTGCTCGACCGCATCATGCGCGCCGCCACACAGCGGGCCGACATGGCCGCGCACGGCGGTGTCACCCACAAGTAACGGAAAACCGGCTCATGAGAACTCAGGAGGACCAGGTGGCTGTGATGAGGAGTGGAAGGGTCAGGGCGATCGCGCTCGTGACCGGCACCGGTCTCCTGCTCACCGCGTGCGGCGGGGCAAAGGTCGGAGAGACGCAGCAGCCCGCCGCCGGCGGCGAGGGCAAGAGCTGTGGCACGTTCAACCTGGCGGTCAACCCGTGGGTCGGCTACGAGGCCAATGCCGCGGTCATCGCGCACGTGGCGGAGAAGAACCTCGGCTGCAAGGTGGTGAAGAAGGACCTCAAGGAGGAGGTGGCGTGGCAGGGCTTCGCCACCGGCGAGGTCGACGCGATCGTGGAGAACTGGGCCCACGACGACCTGAAGAAGAAGTACATCGAGGACCAGAAGGTCGCCGTGTCCGCGGGGCCGACGGGCAACAAGGGTGTCATCGGCTGGTACGTGGCGCCGTGGATGGCTCAGAAGTATCCCGACATCACCGACTGGAACAACCTCAACAAGTACGCCCCGCTGTTCAAGACCTCAGAGTCGGAGGGCAAGGGACAGCTCCTGGACGGCGACCCCTCGTTCGTCACCAACGACGCGGCCCTGGTGAAGAACCTCAAGCTCGACTACAAGGTCGTCTACGCGGGCAGCGAGACCGCGCTCATCACCGCCTTCCGCCAGTCGGAGAAGCAGCAGAAGCCCATCATCGGCTACTTCTACGAGCCGCAGTGGTTCCTGTCGGAGATCAAGCTGGTCAAGGTCAACCTGCCCCCCTACAAGGAGGGGTGTGACGCGGACGCGGCCAAGGTGGCGTGCGACTATCCGCCGTACGAGCTGGACAAGATCGTGAGCAAGAAGTTCGCCGACTCCGGCAGCCCGGCCTACACGCTGGTCAAGAACTTCACCTGGACGAACGACGACCAGAACCTCGTGGCGAAGTACATCTCCGAGGACAAGATGTCGGCCGAGGACGCGGCCGCCAAGTGGGTGGCCGACAACCCCGACAAGGTCAAGGCCTGGATTCCCCAGAGCTGACGGTCTCACCAGCCCGATCGCCTGACCCCGCGATCGGGCTGGTGTCGTGCGGTCATTGGAACGTTCTAAGTCACCGCAAAGCCGTACGGAATAAGACAGAACACCTATTGACACCCGGAAAGCGGCGAGCGACGCTTGTTGCGGTAAACGCGTTTGGTTGCATATGTCGCAACAACGGAGGTGGGTATGACGGGCCCGAGCGTCGTCATCATCGGGGCGGGCGTGGTCGGCGCGGCCCTCGCCGACGAGTTGTCCGCCCGCGGCTGGACCCAGGTCACCGTGGTCGATCAGGGAGACGTGCCCGCCACCGGCGGCTCCTCCTCCCACGCCCCCGGCCTGGTGTTCCAGACAAACGGGTCGAAGACCATGACCGAAATGGCCCGCTACACGGCCGAGAAGTTCGTCGCCCTCGACAGCTTCCTCCAGGTGGGCGGGCTCGAAGTGGCCACCACCCCCGAACGGCTGGCCGAGCTGCACCGCAGGCACGGCTGGGCGGTCGCGTGGGGGATCGAGGCGCACCTGCTGTCTCCCGAGGAGTGCGTGGCCAAGCACTCGCTCCTCGACCTGTCCAAGGTCCTCGGCGGCCTGTTCCTCCCCGCCGACGGCCTCGCCAAGGCGGTCAAGGCGGTCGACGCCCAGCTCACCAGGGCGCGCGAGCGCGGGGTGCGGGTGCTGCCCAGGCACGAGGTCCTCGACATCACCACCGAGGGCGGCAGGGTCACCTCCGTCGTGACCGACCAGGGCGAGATCCCCGCCGACATCGTGGTCTGCTGCGCCGGCATCTGGGGGCCGAAGGTCGCCCGCATGGTCGGCATGAACCTCCCCCTGACGCCGGTGGCCCACCAGCTCGCGTGGACGGGTCAGGTGCCGGACCTGGCGGGGCAGACCGAGGAGGCCACCAGGCCGATCCTGCGGCACCAGGACGCCGACCTCTACTACCGCGAGCGCTTCGACACGCTGGGCATCGGCTACTACGGCCACCGGCCGATGCCGATCGGCGCCGACGACATCCTGTCGGTCGACGAAGCCGAGGTGATGCCCTCGGTGCTCACCTTCACCCCCGACGACTTCGCCGACGCCTGGTCCGCGACCCAGGACCTGCTGCCCTCCACCCAGTCGGCCAAGGTCGAGGAGGGCATCAACGGACTGTTCTCCTTCACCACCGACCACCTGCCGCTGATGGGCGAGTCGCCGGAGGTCAAGGGCTTCTGGGTGGCCGAGGCCGTCTGGGTCACCCACTCGGCGGGCGTCGGCCTGGCGATGGCCGAGTGGCTGGTCGACGGCCACTGCTCCTCCTTCGACCTGCACGAGTGCGACGTCAACAGGTTCGAGCCGCACCAGCTCGCGCCCGACTACGTGCGGGCCAGGGGCTGCCAGAACTACGTCGAGGTCTACGACATCATCCACCCCCTGCAGCCCATGCAGGAGCCGCGCCCGCTGCGCACCAGCCCCTTCCACCCGCGCCAGCAGGAGCTCGGCGCGGTCTTCCTCGAGGCCTCGGGGTGGGAGCGGCCGCAGTGGTACGGCGGCAACGCCGGACTCCTCAAGGGCAGGGACATCCCCACCCCCGGCGACTGGGCCGCGCAGTACTGGTCCCCGATCGTCGGCGCCGAGGCCCAGGCCACCCGCGAGTCCGTCGCCATGTACGACATGACCGCGCTGAAGCGCCTGGAGGTCAGCGGCCCTGGAGCCGTCCGCTTCCTGCAGTCGCTGACCACGGGAGACATCGACAAGTCGGTCGGCTCGGTGACCTACTGCCTCCTGCTCGACACCGACGGCGGCATCCGCAGCGACGTCACCGTCGCCCGCCTCGGCGCCGAGGAGTTCCAGGTCGGCGCGAACGGCAACCTCGACCTCGACTGGTTCGACCGGCACCGCCCCCGCGACGGCTCCGTGTACGTCCGCGACATCACCGCGGGCACCTGCTGCGTCGGCGTCTGGGGGCCACGGGCCCGCGACCTGGTCCAGCCGCTGACCACCACCGACCTGACGGCACTGCGCTACTTCCGCGGCACCCGCGCCTTCATCGGCAACGTGCCCGTCACGATGCTGCGCCTGTCCTACGTCGGCGAGCTCGGCTGGGAGATCTACACCACCAGCGACATGGGGCTCAAGCTCTGGGACACGCTGTGGGAGGCCGGCCAGGACCACGGCGTCATCGCCGGCGGCAGAGGCGCCTTCACCAGCCTGCGACTGGAGAAGGGGTACCGCTCGTTCGGCACCGACATGACCTACGAGCACGACCCCTACGAGGCGGGCCTCGGCTTCGCCGTGAAGCTGGACAAGGGCGACTTCGTCGGCCGCGAGGCGCTGCTGGCCCGCAAGGAGTCGGTGAAGCGCAGGCTCACCTGCCTGCTCACCGACGAGGTGGTCATGGGCAAGGAGCCGGTCTACGACGGCGAACACGTCGTCGGCTACGTCACCAGCGCCGCCTATGGTTACACGATCGGCAAGGGGATCGCCTACGCGTGGCTGCCTGCCTCGCTGGCGACCCCAGGACAGACGGTGGACATCGGCTACTTCGACCGCAGGGTCGGGGCCGTGGTCGCCGAGGAGCCCCTGTTCGACCCGGCGATGCAGCGCCTGCGCGGTTAGAAAGGACCCCAGATGATCGACACCCCGCTGGACGTGGTGGACCCCGAGGTGCACGCCGCCATCGGCGCCGAGCTCGCGCGTCAGCGCTCGACGCTGGAGATGATCGCCTCGGAGAACTTCGCGCCCGCCGCCGTCATGGCCGCCCAGGGCTCGGTCCTCACCAACAAGTACGCCGAGGGCTACCCGGGCAGGCGCTACTACGGCGGCTGCGAACACGTCGACGTGATCGAGCAGCTCGCCATCGACAGGGTGAAGGCGCTGTTCGGCGCCGAGGCGGCCAACGTGCAGCCGCACTCGGGCGCCCAGGCCAACGCCGCCGTGATGGCCGCCCTGCTCGAACCCGGCGACACCATCCTCGGCCTCGACCTGGCCCACGGCGGTCACCTCACGCACGGCATGCGCATCAACTTCTCGGGACGCCTGTACAAGGTGGCCGCCTACCACGTGCGCGAGAGCGACCACCTGGTGGACATGGAGGAGGTGGAGCGCCTGGCCCGCGAGCACCGGCCCAGGCTCATCATCGCGGGCTGGTCGGCCTACCCCCGTCAGCTGGACTTCGCGGCCTTCCGCCGGATCGCCGACGAGGTGGGCGCCTACCTCATGGTCGACATGGCGCACTTCGCCGGCCTGGTCGCCGCAGGCCTGCACCCCTCTCCCGTGCCGCACGCCCACGTCGTCACCACCACGACGCACAAGACGCTGGGCGGCCCCAGGGGCGGGGTGATCCTGTCCACCGAGGAACACAGCAAGAAGATCAATTCGGCGGTCTTCCCCGGGCAGCAGGGCGGTCCGCTGGAGCACGTCATCGCGGCCAAGGCCGTCGCCTTCAAGATCGCCTCCGAGGAGGCGTTCCGTGACAGGCAGCGGCGCACGCTCGAAGGCTCGCGCATCCTCGCCGAGCGCCTGCTGGCCCCCGACGCCGTCGCGGCCGGCGTGCGGGTGCTGACCGGCGGCACCGACGTCCACCTCGTCCTGGTCGACCTGCGCGACTCGGAGCTGGACGGCAAGCAGGCCGAGGACAGGCTGCACGAGGTCGGCATCACGGTGAACCGCAACGCCGTGCCGTTCGACCCGAGGCCCCCGATGGTCACCTCGGGGCTGCGCATCGGCACCCCCGCCCTCGCGACCCGCGGCTTCGGCGCCGGCGACTTCACCGAGGTGGCCGACATCATCGCCGCCGCGCTGGCGCCGCAGGCGGACCTGTCCTTCCTGCGGGGCAGGGTCGAGGCCCTGGCCGGCAAGCACCCCCTCTACGGAGAGGCCCGATGAGCCCGCGCACGCCAGGCGCCGACCTGCCCGAACACCCCGACCGGCTGTGGAGCGCCGCCGACCCGAAGCCGTCCTACGACGTCGTGATCGTCGGAGGCGGAGGGCACGGCCTGGCCACCGCGTACTACCTGGCCAAGAACCACGGCATCACCAACGTGGCGGTGCTGGAGCGCGGCTGGCTGGCCGGCGGCAACATGGCGCGCAACACCACCATCATCAGGTCCAACTACCTGTGGGACGAGAGCGCGGGGATCTACGAGCACGCGCTCAAACTGTGGGAGGGGCTGGAGGAGGAGCTCGACTACCCGCTGCTGTTCAGCCAGCGCGGCGTCCTCAACCTCGCCCACAGCCTGCAGGACGTCCGCGACAGCGTACGGCGGGTGCACGCCAACAACCTCAACGGCGTCGACGCCGAATGGCTCGACCCCCAGCAGGTGAAGGAGGTCTGCCCGATCGTCAACATCTCGCCCGACGTGCGCTATCCGGTGCTGGGCGCCACCTTCCAGCCCAGGGCGGGCATCGCCAAGCACGACCACGTCGCGTGGGGCCTGGCCAGGGCGGCCTCGGCGCTCGGCGTCGACTTCATCGAGCACTGCGAGGTCACGGGGCTGCAGGTGAGCGGCGGCAGGGTGACCGGCGTGGAGACCACGCGGGGGACGATCGCCGCGGGCAAGGTCGCGCTCTGCGCGGCGGGGCACACCTCGGTCGTGGCCGCCACCGCGGGCATCGACCTGCCGATCCAGAGCCATCCCCTGCAGGCGCTGGTGTCCGAGCTGCTGGAGCCGGTGCACCCGACGGTCGTCATGTCCAACGCCGTGCACGTGTACGTCAGCCAGGCGCACAAGGGCGAGCTGGTCATGGGCGCGGGCATCGACGCGGCCAACTCCTACCGCCAGCGCGGCGCCTTCCACATCATCGAACGGCAGATGGCCGCGGCCCTCGAGCTGTTCCCCGTCTTCGCCAGGGCGCACGTCCTGCGGACCTGGGGAGGGGTGGTCGACGTCTCGCCCGACGCCTCGCCGATCGTCGGGCTGACCCCCGTCGACGGCCTGTACCTCAACTGCGGGTGGGGCACCGGAGGCTTCAAGGCCACTCCCGGCGTGGGCTGGTGCATGGCCCACACGGTGGCCAACGACGAGCCGCACCCGCTCAACGCCCCCTTCTCCCTTGACCGATTCACCACCGGGGCGCTCGTCGACGAGCACGGCGCCGCCGCGGTCGCGCACTGAGGACCACACGATGCTGCTGATCCCATGCCCATGGTGCGGCCCACGCGATGAGGCCGAGTTCCATTACGGCGGGCAGGCGCACGTCGCCTACCCGGACAACCCGTCGGCGCTGTCCGACGAGGAGTGGGCCCGCTACCTGTTCTTCAGGGACAACCCCAAGGGTCGCTTCGCCGAGCGCTGGAGCCACTCGGCGGGCTGCCGCCGCTGGTTCAACGCCGTGCGCGACACCATGACCAACGAGATCCACACCGTCTACCGGGTGGGTGAGGTGGCCTCATGAGGCGCGAGAACGGCGGGCGGATCGACCGCGACACCACGCTGCGTTTCACCTTCGACGGCCGCGAGTACACCGGCCACCCCGGCGACACGCTCGCCTCGGCGCTGCTGGCCAACGGCGTGCGCCAGGTCGCGACGAGCGTCAAGCTCGGCCGCCCGCGCGGCGTCGTCTCCGCGGGCGGCGAGGAGCCGAGCGCGGTCGTGCAGATCGAGGCGCCCTTCCCCGAGCCGATGCTGCCCGCCACCACCGTCGAGCTGTACGAGGGTCTGGTGGCCGCGAGCCTGCCAGGACAGGGCAGGCTCGCCACCGAGCCGGACCCCGCCCGGTACGACGCCGTCCACGCGCACTGCGACGTCCTGGTCGTCGGGGCGGGCCCTGCGGGCCTGGCCGCGGCGCGGGCGGCGTCGAGCACCGGCGCGCGGGTGATCGTCGTCGACGAGCGTCCCGAACCGGGCGGCAGCCTGCTCGGCACCCTCGAATCGGTGACCGAGCCCGAGGCGGACGACGTGCTGGGCTCGCAGGAGGTGCGCCCCGGCGCCGGGTGGGCAGGCGCGACGGCGGACCTGCTCGACGGGCTTCCCGAGGTCAGGGTCCTGCGCAGGACCACCGCGATCGGCTACTACGACGACAACTACGTCGTCGCCGTCGAGCGGCGCACCAACCATCTGGGCGCCTCCGCTCCCGCTGACGTCGCCCGCGAACGCGTCTGGCGGATCCGCGCCAAGCGCGTCGTGCTGGCCACCGGCGCCCACGAGCGGTCCATCGCCTTCGCGGGCAACGACCTGCCGGGCGTGATGCTGGCCGGATCGGCCCGCGCGTACGTGAACAGGTTCGGCGTGCTCCCCGGCCGCCGCGCCGTGGTCTTCACCGCCAACGACGGCGCCTACGCCGCCGCCTTCGACCTGGCGGACGCGGGCGTCGAGATCGCCGCCATCGTCGACGTCAGGCCCTCGCCCGGAGCGGCATGGGCGGCGGGGGCGCGCGAGCGCGGCATCGAGGTGCTGGCCGGCCACGTGGTGACCGCGGCCCAGGGCGACGGCCAGGTCTCCGCCGTGCTGGTCGGACGGCACCGGCCCGAGGCCGACTCCGCGGTGGGAGAACGGGAACTCGCCGCCGACCTGCTGCTCGTGTCCGGCGGCTGGAACCCGGTCGTGCACCTGTTCAGCCAGTCGGGCGGGACGCTCCGCTACGACGACGCGCTCGGCACGATCGTGCCGAGCGAGCCGCGCCAGGCCGTCGAGGCGGCGGGCGCGGCCAAGGGCGTCTTCACGCTGACCGGCTGCCTGGCCGACGGCGCCGCCGCCGGCTACCGCGCGCTGGAGGCGGTGCTCGGCAGGGCGGTGGAGCGGGCGGCCGCGCCGCGGGCCACGGCGGAGACGCCGACGTCCGCGGGGCCGGCGTTCTGGCTGGTGCCGGCCTCCGACTACACCTCCCACTTCGTCGACCTCCAGAGGGACGTGACCGCGGCCGACGTGCTGAGGGCGACGGGGGCGGGACTGCGTTCCGTCGAGCACATCAAGCGCTACACGACAGCGGGCACCGCCCACGACCAGGGCAAGACGTCGGGGCTGCTCACCACGGCGGTCGTGGCCCACGCGCTCGGCGCCTCCGTGGGCGAGCTGGGCAGCACCACCTTCCGCGCGCCGTACGCGCCGGTGAGCTTCGCCGCCCTCGCAGGCAGGGACCGCGGGACTCTGCACGACCCGGTCAGGGTGACCGCGCTGCACGAGTGGCACGTCGCCAACGGCGCGCTGTTCGAGAACGTCGGGCAGTGGAAGCGCCCGTGGTACTACCCCCGCGAGGGCGAGGACCTGGAGGCCGCCGTCCTGCGCGAGTGCGCCGCCGCCCGCGAAGGCGTCGCGGCCATGGACGCCTCGACACTCGGCAAGATCGACGTGATCGGCCCCGACGCGGGCGAGTTCCTCGACCGGCTCTACACCAACCTGATGAGCTCGCTGGCGGTCGGCGCCGTCCGCTACGGCGTTATGTGCAAGCCCGACGGCATGGTCTTCGACGACGGCACCGTCATCAGGCTGGCCGAGGAGCACTTCCTGGTCACCACGACGACCGGCAACGCGGCGGCCGTGCTCGACTGGATGGAGGAGTGGCTGCAGACGGAGTGGCCCTCGCTGCGGGTGCACTTCACCTCGGTCACCGAGCAGTGGGCCACGGTCGCGCTGGTCGGGCCGAGGTCGCGCGAGGTGCTCGCGGGGCTCGCCCCCGAGCTCGCCGTGGGCGTCGAGGACTTCCCCTTCATGACCTGGAGGGAGGCCGAGGTCGCCGGCATCCCCGCGCGGGTGTGCAGGATCAGCTTCTCCGGCGAACTGGCCTACGAGATCAACGTGACCTCGTGGGACGGCCTGCGCCTGTGGACCGCGATCATGGACACCGGGCTCGTCACGCCGTACGGGACCGAGACCATGCACGTGCTGCGCGCCGAGAAGGGCTACCCGATCGTCGGCCAGGACACCGACGGCACGGTCACCCCGCAGGACCTGGGCATGTCGTGGGTGGTGTCCAAGAAGAAGCCCGACTTCGTCGGCAAGCGCTCCTTCGCGCGGGCCGACACCTCGAGAACGGATCGCAAGCAGCTCGTCGGCCTGCTGCCGGACGATCCGGGCTTCCTGCTCCCCGAGGGCGCGCACCTGGTCGCGCAGGCCGAGCTGCCCGCGCCGCCCGTCCCCATGCTCGGTCACGTGACCTCCAGCTACCGCAGCGCCGCCCTCGGCCGCACGTTCGCGCTGGCGCTGGTCCGCGGCGGGCACGGCCGTACCGGCGAGCGTCTCTACGCACCGATCGGCGGGCGGCTCGTGCCCGTCACCGTCACCTCGCACGTCCTGTACGACCCGGAAGGAGCGCGCCGCGATGGCTGAACGCAGGAGTCCCGCTGCCGCCTTCGCCGGCCGGTTCGAGGCCGCCTCGGCGAGCGGGGCGCTCAAGCTGGCGGAGATCCCGTTTCTCGCCCACGTCAACGTGCGCGTCGACCCGGCGAGCCAGGCCGCGGAGGAGGTGGGTGCCGCCCTCGGCGTCCCGCTTCCCACCGAGCCCTGCACCGCCGCGCGCGCCGGTGACCTGACCGTGGCCTGGCTCGGCCCCGACGAGTGGCTGGTGATCGGCTCCGAGGGGTTCAGGTCCGAGCTGCTGCGCAAGGCCGTGGACGGCGGCCAGGGCTCGGTGGTCGACGTGTCGGCCCAGCGCACCACGCTGCTGGTCGCCGGGCCGAAGGCACGCGACCTGCTGTCCCACGGATGCGCGATCGACCTGCACCCGAGCGTCTTCGGCCCGGGCGGCTGCGCGCAGACCACGCTGGCCAGGACGCAGGTCGTGCTGCTCCCGCGGGAGGACGGCTACCTCGTGCTCGTCCGCTCCTCCTTCGCGGCCTACCTGTCCGAATGGCTGCTCGACGCCGCGACGGAGTACCTGCGATGAGCATCGGCGTCTTCGATCTCTTCAAGATCGGTATCGGTCCGTCGAGTTCGCACACCGGTGGGCCGATGG